>CAKTSK010000019.1 GCA_934597725.1 uncultured Eubacteriales bacterium
GTGTCGCGACTTCATTCTACCAGAGATCTGCAAACCATGTCTCCTTTTGTTTTTGCGAAACTTATTCTACCTTATCACCGGGAAAGCAGGAGTTCACGGTTTCCGCTGAAATCCCTATTACCACGTTGGAGCGTTCTTTCTGAGGAAAGCAAAAAGACAGACTGGGCAGCCCTTGGGGGGTGCCAGTCTGTCTTTTCTTGTAGCTTTGTTTTGCAACGGGTCCGTTTTTTTAGAAAGAATGGTTCAGCGCAGAACCATGCCGACCTGGCGCTCGTTCCAGATCCGCTCGAAGGTCTTGGCGTTTTCCCAATACTGGTGGACCTTGCCGCGGTTGTAGTAGTTGTAGGGGTCGGAGATGAAATAGCCCTTGGCGGGGTCGTAGCCGCACACCAGCACGGCGTGGTTGTTGCTCACCAGACGCTGGAGAGAACCCTCGATGTTATAGGTGCGATAATAGGGGGCCTCCCACCACAGGGTCATGTAGGCCACGACACAGTTGCCGGCCAGCAGCTCCTGCTGGAGTTCGGTGATGGAGGAGCCGCGGAAGTCGGCGCAGACCGGCTGGCCGCTGCAATAGCCGTTGGAATACTCGGCCAGCTTGGCCGGGTAGATGGTCGTCCGGGTCCGCTTGGAGGTGTCCGGCACATAGGGGGAGCCGACAAAGCCTTTTTCCGGGTTGGATTTGTGCCGGGGCAGGGCGTCCAGGAAGGTCTTGATGGGGACCTGGGTGGCAAAGCCCTTGGCTTGCAGGCCCATGAGGGTGGCCACAGCCTCGCAGCCCACCCAGGCGTAAATGTTGTCGATCTGGCTGATATAGGGGACCTTGGGCATCCGATAGGATGCGGCGGTCTGGGTCAGGACCCCGGCGCTGTCGGCCTGATAGGCCCCGACGGTGGTGTTCAGCGCCAGTTTTCCGGCCCGATCCACGCAGTAGAGCTGGCCGTCCACGGAATGGACCCCTGCCCGGAAGGTCATCCCGGCCAGATCCACGTCGGTCCAGGTCTCACCGGCAGAAGCGTTGTGGGACACGGCAGCTTCGGCCACGGTCTGGGCTGCCCAGTGGGCGTTGGTCATGTCTGAGAACAGGCCCAGGGCGATGACCTTTCTGGCCTGGGCGCGGTCGCCGGTGCGGCCCAGCATCCGGTTGACCACGGCGCAGGCCTCGGCGCGGCTGAGGCCCTTTTCCGGGCGGAAGGTCCCATCGGGGTAGCCGTTGATCCAGCCCTGGGCGGCGGCAATGCCGATCTGCTGGGCGGCCCAATGGGTCGCCGGGACATCCGGGAAGGCGGCGCTGCCCTGGGCCTCGGGCTTGAGGCGGACCAGCAGGTCCACAAACTCCGCCCGGGTGATCACGTCCTCGGGGCGGAAGGTGGCGCCGTTGTCAAACAGCCCCAGGGCACACAAGGCCCGCACAGGCTGGGCGTACCACTGGCTGGCGGGGACATCGGTGTAGGAGCAGTCTCCGCTGCCGCTGTCGGGCTGAGCCAGCAGACGGTAGACCACCTGGGCTGCCTGGGCCCGGGTGAGCTGCTTTTCCGGCAGGAAGGTCCCGGTAGGGAAGCCCTCCATGTAGCGCACATGGTCCTGGCGCAGCAGGGGACCGGTGGGGGGTGTTTCCGGCGGCGTCTGCTCCTCCGGCGGTTCTGCGGGGGGCGTCTCCGGTGTGGAGGGTTCCTGCACCGGCGGGTCCTGGGCAGGGGGTTCCTGGGGATCTTCGGCGGACGGGTCCTGGGGCGTGGTCTGGTCTTCCGGCGTCTCTGCCGGGGGCGGGGTGGTTTCGTCGGTCTGCTGGGTGGTGCTGGACGGCTCCGTCTGGGCGCTTTCCTGGGCGGCCAGGGCGGGGGAGACCATCACCCCAAGAGACAGGACCAGAGCCAAGGCCCCGGAAAACAGGCGTTTTTTCATCATGGTCGTTCCTCTCTTTCCGGTCCGGCCAGGGGCCGGAACGCGGTCGTTCGTACCGCTTATTATAGAACCTCGGGCGGGCGGCGTCAACCCTGGGCCGGACAGCACAAAGCGGCCTCCGGCAGAGGGGATGCCTCTGGGGAGACCGCTGGATGGTGCGTTTATTGGGCGGCGCGGAGGAGTTGTTTGGTGTAGGGGTGGACGGGGTGGTCGAAGATGCCGTCCACGGTGTTTTCCTCTACGATCTCGCCCTTCTGCATGACGATGACCCGGTCGCAGCACTGGTAGATGACGTTCAGGTCGTGGGAGATGAAGAGATAGCTCAGGTCAAACTCCCGGCGCAGCTTCATCAGAAGGTCCAGGATCTGGTCCTGGATGGTCACGTCCAGAGCGGAGACGGCCTCGTCCAGGATCACCAGGCGGGGACGCACGATCAGCGCTGCCGCGATGGACACCCGCTGGCGCTGGCCGCCGGAGAGCTGGCCGGGCTTGCGGTCGTAAAACTCCGGCCCCAGGCCCACGTCTTGCAGCATTTCCTCCACCCGGCGGTGGCGCTCGTCGGGGGGATATTTGCCATAGATCCGCAGCGGCTCCTCTACGATGCGGCGGATGGAAAAGGCGGGGTTCAGGGAGGAGTAAGGGTCCTGAAAGACCATTTGAGGCCGCTGGGAATGGTGGCGGATCTCGCCCTGGTACTCCGTCATGCCCAGGATGGACTTGGCCAGGGTGGACTTGCCGCTGCCGGACTCGCCCACCAGACCCAGCACCTCTCCCCGGCCCAGGGTCACGTTGACGTTTTTCAGCACCTGGACGGCCTTGCCCCGGGAAAAGGCGCTGCCGCCCTGGCGGTAAAAGCTGTTCAGATTGTGGATCTCCAGAATGGGTTCCATGGTCCTTACCCCCGTTTCCGCCTGGTTGGAATGGCTGCGATCAGGCCTTTGGTATACTCGGCCTGGGGATGGTAGAAGATCTCGTCGGCCGGCCCCTCCTCCAGCAGCTCGCCCCGGCACATCACCGCCACCCGGGTACACAGCTTGCGTACCACATGGAGGTTGTGGGAAATAAAGAGGATGCCGGTGCCCTTTTCCCGGTTGATCTTTTTCAGCAGGGAAAGGATGCCCTCTTGAATGGTCACGTCCAGGGCGGTGGTGGGCTCGTCGCAGATGAGCAGCTTGGGCTCGGAGATGATGGCCGCGGCCACCATGGCCCGCTGGAGCATCCCGCCGGAAAGCTCGTGGGGGTATTTGCGATAAATGGTCTCCGGGTCGGGCAGCTCGGCGTCGGCCATGGCTTGCAGGACCCGCTCCCGGCGGGTCTTGGGGTCCAGGGTGGTGTGGACGAGCAGGGCCTCCTCCACCTGGGGACCGATCCGCATGACGGGGTCCATGGCGGTCATAGGCTCCTGAAAGACCACGGCGATGTCCTTGCCCCGCAGGGCGCGCACGGTCTCCCGGGAAGCCTGGAGCAGGTCCACGCCCTCAAAGAAGATCTGGCCGGAGAGGGTGGTCTTGGCGTTGCTCAGCAGGCCCGCCAGGGCCATGGCCGTGACGGTCTTGCCGCTGCCGGACTCGCCCACCAGACCCAGGATCTCTCCCCGGTCCATGTGCAGGGACAGGCCCTTCACCGCCTCCCGGTCCGGCGGGGCGGAGCGGAAGCGGATGTGGAGGTCTTGGATGTCTAACATAGCGCGCCCTCCTTTCAGCGCCGCCGGTGCTGCTGCAGCCCCTCGGACAGCAGGCTCAGGCCCAGGATCATCAGCACGATGGCCAGACCCACGAACAGGGCGTACCAGGGGGCCCGGGCCAGGTAGGTCTGGGCCTCGGAGAGCATCCGCCCCAGGGAGGCGTCCGGGGGCTGGACGCCCACGCCCAGATAGCTCATGCTGGCCTCGGCCAGCACGGCGTTGTTGAAGCCGATGGCGGCGATGGGCAGCAGGACCTGCACCGTGTTGGGCAGGATGTGGCGGAAGATGATGCGCAGATGGCTGGCCCCCATGAGACGGGCCGAGGCCACATAGTTCAGGCTGCGTTCCTTGGCCACTTCTCCCCGGACCACACGGGCAAAGGAGGGGATGAAGAGGATGCCGAGGATGAGGATGATGGGGTATTTCCCCTGGCCCACGATGGTGATGAGGACCAGGGCCAGCAGGATGCTGGGAAAGGCGGTGATGGCGTCGCACAGGCGCATGAGCACCGCGTCGGCCACGCCGCCGAAGTAACCGGTCAGGCAGCCGATGAGGGTGCCGAGGATGCCGCCGATGAGGACCACACACAGGGCAATGAAAAAGGTGCTTCCTGCGCCCTCCATGATCCGGGACAGCAGGTCCCGGCCAAAGTTGTCGGTGCCCAGCGGATGGGCTGGGCAGGGAGGCAGGAATTTGTCGGCCCCGTTCATGACGGTGGTGTCATAGGGGGTCCAGACATAGCCCACCAGGATCAGGATGGCCATGAGGGCGGACAAGATCCCGCCGACCGCCAGGAAATGGTTCCGGGGCCGGCCGGCGCTGCGGGGGGCCGCAGGGTCTCGTTTGTTTGCCAGAAGCACGTTGGTTCCCTCCCCTCTGTGTGGAAAGTGCCGGGTCATTGGATGCGGATGCGGGGGTCCATGTACTGGTAGAGGATGTCGGCGATGAAGTTCACCACCACCACCCAGGCCGCCAGCAGGATGACCACCGCCTGGGCCACCGGGAAGTCCCGGTTGGCGATGGAGGCCAGCAGGAGCCGCCCCAGCCCGGGCACGGTAAAGACCTGCTCGACGACGATGCTCCCGGCCACCAGCTCGGCCGCAGTGACGGCCAGAAAGGCGATGACGGGGATGATGGCGTTGCGCAGGGCGTGCAGGCGCAGGGCGTCGGCCCGGGTGCGCCCCCGGCTGAAAGCGGTGCGGATGTAGTCCTTGTTCATCTCGTCCAGGATGGACGAGCGGAGCATCTTCACCGTCATGGCGATCCGGGACAGGGCCACGGACAGGGCGGGGAAGAGCATGTAGAGGAAGAACTGGCCGGGGCTGTCCTGGAAGGAGACGAAGTTGCCCGGCACGAACACCCGCAGGGTGATGCCGAACAGGAAGCACAGCAGGATGCCCACAAAGACCGGCGGGACGGACATGCAGATCTGGTTCAGGACGGTGATGACCCGGTCCAGCAAGCTGCCCTCCCGGCGGGCGGCGGCGATGCCCAGGGGAAAGGACGCGGCCACGGTGATGGCAAAGGCCAGCAGCACCAGGGCGGCGGTGGCGGGCAGCTTTTCCAGGACCATGTCTTTCACGGGCAGGTCGTAGCTGTAGGACTGGCCCCAGTCGCCCCGGACGAAATCGGCGGCCCAGCGGCCGTAGCGGAGCAGCACGGGGTCGTCCAGGCCCAGCTCGGCCTCCAGGGCGGCGACCTTTTCGGGCGTGGCGTTGGTGCCCAGCATGTCGGTGGCCGGAGAGCCGGGGATGACCTGAAAGGCCAGGAAGGCGAGAAGAGAGACGATAAACAATGTAATAATGAGAGTGAGAACCTTGCGAAGGATATAGCGCATCTTCCCGCCCTCCTTTCTCTTTCAGGCTGCGGCCCGGGGGCCGGTCATGGGGGAGGACCCGGTCACTGGACGTAGTGTACCGTGGACAGGTCCATCACATACAGGGGATAGAACTGGTAGCCTTCCAGGCCGTTCTTGAGGACCACGAAGTCCGCCAGATCCTGGATGTAGACGTTGGCGGCGGTGTCAGAGAGCAGCTTGGCGGCCTGCTTGTACAGGTCGGTCTGCTTGGCGTCGTCGGTGGTGACGGCGGCCTGCTCCATGAGCTTGTCGTAGTCGGGGTTGTCGTAGTTGATCATGTTGTTCTCGTCGTCGCTGGTCCAGCGGTTGAGCAGGGCGCCGGCGCTGAGGGTGGCGGCGTCGAAGCCCAGGACGGTGCTTTCAAAGTCCCGCCCGGCGTAGACCCGGGACAGCCAGGTCTCCCACTCCACCGGCTCCAGGGTGGCGGTGATGCCCACCTGCTCCAGCTGCTGCACCAGCACCTGGGCCACGTTCATGTGGGGGGTGTAGTTGGAGGGGACGGTGATGGTCATGTCGAAGCCGTCCTCATACCCGGCCTCGGCCAGCAGCTGCTTGGCCTTCTCCACGTCGTGGGGATAGGCGTCGTTGAGACTTTCGTCAAAGTACTTGGTGAAGGCGGGGTAGATGGAGGTGCCCAGCTTGGCGCCGTGGCCCTCGCTGGTCAGGGAGAGGATCTCGTCCACGTCCACGGCGTAGCACATGGCCTGACGGACCTTCTCGTTGTCGAAGGGGGCCTCGGCGTGGTTCAGGTACAGGGCCTGGACCAGGTTCATGGTGCCCTCCAGGGTGGTGTAGGCACTGGTGCTGAGGGTGTTGACCTGGTCGATGGTGAGGTGGACGGCCATGTCCACGGACTCGGCGCCCAGGGCGGACATGAGGGCGTTGGCGTCCTCAAAGATCTTGAAGGTGACCTTGTCCAGATAGGCCTTCTCGCCCCAGTAGTCGGCAAAGTTCTCCATGATCAGGTTCTCCTGGACCGAGCGGGAGACGAAGCGGAAGGGACCGGTGCCCACGGGGCTGGTGCTCTGCTCGTCGTAGCCGGCGGGAACGATGGAGACCATGCCCACATAGCTCAGGAAGTCGGGGTTGGGCTCGTCCAGGGTAATGGTGACGGTGCTGCCCTCGGCGGAAATATCCTGCACAGCAGAAAGCGCCGCGGCCAGGGCAGTGTCTACCGTGGTCTCGGCGCAGGTTTCAAAGGAATACACCACATCGTCCGGGGTCACGGCCTGTCCGTTGTGGAACAGCACGCCCTCCCGCAGGGGGAAGGTATAGGTCAGGCCGTCCTCCGAGACGGAGCTGTCGGACGCCACGGCGGGCACATAAGCGCCGCTGGCGTTGGCCTTGACCAAGCCCTCGTAGATGTTGAATAAGACCTCTCTGGTTCCTGCTGCCGTCAACTGATACGGGTCAAGACTGTCTCCCAGGTCTTGCGAGATCCCAACCACCAGCTCGCCGCCGGTGATGGCCTCTCCGGAAGAGCTCGTTGTGTCGCTGCCGACCCCGCCAGCTTCCTGGGGCTTCGTGTCTCCGCAGGCGCAGAGTACAGTGGCCAGAAGCAGGGCCGACAGGAAAAGTGCGAAAATGCGTTTTTTCATGAACTTCTCCTTCCGCCGGAAGCATCCTTCCGGCGTTACAACAAAAATAGCATCTCCCATTATTAGATTGTCGGTTGCAGTGTACCACCCTTTCGGCAAAATTACAAGGAAAACTTTCTCCCGGCGACAAATTTCCCTGGTACACGGCCCTGCTGGGGGCAAAAAGCCCCCTGCGGGGCGGGACCTCGCAGGGGGCGGCGCTTATTTGGCGTATTCGACGATCTTGACCTCCCGCAGCAGGTGGACCTTGATCTGGCCGGGATATTCCAGCTCGGTCTCGATGCGTTTGGCGATCTCGCGGGCCAGGAGGGTCATTTCGTCCTCGCTGACCACCTCGGGCTTGACGATGATACGGACCTCGCGGCCGGCCTGGATGGCGTAGGACTTTTCTACCCCGCGGAAGGAAGAGGTGACTTCCTCCAGCTTTTCCAGGCGCTTGATGTAGTTTTCCAGGTTCTCCCGCCGTGCGCCGGGTCGGGCGGCGGAGATGGCGTCAGCGGCCTGGACCAGGCAGGCGATGACGGTCTGGGGTTCTACGTCGTTGTGGTGGGCGTGGATGGCGTGGACGACATCCTTGCTCTCCTTGTACTTGCGGGCCAGCTCCACGCCGATGGTGACGTGGGAGCCCTCCACCTCGTGGTCCACGGCCTTGCCCAGGTCGTGGAGCAGGCCGGCCCGCTTGGCGGTGGCCACGTCCTCGCCGATCTCGGCGGCCATGAGGCCGGCCAGCTGGGCCACCTCGATGGAGTGGTTGTAGACGTTCTGGCCGTAGCTGGTGCGGTACTTCATGCGGCCGATGAGCTTGATGAGCTCCGGGTGCAGGCCCATGACGTTGGTCTCCAGCACGGCCCGCTCGCCCTCGGCCTTGATGGTGGCATCCACTTCCCGCTTGGCGATCTCCACCATCTCCTCGATGCGGGCGGGGTGGATGCGGCCGTCCAGGATGAGCTTTTCCAGGGCCAGACGGGCGATCTCCCGGCGGACGGGATCGAAGCAGGAGACGGTGATGGCCTCCGGGGTGTCGTCGATGATGAGGTCCACGCCGGTGAGGGTCTCCAGGGTGCGGATGTTCCGGCCTTCCCGGCCGATGATCCGGCCCTTCATCTCGTCGTTGGGCAGGGGGACCACCGAGACGGTGGCCTCGGCCACATGGTCGGCGGCGCAGCGCTGGATGGCCAGGCCGACGATCTCCTTGGCCTTGGCGTCGGCCTCTTCCTTGAAGCGGGCCTCGGCCTCTTTGATCTTCATGGCGGCCTCGTGGGTGACCTCGGTCTCCAGCTTTTCGATGAGGTAGGCCTTGGCCTCCTCGGCGGTGTAGCCGGAGATCCGTTCCAGGGTCTCCATCTGTTCGGCCTGGAGCTTGGCCACCTTGGCCCGGGACTCTTCCAGGTTGGCCAGGCGGGCGGCGTAGGACTCCTCCTTGCGCTCCACATTTTCCAGCTTGCGCTCCAGGGTCTCTTCCTTCTGCTGGAGCCGGCGCTCGTGCTCCTGGAGCTCGGAGCGGCGTTCTTTGACTTCTCTCTCGTAGTTGGTCTTTTCGGCCAGGATCTTCTCCTTGGCCTCTACCAGGGCTTCCCGTTTTTTGCTTTCGGCGCTCTTGATGGCCTCGTTGATGATGCGCTTGGCCTCTTCTTCGGCGCTGATGATCTCCTTTTCCGCAACCTTCTTCCGGTAAAGGACGCCCAGGGGAATCCCTATGACAAGCGCGACAAGAAACGCGATCACGCCAGTGAGGATATAGGGCAGCATATTGTCGGGACACACCTCCGTTTCTATAAATTTCGCATAAAATCACGGCGGCCAGCCGCCCTGGCGGGACGGGAGCGACACCGTAGAAAGCGGAAAAGAGGTCCCGGGGCCCGGCAGGGCCACCTCATTGTCCGCATATTTATACTGATTTTATTTTACTGGTCCAAGGGCCGTCTGTCAAGATACATCCTTCCCCTGCCGGGAAAAACTTCCGGCGGCAGGGAGACGCCGGGGCAGGGAGGCGCATAGAATGGACAAACGGAACAAGGAGGAGTCGCAATGGAGGAGCGGATGCCGCGCCAGATGCCGGCGCAGACGGCGGAGCAGAAGGCGATTTTTGAACGGGTATGGAAGCGGGTGATGGCGGACCGGGAGGAGGAAAGCCCTCTGGTCTGGGAGGAGCCGGCGCGGCCCGAGGAGGAGACGGGGCTGGCCCCGCTGGGGGCGGGGGACCCTGCGCCGGAAGAGGCGGAGGGAACGGCGGCCCCGGCTGCGCCCCGGCCCATGGGTCCCCACGGGGATTTTCCCCGGGAGACGGGGGTGCTGGGGGAGGGCTGCCTGGACTGCGGCCCGCTGCTGCAGGAGCTGGTGCGGCGGGAGCTGACGGACTGCCGGGAATATCAGGCCCTGGCCCGCCGGGCGGGGGGCAGCCCCGGGCGGGTGCTGGCCGGGCTGGCCGGGGAGAAGAAGCGGCGGGCCAAGCGGCTGTCGGCGGCGTACTTCCTGATCTCCGGCGTGCGGTACTGGCCGGAAGGGGAGGGCGGCGCGGCGGTGCCCTCGTACTTAGGGACCCTGCGGCGGCGGTTTGCCCAGGAGCAGGCCACCATGGCGGCCTATCTGGCGGGGCTGGAGGGGACGACGGACCCCTGCCTGCGGCAGATGTTCTGGGAACACGCCCAGGAGAACTGGGGGCACGCCTGCCAGATCCGCAAGCTGGTGGAGAACGCCTGAGCTTTTTCGGCGGGACAGGATACCCTCGCAGATCAAACGCAGATCAAAAGACGCCCACCCCCGGCTGCGGCCGGGGGTGGGCGTCTTTTGGGAAGGGGTCATGGATGGCGGATGGTCTCGGAGATGTCGGTGAGGGCACGGGAGATCTCCATCTCCCAGCGGCCGCATTTGGCCAGGTCGCCCAGGGAGAGCATCCCCACCACCTTGCCCTGGTCCACCACCGGGAGGCGGCGGACCTGCTGGCCGGACATGAGCCGGACGGCCTGCCGGGGGTCGTCGGCAGGGGCGACGGCGGCGGGGCGGCGGGACATGATGGCCCGCACCGGCAGCTGGACCGGGTCTTCGCCGGCGGCCACGCAGCGCAGGACGATGTCCCGGTCGGTGACCACCCCCACCAGGGCGCCGGAGGCGGAGCAGACCGGCAAGGCCCCCACGTTGTACCGGGCCAGCAGGCGGGCGGCCAGGGCGGCGCTCTCGTTGGGGTCGATGGAGACGACGCTGGGATTCATCAGTTGCTGGATTTGCAGAAGGATCACCTCGTTTCTGGGGAAGTTTGGACGGAAAATATTGTAGCCGGGAGCAGGGAGGATTATACCCTTGAGACCCCCTCGGAGAAGGGAGAACGCGGGGGTTTGGAGGACTTTTTTTCAAAAAATCAAAAAAGTTTTTGAAAACGTGTACGAAAACGTCCCCGTAGAGGGGGTGTTCCCGGGTAGGGTGAGGAGGGATTTTTGATGGCAAAGAGAAAACTGGACCGCCGGGGGGTGCTGGAGCAGATGATGGCCCTGGCCACCGGCGCGGCCAACGACGCGGTGAAGCTGGCCTATCTGGACCGGGAGGAGCTGGCGGAGATCGACGGCCTGGACCTGCACTGCCTGACGGAGTTCAAGCGCAGCGGCACCGGGGCGGTGGAGGTGAAGCTCACCGACCGGGCGGCGGTGCTGGAAAAGCTGCTGGAGCAGATGAAGGAGGAGGAGGGGCAGGGGGCGGCGGCCTTTCTGGCGGCCCTGGACCAGTCCCTTCCTCCGGCGGGCCGGGAACAGGAGGCGGTCTCCCAGCGATGAGCCTGCGGTTTTCGGACAAGCAGAAGCAGGTGCTGGGGTGGTGGACCCGGGGCTCTCCCCATCGGGAAAAGGACGCCATCGTCTGCGACGGGGCGGTGCGCAGCGGCAAGACCATGTGCCTGGGGCTGTCGTTCTTTCTGTGGAGCATGGCCCGGTTCCGGGGACAGCAGTTTGCTCTGTGCGGCAAGACCACCCAGTCGGTCCGGCGGAACCTGCTGGCCAGCGTGCTGCCTATGCTGGATCTGCTGGGGTTTTCCTGGGAGGAGAAGATCTCCCGGAACTGGCTGAAGGTGCGCTGCGGCAGCCTGGAGAACACCTACTATCTCTTCGGCGGCAAGGACGAGGGCAGCGCGGCCCTCATCCAGGGCATCACCCTGGCGGGGGTGCTGCTGGATGAGGTGGCGCTGATGCCCCGGTCCTTTGTGGAGCAGGCCTGCGCCCGGTGCTCGGTGACCGGGGCGAAGTTCTGGTTCTCCTGCAACCCCGCCGGGCCGGGACACTGGTTTTACCGGGAGTGGATCTGCAAGGCCCGGGAGCGGAACCTGTTCCACCTGCGCTTTCTCATGGAGGACAACCCCTCCCTGGCCCCGGAGACCCGGCAGCGGTACGAGCGGGCCTTTCAGGGGGCCTTTTACCGGCGGTTCGTGCTGGGGGAGTGGACGGCGGCGGAGGGGCTGGTATATGACTTCTTCGACGAGAGCCTGGTCCAGCCGCCTCCGGCGGGGCCGGCCCAGCGGTGGGTGATCTCCTGCGACTATGGGACGGTGAACCCCACCTCCATGGGGCTGTGGGGGAAGTACGGCGGGGTGTGGTACCGGGTAGCGGAGTATTACTACGACGCCCGCCAGAACCGGCAGCAGCAGACCGACCAGGAATATGCCCGGCGCCTGCGGGAGCTGGCCGGCGGACGGGAGATCGAGGCGGTGGTGGCCGACCCCTCGGCGGCCTCCTTTCTGGAGGTGCTGCGCCGGGAGGGGTGGAACGTGCGGAAGGCGGACAACGAGGTGCTCTCGGGCATCCGGCTGACGGCGGACGCGCTGAAGGACGGGAAGATCGTCATTTGCACGCCCTGTGAGGACGCCATCCGGGAGTTTGGGGCCTACTGCTGGGATCTGTCTGCCGGGGACCGGGACAAGGTGCGGAAGGAGTTTGACCACGCCATGGACGAGATCCGCTACTTCGTGGCCACGGTGGTGGCCCCGGAGGAGGGGGAGGACCCCTTTTACGCCGCGGCTGTGGAGCGGCGGCGATGACGAGAGAAGAAGGAGGAGAAGATGGGACTTTGGAAAGGTAAGAAACAGGCGGCAGAGACCCAGCCCGGCCCGGTCCAGCTGCGGCCGGCCCAGCGGCATCCCTTTCAGATGCTCAACGGGTATGTTCCCCTGCACCGGCCGGAGTTTTCCCTCTACCGGGCCATCCGGGAGGCGGTGCCGGTGGTGGACGCGGCGGTGCTGAAACTGGTGCGTCTGACCGGGGGCGTGGGGGTGGTGTGCCAGGACAAGGGGGTGGAAGAGGAGCTGAACCAGTTTCTCCGCACGGTGCCGGCGGGGTGGAACCAGCGGGGCATCCAGGCCTTTCTGGACAGCTATCTGGACTGCCTGCTCACCTGCGGCCGGGCGGTGGGGGAGATCGTGCCCAGCCGGGACGGGCGGGAGATCGCGGCGGTGCTGTGCGGCAACGTCTCGGACGTGGAGGTGAAGCCGGGGGCCTCGCCCCTGGAGCAGACCCTGGCCCTGCGGCAGCCCAACGGCGAGACGGTGGTCCTGCCCCGGCAGGAGCTGCTGTTCTTCACGCCCTACCACCCCAGCCCGGAGAATCCCTATGGGCAGTCGCTGCTGCACGGGATGCCCTTTCTGTCCGGGGTGCTGCTGAAGATCTACCAGACCCTGGGGGAGAACTGGGAGCGGGCGGGCAACGTCCGGTTTTCCGTGGTGTACAAGCCCGAGGAGGGGCTGGACCAGCGGCGGGTGCAGGAGCGGGGCAGGCTGCTGGCCCAGCGGTGGTCCCAGGCCATGGAAAACACCCGGAACGGGTCGGTGCGGGACTTTGTGACGGTGGGGGATGTGGAGATCAAGGTCATCGGGGCCGAGTGCCAGATCCCGGACTGTCAGGCCCCGGTGCGGCTGATCCTGGAGCAGCTGATCTCCCAGACGGGCATCCCGCCCTTTCTGCTGGGGCTGAACTGGTCCTCCACCGAGCGCATGAGCAGCCAGCAGGCTGACATCATGACCAGCGAGCTCAACGCCCTGCGGCGGACCCTGACGCCGGTGGTGGAGCGGGTGTGCGACCTGTGGCTGCGGATGCACGGCAAGGGGTGCAGGTTCCAGGTGGACTGGCAGGAGATCAACTTGCAGGACCAGGTGGAGGAGGCCCGGGCGGCGCTGTACCGCCAGCAGGCCCAGCAGCTGGCCCGAGCGGAACAGACCAACGAGAAGGAAAAGGAGGAGAGCCATGCAGACAGTGACCAAGCAGGCCCAGAACCAGCAGATCCCTGAGACCGGGGGCGGCCCGGTGGAGGAGATCAACCGCCTTCTGGGCACCTCGCTGACCCAGGAGGAGGTGTATCCCTTTGCCGTGCGGCTGTGCGACAACCAGACCGACCGGGAGCAGGAGTATTTCAGCCGCCAGGACCTGGAAGCCCTGGCCCCGCTGTTCGTGGGCAAGACGGGGATCTTTGACCACAGCTGGAGCGCCAAGGACCAGACGGCCCGGCTCTACCGCACGGAAGTGGTGGAGGAGCCGGGGGTGGTCAGCGAGGCCGGGGAGCCGGGGTGCTACCTGAAAGGATATGCCTACCTGCTGCGCACGGAGGAGAACGCGGGATTGATCGCGGAGATCGAAGGGGGGATCAAGAAGGAGGTCAGCGTCAGCTGCGCGGTGTCCGGGTGCGTGTGTTCCATCTGCGGCAACGACATCCACGACCGGAGCGCGTGCAGCCATGTGAAGGGCCGGGTGTATGAGGGCAAGCGCTGCATCGTGCGCCTGGCGGAGCCTACGGACGCCTTTGAGTGGTCCTTTGTGGCCGTGCCGGCCCAGCCTCGGGCCGGGGTGGTGAAGGGCTTCGGCGGGGGCCTGGAACAGGTCCTGGCCAGCCTGGACCGGACGGGACACTGGCAGGAGGAGCTGCGGCTGCTGCGGGAGCAGGCGGCGGCAGGCCGCCGGTATCTGGCGGGGCTGCGCCGGGAGACGGTGCGCCTGGGCCTGCTGGCCCAGCCCGGCCTGGAAGCCGGGACGCTGGAAGCCATTGCCGACAAGCTGGAGGAACGGGAGCTGGAACAGCTGCGGGCCAGCTATGCCAAGCAGCTGGAGCAGCAGCTGCCCCTGCCGGTCCAGCTGCACTACGGCGGGGATGACGCGGAAACGACGGAAGCGACGGGGGAGGAAGGTCCCTTTGTCATCTGAGAAAAGGAGGAATTGGGATGAACGTGGCATTTGACGGAATGGAGAACCTGGTGGTGACCTTTCAGGCGGAGACGGTGACGGCGGGGAAGTTTGCCGCCATGCACAGCAACCGGACGGTGCAGGACGCCGCCGACGGCACGGCGCCGGTGGGGCTGACCCTGCACCGCCGGGGCAGCCACGCGGCGGTGCAGACCCGGGGCTATGTGCAGTGCAGTTACAGCGGCGGTACGGCGCCCAAGCTGGGGTGGGACCAGTTGGTGGCCGACGGCACCGGGGGCCTGCGCCCGGCGGCGGAGAGCGAGACGGGCCGGGCCTGCCTGGTGGTGCAGGTGGACAGCGAGAGCAAGCGCATGGGCCTGTTCCTGTGAGAACGGGCGGAAAGGAGAGGAAGGATATGGCCTATCATTTTGAGACGGTGAAGCTGGACAAGGGGATGTATGGGGAATCCGGGCGCTCGTTTACCAAGGTGCTGGAGCAGTGCGACCCCTCGGAGCAGTACAAGGGCACGCCGTTGGAGCGGCTGGACGCCTTTCAGCGGCAGCTGAAGCGCTTTGATATTAAGGTAAAGGGACCTCAGTCGGACGTGGTGTCCAAGTTCTTTGCCAGCTGGGAGTCGGCGGTGCTGTTCCCGGAGTATGTGGCCCGGGCGGTGCGCCAGGGGATGGAGGAGAGCGACATCCTGCCCCTGATGACGGCGGCGGAGACCCGGATCACCGGCATGGATTACCGGTCCATCGCCTCCACCCCCGGCCCGGAGGAGAAGTCCCTGACGGTGGTGGCGGAAGGGGCCCAGATCCCGGAGACCCAGGTGAAGGCCCAGGAGAACCTGGTCCAGCTGCACAAGCGCGGGCGGATGCTGGTGGCCTCCTATGAGGCCATCCAGTTCCAGCGGCTGGATCTGTTTTCGGTGACCCTGCGGCAGATCGGCGCGTACATCAACCGGATGCATGTGGCCGACGCCATCCAGGTGCTGTGTGACGGCGACGGGAACCAGAACCCGGCGGCGGTTTATACCGTGGGCAGCGGCCCCATCTCCGGCACCGCCGGGACCCTGAGCTATGACGCGCTGGTGGACTTCTGGAGCCAGTTCGACCCCTATGCCATGAACACCCTGCTGGTGGGAGACGCCATGGCCCAGGTGCTGAAGCTGAAGGAGATGCAGGACGGGACGGCGGGGCTGACCTTCCAGGGCACCGGCAAGCTGGTCACGCCCATGGGCGCGACCCTGCTGCGCAGCAGCGCGGTGCCGGCGGGGACCATCCTGGGCCTGGACAAGAATTATGCCCTGGAGATGGTGCGGGGCAGCGACGTGCTGGTGGAGTATGACAAGCTCATCGACCGCCAGCTGGAGCGGGCGGCCATCACGTCCATCTCCGGCTTTGCGAAGATCTTCCAGGACGCCTCCAAGGTGCTGAAGATCGGCGCGAAGGGGTGAGCCGGATGGTCCAGGAGATCGTGGACGTGGCCCGGTGCTTTGCCGGGCGAGAGCTGACGGAGGGAGAGGGGAAGGTCCTCTCCCTCCTGTGTGCCGCCGCCCTGGACAGCTGGCAGGCGCGGCTGCGGCCGGAGGTGACGCCGGAGCAGGTGCGGGACCTGCTGGTGGTGGCCAGCGCCTGGTCTGCCCTGGCGGCGATGACGGGGGCCTTGGAGCAGAGCAGCCCCACGCCGCTGGCGTTCACCGCCGGGGACCTGACGGTGCGGACCCGAGAGGACCGGGCGGGGGACGCCTGTGCCAGGAGCCTGCAGCGGCAGGCGGAGGAGCTGATGGCCCCCTATGCAGAGGACGGGGGCTTTGGGGTCTGGGAGGTGAGCGGATGACCTTTGCGGGCAGTTTTGAAGCCATTGCGGCCCGGTATGGGGAGGACGTGGTCCTGCGCCGGGCGGGGCAGGAGGTGGGCCGGGGACGAGCGGTGCTGCGGCCGGTGACGGACCGGCAGGCCCAATGGACCCCCACCCCGCTGGGGCAGCAGCGCTGGGAGAAGGCGCTGTGCCTGGCCCAGGCGGCCCTGCCCTTTGCCGACCAGGCCCAGGAGCAGACGGTGCAGGCGGGACAGGCGGTGTACACTGTGGAGAGCGTGCGGCCGGTGACGGTGGGCACGGAGCGGATCTGCTGGCGGGCGCTGCTGGCCAGAAGGGAGGAGGATGGACGATGACGACCTTGGCGGCGCTGGGCGGACAGATGACCGACTATCTGACGGCGGCGGGGATCCCCGCCGTGACCGCCTGGCCTCAGCAGGCCCGGCCGGAGCGGACCGGGCCGGTGGCGGTGGTGCAGGTGAAGGAGGTGGAGACCACCGGGGCGGGCTTTCAGAACTATCTGGGCCAGCAGTATGACGACGAGAGCCGCCAGTGGACCGAGCGGTATGGGCAGCGGGTGACGGTGAAGTTTCTGCTGACCCTTTACAGCCCCAAGGCGGCGGGGGAGGCCGGGTGCCGGGCATTGCTGGACCAGGTGGCGGCGGCCCTGCTGCAAGGGGGGCCGGCGGGGTTTCCGGTGGAGAAGTGGTCGGTGGGAGAGACGGCCTTTGACCAGCGCAGCGGCATGTTCTGGGGGAAACTCCAGGCGGTGTGCCGGGGGATGCTGGTGGCGGTGACAGAGGAGAGCGGCGCCCTGGTGGGCGTGGAAGTGAAAGGAGAGGTGATCGTATGAGCAAAGCGGTGACCAGCCACGAGCGGCCGGGGGTCTACTCGGTGTATGAGGCTGCGGCGGTGGTGAGCGGCGCCAGCCGGCAGGGCTGGGCGGCGGTGGCGGCCCGGAGCCAGGGCGGCACGGCAGGGACCCTGTACACCCTGAACAGCGGCCGGGAGGCGGCGGAGGCCTTTGGCCCCAAGGACGGGCTGACGGAACTGGTGCAGCTGCTGATGGCCAACGGCGCGGCCCGGGTGCTGGCGGTGCCGGTGACCCAGGACGAGGACTATGCCGAAGCCTTTGCCCTGCTGGGCGGTCAGGAAGGGGTGCGGGTGGTCCTGTGCGACAGCGGCACCCTGACGGTGCAGCAGGCCCTGCGGGACCAGGTGACGGCGGATGCCGCCGCCCAGCGGGAGCGGATCGCGGTGGTCCCCGGCGGGGCGGAGGAGACGGTGAGCCAGCTGGTGGAGCGGGCCAAGGGCCTCAACAGCGAGCGGGTGGTGCTGGTGGCCCCGGGAGACGCCAGGCAGGCGGCGGCGGTGGCGGGGGCCATCTGCGGCCAGACCGACCCGGCCCTGCCCCTGGGCGGCGCGGTGCTGACGGGGGTCTCCGGGCCGGCAGAGCGGTACACGGAACAGGAGCTGGACACCTTGATCCTGGGCGGCGTGACGACGCTGGAGCAGGCGCAGGGACAGTGCATGGTGATCCGGGGGGTGACCACCCGGACGACCACCGGGGAGGCCCCGGACACCACCTGGCGGGAGCTGGGGACGATCCTGGTGGTGGATGATGTGATCCCCGGTATCCGGGCGGCCCTGCGGGCCAGATTCCCCCGGGCGAAGAACACGGCCCAGACAAGAGGGGCGATCCGGTCTCAGGTGATCTTGGAATTGGAGCGGAAGCTGGCGGCGGAGATCATTGCCGGCTATGGTGAGGTGACGGTACAGGCCCTGGAGGACCGGCCCACGGTGTGCCTGGTGACCTTTTCCTTTACGGTGGCCCTGGGGCTGAACCAGATCTGGCTCAGCGCCCAGATCGCCGTTTGAGCGGAGACGGAGAAAGGAGCGAGGAGATGGCAGCGACATGGATCCCAACCAGCAGCGACATCTATCTGGAAGTGAACGGGAAGAAGGTGGCGGTGGTCCAGAGCTACACCGCCCAGAGCACCAAGACCAGCACCACGGTGGAGGCCTTTGGCGAGAAGGAGCCGGTGGCGACCCTGCCGGGACAGAGCCGGCATGTGCTGGAACTGACGCGGATCTACGCCACCGACGAGGCGCTGGCCGACGGCATCGACTTTTATGGGCTGGAAAACTTCAGCCTGGTCATCTGCAAGCCGGACCGGCGGGTGATCTACAGCGGGTGCCAGTGGAGCAAGATCGGAGAGAGCGGGACCCTGGGGAACGCCGTGGTGGAAAAGGTCACGGTGGTGGCCGGCAGGAGGATCGAGACGGCAGGATGAGAACAGAAAAACACTGGCGGCTGGGGGGACGGCTGGAAGCCGTTCCCCCTTGGGAGCTGCTGCTGGCCCGGCAGGAGGCCCGGGGGATGGACGGCCCGGCAGAGGAACGGGCCTTGCGGGACAACGCCTGTCTGGTGGCCCGGGCCTGGAAGCGGCGGGGGAGGCGGGTGTATGCCTCCGGGGCGGCGGTGCTGGCGGACCGGTCGCCGGCTCAGATCGAGAGGATGGCCCGCCGGTGGAGCCGGCGGTGGAGCGGTCGGCGGCGGCCGGGAGACCTGGCGGAACTGAAAGGGGCGGTGGCAGAACTGCCCTGGCAGCGGCTGCGGTGGCGGGTGCTGCGGACCTTTCGGGTCTTGCCCAGTGAGGCTCGGGCCAAGGAGCTGACGGAGGAGGAGTATCTGTGGTGCGCGGTGAACCTGCTGCTGGACGAGGAGGAGGCGCTGGGGCAGCTGTGTCCCAGCTGCCGGGCGGAAGCCCAGCGGGCACGATGCCCGGTGTGCGGCGGGGAGACCGGGGCAGTGGTGCGGGAGGAGAATCCCGCCTTTGATCTGGCGCGCTTTGAGCGGATGAAACGGGGGGAGCGGTCATGATCGACTATTTGGAACGAGCGTTGGCGGCGGAGGCCGACGGGGTGCTGCCGGTGGCCAATGAGAGCGGCAGTGCTGAATGGCGTGGGGCTGCGGTTGGGTCAGCAGAGCCAAGGAAGCGCGCGGCGGAAGCAGCGGCAGCGCCTACGCCCACGCCTGCGGCGCAGACAGAAGCGGAGGGTTTTTCGGCAGAGAGACGGATGGGCGAGGGGGTGGACTGGGAAGAGGCTCCGTCGGTCTGGACGGGACCCCGGCAGGAAGAATTGGTCCGCGCGGCGGCTCGTGTAGGCTGGCCGGAGCAGGTCAGGCAGGAGACGGCGGAACGTGTCCCCTGGGCAGAGGAGGCTGCGGCTGGGGGCCTGGGGGTCCGGGAACTCTGTCAGGCCCTGGGGCGGACCCAGAGGGCGGTCCGGCTGGCGGAGGCCAGCCGGGGCGGCACGGCGGCGCAGACGGTCCCAGTGCCAGAGGGCGCGGAGGAGCGGCGGGCGGACTGGGAGGAATTGGACCGGGCGGTCCAGCGGGACGCCCGGCGGTATGACAATGGGTTCGCCCTGTATTGACGGACCCGGAGAACAGGAGGTGACGTGGTGGATCTGAATCCCATGCGATATAAAAACTATGTCTGGCCCCACAATCCGCGGACCTATACCATTGAATATGAGCGGAAGGTGGCGGTGCATAAGGTGCCTTTTGGCCGGTACGCCATGCAGGACCTGGGGCTGTGGCGGCGGGTGATGCGGGGGGAAGGGGAGTTTTTCGGGCCGGAGGCCTATCCCAACTTCCGGCGGCTGGCGACGGTGTTCTATGAGGGCGGGCCGGGGGTGCTGTTTCATCCGGTGTGGCAGAGCGCCCGGGCGTACTTCGTGTCGTTGTCCCTGGCCCAGGAGCCGCGGCCGGACTATGTGCGCTATACCTTTGTCTTTTGGGAGGATTATGACAAATATCGGGACAAGCTGACGGCGGCGGGCAGCAAGCCCGGCGGGAGCGGGGGAACGGTGCTGCCGCCCTCGGCCCCAGCAGACGCGGTGTACCACACCGTGCAGCCGGGGGAGACCCTTTGGGCCATCGCCCGGCGTTATGGGGTGACTTTGGGAGAGGTGCTGGTGTGGAATCCCCAGATCAAAAATCCCAACGTGATCCAGCCCGGCCAGCGGCTGAGAGTGGGGTGAGAGGATGACGGAATGGACGCTGATCGGATACGACGGCAGCGCGCGCCGTCTGCCCACCCCTGTCGCCTGGCGGCTGGAGTATGGGCTGGGGTCTCCCTGCGACAGCTTTTGGGTCAAGGTGCTTTGGGCGGCGGGGCAGGAGGATCAGCTGGCGGACGGCGTGCGGGTGCAGGTACGCCGGAACGGCGCCCTCTGCTTTGTGGGGGTGGTGGACGAATGCCAGTGCCAGTGGTCCCCGGAGGGCTGCACGGCGGAGCTGACCGGGCGGGGGATGCAGGCCCTGCTGCTGGACAACCAGGCGGAGGCGGCGGACTATGGACAGGCCACGCTGGGCGAGATCCTGCGGCGGTATGTGACCCCCTATGGCATCGGCCTGGACCGGGCGGTGTCGCTGCCGGCGGTGTGGGGCTTTTCGGTGGCCTCCGGGAGCAGCTGCTGGAAGGTGCTGTATGACTTTGCCCGCTATCACGGCGGCGTGACGCCCCGGTTTACCCGGGAGGGCAAGCTGGCCCTGCATCCCTGGCCGGCCACTGCGCCGGTGGAGCTGGACGCGGCGGCTCCGGTGACCCGGGTGGTCCGCCGGGACAAGCGGTATGGGGTGCTGTCGCAAGTGACGGTGAAGGACGTGACCGGGTGGACCCGGCAGACGGAGGTCAACGAGGACTTTCGCCGCCGGGGCGGGCAGTGCAGCCGGGTGATCCTGCTGCCCAAGAACACGGGGTATCAGGCCCGGCGCTATCAGGCGCGCTTTCAGCTGGACCGCTCGGCGGCGGAGCTGCTGGAGATCGAGGTGACGGTGGCCCTGCCCTTTGCCGCCTGGCCCGGGGACCTGGTCCGGCTGACCCGGCCGGGGTGGAGCGGCAACGGCGTGTATCGGGTGCGGGAGAGCCGGGTGAGCCTGGGCACGGCAGGGTATGAGACGAAACTGGTCCTGGGCCAGCCCCAGGCGGTGCTTTGAACAGGAGGGATGACGCATGTGGATGGCAAGAGGAAACCGGGGCGAGATCCTGCGGGAGCCGCCGGCGGAGCTGGGACAGGTGACGGTGGCTGACGGCGGATTGGGCGTGGCGCTGGCCGGGGAGCGGCGCAACGTGCAGGTCTGCCTGCCCGGAGGATACCATTGGAGGCCCCGGCGGGGAGAGACCGTGCTGGTGGTGAAGAGCGGCCCGGAGGAGACCCCCTGGGTGGTGGGCCGGACGGACGGAGAGGACCCGGAGGGGGAGGTGTGGCTGTCGGTCCGGCCGGGGGTGGAGCTGCGGCTGGGCCGGGACGGCACCATCCGCTTGCAGGGGCCGGTGGAGATCAACGGGACCTTGACGCTGAACGGGAAGGAGGTGGTCCTGTGAGGGTGGCACAGCTGCGGGACGGGGATTACCGGCCCGACGGATCGGGCGGCTTTGCCCACAGCGAGGGGGCGGAAGGGGTGCTGGAGCGGGTCCTGTTCCTGCTCACGGCCCGGCGGGGGAGCTTTCCGCTGCTGCCCCAGGTGGGCAGCCGGCTGTATCTGCTGCTGGGAGAGAAGCCTTCGGCGCGGGGCGCGCTGGGGGCCAGCTATGCGGCGGAAGCCCTGGCAGGAGAGGAGGACCTGGTGGTGGAAGGGGCCGACTGGGTGGAGGAGACCCGGCGGCTGACGGTGTATTTGCGCTGGCAGGGCGCGCCGCTGCAGGCGGCAGTCCGGCTGTGAGGCGGGGAAAGGAGCGTTGCGAATGAAAACGGTGGAGGAACTGTATCAGGAGATGGTCCGGCAGGTGGCGCTGGAGACGGGGGTCGCCCCGGAGGGGAACGATGAGATGGCGGTGCGGATGTATGCCCTGGCGGCCCAGCTGTACGGCCTGTATGCGGAGAACGAATGGACCCGCCGCCAGTGCTTTCCCCAGACGGCGGTGGGGGAGGCGCTGGAACAGCACGGTGCGCTGCGGGGGGTTCAGCGGCTGCCCGCCCAGCGGGCGGCGGGGCGGCTGCGGTTCTCGCTGTCGGAAGCGGCGGGGGAGGATCTGGAGATCCCCCGGCAGACGGTGTGTCTGACGGCGGGGGGCGTGGCCTTTGAGACCACCCAGGCGGGGGTGCTGCCGGCCGGGAGCCTGTGGGTGGACCTCCCCGCCCAGGCGGTGGAGCCGGGGCTGGGGGGCAACGTCCCGGCGGGGCTGGTGCGGACCATGGCGGTGGCGCCGGCCGGGGTGACGGCCTGCACCAATCCCGTTCCCTTTGTGGGGGGCCGGGCGGAGGAGGGAGACGAGGCCCTGCGGCAGCGCATCCTGGAGACCTACCGGAGCCTGCCCAACGGCACCAACAGCGCCTACTATGCCCGGGAAGCCCTGGCGGTGCCGGGGGTGGCGGCGGTGAAGGTGCTGCCCAAAAAGCGGGGCGTGGGGACCGTGGACGTGGTCATTGCTACCGCCGGCGGGGTGCCGGAGCAGGCGCTGGTGGACCAGGTCCAGGCGGTGCTGGAGGAGCAGCGGGAAATTGCGGTGGATGTGCAGGTCCAGGCCCCGGAGACGGTGGCGGTCCACCTGATCCTGTCGGTGAAGCCGGCGGCGGGGGCCTCTGCGGCCGAGGTGATCCGGCAGGTGGAAGGGGCCATGGAGACCTGGTTTGACGGGCAGATGCTGGGCCGGGACCTGCTGCTGGTCCAGATCGCCCAGAAGATCTATGAAGTGGAGGGCGTGGAGAACTACCGCATCGACAGCCCCATCAACGACGTGACGGTGCAGGACAACCAGCTGGCGGTGCTGGGGTCTGTGTCGGTGGAGGAGATGTGATGAAACACGAACAGAGACTGCGGGCGCTGCTGGAACCGCTGGGGGTCTATCGCTGGGAGGGGAGTTTTCAATGGGGAGAGCTCCGAAGTGAAGGGGCGGCCCTGGACGGGGCGGCCCAGGAGCTGGCCCGCATCCAGCGGGAGAGCTGCCTCAGCACCGCCGAGGAGGAGGGGCTGCAAGGGCTGCTGGCCCTGCTGGACCTGCCGGGCCAGGGGACGCCGGAAGCGCTGCGGCAGACGGCGGCGGCCCTGCTGCGGATCGGCAGCAACAGCTTTACCTTGCAGGCCATGAACGACACCCTGCGGGGCTGCGGCCTGCCGGCCCGGGTGGAGGAGACCGACAAGCCCCTCCATGTGCGGGTGACCTTTCCGGGGCTGGTGGGGGTCCCGGCGGAGTTTTCGGCCATCCGGCAGCGGGTGGAGGCCATTCTGCCCTGTCACTTGCAGGTGGAATATCAGCTCACCCCGGGCGGCTGAATGGCGGGGCGGCTTGCCAAAGTCCCTTGCCTCCGGCGGTGGAGAGGGAGGCCTTGCCGCCCAAGGACTTTGGCAGAGCGGCGGGGCTGAGGGGAGGCGAGGGGAGGGTACCCAAGTCACAGACGGCGGGGAATTTTTGTGCAATAATTTCAGGGAACAATGCTTGACGGGACTGCGGTCCCGGTGTATCATGTGGATGCTTTCTTACAGGAAACACAAGATACTGTGCTTTTTTTGAGACGAAAACACAAGATAGCCCCGTGGGAGGCCCCCGGGGCTATCTAAGACTGTTTCTGCGATAGAAGAAAAGGAAAAGGAGAGTTGCGCTATGACCGTGGTACAGCAGATTCGGAAGCGGGACGGCAGAGTGGTCCCGTTCCACGAGAACAAGATCGCCGACGCCATCAACAAGGCCTTCGAGGCCACCTATAAGCCGGGCTACGACGAGACCGCCGCGAAGCTGGCCCACGAAGTGGCCTCTGTGCTGGAGGTTGAAGGGGGCGACTGCCCCGATGTGGAGCACATCCAGGACATTGTGGAGCGGGTGCTCATGGACAGCGGGTACGTCCAGACGGCCAAGGCTTACATCCTTTACCGCTCGGAGCGCAGCCGGGCCCGGGAGATGAACACCCGGCTCATGAAGATCTATGAGGACATCACCTTCTCCTCGGCCAAGGACAGCGACATCAAGCGGGAGAACGCCAACATCGACGGCGACACCGCCATGGGCACCATGCTCAAGTACGGCAGCGAGGGGTCCAAGCAGTTCTATCAGATGTTCGTCATGAAGCCCGAGCACGCCCAGGCCCACAGCAACGGGGACATCCACATCCACGACATGGATTTTGCCCCCATGGGGACCACCACCTGTACCCAGATCGACCTGATCAAGCTCTTTGACGGGGGCTTTTCCACCGGCCACGGCACCCTGCGGGAGCCCAACGACATCGCCTCCTACACGGCCCTGGCCTGCATCGCCATCCAGTCCAACCAGAACGACCAGCACGGCGGACAGTCGGTGGTGAATTTCGACTACGCCATGGCCAGAGGGGTGAGCAAGACCTTCCAGCGGATCTACCGCCAGAACCTGGCCCGGGCTGTGATGCTGCTGGAGGACCGGCCGGACCCGGAGCAGGAGATCAAGGCCAACCTCCAGACCATCAAGGAGGAGACCGGCCTGTATCCCACCCTGGAGCACTGCGAGGACTACTTTGAGGCCGAGCTGCCCTTCCTGCTGGCCCACTACGGCGAGGACGAGGCCCTGCTGCGCCGGTGCCAGAGCTTTGCCCACTACCGGGCAGTGAAGGAGACCGACCGGGCCACCTATCAGGCCATGGAAGCCCTCATCCACAACCTGAACACCATGCACTCCCGGGCCGGGGCCCAGACCCCCTTCTCCTCCATCAACTACGGCATGGACACCAGCCCCGAGGGGCGGATGGCCATGAAGAACATCCTGCTGGCCACCGAGGCCGGGCTGGGCAACGGGGAGACCCCCATCTTCCCCATCCACATCTTCCGGGTGAAGGAAGGGGTCAACTACAACCCCGGCGAGCCCAACTACGACCTGTTCCAGCTGGCCATCCGGTGCTCGGCCAAACGGCTGTTCCCCAACTTCTCCTTCCTGGACGCCCCCTTTAACCTGCAATACTATCAGGAAGGCCACCCGGAGACGGAGATCGCCTACATGGGCTGCCGCACCCGGGTCATCGGCAACGTGGTGGACCCGGACCGGCAGATCTGCAACGGCCGGGGCAACCTGTCCTTCACCACCATCAACCTGCCCCGGCTGGGCATCAAGGCCAAGGGGGACATCAACGTCTTCTTTGAGAGCCTGGACCACATGATGGACCTGTGCGTGGACCAGCTGCTGGAGCGCTTTGAGTTCCAGTGCCGGAAGAAGGTGAAGAACGCCCCCTTCCTCATGGGCCAGGGGGTGTGGATCGACTCGGACAAGCTGGAGTGGGACGACGAGGTGCGGGAGGTCCTCAAGCACGGCACCCTGTCCATGGGCTTCATCGGCCTGGCCGAGACCCTGAAGGTCCTCATCGGCGAGCACCACGGCGAGAGCGAGCGGGCCCGGGTGCTGGGCCTGGAGATCGTGGGCCACATGCGGGCCAGAATGGACCAGGAGAGCGCCAAGCGCCACCTGAACTTCTCCCTGCTGGCCACCCCGGCGGAGGGGCTGTCCGGCCGGTTCGTGAAGATCGACAAGGAGAAATACGGGGTCATCGAAGGGGTGACCGACCGGGAGTATTACACCAACTCCTTCCATGTGCCGGTGTACTATCCCATCTCGGCCTATGACAAGATCGACATCGAGGCCCCCTACCACGCCCTGACCAACGCCGGACACATCAGCTACATCGAGATGGACGGCGACCCCACGGAGAACCTGGACGCCTTCGAGCGGGTCATCCGCTGCATGAAGGAGAAGGGCATCGGCTACGGCTCGGTGAACCACCCGGTGGACCGGGACCCCGTGTGCGGCTTCTCCGGCATCATCGGGGACCAGTGCCCCGGCTGCGGCCGGCGGGAGGACGACAGCGTGCCCTTTGAGCGCATCCGCCGCATCACCGGCTATCTGGTGGGGACCCTGGACCGCTTCAACAACGCCAAGCGGGCCGAGGAGCACGACCGGGTGAAGCACAACGTGTGAGGCCGGGACGCAATCTGATGAATGAAAAAATGCAAAAAAGAGACTGGGCATGGCCCGGTCTCTTTTTTTGCTGCAAATTTTCTTGCAGATGACGGCGAGGAATTTGACAGGCTTTTTGCAAATTCACCAGAATGTCAAGAAAATCACCACAAATTCTTTTGCCAAAAGGGGAAATACACTTGAAAATCCCTGCCGGGGGCGGTATAATTTATCCGATATGGTTAGAAGCGATTGCGGGGAAAATGAAAGAAAAGATAAAAAAACTGTAAAAATGATAAACGCGATTCCCGCCGATCCAAAGGAGTGAAGACAATGACCGAATTTAAGTCGGGTGTCGATCTGAGTCTGGTGGAAGGCGTCTTGCGCCAGTATCAGGACGATGACACCAGTCTCATCATGATCCTACAGCAGGCTCAGTCGATCTATGGCTACCTTCCCCAGGAAGTGATCTATCATGTGGCTGAGCGCACCGGGAACAGCCCGGCTAAAGTGATGGGCGTGGCGACCTTCTACAGCTACTTCCGCCTCAAGCCCATGGGCACCTATCAAATCATGCTGTGCGACGGCACCGCCTGCCACGTCAACGGTTCAGAGCGCATCCGGACCGCCATCACCCAGGAGCTGGGCATCCACAACGGCGAGACCACCGAGGACGGGTTGTTCACCCTGAACGAAGTGGCCTGCCTGGGCTGCTGCTCCCTGGCGCCGGTAATGATGATCAACGGCGAGACCTACGGCAACCTGACCCCGGAAAAGACCATCAAGATCCTCCGCCAGCTCCGGCAGCGGGAATCCGGCCAGGGGGTGCGGATCCTGGTGGGCCAGGGCAGTTGCGGCGTGTCCGCCGGCGCGTCCCGGGTGGCCAAGGTCCTGGCCGGCCACATGAACGCCACCGACAGCTTTTCCGTGGAGACCACCGGCTGCATCGGCATGTGCTACCTGGAGCCCATCGTGGACATCTACGAGGGCGACCAGCTCCTCCACCGCCTGGTGCGGGTGAAGGAAAACGACGCCCTGAGCATCGTGGACGCCGTGCGGAAGAACGACTACAGCAAGCTGGAGCCTCTGTTCATCAGCGACGACGACGCCCGCTTCCTGAAAAAGCAGAAGCGGGTGGCTTTGCGTAACTGCGGCGTGGTGAACCCCACCAGCATCGACGACTACATCGGCCACGGCGGCTATCAGGCCCTGGACCGTGCCCTGCACGAGGCCCCCGAGGACATCATCGAAGAGATCAAGGTCTCCGGGCTGGCCGGCCGGGGCGGCGCAGGCTTCCCCACCTGGTTCAAGTGGGACGCCGCCCGGAAAGCGGAAGGGGAGCGCAAGCACCTCATCTGCAACGCCGACGAGGGCGACCCCGGCGCCTTCATGGACCGGGCCCTCATCGAGTCCGACCCCCACACCCTCATCGAGGGTATGCTCATCGGCGCCTATGCCATCGGCGCCAGCGATATGTTCGTCTACATCCGCGCCGAGTACCCCCTGGCCGTGGAGCGGCTGGGCCACGCCATCGACCAGGCCCGCAGCCGCGGCCTGCTGGGCGAGGACATCCTGGGCACCGGCTTCTCCTGTGACATGCACATCAAGATCGGTGCAGGCGCGTTCGTCTGCGGCGAGGAGACCGCCCTCATCGAATCCATGGAGGGCAAGCGGGGGATGCCCCGGCTCAAGCCTCCCTTCCCCGCCCAAAGCGGCTACCTGAACGAGCCGTCCAACATCAACAACGTGGAGACCTTTGCCAACGTGGCCTGGATCCTCCAGAACGGCGGCGCGGCCTTCGCCGCCATGGGCACCGAGAACTCCAAGGGCACCAAGGTCTTTGCCCTCACCGGCAAGGTCAAGCGGGGCGGCCTGGTGGAGGTGCCCATGGGCAACTCCCTCAAGGACGTCATCTTCGACATCGCCGGGGGCATCAAGGAAGACCGGGCCTATAAGGCCGTGCAGATGGGCGGCCCCTCCGGCGGCTGTATCCCCGCCGCCCTGGTGGACACCCCCATCGACTACAAGGCCCTCTCCGCCACCGGCGCCATCATGGGCTCCGGCGGCATGGTGGTCATGGACGACAGCACCTGCATGGTGAACATCGCCCGCTTCTTCCTGGACTTCACCGCCCGGGAATCCTGCGGCAAGTGCGTCCCCTGCCGCATCGGCACCACCCGCATGAAGGAGATCCTGGACCGCATCTGCGAGGGCCAGGGCCAGGAAGGGGACATCGAGATGCTGGAGGAGCTGTGCGTGAGCATCAAGGACGGCTCCCTGTGCGGCCTGGGCCAGACGGCCCCCAACCCGGTGCTGACCACCATCCGCTACTTCCGGGACGAGTACGAGGCCCACATCCGGGACAAGAAATGTCCCGCCGGCGAGTGCTCGGCCCTGCTGACCCTGCGCATCGACCCGGACAAGTGCACCGGCTGTACCGTCTGCGCCCGCAAGTGCCCGGTGGAGTGCATCAGCGGCGCGCGGAAGGAGCCTCACGTCATCGACATGTCCGCATGTATCAAATGTAAGCAGTGCGTGAACTCCTGTAAGTTCAACGCCATCATCGTAGAATAAGAAAGGAGGGCACAGCGATGAAAACGAGAATCAAAGTGGTCATCAACGGCAAGACCTGCACCGGCAAGCAGGGCCAGACCCTCCTGGAGATCGCAGAAAACAACGGCATCCACATCCCCAACCTCTGCCACAACGGGGAGCTGAAGCATTATGGCGGGTGCAGCCTGTGCGTGGTGGAGGCCGAGGGCAGCCCCAAGCTGCTGCGGGCCTGCTCCACCGTGGCCCAGGACGGCCAGGTGATCTACACCGAGTCCGAGCGGGTCACCCGCACCCGAAAGACCAGCCTGGAGCTGCTCATGAGCGACCACGACGGCGACTGCCGCGGCCCCTGCGTGCTGCGCTGCCCCGCCAGCGTCAACGCCCAGGGCTACATCCAGGCCATCGCCCGGGGGGACGACAGAGAGGCCGTGCGTATCCTGAAAGAGCGCCTGCCCATCCCTGCCTCCATCGGCCGGGTCTGCCCCCACCCCTGTGAGGAGGCCTGCCGCCGGCAGATGGTGGAAGAGTCCATGTCCATCTCTTACCTGAAATACTTCGCCGCCGACCGGGTCATCCAGGCCGGAGGCTACCTGCCCGCCAAGGCGGCGGCCACCGGCAAGCGGGTGGGCATCGTCGGCGGCGGCCCCGGCGGCCTCACCGCAGCCTACTACCTGTCGCTGAAAGGCCACCGGGTGACCATCGTGGACGCCATGCCCCAGATGGGCGGTATGCTGCGCTACGGCATCCCCGAGTACCGCCTGCCCAAGCGGGTGCTGGACGAGGAGATCGACGAGATCGCTTCCCTGGGCGTGGAGATGAAGAACAACTTCCGCATCGGCGTGGACCAGACCTTTGCCGAGTTCCGCAGCCACTACGACGCCGTGGTCCTGGCCATCGGCGCCTGGGAGAGTATGCCCATCGGCTGCCCCGGCGAAGAGCTGGAGGGCGTGCTGGGCGGCATCGACTTCCTGCAGCGGGTGGCCCTGGGCGAGCGCCCCGCCATCGGCGACAAGGTGGCCGTGGTGGGCGGCGGCAACACCGCCATGGACGCCTGCCGCACCGCCGTGCGCCTGGGCGCCAAAGAGGTCTATGTGGTCTACCGCCGCACCGAGGCCGAGATGCCCGCCGAACAGCTGGAGATCGACGAGGCCCGGGAAGAGGGCGTCCTCTATAAGTTCCTCACCAACCCCGCCGAGATCCAGGGCGAAAACGGCAAGGTGACGGCCATGAAGCTCCAGGTCATGGAGCTGGGCGAGCCTGACGAGAGCGGCCGCCGCCGCCCGGTGCCGGTGGAAGGGAAGTTCGAGACCCTGCCCGTCACCTGCGTCATCAGCGCCATCGGCCAGAAGGCCAACGTGGCCGGCTTTGAGGGCGTGGAGCTCAACCGCAAGGGCATCATCTCCGCCGACGAGACCAGCTACCGCACCTCCCTGGACGGGGTCTTTGCCGTGGGCGACGCCACCAACCAGGGCGCGTCCATCGCCATCGAGGCCATCGGCGAGGCCCGCCGCTGCTCCAAGGTGGTGGACCTGTTCCTGAACGGCATCCAGGTGCCCTATCAGAAGACCTATCTGTCGGTGAAGAAGGTCTCTCCCGAGGACTATGCCGACTACATCAAGTTGCCCCGGGCCAAGATGCCCACCCGGCCCCCCGAGGAGCGCAAGCACGACTTCGAGGAGATCAACCTGGGCTTCTCCGAGGCCCAGGCCCGGTCGGAGGCCGCCCGGTGCCTGGACTGCGGCTGCCACGACTTTGACGACTGCAAGCTCATCCGCTGCGCCAACCTCTACGAGCTTCAGCCCGAGCGCATCGAGCGCCTGCGGGGCAACGGCGCGGGGAAGGTCCACCCCAGCTACAAGGAAAAGCGCCTGATGGTCATTGAACGGGACCAGGGCAAGTGCATCCTGTGCAACCAGTGCGTGCGCCTGTGCGACGAAGTGGTGGGCAAGGGCATCCTGGGCCTGGTGGACCGTGGCTTTGCCACCACCATCCGGCCGGAGTTCCAGCACAGCGACGTGGTGCGCGAGTGCATCGACTGCCTCAAGTGCGCCGAAGCCTGCCCCACCGGCGCGCTGCGTATCCTGGAAAACGAAGTAGAGGCCGACGACTGATCCCCCATAAAACCCAAACACCCCCCGGCGTCCCAACGACGCCGGGGGGTTTCTGCATCACAGGGGAGGGGAGAAGCCCCCCAAAAGCGGCCACCAAAAACCACACCAGAGCCCCCCGCCTCCCCTGCGCAAGGGGAGGACCGTCTCGGCCACGCCGAGACAGGCGGGGTCGCCGTAGCAGGCCCGTGATTCTCTCCCGCCAGAATGACTCCACGCCCCCCAGCACAGCGAAACAAAGAAGGTCCTCACACCTCAAAGGGGATCTGAAAATACACCAGATATTTTTTGAACTGGTCCTGCGCCGCCAGGCAGGTGTCCAAAAGATAGCCCCGCTCCCTGGGCCACTCCTTCAACCCGCGGTAATAATACAGCTTGAAGCGCTCGTCGATGATAAACGGCACAATGTTGTTCCGCAGACACTCTTTGAACAGGATCAAACGCCCGACCCGGCCATTGCCATCCTGAAACGGGTGGATGGCCTCAAAGGCATGGTGAAAGGCGACCAGCTCTTCCAGCGTCTTGGGAGAGGAAGGTTCATACGCTTTCAGCAGCTTCCCCATGGCAGCCGGCACTTCGGAGGGCGGCGTGGTCTCCTGGCCGCCCACCTCGTTGGGTAACTTCTTGTAGTCTCCCACCACAAACCACTCTGTTCGGCTGTCTGAGGTGCCGCTTTTCAGGGTCCGGTGGAGCTGCTTGATCAAAGATTCCCGCAAAGGTCGTCTCGCCTGTTCGATGATCAGGTCGATGCAGGAGAAATGGTTGGCCGTCTCCATAATGTCATCTACGTTGACGGTCTCGTCGGCAAGGCCAAGGGTGTTGGTCTCAAAAATAAATCTGGTCTGGTCGTGGGACAACCGGCTGCCCTCGATGTGGTTGGAGTTGTAGGTCAGCTCGATCTGTACCCGATGATAGATCCCGCCGGAGCGTTTGGCGGCTTTTTCCTCCTGCAAGACATCCAACAAAGATGCCGGCCCGCTGGATCGTTTCGCGTTGCGCCGCAGGGGCTTTTCTGCCTCGGCGGGAATGTTCCAGGTCTTTCCGGTCAGGAATGCGCCGGGGACCCGGCCTTGCGCGCAGTAGTTCCGCACGGTGCGTTCCGACACCTTCCAGCGGACAGCGGTCTCTGCGACAGAGCAATAGGGCATCGTGTCCACCTCCTTGTGGGTAGTATACCACAGTATCGGCAAAAAGTTTATCCAGTTGCTTCGTTTTCTGCGCTTGTTTTTGCCGGTAGCGGCAACTTCCGTCTCTGCGGTGGCAGGGCCGTGCATCTGTCCCGCCAGGACAATTTCTTGTGCCAGGGATGGGGCACAAAAAACAAAAAACCTCCGAGAAGCGTCTCGGAGGTCTATTACCTCAGTTGTATCATGTTGTTCTCCCATCGTCTGTCTTACGAGTTTACAGTATCTTGTTCATTGCCTTCCCTGTCCCTGTGCGGAGAATAAATTTCCCCCGGGAAATAATTGTTTATATAGGGGTGTGCAATATAGTGAGGATATCCCGGCAACACGAAGAAAAGCTCCTTCTTCTGAGCTACCGGCAAATCGATCAGTTCATATTGATAGTCCGCACCACTCACAGAACTCGACAAATAGGGGGGTTCGTGGTAGTCGGAAAATCCTGAGGACCGATATTGAGGGTTCAAGTTTCTCTGCAGCGTCTCATAGATCGCACTGGCGCTGTCATCGCACTCATACCGGACAAGACATTTGAACTGAAAGCCGAGATTTACAGGAACACTTTCCAGAACAACAGAAAATTCACCCTCTGGTCCCTCCTGCATCAGATATCTATTGTTCTCCAAGTCGCCATGGTGATTCCACTCATCTTTCCCTGCCCGAATATACTGCAAGTAGTACGCACCATCTTTCAAAGGGGGAAGTTTCGCAGAGACCTCAACACTCCTGTAGATATCACACCTTGCTGCCGTCTCAGATCCTTGCGGGTCAATCAGGGCGTCAAGGGATGTCCGAATCTCCCCATCCGGCTCCCCTCATCGTCTCACTATATAAGCAAGAAACTTATTTTGGGGCGAAAGCTCCCCATAAAAGTGCGACTCCACCCCAGACAGCGCCTCCAATAAAAAACGCTCGATAATGGCACGATCTCTGCGGTTCAGAGACTTCGTCGTATACGCAGAGATCCGATCCAAAATATCTTCCAAAAGACTTTGGAGGAACACCTCTGTCGGTTGCTTCCTTCCTGTGTTGTTCTCCACATACTCAATCAACCGGTACAAGATATGGCAATTCTTAATGCATTCATAAAATGCGCCGTCTGAAACAATGGTACCCTCATAAGTAACCTCAAATTCTCGTTCTAAGCAATCAAAGGCATTCTCCAACGCATCCAGACGTTTTTTCTCATGCAAGTAATCTGTCATGCGTGTCAACAATTCGTCCAAGAGTAAATCTTTCAACTTATCCCATACGCCCATTTTCAAAACCTCCCTCCTATCCTGCGTCCCACGAAAACCTCTCCCACAGGAACGACAAGACCGGCAGGCCCGACACGACGGATGTTCTGTTGTGCTGCCAGCTTGGTCCGGCGGGAATCTTCCCCAGCGCGTAATACGGGGGAAGGGGAAGGCCCCCTCTTGCGAGGGGGCCTTCTGTGTCTGGTTTGATTCAGTAAAACATGTGAATTAAATCAGACCTTCTTCTCAATGGTAACGCCAGTAGCGCTCAGATCAGCGGGAGCCACAAACTTAAAGGTCAGCTTAGTCTGATTTGCGGTGTTAGCCTTGATGGTGCCCAGCTGGATCTCCGAGGAGCCATTCTTGAGCACGACATTGACATCGTCAGAACCCACACTGCTGCCTGTGGTCACAGTCAGGGTGTACTCTTTGCCGGCGACCAGATTCAAATTAGCACCACCCTTCGTAATCTCCTCGCCGGTCTCCGTGGTATTGATCATCACCTTGGAGACAACGTTTTCGAGGCCTTCCAAAGAATCATTCTTAACCTCAATATTCGTCTTCTTTTGGAACTGAATGTTGGTGATCACGATCTTGACACCATCAGCAGCCACGTTGGTCAGATCCTTCGCGTCACCGGTCCACTTCAGATCGGTGTTTGCGATAGTCTGATCCTGAGTAGCGGTGCAAGTAACCTCAACATCTGCCTGAGCCTTACCATTAACCGTGTAGGAAACAATCAGCTTGTCGTTGGCAGCAGCCACATTCAGCAACTTTACAGCAACAGAACCGTCCGAGAGATTCGCGGCGCTGGCTGCTGCAATCGCAGCCGTAGGCTGGGTGGGAGTGACAACAGCGATGTTGTTCCCATTGGGATCGACCTTCACAGCGGAAGTGTCGATGGAAGCATTGTAGCTCAGAGTAGCAGTAGTGCTCAGCTCAATGGCCCCAGAAGCACCGTCATCCAGGGTGATGACAACTTCCTTGCCGTTGGTCAGCGTGTCAGAACCAGTGTTGGCGAAATTACTGTTGTCCTGCTCGACGGTGAAACCAGTGGGCTGACCGTTGACCTTGATGGTAGCGTTCTCAGCCTCGGCAACACCGGCGGGGAACTTGACGGTAGCCTTGATCTCGGTAGCGCCCTTGCCAATGGTAGTGACGCTGCCCAGATCCAGCAGGCAATTCTCGTCGGTGGTCAGGGTGTAGGTGTTTGCGACGGGGTTGCTCAGCTGGATGCGGATGACCTTCGCACCCACGTTCGGGGTGTAAGCCACCTTGACCACATTGAACGTACCGTCTTCGCCGCGGATCACGTCAGCGTTGCCCATCTCGGTGCCGAGCTTGTCGTCGGTGATGGTGTAGTCAACGATTGCCTTGGTCACACCAGGCAGCTGATCATCGCGGAGCTGGAAGTACACATAGCCATTGTTGTAAGACTTCTTATCAACCATCAGCTGGGTGTTCACCATGTTGACGGTGTAGCCAGCCTCGGTCTCAGGAACGGTGTTGGGATCTTCGGGCTGCTCGGGCTTGGGATCGGGAGTCACGGAGCCGTCGCCGTAGACGGTGTTGGCGCCACCGACATTGCCCTTGTAAACGTCGTTCTTCAGGTAAGTGCCCTGGTCCACGATCAGCAGCTCGATGTCGCCGTTGTTGCCGATGACCAGTGCGTTGGCCTGCCACTTGCCGTTGATCTTCTGAGCGTCCTTGATGGAGCCGTCCTTCACACCGATCTCCATATCGTCCTCGTCGGAGTCGATGTACAGAATCGTGCCAGCCACATCCAGCTCAGCGCCGTCAGCATAGACCGGCTTAGCGGAGAACTTGACAGACTTGTCGTTGGAGTCCACGACAGCGGTGAACGTGATCTCATCAGCATCCAGCTTCTCCACGTCGTCGATCAGGTGGGTGACCTTGTTGTCGCCGGAGGGGGTGCTGGGCAGCTCAGTCAGGGTGTCGAAGCCGATGACCGTGCCCTTGTCGCGCTCAGTGATGCTGTTCTTGTCTTCCTGAACGGTGATGTTGCCGTCCTTGGTCCAGATGGTGTACTCGATCTTGTTGTTGCCGGTCTTGATAGGCTGTGTGACGATGTAGCCGTAGTTGCTCCAGGTCTTTACAATGTTCTCGAGATTATTGACTTCCACGGCCAGCGCACCGATGCGGTCCAGACCATTCATGTCGCCGGAGAAGCCGTAGACAGCCTTGTTCTCAACAACTCTGCTGAACACATCGCCAGCCTTGAACTGCTTGCCGCTGATGGCCTTAACCTTATTGTCCTTATACAGCAGGACCTGGGCGTTGTCGTCAATGACCAGATTGTCAAAGGTCTTTGCTGCCAGGGCCTTGTCTTTGCCGCGCCAGGTCAGGTCGCCGTAGTAGTTCTCATACTTTTCCTCGGCCACGCCGTCTTTCAGGGTCTCGAAGCGATACTCGCCGTTGGTCACGTCATACTCGTAGACGGTGCCTACGGTCAGCTTATCCTCGCCATCGAAGGGCACCTTGCTCTTGTCGTTGACAGTGACGGTCTTGGTGGTGCCGTCGAAGAAGGCGATCTTAACCTCGTCGCGCACGCTGGTGTCGTCTCTTTCGATGACCATGGCAACATCAGCCACACGGCCCACAGCGTCGCCGGAAGCCTTCTTCACATAGAACATCACGCCGTTGACAGCGATGTACTCCACCTTTTCGCCGGGACGGACAACGTGCAGGTCGTTCTCGCTGGCCTTGGACTGGACCAGCTTCTCGCCGCCGTTGAACCAGGTGTCGCCGATCTGATACTCGTTGTAGGTATCCGCCTTGCCCAGCCCCTCAGCGCCGTCGAAGTAGGGAGTAACATCCCGGTCCAGACGGGTGCCGTTCAGGGTGCCGGTCTGCATCTCAGCCTTGACGATGTCCAGGTTGTCCTTGTACAGGTTGTGGGTAATCACGACCCAGTCGTCCTTCTTGATGCCGTCGGCGATGTTCTCGTCGGCATACTTGTAGGTCTGACCACCGGCAATGATCTTGTCGGAAGCAACATAGGTGACCTGTGCCACATCATAGGTCTTGACCACCAGGGTGTCCAGACGGCCGTTGGCATCGGAGTCCACGAAGGTGTAAGCGTTGGGGTTCAGGGTGTTGTTGTCCAGCTCCTTCAGGGAGGTGGTGAGATCTTCCTTGCCGTTGATGAAGGTCTTCAAATCCCCATCCACGCTGTAGGACTTGCCGCCGAACTTGACTTTGTTGTCGTCTTTGGAGGTTTCGTTGGCAATCACGGAGTAGACCGTGTTGTCGCTGGTGGAGAAGACACCCAGGACCTGGTCACTGTGGTTTCTGTTGTAGATGACCTTGACCTTCTGACCCATCAGACCGCTGTAGTCCTTGTCCAGCTTGGAGAAGGATCTCACATAGGGATCATCGCTGGCCAGCTTGTCGGTGTCATTCATGGAGATACCCAGCTCAGCCTTGTCGATGGTGGTCAGGGTACCCACGCTGATCAGGGCGTTGTAGCGGTCCCGCAGCAGGGTGATCTTGTCCATGGTCCCGCCAACGACCTTGTCCTGGACCACGCCGTCCTTGTACTCCACGACATAGGCCTGCATAGCATTCCAGACCATCTGGGCAGCCTGGTCACGGGTCACAGGAGCGGAAGTGTCCATCTTCTCCAGGCCGTTGTACAGGCCCTTCTGGGAAGCACGATAGTTGACGTTGGTCTCCCAGGTGTTGCCCACGAAGTTCTCGGTCTTGGCGTTGTAGCCCAGGCCGACCAGCAGCATCTTAGCCAGCTGGGCAGCGGTCACGTTGCCAGCGGGGGCAAAGCGGGTGCCGCCCACGCCGTCGACGATGCCCTGAGCCACGCAGGACTCGATGTAGCCCTCGGCCCACTCATAGAT
>CAKTSK010000020.1 GCA_934597725.1 uncultured Eubacteriales bacterium
GCTTACCTCTGCCCGGACCCGGCCTGCCTGAAGCGCGCCCGGCGGGCCAAGGCCCTGGAACGGGCCTTCACCCTGCCCATCCCTGACGCCGTCTATGACGGCCTGGAAGCGGAGATGGAGGGGGGTGATCCAGATGGATAACCTTCCCTCCCTTCTGGGCCTGGCGCTCAGAGCGGGACGGCTTGCCGTGGGAGAGGAGGCTGTCGGAGCCGCCTGCCGGTGCCACAAAGGCTACCTGCTGCTGCTGGCCAGCGACGCGGCGGACAACACCATCCGCCGGGCCAACCACTTCAGCCAAGCCGGAAAAACCATCTGTCTGACCGTTCCCCTGTCCAAGGAAGAACTGGGCAGCGGCCTGGGGCGCAGCGCCTGCGCCATGCTGGCCCTGACCGACGTCGGCTTTGCGGCCTCCGTGGCCCAGCAGCTGGCCAAGGCAGATCCGGAGACCTACGGTCCGGCCTGGGAGGCCCTGTCTCACAAGGCCACCCGGGTCAAAAAACGCCGGGAGGAAAAACACTCCCCCAACAAGAACAAAGGCGCGCGCCGGCGCAAGAAGCGCGGCGCCGGAACGCCCTCCGGCAGCGACGCATCCTGAGCCGCGCCCCCTTTGATGAGATATGTACGCAGCCGCGCTGTCGGCGCGGCGTCCGAGTGAAAAGAGCAAACAAGCGGCCGGTCTTGGGCCGGCCGTGATGGAGGTGGCTTCGTTTGAGTTTTGAAAAGTATCGTGTTCATGAGGTAGCCAAGGATTTTGGAAAGCAGACCAAGGACATCACCCAGATCCTGAGCACCTACGCAACGACCCCGAAAAATCACATGCAGGTCCTGGACGACAAGGAACTGTCTCTCGTGTTTGAATACCTGACCCAGCACAACCAGGTGGACGACCTGCAAACCGTCTTCGCCAACGCCCCCAAGGCCGGCGAGGCCCCGAAAAACGACCGTCCCCGGGAGAACCGGGACAACCGCGACGGTGGCCGGAAGCAGTCGGCACAGAAGCGCGGCGGCGAGGGCAGCAAGGGCGGCCGCTCCGGTGACCGTCCTCCCCGCACCGACAACCCCCGCAGCGGCGAGAAGGACAAAGCGCCTCAGCACAACCAGGCCCAGAGCCAGCAGCCGGCCAATCGTCCCACCACCCGGGTCCCCGAAAAGAAACTGGTGGACACCCGGAAGGCCGGCAACGTGAACCTGGCCCGGTACGACGAGCACCTGGAGACCCTGGCTCCCGAGCGGGCCAACAAGATGCAGAGCGGCAAGCAGAAGATCCAGAGCCGCGGCAACCACCGCAAGGGCGCCAACTTCGGCAACAAGCGCCGCCAGGAGGAGCAGGAGAAGATGCGCCGGCTCCAGCTGGAGATCGCCAAAAAGACCCCTCTGACCGTCAAGATCCCCGACGAGATCGGCGTGGGCGAGCTGGCCTCCCGGATGAAAAAGACCGGCGCCGACGTAGTCAAGCAGCTCATGAAGCTGGGCGTCATGGCCTCCCTGTCCGAGATCATCGACTATGACACCGCCGCCCTGGTGGCCATGGAGCTGGGCTGCAAGGTGGAGAAGGAAGTCATCGTCACCATCGAGGAGAAGCTCATCGACACCGCCGAGGACAAAGAGGAAGATCTGGCCCCCCGCGCCCCCGTGGTGGTGGTCATGGGCCACGTCGACCACGGCAAGACCTCTCTGCTGGACTATATCCGAAACTCCCAGGTGGCCGAGGGCGAGGCCGGCGGCATCACCCAGCACATCGGCGCCTATCAGGTGGAGGTCAACGGTTCCCCCATCACCTTCCTGGATACCCCCGGCCACGAGGCTTTCACCGCCATGCGTGCCCGCGGCGCGATGATCACCGACATCGCCATCCTGGTGGTGGCCGCCGACGACGGCATCATGCCCCAGACGGTGGAGTCCATCAACCACGCCAAGGCCGCCGAGATCCCCGTGATCGTGGCCATCAACAAGATGGATAAGCCCGAGGCCAACCCCGACCGGGTCAAGCAGCAGCTGACCGAGTACGGTCTGGTCACCGAAGAGTGGGGCGGTGACACCATCTGCTGCCCCATCTCCGCCAAGACCGGCCAGGGCATCGACAACCTGCTGGAAATGGTGGCCCTCACCGCCGAGATGCGGGAGCTGAAGGCCAACCCCAACCGCTCTGCCCACGGCGCCGTCATCGAGGCCCGCCTGGACAAGGGCCGCGGCCCCATCGCCACCCTGCTGGTCCAGAAGGGCACCCTGCACCAGGGCGACGTGATCATCGCCGGCACTGCCGTGGGCCGTGTCCGCGCCATGACCGACGCCAAGGGCCGGAAGATCAACTCCGCCGGTCCCTCTGTGCCCGTGGAGATCACCGGCATGGGCGAAGTGCCCGGCGCCGGCGACGACTTCCACGCCGTGGCCGACGAGCGGATGGCCCGGGAGCTGGTGGAGCAGCGCAAGCACGAGAACAAAATGGCCGCCAACGCCGGCAACTCCAAGGTCACCCTGGACGATCTGTTCTCCCAGATCCAGCTGGGCGAGCTGAAGGACCTGAACATCATCGTCAAGGCCGACGTGCAGGGCTCTGCCGAGGCCGTGAAGGCTTCTCTGGAGAAGCTGACCAACGAGGAGGTCCGGGTGCGGGTGATCCACTGCGCCGTGGGCGCCATCAACGAGTCCGACGTCATGCTGGCTTCGACCTCCAACGCCATCATCGTGGGCTTCAACGTCCGCCCCGACGCCAACGCCAAGGAGTCCGCCGTGCGGATGAAGGTGGACATGAGAATGTACCGGGTCATTTACGACTGCATCAACGAGATGGAGGCCGCCATGAAGGGTATGCTGGCCCCCAAGTTCAAGGAAGTGGCGCTGGGCACCGTGGAGGTCCGGGAGGTCTACAAGATCACCGGCGCCGGCATCATCGCCGGCTGCTACGTCACCGACGGCAAGGTCCAGCGCAACGCCCAGGTCCGCCTGGTGCGGGATGGCATCGTCATCCACGAGGGTACCATCGCCTCCCTGCAGCGCTTTAAGGACGCGGTCAAGGAAGTGGCCCAGGGCTACGAATGCGGCATCGGCATCGAGAAGTACAGCGACATCAAGGTCGGCGACATCATCGAAGCCTTTGTCATGGAAGAAATCGAACGGTGATCCCTCTCCTGCGGCGGCGCGGGGCCTGTCATCCCCGCCCCGCCGCGGGAAGGGACACCGGTTTTACGGACAGATGAAAGGAGGGGCGAAATGGCCTCAAATCGCATTGGACGGATCAACGAAGAGATCCAGCGGGAGCTGGCTGTGCTGCTGCGAACGGTGAAGGACCCCCGGGTCCACGGGCTGGTCTCCATCACCCATGTGGACACCACCCCCGACCTGCGCTATGCCAAGGTTTTTGTGAGCGTGCTGGACCGGGGAGACTGCAAGGAGGTCATCCGGGGCCTCAAATCCGCCGGCGGCTACCTCCGCCGGGAGCTGGGCCGTGCCCTCTCCCTGCGCTATACCCCGGAGCTGCTCTTCCAGGAGGACGACTCCATTGATAAGGGCACCCATATTCTGAAGCTGCTCAATGACATCGAGCAGAAAGAGACAGGAGGAGAACCATGACCGACCAACAGGCTGCCCAGCAGCTGCTGACCCTGGATCAGGTCCTCATCCTCACCCACCGGCGGCCCGACGGGGACACCATCGGCTGCGCCGCTGCCCTCTGCCATGCCCTGCGCCAGAAGGGAAAGACCGCCTGGCTCCTGCCCAATGAGGATGCCCACGGCCTCTTTGCCCCCTACCTGGAGGGCGTCCTGGCCCCGGCGGACTTCGTTCCCCAGGCTGTCGTCGCCGTGGACGCGGCCACCCTGGAGATGTTCCCCGCCAGCGCGTTCCCCTATCGGGAGAGGGTCTGTCTGGCCATCGACCACCATGGCTCCCATGAGGCCTATGGGCAGGAAACCTGCGTGGACCCCAGCTGCGCCGCCTGCGGCGAGCTGATCTACCGCCTGCTTTTGGAAATGGATGTGACCATCACCCCCCAGATCGCCCTGCTGCTCTACATGGCCATTGCCACAGACACCGGGTGCTTCGTCTACTCCAACACCACCCCCGCCACCCACCGGATCGCCGCCGCCCTCATGGAAACGGGCTTCGACGCCCAGTGGGTGAACAAGCGGCACTTCCGCACCAAATCCTTCAAGCGGATGCAGGTGGAGAGCCGCCTGGTCCAGGAGATGGAGCGGATGCAGGACGGCACCCTGGTCTTTGCCTATGTGACCCTGGACCTGATCCGGGATCTCCAGGCCAGCGAGGAGGATTTAGAGGACATCGCCTCCTTCATCGGCCAGCTGGAAGGGGTCCAGAACGCCGTCACCATCCGGCAGCTGGCCCCCGAGGAGTGCAAGATCTCCCTGCGTACCGACGGCAAGACCCTCAACGCCTCCGACGTCTGCGCCCTGCACGGCGGCGGCGGCCATCCGGCGGCAGCGGGCTGCACCCTGACCGTCTCCCCTCAGCAGGCCAAGGCCAAAATGCTGGCCGCCATCGAGCAGGTACAGCGCCATGGCTAACGGCATCCTCATCATCGACAAACCCGCCGGGTGGACCAGCCACGACGTGGTGGCCAAGCTCCGGGGCATACTCCGGGAGCGCCGCATCGGCCACGCCGGGACCCTGGACCCCATGGCCACCGGCGTGCTGCCGGTATTCGTCGGCCGGGCGACCCGGGCGGTGGAATTTGCCGCCGAGGGAGAAAAGGAGTATCTGGCCGGGCTGCGCCTGGGAACCGTCACCGACACCCAGGACACCACCGGCAGCGTTCTGGAGACCCACCCGGTCACGGCGGACCGGGACCAGGTGGAAGCCATTCTGCCCCGGTTCCGGGGCGAGATCCTCCAGATCCCGCCCATGTACTCCGCCATCAAGCGGCAGGGGCAAAAGCTCTATGAGCTGGCCCGCCGGGGCCAGGAGGTGGACCGGGACCCCCGGCCCATCACCATCCACGCCCTGGAGATCACTGCCCAGTCCTCTGATACAGACTACCTCCTGCGGGTAGGCTGTTCCAAGGGGACGTATGTACGCACGCTCTGCCATGACATCGGCCAGGCCCTGGGCTGCGGCGGGACCATGTACCATTTGCAGCGGACCAAAGCGGCGGGCTTTTCTCTGGATCAGGCGGTGACCTTGGAACAGGTCCAGGCGGCAGACGATCCTGCCGCCCTGCTGCTGCCGGTGGACGCCTATTTTGCCGCCCATCCCCCGCTCTGCCTCTCCTCCGCCAGCGCAGAAAAGAAGCTGCGTAATGGAACCCCGGTCAATCAGGAGGCTCCCGACGGGACTTACCGGGTCTACGGCTTACAGGGAGAGTTTCTCGCTCTGGCCCGCCAGGAGCAGGGCCGGCTGACCACTATCAAAAGCTTTTTCGAGGTGTAACGAAGTTGGAACAGAAAAAACGTGTCATCGCCCTGGGCTTTTTTGACGGGGTCCATAACGGCCACGGCGCCCTCATGCGCCGCACCGCCCAGGTCGCCCAGGAGCTGGGCGCCATCCCCTCTGCTTTTACCTTTGACCCCCATCCTCAGACGGTGATCTTAGGCCGTCCCACACCGCTGCTCACCTCCCCGGAGGACCGGGCAGACCTGATGCGGAAATACTACGGCATCCAGGACGTGATCGTGGAGCCGTTCACCCCCCAGCGCATGAAGCAGCCCTGGCGGGAGTTTTTGGCCGAGACCCTGGTAGGGGATCTGGGCGCGGTCCATCTCGTCGCCGGCCATGACTACCACTTCGGGTATAAGGGCGAGGGCAATCCCCAGCGCTTACAGCAGGCCTGCCAGGAAATGGGCATCGGCTGCGACATCATCCCCAAGGTGGAGCAGGAGGGCATCACCGTCTCCTCTACCTACATCCGCACCTTGGTGGCCCAGGGGGAGATCGAGCGGGCCAACCAGTTCCTGGGCCATCCCTATACCCTCAGCGACCGGGTGGCCCACGGGAAAAAACTGGGCAGCACCCTGGGCTTTCCCACGGTCAACCTGCGGCTGAAGGAGAATGTGCTCTCCCCGGCCAAGGGCGTCTATGCCACCAAAGTCCTGCTGGAAAACGGCGAGACCCATCTGGCTGTGACCAACGTGGGGACCCGTCCCACCGTGGACGACGGCAACCAGCTGACCATCGAGGGATTCATCCTGGACTTCCAGGGGGATCTGTACGGCCAGAAGATCCAGATGGAGTTTTACAAATTCCTGCGGGAGGAGCGCAAGTTCCCCTCCTTCGAGGCCCTCACCGCCGAGGTCATGCACAACGCCCAGCAGACCCGGGACTATTTCGCCCAACAGTAACCACAAAGCCGCCTGTCTGCCCTCTTCCGAGGCCCGCAGACAGGCGGCTTTTTCGGTTTCTTTGTTCAGCGGCTGATGAGCAGGATGCCCACCACACAGGCCCCCATCCCCAGCACCTGCCGGACGGTGAGGACCTCCTTGTACAGCAGCACACCCACGACCACCAGGATGCAGGCCAGCGCCAGGTTGGCCACCAGAGAAGCCACGCTGATCTTCCACCCGGCCCGATAGATGAAGATGTTGCCCAGCTCCAGCCCCACCACCGACAGGCCCATGACCACCGGGGCCCAGTTGGTCTGGGAGATCTCTTGCAGCAGGTGTTTCTCTCCCCCCGGCATCAGATAGTACAGGGCCAGGGACAGCGCCGCCGCCACCACATAGTTGATGGTCAGCGCCGCAAAGGAATTCAGGTGGGTGGGGGTGGACTTGGCGCAGATGTTATAGATCGTGTTGGACCCCACCACCAACAGCATCGGCCACAGCAAATTCCACATGTTTTTTCTCTCCTTTCTCACAAAACGAAACCGGATGCAAGGAACCATAGCCTTACATCCGGTAGGTGCTCACCCGACGGCGCGTGTTCTGCGCCGTTTTTATTCGTTTCTGGGGCTATCTTATCACAGATCTTCTGCCGAAGCAAGGACCTCTTACCCCTCTTTTCTCCGGCTCAGCCCCCAGGAGAGCAGGGCAGGCAGGCAAGTGACCACCACAGCCACCGGCAGAAACACCGTGCAGAGCGTCTGCTTCCAGAACAGGGTGGGCAGCAGGATCGCCGCCAGCACCCCCACCACCAGCAGCCAGAGCAGCAGCATATTCTGCTTTTTCTCTCCGTCCTTGAGCGCGCTGCGGCAGATCCATTCTACCATTCCTGCGCCTAAGATCAGGATGGCCGCCAGAGAGACCACCTCTCCTTTGGTCATTGCCAGGTACAGCGGCGAGCTGCCCGCCAGCAGCGCATGGACCACCCGGTTGACGGTCCAGATCCCCAGCAGCACCGACAGGGCAGGCAGCAGGTCCCCCACCGTGCTGAGGAAGCGGGACTTCCGGGACCGCCGGGGAACCGCCGCCACGATCTCCTCACAGAAGGCCCGGTAGTCTCCGCCCACCACCTGGTCCATGGTCTCTCCCCGCTCCTGCGCGGCCAGGACCATCTCCTGGATGTCCCGGCGGATCTCCTCCTGGGCCAGCATACTCAGGTCCTGTCCCCGGAGATAGACCACCACGTCGGTCATCTTTTTCCGGGCCTCCGGGGTCAGAGCGCTTTCCCGGGCGTTGTTCTCCCGCAGCAGCTTTTTGACTTGGTTCATGCTCCTTCCTCCTTCTCAAATCCGGGCAGCCGCTCCACGGCGGCGGTCATCTCCCGAAAGCTGGCTTGAAAGTCGGCCAGCGCCTCCCGCCCCTGGTCGGTCAGAGTATAATACTTCCGCCGGGGTCCCAGCCCCGCCTCCACGAACCGGACAGAGGCCAACCCGCTCTTTTCCAGCCGCAGCAAGAGGGGGTAGATCGTCCCCTCGGCGATGTGGCCGAAGCCGTAGGCTGTCAGGTCCTGGACGATCTCATAGCCATAGGTCTCCTTTTGCCCCAAAATGGCCAGCACGCTGCCCTGTAAGATCCCTTTGAGCATCTGAGAGGGGATCATGGCTTCACCTCCAACTACTTTGTATTGCCAAGTACATTGTAATGCAAAGTAGTGTTTCTGTCAAGAGGGCCTGCTCCCTTTTTTGTACGACCAAAACCGCACAAAAAACCGCCGGGACCATCTTCCGGTCCCGGCGGAGGTAGGCGATCGGTGCAGCGACAGCTTCCACTTCCCTTACATCTGGGGCCTGGGCGAGAAGCCGCCGACGGTCAGACCGTTGGCCATGCTGGTGAGCACAGCATCGTTCTCATAGGCCACCAGACAAATCATGGTCATGGTGCTGCCAGAGATGTAGGTGAAAAAGACACTGTCCATAGTCATCCCGTCCATGGTCAGGGTCCCGGTGGTCCGGTAGGCGGGCAGGGCGCCAAAAGTCACCTTGGTGGACTGACCACCGCCCACGGTCAAACCCGCCTGTGCAAAGGACTGGGTGAGCAGCCGGGTCATCTCCTGGGAAGACAGGATGGTGATGTCCACGCCTTGGAGGTTACTGTCCTGGACCTCATAAAACAGAGCACCAGCCCGGGCATCCTGGGACAGCAGAAGGTACAGGCCATTGCTGCTGTCGGCTTGGGCGCTCTGGGGTACGGCAAAGTTAATGTTGCCCTGGTTAACATGCTTCATCAGCACCACTGACTGGCGCTGGGCAGGCAGGGCCATCCGGGTCAGGATGGCAGCAGCCTCTGAACGCTTGATATTCTTGTTCGGGTGGAACGTGCCATACATGTCACTGCCAGTGAGTACCCCAGCCTGATATAAGGCCATTACGGCCGCAGCATAGGGCGCAGAAGAGGGCACATCAGGGAGGGAAGCGACACTGTTGATGGGGGCCAGCTCCGATGCCGGCAGCGCATTGTAAAAAATCTGGGCCATCTGCGCACGGGTCGCCTTGGCTGTATAGTTCGGAAAGCCCTCGGCAGCAATGATGCCGTTGGCCACGGCATAGTCCACATAGGGCTGGTACCAAGGATCTCCGTTGGAAATGGTACTTTGACCTGTGGTATAGATCTCGTGGATGCGATCCGCCATGACGATCGCTTCAGCCAGCGTAAGATTCCCCTCCAGATTGAACCGGTTGGAAGCAGACCCTTTCATCAGGCCGTACTCATAGCACAGCTTCACCGAAGGGGCCGCCCAATGACCAGCAGGCACATCGGCAAACTGACCGGTATAGGTGTCCGTCTTTTGAAAGTTGCCCAAACCACTGCCCGCCGCCAATGCAGGCGCACTCAGACTGATCATCAAGCAGAAGGTCAACGCAAAAGCAAGAAGTTTTTTCATGATGTTCTCTTTCCTTTCTAATCAATTTTTACTTGCCTATGCATTATGATACAATATCACCATATTTAATGCAATATTTTTTTATCCTTTGTCCAATTTTATTTCGGGCCTCTACGTTCTCCAAGGAATCTGCCAAACAGATAACCTCCTCACAGTGATTGATGCGTCATAGCAAAAACTCAAAAGGACTCCTCCCTGTCCTGCCGGTCCTCCCGGCCCAGCCCGGCGGAGTCCGGCCGCTTGGAGAACGCAAACTTCTGCTTGGCATACAGCCCGCCATAACCGGAGACCAGAAAGCTGGCCGCCACGGCCATCAGAAAGCCGCCGGGGTTGCAGAAGGAAAAGACCTCAAACCCCAGCACCAGCGCCGACAACGGACAGTTGGTCACGCCGCAGAACATGGAGATCATCCCCACCCCCGCCGCATAGGGCGCCGGCAGGCCCAGCAGCGGCCCCACCACACAGCCAAAGGTGGCGCCAATGGCAAAGGAGGGCACGATCTCTCCCCCCTTCAGCCCGCACCCCAAGGTCAGCGCCGTAAACAGGATCTTCCAGGCAAAGGCCGCCGGGGCCGCCTGGCCGTCATGGATGGCCCCATAGATCAGGGCATCTCCCGTGCCAAGATATTCCTTGCTCCCCAGCAGCAGGGTGAGCAGGATCACCCCCACGCTCCCCGCCACGACCCGCAGATAGGGGTTGGGGAAGAGCCGTTCCAGCCCGGCCCGCACCCCGTCGAAGGCATAGCAGACCAGCATACTCAGCAGCCCGCAGGCCACCGCCAGCACCAGCACCTGCCCATACTGCACCGGCCCCGGCGTGGAGGCCGTCAAATAAAAGCTCACCGCCCGCACGCCCATGGCCCGGGCCAGGGTCCCGGCGGTGATGGAGGAGACCACACAGGGAAAGAGCGCCCCCAGCGGGAGCATCCCCACGCAGGAGATCTCCAGCGCAAACAGGGCGGCCGTGATCTGGCTGCCAAAGACAGCGGAGAAACCGGCGCTCATGCCGCACATGATGGCCAGGTCCTGAAACTCCTCCCCCATCCGCACCCCTTTCCGCACGAACTCCGCCAAAGAGCCGCCCAGCTGCAGCGCTGCGCCCTCCCGTCCGGCGGAGCCGCCAAAGCAGTGGGTGAGCAGGGTGGCCAGGAAAATCACCGGCGCCAGCAGCCGGGACACCGGCTGTTCCCCCCGGGCCGCCTGGATGATCAGATCCGTTCCTCCGGCGGTCTTGATGCCGCCCCGGCGGTACAGCCAGACCACCACGATCCCGGCCAGGGGCAGCAGAAAGATGGCCCAGGCGGTCTGCTGCCGCACCAGGGCCGCGCCCTCCAGCAGGCGGGCAAACAGCCCGCCCCAGGCCCCCACCAGCAGCCCGACCACCAGGCCCAGCAGCAGGCCCCGGCCATTGATACGCAGGCTCTCGCCGCTGAACACCAGCTCAGCACGCAAGGCCCCCAGGGTACGCCTGGGACGGTTTGGCCTCTCCATGTGGCTCCCTCCATTCTGAAAAAATCGCAATGCTCTTAGCATACCATATTTCCCCCGGTTTGCAATGGGATTTTCCCCTGTTTTCGATTTTTATCTTGTCACGCGCCCAACGGCTGTGCTAAAATATTTTGTTTAGAATTTTTATGGTTTGAAATGAGGTGATCCCGTTGCAGATCGGACCTGTCTCCATCGACTCCAAGCTGGTCCTGGCCCCCATGGCGGGGGTCACAGACCTGGCCTTCCGCACCATCTGCCGTGAGCTGGGGGCCGGATACACCATCACCGAGATGGTCAGCGCCAAGGCCCTGTGCTACCAGGACAAAAAGACCCTTCCCCTCATGCGGCTGGGAGAGGAGGAACACCCCGCCGGCGTCCAGATCTTCGGCAGCGACCTGTCCTGCATGGAGGAGGGTGCCGCCATCATCCGGGAGACCGTCCACCCGGACATCATCGACATCAACATGGGCTGTCCCGTGCCCAAGGTGGCCAACAACGGGGACGGCTCCGGCCTGCTGCGGGACCTGGACAAAGCCTGCCGGGTGGCCGAGGCCACCATCCGGGGCGCGGGAGAGATCCCCGTCACCGTCAAAATGCGCCTGGGCTGGGACCGGGGCAGCATCGTCTGCCTGGACCTGGCCAAGCAGCTGGAGGACGTGGGGGTATCCGCCATCACCCTCCACGGCCGCACCAAGGTCCAGATGTATGCCGGCACCGCCAACTGGGACTACATCCGGGAGGTAAAGAACGCCCTGTCCATTCCCGTCATCGCCAACGGCGACGTCTTCTCCGGCCAGGACGCCGCCCGCATCCTGCGCTACACCGGGGCCGACGGGGTCATGATCGCCCGGGGCGTGTTCGGCAACCCCTGGATCTTCCAGCAGGCCCAGGCCGCCATCGAGGGCCGGCCCATTCCGCCCCTGCCGCCCCTGGCCCAGCGGTGCCAGACTGCCGTGCGCCAGTTCGAGATGGCCGCCCAGTACAAGAGCGAAAAAATCGCCTGTCTGGAGGCCCGCAAGCATTACGCCTGGTACCTCAAGGGCGTGCCCCACGCCGGCTATTGGAAGGGAGAGATCTCGAAAATCACCACCCTGGAGGACGTTTATCGGGTCACCGCCGGCATCCAGCGGGAGCTGAAAGACCCCGAAGTCTGGGACTGATCCCTGCCCTGCCCCGGCCGTTTTCCGGCTTCTTGCGGTTTTTTTAGCTATTTTTCATTTTTTATGTTGTCACTTTCCCTCTCTTGTTGTATACTTGTTCCATCACCATGGAGCATGCAACTCCGTCGGGGCACAAGAGAGGGGCTTCCTCTCCTGTGCGAGATCAAATAAGGAGAGAACTTGCTATGAGCTATTCCGTGCAAAACATCCGTAACGTCTGTCTGGTGGGCCACAGCGGCAGCGGTAAGACCGCCCTGGCCGAGAGCCTGCTGTTTATGACCGGCGCCATCAAGCGCATGGGAACCTGCGCCGATGGCAACACGGTCTGCGACTATGATTCCGAGGAGATCCGCCGTCAGATCTCCATCTCCACCTCGGTGGCGCCCCTGGAATACAAGGGTTGTAAGATCAACCTGCTGGACACCCCCGGCGCGTTCGATTTCTCCGGCGAGGTCATGGAGGCCCTGCGGGCTGCTGACGCCGCCATCATCGTTTGCTCTGCCAAGGACGGCATCTCCGTGGGCTTTGAAAAGGTTTGGAAATACTGCCAGGAGCGCAACATGCCCCGGTTCATCTATATCTCCAAGACCGACGAGGAGAACAGCGATTACAACGCCACCTTCAACGCCCTGCGGGAGCGGTACGGCAACAAGATCGCCCCCCTGGTGGTCCCCATGTGGGACGAGGCCAAGAAGACCACCGGCCTCATCGACGTGCTGAACAAGCGCGCCTATGAGCTGCAGGACTTCAAGCGGGTCGAGGTCGACATCCCCGCCGAAAAGGCCGACGTGGTGGCCGAGTTCAACGAAGCCCTGAAGGAATCCGTGGCCGAGACCTCCGACGAGATGATGGACAAGTACTTCAGCGGCGAGGCCTTCACCTATTCCGAAATGATCCAGGGCCTGCGTCAGGGCGTGCGGGAGCTGTCCATGTTCCCCGTCCTCTTCGGCTCTGCCGTCAACTGCATGGGCTCTCTGATGCTCATGGACTATATCGTGGACCTGCTGCCCAACCCCATGGAGGGCAACTACCACAAGGCCACCACCCAGGAGGGCCAGACCGAGGACTTCGTGGTCTCCCCCGGCGGCGTTCCCACTGCCTTCGTGTTCAAGACCATCTCCGACCAGTATGGTAAGTATTCCCTCATCAAGGTCCTCTCCGGGGTCATCACCTCCGACCTGCCCCTGGTCAACGCCCGCACCGGCGCGGCGGAAAAGCTGGGCCGGCTGTATACCCTGTGCGGGAAGAAGACCGAGGAGGTCAAGGAGCTCTCCTGCGGTGACATCGGCGCCATCGGCAAGATGGACAAGCTCAAGACCGGCGACACCCTGTGCGACAACCGGAAAGTGGTGGCCCTGAAGGGCATCCCCTTCGCCGAGCCCTGCTATTCCAAGGCCATCGCCCCCAAGAACCGCGGCCAGGACGACAAGGTCGCTGCCGGTCTGGCCCGGATGAACGAGGAAGATCCCTCCTTCACCGTGGTCAACAACGCCGAGACCCGTCAGGTGGTCCTCTCCGGCGCCGGCGACATGCAGCTGGACGTGCTGGTCTCCCGCCTGAAGAGCCGCTTCGGCGTGGAGGCTGAGCTCAGCCCCGCCCGTGTGCCCTACCGCGAGACCATCAAGAAGAAGGTGGAGGCCCACGGCCGCCACAAGAAGCAGACCGGCGGCTCCGGCCAGTTCGGTGACGTGTGGATCCGCTTCGAGCCTCAGTATGAGTCCGAAGAGATGATCTTTGCCGAGGAAGTGTTCGGCGGCAGCGTGCCGAAGAACTTCTTCCCCGCCGTGGAAAAGGGCCTGCGGGAGGCCGCCAACAAGGGCGTGCTGGCCGGGTATCCCCTGGTGAACATGAAGGCCACCCTGTACGATGGCTCCTATCACCCGGTGGACTCCAACGAAATGGCCTTCAAGACCGCTGCCCAGCTGGCCTATAAGGAAGGCATCGCCAACGCCAGCCCCACCATCCTCGAGCCCATCGGCGAGCTGAAGGTCACCATTCCCGACAGCTATCTGGGCGACGTCATGGGCGACCTGAACAAGCGGCGCGGCCGCGTGATGGGCATGAACCCCACCGACGACGGCAACCAGATCCTGGAGGCCGAGGTCCCCATGGCTGAGATGACCTCTTACGCCATCGACCTGCGCTCCATCACCCAGAGCCGCGGCACCTTCTCCTTCCGCTTCGTGCGCTATGAGGAGGCGCCCCCTGCCGCCCAGCAGAAGGCCATTGACGACGCCAAGGCCATCCAGGAAGAGGGCTGAGTTCCCCTTCCCTTCCCAGCAACCACAAACGCGCGTACCGCTCCGGTACGCGCGTTTCCTTCCCTTTTGGTTCTGAAAGGAGGACCTCCCATGAACGCAAAGCGTCTTGCTCCCCTTCTGCTGTCCGTCCTGCTGGCTTCTCTGCTGGCCGGCTGCGGCCAGCAGCAGGACCCCCAGACACCACCCCCCGCTCAGCAGGAAGAACCCGGCGCGGTGGAACCCGTGACCGCCGGCTCCGCCCAGGAGGTGCTGGCGCAGCTCTCGACGGAGGAAAAGGTCGCGCAGCTCTTCCTGCTCTCCCCCGAGGCGCTGGACGGGGCAGAACAGGTCACCGCGCTGTCCGACAGCGCCCGGAAACGCCTGAAAGACTGCCCCGCCGGCGGCATCCTCTTTTCCCCCGGCAACCTGGAGGACCCGGACCAACTGACCAAACTGATGGACAGCCTGACCAAAGCCGCCAAAGTTCCGCCGCTGTTCGTGATCCAGGGAGAGGACACCTCTCCCTTTGCCGGTCTATCCGGCTTCCAGCCGCCGCAGGTCCCCACATCGGGTGCCATTGGCGCCACCGGAGACCCGGCCAAAGCCAAGGACGCCGCCGTGGCCCTGGGCGGCTTTCTGCGGGAGTTGGGTTTTCATCTGACCCTGGCCCCGGTGGCGGACGTCACCACCGACCCGGCGCTGAACGTCCGCGCTTTCAGCAGTAATCCGGAACAGGCCGCTATGATGATCAGCGCCGCCGCAGAGGGCTTTCACCAGGCGGGCCTGGGCTGTACCCTGACCCACTTCCCCGGCATCGGCGGAGCCGCCCGGGATGCCGCCACCGGTTTCCTCACCACCCCCAAAACCTGGCAGGAGATGCTCACCTGGGAGATCTACCCCTTCCAGGCGGGGATGGCCGGGGGCGCAGACGCCGTGCTGGTCTCCCACCTGACCACCCCCAACGCCGCCCAGCAGGGGGACCTCCCTGCCTCTCTGTCCCGGGAAATGATCACCGGAAAGCTGCGGGGAGAACTGCGCTTTGCCCGGGTGATCGTCACCGATTCCCTCTCTGACCCGGCCATCACCAGCGCCTACGAACCCGGTCAGGCCGCTCTTATGGCCTTCCAGGCCGGCGCAGACCTCCTCCTCCAGCCGGAGGACCTGACCGCCGCCTACGACACCCTCCTCACCGCCGTGAAGGAAGGCACCGTCTCCCAGCAGCGCCTGGACGAAAGTGTGCTGCGGATCTTACAGCTCAAGGAGAAATACGATCTCCTCTGACCCACAAAAAACCAGCGGGATGTCTGCGTACATCCCGCTGGTTTTTTAATCTTCGGTTGGATCGGAAGCCCTGCTGAGGGTCCCTTCCGCGCCGTTGAGCAGGAACGCACCGCCATCGGTCTCCACCTGCCACATGGGCGTCAGGACCGCCCGCTCTCCCTCTCCGCTGTATTGGTAGCCCTCCTGAATGGCATTGATCTGCCCGCAGGACCAGCCGTTGTCCGACAGGCCCTGGACAAAATCCATCAGCAGGGTCGCCGCGTCCCGGGCGGTCTGGATCTCGTAGTGGGCGGGCAGTTCTCCGCCGGGCAGCTCCTGGTCGGGCAGAAGCTGCTTTGTCAGCTCCCCCCGCTTGACAGACAGGCCGCTGTGCCAGGGAACCACGTTCCGCGCCACCGTCACCCCCCGGCTGTCCAGATACCGCAGCACCTGTTCCCGGGTGGTGTTTTCATAGGAACGGGACTGCGCCTGCTGAAACAATGAGGACCCCAGCAGGAACAGGTTCAGGACCACCAGCAGAAAGATCACCGTCAGCTTCACGTTGGAACGTTCCATGGCCATCCCTCCTCAGGTCTCTTCCCGGACGATCCACTCGGCGGCCAGCTCCGTGGCCGTGCCGTCGTCCGGGTAGCATAGCTGCAGTTCTTTCCCCGTCTGCCCCAGGGCGTCCGCCGCTGCCGCCGCCTGGCGCTCCGGCAGGACCTGCTGAGAGCGGTCGGCCAGGGTATACTGCCGCAGATAGAGGAAGAAGGAGGTGACCTCCCTGCCCTCAAAGAGGAACTGGGCGCTCCAGCCCTCTCCCCACAGCTGGACGGGCGTATTATTGAGCAGGTAGCAGAAGGTCAGGGCCACGGTGCCGTCCTCCAGGGTCTCGATGCTCTGGCAGCACATCCGCCCGTCTCCCATCCAGTCTCCGGCCAGTCCGTTCAGGATCTCTTCGGCCTTGATCTGCAAGTCCTTCTCCCGGGCGGAGAGGGCCTGATACCGGGCCTGGCCGCTTTCTGCCGCATGGAAGGTGAGCTTCCCGTTTTTCTGCAGGCGCAGGGTGTCTGCGCCCTCCTGGATCACCGTGCCGTCGGCAGCCTCATAGACGGCTGCCGCCCGGAGGTTGAAGTCCAGCGCCGAGGCCAGGGCCTGCCGTCCTGCCTCGTCCAGCTGCTGCAAGGGATTGGACACCCGGTAGACCGGGCAATACGGCGTCTCGTTCAGCAGCAGCATGTCCGGGGCCAGGAGCGAGGCCACTTCCGGGACCTCAAAAGCAAACCGGGCTCCGTTGTCCGGCAGCCCCAGCAGGCTGGCCGGGAGGGACAAATTGTCCCGCAGCTGGCTCACATAGTAATCCTTGGTCTCGTCGTTGTAATAGTACAGACGATCCGCTCGGCCAGACCGGGTGGTGATGAGGAAGCGCCGGCCCTCTCCCTCCTCTTCGTCGTTCCGGCTGGTGAAGGAGATGTTGTAGAGAAAGTCATAATAGACCCAGCTGCCCGTCTGGGAGAGCGCCTCCTGCCAGTCCTCCTTGGTGCTGCTCTTGGCTGCGCTCATGTCGTCCACGGCTTGCAGGAGCAGTTCCTGCAAGCCGTCGTCCCGGTACAGTCCCACCGTCCGCGGCCTGTCATACTGCACGCCGTAGCGTCCCTGGCTGGTCTGGACCACCAGACGCGCCGGCAGCCCCCGGGACAGGGCGGTGTCCTGGACCCCGGTAAACACCGTCTGGGCCCCCGTACCGCTGCCGGCGCCCGCCGCCCCGCGAAACAGCTCCGACTGCCCGATGAGCACCAGCGCCGTGCAGACCAGCAGCACAATGAGCGCGTTTTCCAGCCGGTCGATCTTCCGGCGCCTCTCGTTCTTGTTCATGGCTTCGGCCCCGCGATCTTCAGCGTCATCCGCACCGTCGTCCCCGGCCCGGGCTGGTCCACCAGCGTCAGGCTGCCCTCATGCTGGCGGATGATCTCCTGGGCAATGGACAGCCCCAGGCCCGTGCCGCCGGACTCCCGGGAGCGGGCCTTGTCCACCCGGTAGAACCGCTCGAAGATCCGGTCCCGGTCCTCCGGCGGGATGCCGATGCCGTTGTCGGCCACTTCCAGCCAGACGCAGTCTCCCTCCATTCCGGCGGACATGTCGATCCTGCCGCCGTCCGGGGTGTACTTGATGGCGTTGGAGAGGATATTCATGATCACCTGCAAGATCCGTTCCCGGTCGCCCCGGATCACCGGCAGCCCTTCCGTTCCCAGCAGCGACAGGGCGTGGCCCCGCCGCTGGGCCTCCATCCGCACCGCCTGATAGCTGTCCTCCAGCAGGGCGGCAAAGGGGAAGCTGGTCAGGCTCAGCTCGCTGTAGCCCGAGTCGAACCGGGACAGGGTGAGCAGGTCCTGCACAATGCGGATCATCCGGTCGCTCTCGTTGAGGATGACCCCCAGGAAGCTGGCGTTCATCTCCGGCGGCAGGTCGGGGTTTTCCGACAAAGTCTCGGCATAGCTGCGGATGTTGGTGATGGGCGTGCGCAGCTCATGGGAGACGTTGGCCACAAATTCTTTCCGCATGGTCTCGTTCTTCACCTGCTGGGTCACGTCGTGGACCACCACCAGCACCCCCACCTGCTTCTCCCGGTCAAAGGGGGCCAGAAACAGCAGCAAGATCCGCTCGCCCCGGACGGTTTCGCTCTCCAGGCAATCCCGTTCCAGGTTGAGGACGTCGTCCAGCGGGGCGATCTCCCCGAACAGTTCCTCATAGGTCACCTGGTTCCCCAAAGGAATGGCCCGGTCCAGCATCTCCTCTGCGGCCGGGTTGGCGTGGATGACCTCCCCGCTCTGGTTGAAGGCCACCACCCCGTCGGTCATGTGCAGAAAGAGGGCGCTGAGCTTGGCCCGCTCGCTGTCCACCTCCCGGATGGTCACCTGGAGCTGGCTGGCCATGCCATTGAAGGCGTTGGTCAGCACGCCGATCTCGTCGTGGGACTCCACCTGGATCTCATGGCCGAAGTCCCCGGCCGCCACCCGCTTGGCGCCTCTGGTCAGGGCGCGGATGGGCGTGACCATGGCCCGGGAGAGCAGGAAGGACAGCAGAATGGAGATCACCAGCCCAAAGACCAGGGCCTCGATGATCAGCTGAAAGAGCTGGCTGTTGAGTTCCCGCACCGCCGCCCGCTGGTCCAGGATATACACGATGTAATCCTGTCCCCCCCGGGAGATGGGCAGGGCCAGGTCCATGTAGTTGGCGGTCAGGTCGCTCTCGTTCCCCTCCCGTTTTTCGTTCAGGGCGATGAGCAGGTTGGGCGTGACTTGCTCCAGCGTCTGGCTGACGCTGTCGTCGGAGCTGGCCAGGATCTCCCCCGTCGCACCATCCAAAATGTAGAAATTCCGGTTTTTGCCGTCCACGCCCAAGGGACCCATTTTGGCCACCAGGATCTCGTTGATGGCCTGGCTGCCATCGCTCTCCCCCTCCCGGGCGGTGACCAGGTCCCGGACAAACTCCGTGTCCTTGCTGAACACGTCTACCATCTGGGTATAAAATTGGTTCAGATAGAACCGGTTGACGGAATTGATCAGAAAGGCCCCGGCAATGGTCATCAGACAGGCCACCAGCAGGATCATGATCAGCACCAGCTTCATGTGCAGGCTTCGCAGCACAGCGCTCCCCCTCTCTTCTCCGGCGGGTCACAGCTCGCTCTGGAAGTAATAGCCCGCCCCGCGGCGGGTGATGATGTACTTGGGCTGGCCGGGGTCGTCCTCCAGCTTTTCCCGCAGGCGGCGGATGGCCACATCCACGCCGCGCACGTCCCCCACATAGCCCTCATAGTTCCACACCCGCTCCATCAGCTCCTGGCGGGAAAAGACCCGCCCGGCGTGGGAGGCCAGATAGGTCAGCAGCTCAAACTCCCGCTGGGTCAGCTCCAGCCGCTCGCCGTCCTTGGTCACCTGGCTGTCCGACCGGCGGATCACCAGCCGGCCCAGGTCCAGCACGTCGCCGGCGTTGTCCGCTGGCCGGCCCACCATGGCCACCCGGCGGATGTTGGCCTTCACCCGGGCCATCAGCTCCCGGATGGAAAAGGGCTTTGTGATGTAGTCGTCGGCCCCCAGATCCAGGCCCAGGATCTTGTCCTTCTCTTCCTCCCGGGCGGTGATGATGAGCACCGGCGTGCTCTTTCCTTTGTCCCGGAGCAGCTTGCACACCTCAAAGCCGTTCATCCCCGGCAGCATCAGATCCAGCAGGATCAGGTCCGGCGCTTCCTCCAGGGCCAGGCGCAGACCGGTGACGCCGTCATAGGCTTCCAAGGTCTCATAGCCCTCTTTCTGAAGGTTGAAACGAAGGATGTCCACGATGTTTTTCTCGTCCTCCACCACAAGCACCCGCTGTTTTCGGTCCATTCCGGCACCCCCTCACTTCCGGGGGGCATCCAGGAGGAAGGAGGCCTTCAGGATCCCCGCCAACGTCTTGCCGTCCTGGATCTCGCCCCGCCGGACCATCTCCAGCAGCTCGGGATACGGGACCCAGACGGTCTCTACAAACTCTCCGTCGTCCGGCCGGGGCGGTCCCTGGGTCAGGTCTTTGGCAAAGTACAGATAGATCCGCTCGGAAAGAATGCCCGGAGAGGAATAGCTGCACCCCATGGATTCCAGGGTCTGGGGCACCAGCCCCGTCTCCTCGGCCAGTTCCCGCAGGGCGCTGTCCCGGGGCTGCTCCCCTTGTTCCAGTTTGCCGGCCGGCAGCTCCAGGGTCTCCTCCCCCATGGGGTAGCGGTACTGGCGCACCAGCGCCACCCGCTGCTGGTTGTCCATGGCAAACACGGCCACGCCGCCCCGGTGTTCCACCACCTCCCGGTTCGTGACCCGGCCATCCATCAGCCGGGCGCGGTCCCGGCGGACGTTGACGATGATGCCCTCATAGCACCGTTCCTGGCTGAGCGTTTCTTCTTTGAATTCCATGTTCATATACCTCGCTTTCCGGGAAATGCTCCCCAAAACGACAGAATACTGCACGGTCTCCGACAGGAGACCGGCGGGTCTGATTCGAGCTTAGTATAGCATATTTCCGCCAGACTGCCAACTTTTTTCCCTGGTAAGCATTGCATTTGCGCCGCCGTCCCGCCCCTGCTATAATGGCTCTCATCGGCTGGCGGCCTGTCTGCCGCACAGCCCTACTGTTCCCGTTCCAGGAGGTCCCCTATGATCCTTTCCCCCATGGGCGCCGGGCTGGCGCTCTGTCTTTCCCAGGAAGAAGTTCCCCCCGTCCTCACCCGCCGCACCGTCCTGCCGCTGGTGCGCCGTGCGCTGGTCCAGGCCAACCGGCCGGTCCCGGCGGCGCTGGAGGTCAGCGTCTTTCCCGCGCGGCAGGGCGCCCTGGTGCTGGTCCGCCCCTGCCTGTCCGCGCCGCAGCCGGCCTCCCCGCTGCTGCACTGATGGCACTGCCCAGAAGCAACGAACCGGCAGGGCCTCTCCCCCTTTTCAGGAGAGGCCCTGCCGGTTTCTATCCCCTCTTGCTTACAAACCAACAGGACGGCATGGCGCTTCTGCCATGCCGTCCTGCAATACATTGATACAATTCTGTTGGTCAGTTGTCCTTCATGGATTCCAGAATGCCGTCGGCCAGCATCTCCAGCTCCCCTGCCTTGCCCTCGTTCAGGGCGGAGGCCAGGCTGAGCCGCTCGTTGATGACGGTCATGTTCTTCATCTCGTTGTTCACGAAATTCTGCATCAGGTCCCCGGACTTCACTGCCCAGGAGCCGTTCTCAATGATGGCAACGGTCCGGTTCTGGAGGTTCAGCGCCTTCAGATGGAGCAGATAGTCGTGCATGACCGGGTAGATCCCCAGGTTATAGGTCACCGAGGCCAGCACGATGTGGCTCAGGCGGAAGGACTCCGACACCAGCTGGGACACATGGGTGTTGGACACATCGTAGACCCACACATTGGACATGCCCTTCTCGCACAGCTTGGCAGCCAGCGCCTGGGCAGCCGCTTCGGTGTTGCCATACATGGAGGCATAGGCGATGAGCACGCCCTTTTCCTCGGGCTCATAGCGGCTCCACTTGTCGTACTTGTCGATGAAGTACATCAGATCCTTCCGCCACACGGGGCCGTGCAGGGGGCAGATGAACTTGATCTGGTCCAGGATGGCCCCGGCCTTTTTCAGCAGCAGCTGCACATGGGGGCCGTATTTGCCCACGATGTTGGTCAGATACCGGCGGGCGTCGTCCAGCCAGTCCCGCTCAAAGTCCACCTCGTCGGCAAACAGCTTGCCGTCCAGCGCGCCGAAGGTGCCGAAGGCATCGGCAGAGAACAGGACCCCGGCGGTGCTGTCAAAGGAGACCATGGCCTCGGGCCAGTGGACCATGGGGGCGGCCACGAAGTTCACCAGATGCTTGCCGAAGCTCTGGCTGTCCCCTTCCTTGACCTCGATGAGCTCATGGCTGTCCACCTGGAAGCCGAACTGCCGCATGAGCATGAAGGATTTCTCGGTGGAGATGATCTTCACCTGGGGCCAGCGCAGCAGGATCTCCTCGATGGAGGCGCCGTGGTCCGGCTCCATGTGGTTGATGACCAGATAGTCCAGCGGACGGCCGGCCAGCAGATGCTCAACATTTTCCAGCAGCTGGCGGCAGGCGGACCAGTCCACGGTGTCAAAGAGGGCGGTCTTTTCGTCCAGCAGCAGATAGGCATTGTAGGACACGCCTCTGGGGATGGGGTGGATATTCTCAAACAGGTGCAGCCGGTGGTCATTGGCGCCGACCCAATAGAGGTCGTCTGTTACTTTACGCACACAATACATCGTCAAATCCTCCTTTACGCTTCGATAAACATTTCTTTGCCTTCGGCGCACTCGGGACAGACCCAGTCCTCCGGCAGCTTTTCAAACAGGGTACCCGGCGCGATCTCGCCGTTCTCGTCCCCCAGCTCGGGGACATATTCATAGCCGCAGCCGCCGCAGACATACCGCTTGCCGATGGGCTCGGGCTTGGGCGGCGTGGGCCGCTTCATCTTGACCATGGGGGGCGCGGGCTGCTTCTCCCCGGTGTCCAGGGCGGCGGCCAGCAGGGGCAGGATCACATTCACGTCGCCCACGATGCCGTAGTCACAGTTCTTGAAGATGGGCGCGCCGGCGTTGGTGTTGATGGCCACAATGGTGGAGGCATCCTTGATGCCCTTCAGGTGCTGCACTGCCCCGGAGATGCCGCAGGCAATGTACAGGTTACCGGAGAACTTCTGGCCGGACATGCCCACATAGCGGTCCAGGGGGACATACTTGAGGGTCTCGGCCACCGGGCGGGAGGAACCCACCGCCGCGCCGGCCGCCTTGGCCAGGTTCTCGATGAGCTTCATGTTCTTCTTCTCCCCGATGCCCTGGCCGGCAGAAACCACCCGCTCAGCCTGGGTGATGGGCGTGTCCATGGGGATGCCCACGGTGAAGTCGTGGCCGTCCTTCTGCAGGTGGGCCACCAGCTCAGCCACCTGCTCCTCCGGCGTGCCGTCCCGGAAGATGTGGCGCTTACGCACGCCGGTGATGGGGGCGGGCTTCTTGGGCCGGCTGGAGGAACCGCCCTCGCTCTTGGGGGGCTTGCCCAGGATGTGGGAGGCGATGACCACCCGCTGGATCTCGTTGGTCCCTTCGTAGATGGTGGTGATCTTGGCATCCCGGAAGGCACGCTCCACTTCCATGCCCTTCATGAAGCCGGCGCCGCCGTGGATCTGCAGCGCGTCGTTGGTCACTTCCAGGGCGATGTCCGAGGCGTACAGCTTGGCCATAGCCGCTTCCATGGCATAGGGCTCGTGGTGCTCCTTCAGCTCTGCTGCCGAGTAGACCAGCATCCGCGCACAGCGCAGCTTGGTGGCCATGTCGGCCAGCTTGAAGGAGATGGCCTGCTGGAAGCCGATGGGCTTGCCGAACTGGATGCGCTCCTTGGCATATTCCAGCGCGGCGTCGTAAGCGCCCTGGGCGATGCCCAGCGCCTGGGCGGCGATGCCGATGCGGCCGCCATCCAGGGTAGCCATGGCGATCTTGAAGCCCTCGCCCTCTTTGCCCAGGAGGTTTTCCTTGGGGACCTTCACGTCGTTGAAGATCAGCTCGGCGGTGGTGGAGGAGCGAATGCCCATCTTGTCATAGTGGTCGCCGTAGTCAAAGCCCTTCCAGCCCTTTTCCACGATGAAGGCCGAGATGCCGCGGGTGCCGATGTCGGGGGTGGTGACGGCAAAGACCACATAGGTGTCCGCCTTGGGGGCGTTGGTAATGAAGATCTTCCCGCCGTTGAGGACGTAGTGGTCCCCCTTCAGCACGGCGGTGGTCTCGGTGCCGCCGGAGTCGGAGCCGGCGTTGGGCTCGGTCAGGCCGAAAGCGCCGATCTTCTCGCCCTTGGCCAGGGGCACCAGATACTTTTTCTTCTGCTCCTCGGTGCCAAAGGCGAAGATGGGCCAGGAGCCCAGAGAGACGTGCGCCGACAGGATCACGCCGGTGCCGCCGTCCACCCGGGACAGCTCTTCCACGGCAATGGCGTAGCTGGTCACGTCCAGCCCGGCGCCGCCATATTCCTTGGGATAGGGCAGGCCCATGATCCCCATTTCTGCCATGTGCTTGACGGCCTCCTCGGGGAAGAGGTTGTCCTTGTCCATCAGAAAGGCGATGGGCTTGACTTCTGCCTCTGCAAAGGCCCTCACCTTTGCCCGGAAGTCTTCGTGTGCCTGGGTCGTCTTGAAATACATGCCGTTACCTCCTTGTCGTCTGTGTCACGGTCTCAATACTTGATAATTTTTATCTACTTTTCCTGGGAAAGAATGGCCCCTCAGGAACAGGATTCCTCTGGGCCAAAGAGAATGCTGTGCAGGGAATGGGAGCGAAACTCCCGGTCCAGCCGCTGCTGGAGATGGGCCAGCTGACAGTGAGCGGTGCAGGCGCCGTTGGCAGCCTGCCAGGAGCAGGGATACCCCGGTTCCAAACAGGCAATGACCTGAAACCCCTCCTCCACAGCCTGCATCAGGTCATACAGAGAGACCTCCTTCAGGTCAGCGCACAGGGTACAGCCCCCTTCCGCGCCGCGGGCAATGGAGACCAGCCCCCCTTTGCTGAGTTTTTTGATGATCTTATAGGCAAATTGTTTCGGGACCATCTGGCTGTCCGCGATGCTTTGTACCGTCATCCGATCTCCGCCGGCCAAAGCCCGCAGGATCCGCAGGGCATAGTCCGTCTCTCGGGTCAACAGCATCCCGTCTCGCCCTCCTTTTTCGCTTGGGATTTTTTAGGATGGGTCCATCATACCAAAGTGGACTCAATTCGTCAAGATTAAAATGCCGAATTCCAACATTTTCGACAATAGAGACAAAACATCTCCCCCCTATTTGTCATTTTTGTCAGGCTCCCCCGCAGATTCGAGGAATTTCTCCTTCCAAAATATGGTATACTGTCGTGCAGCGGCCGCCGGGAACGGCGGGCTGCTCCTCTGCTGCGGCGGGGGGACTCCGCCGGACGCTCCCCCGCCGCAGCGTGAAACAGCCGCTGCTTTTTCAGGGCTGGGGGACCCGGCTGGCGCGGCCAGGGGTCCGGTGTCTCCTGGCGGCAGGAAATCCCAGAGACGGCATTTTCTACATTCTCTCTATATTTTGTCCTGCTCTGCCCGGGTTTCTTTCTGTTTTCTTGCAAAATCTCCCCTTCCTTCCCCCATCCGGTCGGAAAGCAGCCCCCTCCCCTTGCCTGTTTCTTTACGAAAAAAATACAATTTGTTCATTTTCTTCTTTTATTTTTTCCCAGTTGATGCTATAATAGCTTTGAATTGTAGGCAGTGGTCTGTTCATCTGTTGGTGGGGAGGTCCTCCTTCGGGAGGGATGCTCCGAAACAAAGGGAAAGATTTTGTTGCCTGCCGTTTTTTTGCGGCCATGTGCGGGGCCTCCTCTCCGGAGCTGCCGCCCCGTCCTCCAGCCGCCGGGTACATTTGCCCGGAGAATCTGGACAGGATAGAGACAGGACCCAGGCCAAGCAGCTGCCGTCCTGCTGCCCGTTCCATCCAGTTCTATGATTGAGAACCATATAAAGAAGGTGTCGTTTTGACAAAATATGTGATCAGCGGTGGGAAGCCCCTCCACGGCGAGGTCGAGATCAGCGGTGCAAAGAACGCCGCTGTGGCCATTCTTCCCGCAGCCCTTCTGGTGGACGGAGTCTGCCGGATCGAAAACGTTCCAGATATCAGCGACGTGTCCATGATCCTGGGGATCCTCAAGGATCTGGGCGCCAGCGTTCACATGGTCAACCCCACCACGGTGGAGCTGGACTGCTCCCATGTCTATAAACAAACCGTTCCCTATGAACTGGCCCGCCAGATCCGCGCCTCCTATTACCTCATCGGGGCCCTGCTGGGCCGCTTTGGCCGCGCCGAGGTCCCCCCTCCCGGCGGCTGCGATCTGGGCGTGCGTCCCATCGACCAGCACCTGAAGGGGTTCTATGCCATGGGCGCGGAGATCCAGGTGGAAAACGGCTTTATCTACGCCGCCTCCCCCACCGGCCGCCTCCACGGCGCACAGGTCTATCTGGACGTGGTCTCCGTGGGCGCTACCATGAACATCCTCCTGGCCGCCGCCCTGGCAGACGGCATGACCATCATTGAGAACGCCGCCAAGGAACCCCACATCGTGGACCTGGCCAACTTCCTCAACTCCATGGGCGCCGACATCATGGGGGCCGGCACGGACGTGATCAAGGTCCGCGGCGTCCCCAAGCTGCGCAGCGGCAGCTACTCCATCATCCCCGACCAGATCGAGGCAGGGACCTACATGACCGCCGTCGCTGCCGCCGGCGGCGAGGTACGCATCAACAACGTCATCCCCAAGCACCTCGACTGCATCACCGCCAAGCTGCTGGAGATGGGCGTGGAGATCGAAGAGGACGGCGACAGCCTTCTGGTCCGCCGGAACAAGAAGCTCACCAGCACCAACGTCAAGACCATGCCCTACCCCGGCTTCCCCACAGACATGCAGCCCCAGATCGCCGCTGTGCTGTGTCTGGCCGAGGGGACCAGCATCCTCAACGAGGGCGTCTGGGACAATCGCTATCGGTATGCCGACGAATTCCGTCGGATGGGGGCCAACATCCAGGTCAACGGCAAGATCGCCGTCATCGAGGGGGTCCGGGCCTTGACCGGCGCGCCGGTGTGCGCCTGTGACCTGCGGGCCGGCGCCGCCATGATCGTGGCCGGGCTGGCCGCCAACGGCATCACCGAGATCGACCAGGTCTATCATATCGAGCGCGGCTACGAGGGCATCGTGGAAAAACTGGCCAAGCTGGGCGCGGACATCCATGAGGAAGTCATTCCCGAGGATGACTGGCGCAGCAGCAACGGCGTAGGATAACCACGGCAGGCCCGCCACCTTTCTCCCGCTCCCCGGCGGGGAGAAACAGCACCAGTTCTTTCGTGGACGGCGGGGTCTCCTGCCGTCCACTTTTTTCGTTGGGAGGGTCCTTTATGGTCAGCATCCACCTGATCTGCGTCGGAAAGCTGAAAGAAAAACACTTTGCCGCCGCCTGCGCGGAGTACGGCAAGCGGCTGAGCGCCGCCTGCAAACTCACGGTGACCGAGCTGCCGGAGGAACGCCTGCCGGACGCCCCCTCCCCCGCCCAGGTAGAGGCCGCCCTGCAAAAGGAGGGCGAGGCCATTCTGGCCAAACTCCCCAAAAACGCCAAAGTGATCGCCCTGTGTGTGGAGGGAGATCTCCTCTCCAGCCCCCAGCTGGCCCAGCGTTTGGAGCAGTGGATGGTGGCCGGTGCGTCTCAGATCGCCCTCCTCATCGGCGGGTCCTTCGGCCTGCACCCTTCCGTCAAAGCACGGGCCCAGCTGCACCTGTCCATGTCTCCCATGACCTTCCCCCACCATCTGGCCCGGGTGATGGTCCTGGAGCAGCTGTACCGTGCGTTTCAGATCAGCGCCGGGACCCGTTACCACAAGTGACCGGCCGCCGGCACCCGAAAGGAGTTTTTCCCTATGACGTCTTATCTGCAGCAATACCAGCGCTGGCTCCAGAGCGGCGCCCTCTCGCCCCAGGAGACGGCAGAGCTGGAAGCCATCGCCAACGACCCCAAAGCCATCGAGGACCGCTTTTTCAGCCAGCTGGAGTTCGGCACCGCCGGCCTGCGGGGGATCATGGGGGTAGGCCTGCGCCGGATGAACCTCCATGTGATCCGCCACGCCACCCAGGCTTTTGCCCAGGTGATCCTGGCAGAGGGCCCTCAGGCCGCCGCCCAGGGCGTGGCCATCTGCTATGACTGCCGCCTGCACTCCCAAGAGTTTGCCCAGGCCGCCGCCGCCGTCATGGCCGCCAACGGCATCCCCGTGCGGCTGTTCGAGGCCATGCGGCCCACGCCGGAACTCTCCTTTGCTGTGCGGGAGTACGGCTGCATCGCCGGCCTGAACGTCACCGCCAGCCACAACCCCCCCGAGTACAACGGCTATAAGGTCTATTGGTCCGACGGCGCACAGCTGCCGCCCCAGCACGCCGCCGCCATTGCCGCCCAGATGACAACGCTGGATGTGTTCGACGACGTCAAGACCATGCCCTATGAGACGGCACTGGCCCAGGGCATCATCACCCTGATGGGGCAGGAGACCGACGAGAAATTCCTGGCCCAGGTGCTGGCCCAGTGCAACGACAAGCAGGCCGTGGCCCAGGTGGCAGACACCTTCACCATGGTCTACACCCCCTTCCACGGCACGGGATACCAGCAGATCCCCTACGTTCTGGAGCAGCTGGGCATCCGCCGCCTCCACTGCGTGCCGGAGCAAATGGTCATCGACGGGCGCTTCCCCACCGTGACCTCTCCCAACCCGGAGACCCCGGAGAGCTTTGCCCTGGCCCAGGCGCTGGCCAAAGAGGTCGATGCCCAGTTTATCCTGGGGTCCGACCCCGACGCCGACCGGGTGGCCATCCAGGTCAAGGACAAGGACGGGCGCTATGTGCAGCTGTCCGGCAACCAGACCGGGGTGCTGCTGCTGGATTACCTGATCGCCGCCAAGCGCCGGGCCGGGACCATGCCCGACCAGCCGGTGGCGCTGAAATCGCTGGTGACCACCAACATGGCCCGGGCCGTGGCCGAGGCCAACGGCGTGGCCTGCTGCGACACCTTCACCGGCTTCAAATTCATGGCAGAAAAAAAGAACCAGCTGGAGGCCGCCGGCCAGGGCCATGTGATTTTCTCCTACGAGGAGTCCATCGGCTACATGATCGGCGACTACGTCCGGGACAAGGACGCCGTCACCGCCTCCCTGCTGCTGACAGAGATGGCCGCCTGGTACGCCGCCCAGGGGATGACCCTTCTGGATGCCCTGGACGCCCTCTATGAGAAGCATGGATACTACGGCGAGCAAACCGTCAACCTGGTCATGCCCGGCCTGGAAGGCATGTCGCAGATGAAGGCCATCATGGCCTCCCTCCGCCAGACGCCGCCCACCCAGATCGCCGGGACCCCGGTCACCTGCCAGCGGGACTATCAGACCGGCCTGGAGCATTCCGTCGCCACCGGCCAGGATACGCCCATGGCTCTGGTTGGCTCCAACGTCCTGAGCTATCCTCTGGCCGACGGCACCACCATCGTGGTCCGCCCCTCGGGGACCGAGCCGAAGATCAAGGTCTACGTCCTGGCCCTGGGCAAAGATGCCGCCGACAGCCGGGAACGAGTCGCCCGCTACGCCGCCTGGGCCGAAGAGCTGCGTGCTCTGGCCCCCTGACCCCACGTTCCTTTCGCCGCCCTGCTGTCCCCGCAGCAGGGCGGCGTTTTGTCCTGCAACGCAAAAAAACAGGAAGCAAGGCAGCCAGATCTGCCTTGCTTCCTGTTTTTTGCTTGTTCCAACGACGGGATCTGCCCCTCTCATGCCAGACCCGCGTGGCGCTTGATGGCATCAAAGGACGCATCGCTGATGATATGCTCCATCCGGCAGGCATCCTCCGCCGCCGTCTCCTCCTCGACCCCCAGGGAGACCAGAAACCGGGTCAGCACCGTGTGCTTTTCATAAATATGTGAGGCCACCCGGGACCCCTCCTCGGTCAGGGTCAGATAACCATTCTTGTCCATACACACATACCCGCCGTTTTTCAGCAGCCCGATGGCCCGGCTGACGCTGGGTTTGGAAACCTTCATATACTCGCTGACGTCTACCGACCGTACCTCCCGGCCCCGTTCGGACAGGATCAGGATGGTCTCCAGATACATCTCTCCCGACTCTTGCAAGTGCATACGCTCGCCCCTTTCGCAGCAATTCTCTCTGAAAATAACATACCATAGACCGGGGGAGTTTGCAAGCATTCTTCCCTCCCCTCTGGTGATGTTGCACACGGCTAACCGTTAGCCTGCGCTAATCTTTTGGACGATCCCCCAAATCCTGTCCCGGCGGGAAAAATCCGTTGACAGAACAGGCAGATACGGCTATAATTTTCTTGGTTAGCGATGGCTAATCTATTCTTTGCAACAGATGTTAGCAAGCTCTAACATTCAATTTTTATCGTCAGAAAGGAGACTTGGATGATGCCGTTAACCTTAGCTTCCATAGGAGAACATACCCTGATCCGCAAAATCGGCGGCAATGCAGAGGTGAAGAAGCACCTGGCAGACCTCGGGTTCGTTGCCGGCGGACAGATCACGGTGGTCTCTGCCATCGGCGGCGACCTGATCGTCAACGTGAAGGGAGCCCGGGTGGCCATCAGCCGGGAAATGGCCGGAAAGATCCTGGTCTGAGGAGGAAACACAGATGGAAACACTCAAGCAAGCAAAGATCGGCGCCACCGTGCGGGTGGTCAAGCTCCACGGAGAAGGCCCCGTCAAGCGCCGGATCATGGACATGGGCATCACCAAAGGGGCGGAGATCTTCGTGCGTAAGGCAGCCCCTCTGGGCGACCCCATCGAGGTCACCGTCCGGGGCTATGAGCTCTCCCTGCGCAAAGCAGACGCGGAGATGATCGAAGTGACCAAGGCATAACCAACCGCTCTGGCAGGGAGCCTATTTTTTATCCCCCACTGTTAGCCGCAACTAACGACAAGAGCAAGAAGGAGAGAACCCATGGAACGAGAATTGAAAATTGCCCTGGCGGGCAACCCGAACTGCGGCAAGACCACCCTGTTCAACGCCCTGACCGGCTCCAACCAGTTCGTCGGCAACTGGCCCGGCGTGACCGTGGAGAAGAAGGAAGGCAAGCTGAAGGGACACAAATCCGTCACCATCATGGACCTGCCCGGCATCTACTCCCTCTCCCCCTATACCATGGAGGAGGTCATCGCCCGGAACTATCTGATCGGCGAACGTCCCGACGCCATCCTGAACATCATCGACGGCACCAACTTAGAGCGCAACCTCTACCTGACCACCCAGCTGACCGAGCTGGGCATCCCGGTGGTGGTGGCCGTGAACATGATGGACGTGGTGCAGAAGAACGGCGACAAGATCAACTGCCGGGAACTGGGCCGGGAGCTGGGCTGTGACGTGGTCGAGATCTCCGCCCTGAAGGGCGACGGGATCACCGCCGCCGCCGAGGCCGCCGTCAAAGCCGCCCAGGAGACCACCACCGTCCCCATGCACACCTTTGCCGGCCCGGTGGAGCACGCCCTGGCCCACATCGAAGAGGCCGCAGTCCACGACCTGCCGGCCGAACAGCAGCGGTGGTACGCCATCAAGCTCTTCGAGCGGGACGACAAGGTCCTCGAGCAGCTGGCCCTGCCCAAGGCCGTGCGGGACCACATCGAGAGCGACATCGCCGCCGCAGAGGCCGAGCTGGATGACGACGCCGAGAGCATCATCACCAACGAGCGTTACCTGTACATCGCCTCTATCCTGAAAGGCTGTTATCAGAAAAAGCGCACCGGCGGCCTGACCGTCTCGGACAAGATCGACCGGGTGGTCACCAACCGCTTCGCCGCCCTTCCCATCTTTGCCGCCGTCATGGTGCTGGTGTACTTCATCTCGGTCACCACCGTCGGCACCTGGGTCACCGACTGGACCAACGACGGCCTGTTCGGCGACGGCTTCCACCTGCTCGGCCTGGGCAGCAGCGAATACAGCCAGGCCATGGACGAGCACGCCCGGCAGGCCCTGTGGACCCGCGAGATGGTCGCCGCCGTGGAGGACGCCGCCCAGGCAGGGGTCATCGGCGCAGAGGACCTGCTGGCCGGGATCGAGGACGGCGACTTTGCCGCCTTTGACGAGGCTTATGGGACCTATGCCGACGCCCTGGCCGAGGCCGGATACGACATCTCCGGCTATTATGACACCGCCATGGAAACCGCACCGGACACCACCGCCTTCGGCGTCTGGGTCCCCGGCGTTCCCGTGCTGGTGGCGGAGGGCCTGACGGCCATCGGCTGCGCCGACTGGTTACAGAGCCTGATCCTGGACGGCATCGTGGCCGGCGTGGGCGCAGTGCTGGGCTTTGTGCCCCAGATGCTGGTGCTCTTCCTCTTCCTGGCCTTCCTGGAGTCCTGCGGCTATATGGCCCGGATCGCCTTCGTCATGGACCGGATCTTCCGCCGCTTCGGCCTGTCCGGCAAATCCTTCATCCCCATGCTCATCGGCACCGGCTGCGGGGTGCCCGGCGTGATGGCCTCCCGCACCATCGAAAACGAGCGGGACCGCCGGATGACCGTCATGGTCACCACCTTCATCCCCTGCGGCGCCAAGCTGCCCATCATTTCCCTCATCGCCGTGGCCCTGTTCGGCGGCGCCTGGTGGGTGGGTCCCAGCGCCTATTTCCTGGGGATCGCCGCCATTGTCATCTCCGGCATCATGCTGAAAAAGACCCGGCCCTTTGCCGGCGAGCCCGCGCCCTTCGTCATGGAGCTGCCCGCCTACCACCTGCCCACCGTCAGCAATCTGCTGCGGTCCGTGTGGGAGCGCGGCTGGTCCTTCATCAAGCGGGCCGGCACCATCATCCTGCTGGCTTCCATCGTCATCTGGGCGGGTTCTTCCTTCGGCGTGGTAGACGGCGCGTTCCTCTTCGACCCCGAAATGGCGCTGGAGAGCAGCGTTCTAGGGATCCTGGGCAGCGCCATCTGCTGGATCTTCTCCCCCCTGGGCTTCGGCTCCATCAAGGCCACCGTGGCCACCATCATGGGCCTGGTCGCCAAGGAGGAAGTGGTCGGCGTCTTCGGCGTGCTGGACTTTGAGGGGATGACCCCCCTGGCCGGCTATGCCTTCCTGGCCTTCAACCTGCTCTGCGCCCCCTGCTTTGCCGCCATCGGCGCCATCCGCCGGGAGATGAACTCCCCCAAGTGGACCTGGTTCGCCATCGGCTACCAGTGCGGCTTCGCCTATGTGGTGTCCCTGATCATCTACCAGCTTGGTCTGCTCTTCACCGGCTCGGTGAACGTCCTCGGGCTGATCATCGCCCTGTTCTTCCTGGGCCTGATCCTCTTCCAGCTGTTCCGCCCCTATCAGGACGCCAAAACCCTGCGTACCGGCAAAACAATGTCCCGGGCAGGGACCTGAATCATCCCGTACCCATCTCAACGATCCCAACAAAGGAGGGTTCTCTATGACTGCGTTTTTCCTCGAAAATCTTGGCACCATTCTTTTGACCGTGCTGCTGGCAGCTGCGGTGGCCGGTGTCGTGCGCCACCTGATCCGGCAGAAACGGCAGGGAGGCTCTTCCTGTAGCTGCGGCGGCGGCTGTGAGGGCTGCTCCGGCCACTGCCACACCAAACTGTAACGACACAATGGCCCGGGTCTGCTGAGGACCCGGGCCATCTTTTATGTTTTCACGCTTACAGAACGCTGCTCAAACCAGATGAAACAGCCGTTCGGCATTGCCGTGGGCGATCTTCTCCTTTTCCTCCTGGTTCAGAGGAGCATTCTCCAAAAACGGCAGGGCCTGCTCGTTGCTGAGGAACGGACAGTCCACCGAATATAAGATCCGCTCCGCTCCCAGGACCTCCAGACAGAAGTGCAGCTGCGGCAGGTCAAACATGCCGCTGGGCGTGACATAGACCTGTTCCCGCACCGTCTCCGTCACCGTCCGCGCCAGCCCTGTGACCCGCTGCGGCAGGGAGTGGTCCAGCCGGGACAGGAAGAAGGGCACCATTTCCCCCCAATGCCCGACGATCAGCCGCAGCCGGGGAAATTGGTCGCACCGCCCCGCCAGAATGACCCGCAGCAGCTGGACCCCCGCCTCATGGTGCCAGCCCCAGCCGTGCAGCGCAAGCCGCGCGCTCAAGGTCTCCCCCAGGCCGCCGTAGTAAGGCTCGCGCACCCCTTTGAGCGGGACGGCAGGGTGGAGATAGAGAGGCAGGTCCAAGTCCTGACAGGCTTCCAGCACCGGCAGATAGCGGGGGTGATCCAGAAAGGTCCCCTCCCGGTCCATGCCCCCGGCCAGCAGCACGCCATGAAAGCCCAGCGAGGCGATCCGCTGGGCCTCCCGGACGGCCGCCGCCGGATCGGACCAGGGCAGCAGCCCAAACGCGCCGTAGCGGTCCGGGTGCCGTCCCATCACCTCGGCCAGATGATCGTTGCACGCCCGGACCAGCGCGGGGGCTTCTGCCGGGGGCAGATACTGGGCCTTGAGGGGGCAGGAAAGCAGCTGCATGGCGATCCCATACCGGTCCATGTCTGCCAGACGGGCGTGGTCCGGGTCTGTGTACAGGGCGGGGTCGGCGGTGAGGGGCAGGCCAGCCGCCCCGGCCTGCTGCAGGCAGGCCAGCTCCTCCCCCAGATACTTGCCCAATTCCCGGCGCAGAGGGTCCCACGCCAGATGTTCTTCTACGGTGATCAGTTTCATATCGTTCTCCCTAACCGTTGTTGGGAGGAACGCCGCGTTTCCGTCCCTTCCCACAGCCACGCCGCGTCCAGGGGCGTGGGGATCAACCGGTCCCCGGGGTGGACCGCTTCGCCGTGAAAATCGCTGCCGGCGGTGATCCCCAGCCCATACCGCTCCGCCAGCCGGAGATACTGGGCCTGCTGGGCCGGGGTGTGCTTGGGATAGTAGCATTCCAGCCCGTCCAGCCCCTGGTCCTGCAAGGTACGGACCAAGGTCTCCAGCCGCGCCGGTTCCCAGCGGAGCTGATAGGGGTGGGCCAGCACCGCTTTGCCGCCCCCGTCATGGATGGCGGCGATGCAGGTCGCGGCGTCGGCCTTGAAACGCTCGATGCGCTGATACTCGTCGGTGTCCAGATAGCGGGCAAAGGCCTCTTCGGTGGTGGCGACATAGCCGTGGCGCACCATCACCCTGGCGAAATGGGGCCGGGCGATCACGTCGCCGCCTGCCATCGCCTCTACCTCGGCCAGGTCCAGGTCGATCCCCTTTTCCCGCAGAAAGGCGATGATGCGGTGCTTCCGTTCGTCCCGGCTGTCCTTCATGGTCTGGCACAGCTGGGTCAGCGCCGGGCAATGGTCGTTCAGCCCCAGGCCCAGAATGTGCAGGTTGCGGTCCTCTTTCGCGCCCAGCTCGATCCCCCGCAGCACCCGCAGACCCAGGGCCTGCCCGGCCTGGGCGGCCTCGTCCAGGCCGCGGATCGTGTCGTGGTCCGTCAGGGCCAGTACCTCCACCCCGGCTTCCCTGGCCCGGGCCACCAGCTGGGCGGGGGGGTATTGGCCGTCAGAGGCGGTGGAGTGGGTGTGCAGATCTACCTTCATGGTTCCGTTCTCCCTGTGATCCATATTTTCTTCATTATAGCAGATCCCTCGAAAAAGTAAACCGGATAGAAAGGCCCTGGGGCAGCGGTGGTATCCTCCTGCCTCAGGGCCTGAAAAAGTGAGAGCGCATATTATTTCCCGCCGTTTTCCTCTAGAATGACATCTATAAACATTCCAAAACTGGCTGCGGCAGACGGCGTCATCTCATACTTTTTATTGTTGTGTATCATTTTATCTACATCTAAGTATACGGAGTGAAGCTCCTCTTTTTTGATCCACAAAATCTTGGACCCGTCTTCTAACGGATCACTTCCCGCCTTCCGTTTAACCCAGTAATTTTTTCCTAACGCCTGATAAAATTTTTTCTCTATATCCTTTCTATCCAAATGGCACTCCACATAGAATAGAAGTTGTGGTTTCCCTCCCTCTACTAAATCGCGATATACTGCAATCAAATTCTTATTCAAATCAAATGTTTTTAAGTCTGTAGAAGAAATTTTTAATTCATCTTCAATTTTATGAAGAATAGTAGCCACCAGTCCTTGGCTTTGAAATGTTCCGTCTTTTTCTAATGCATGTTCTGTATTCAAAGCCGCGTTAATACTAGCGCCGCAAGTTTTCTTTCCGATAGATAAATCATCATCTCGCTTAATGAGTGGAATCTGGTTATCATTAGACATGATAAATCCATTAAATCCGAGATGATTCGAGAGTTCAGAGGTAGATAAGTCATGAAGAAAAGGGCCATATTCCAGTGCTTCTCGCACGGTCAGCCCATTCTCCCACGGAAAGTCCATGGCGCGATTGGTGACCATAGAATTATAATAGGTCGTACGGGAGGTAGAGAGATAGAATGTGTTTCCCTCTTTTCCCCAGTCGTCAACACGCACATGGAGCCGATTATAGATCTTGGATGTCTGATGTGCAGAAAATATTTCGTCAAAATGTTCCTGGATCGTCTCTGGAAGCTGATACATACGATCCGTATCCCTGATCTCGATTTGACAGCCTTTCAATGGCATAAACTGCGCCACAGGAAAACACACACTTTTTCCATCTTGATTCTTGTAGCAATACAAATCAGTTTGATATTTTTTACATAACTTTTTGTATTCCGTGGTCAGCTTTACATCGTCCTCAAATCGATTCAATATCGATTTCTTAAACACTTTTGAAAGTACATTCAAGGCCATAGCAAATACTATGCCGGAAAAAACCGTAAGATCTACAACGTCTGTAATCTCTGCCTTTTGACAAAAGGCTATGGCCACCAAAATGATTAGTATCACAAAAGATAACATTACCACCAAGCCATCTTTTTCGATAAAAAGATAGATTTTCTTTTTTGCATTCCGTTTTATCGTTTCCCACATTGTTATGAACCTCTTATTTATTTCCAATCCTTATTGGCAGAAAGCTCTTCTCCAAACATGGAAAGGGGGCCGGCCCAATCGAGCCGGCCCCACCTTTCACCGTAACGTATGCTGTGAAATACAACCAATACCTTACTGCAGCAGCTGCAGCACGCCCTGAGGCACCTGGTTTGCCTGGGCCAGCATGGCCTGGGCAGACTGGATGAGGA
>CAKTSK010000021.1 GCA_934597725.1 uncultured Eubacteriales bacterium
AGGATGCCTCCGTTGCTGGATGACTTCATTCACAACAGAGTCTGCAAACTAAAGTGCGAAAAATTCTTGACACGACCCACTAGACTTTGCAAGCAAAATCGTGTGCCAACAGGGATGCTTCTCGCCCCTATTGGAAACCCAGAGCCAAGGGATTGCATCCCTCTGGACACCCGCATATTTTCCTCGGGAATGGTACCCAAACTGTAAAAATGCAGTTTGACACCTTTCCTCAGAAAATACAAAACCGCTGCAACTTCCATCCTGCGCATGGATGAAAATTGCAGCGGTTTGTTTTCATTCATTTTTGAATGCTCCGCAATACAAAAATGATGATTGCTGAATATCAAATCATTTCAGCAAATTACGGAGGTCATTTTCCGGAGTGCTGATAGGCGCAATATTATAATTCTCCACCAGGAAATTCAGCACATTCGGGGAAACGAATGCAGGGAGAGAAGGACCAAGAAGAATATTATTAATGCCCAAGTGAAGGAGTGTCAGCAGGATACATACTGCCTTCTGCTCATACCAAGAAAGCACCATGGAGAGAGGAAGGTCATTGACACCGCATCCAAACGCTTCTGCAAGAGCCACAGCAACCTTGATGGCACTATACGCATCGTTGCACTGTCCCATATCCATTACACGAGGAAGTCCGCCAATCGTTCCGAGGTCGAGGTCGTTGAAGCGGTACTTGCCGCAAGCGAGTGTCAAAACAATGCTGTCAGCCGGTGTCTGCTTTACAAACTCGGTGTAATAATTTCGTCCCGGCTTTGCACCGTCACAGCCACCAACAAGGAAGAAATGCTTGATAGCACCCGACTTGACCGCATCAATAACCGTACCGGCAACAGAAAGAACAGTATTGTGAGCGAATCCTGTCATTACCTTTTCGCCGCCGTTAATGCCCGTGAAACGCATATCCGTAGGATAACCGCCGAGCGCAAGCGCCTTTTCGATAACAGGTGTGAAATTCTTATCTTCGCCAATGTGTACGATTTCGGGATAAGACACGACTTCCGTGGTGAACACACGGTCAGCATAGCTTGCCTTGGGCGGCATAAGGCAGTTGGTAGTAAAGAGGATCGGAGCAGGAATATCAGCAAATTCCTTCTGCTGATTCTGCCAAGCTGTACCGAAATTACCTTTCAAGTGAGCATACTTTTTCAGTTCAGGATATGCGTGAGCAGGCAACATTTCGCCGTGAGTATAGATATTGATGCCCTTACCTTCGGTCTGTTCAAGAAGTTGTCTGAGATCGTAAAGATCATGTCCCGAAATGATGATGAACGGTCCTTTTTCAACGGTCAGACTGACCTCAGTAGGAACAGGATTGCCGTAAGTTTCAGTATTGGCTTTGTCAAGCAGAGTCATACATTTGAGGTTAATTTCGCCTACTTCCAGAACAATAGGGAGAAGTTCATCCATTCCCCAATCCTTCATACCGATAGCAAACAGCGCCTTGAAGAAGAAATTGTTCACACTCTCGTCGGTATAACCGAGAACCAATGCGTGGTAAGCATATGCGGCAACACCACGAATACCAAATAGGATAAGGGATTTGAGAGAACGGATATCTTCATCTGCTTCCCACAGCATATTCATATCGTAGTCATCGTTTCTGCCACAGGCCGAAGCGCAGGAATAGCATCTCGGAACAAGACGTTCCTTTTCAGCATCGACTCTCTCGATCAGAGCATTGATTGTTTCGTTGTTGAAATTTACATTGGTGATTGTGGTAAAGAGAGCTTCCAGAACGAGCTTGTGAGTATCGGCAGTAACAAGATCCTCATTGCCCTCCGTTGCTCTTGCAAGACCGATAAGTGCACCTGTCAGCTTATCTTGAAGTCCGGCGGTATCGGCTTTCTTGCCGCACACACCGGCACCACCTGTGCAAGCCTTACAGCCTGCCGTCTGTTCACATTGGAAACAAAACATTTGATTTGTCATTTTAATATCCTCCTGTTATATGAAACAATTATTGTTAGCAGTTTCGTTTTCGACTGCCCGCAAATCAATTTCCGATGATTTGTGGCTAAAACTTACTTAAAGCAATCCCATACACCCAATAACGACCAGTGCTGTCAATGTCACCAGCGTATCAATGGTGATTCCATAGAACATGGGCGCAAAACCTGCTTTTTTGAAGTCGGTTACACTGGTTCCTAAGCCAATGGCTGCCAGTGCTGTTACCATTAAGAATTTACTTACGTTTTTGATAATACCGGATACTTCCACCGGGATACATCCGATGCTGTTCAAAACAGCCAACGCAAGGAAACCTCCAATGAACCAAGGAATAATTCTCAGTAGATTTACCTTTTGACCGCCGCTTTCTGTTTGTATTTCTTTCTGCTTTATACGAGTGCCAATGTATGCAAAAACCAATACCGTCGGAATAATCGCTATGGTACGGGTTAGTTTAACCATCGTGGCAAAATCACCGGCGGCTTCGGAAAAAGCATATCCAGAGGCAACAACGCTGGCGGTATCATTCACGGAAGTTCCTGCCCAGATTCCAAAGGCAATATCAGACACACCCAGAAGTCTGCCCATAATCGGGTACAGAGCAACCATTACCATGTCAAAAAGAAATGTAGAGGACATAGCGAAGGCAATGTCTTTGTCATCTGCATCAATAACAGGTGCAATCGCCGCTACAGCAGAGCCACCGCAAATGCCAGTACCCGCAGAGATCAGATTGCTCAACTTCCAATTCAGTCCAAACAACTTGCGAATGAAGTAGCCTCCACCAAAACACATCGCAAAGGTAAAGATCATTACGAAGAATGTCATCTTGCCTACTGACATGATTGTGTTGACGGAGAGCGATGCACCCAAGAGAACAATCGCAATCTTCAGAACCTTTTTGGATGTAAATTTCAGAGCCGGTTTTAACCAATCCGGATGGAAGAAGCTGTTAATCATTGTGCCCAAAACAAAGCAATGATGGATGCCCCCAGCAAATCTCCGGGAATAAGGCATTCTATCAGAACGGCAAGAGCGGCTACTGCAAAGCAGACTGCAACGCCCAGTATAAACTTACCTCGATTTGTATTGAGAATACTGTTCACGTCTGCCTCCGGTTAATCTAATAGCTTACCATCTGTGGAGACCGTTACAACTCGCCATGGAATGAATTTACCGCTTGTCTGCAATGCTTTTTTTACAGCGTATTCAATACCGCCGCAGCAAGGCACTTCCATACGGACAACGGTTATGCTCTTAATATCGTTGTTCGCAAGAATTGCCGTGAGTTTTTCGGAATAATCTCCATCGTCCAGCTTGGGACAACCAATGAGCGTGATGTGATTACGGATAAACTCATTGTGGAAGTTACCGTAAGCATACGCTGTACAGTCTGCGGCTACCAAAAGGTTTGCGCCATCAAAGTAGGGTGCGTTCACAGGAACGAGTTTAATCTGAACAGGCCACTGAGAGAGCTGGCTAACAGTATGTACACTTGCTGGCGTACTACAAGAACACTCCTCACGCTTGATAGACTTGGATTGTGTTCCGGGACAACCACAGGGTAGCGGAGCTTCCTTAGCTTTCTTAGCAGCTAACACAGCGGTTTCGTTGTAGGCAGGTGCTTCCCGTTCTTCAAAGGATATGGCATTCATAGGACACGCAGGAAGGCAATCGCCAAGCCCGTCGCAATAATCCTCACGGGTAAGACAAGCCTTACCGCCTACAATTTCGATTGCACCCTCGTGACAGGCATCTGCACATAGGCCGCAACCGTTACATTTTTCTTCGTCGATCTTGATAATCTTTCTGACCATAAACATTTACTCCTTTTCAATTTTGAAAACATTGATAACATCACAATCCGGACAACAGAAGCGAATTTCACCGCATTTGGCTTTTGGTGGCTCGCCGCCATACCTTAAAATGTCAATATAGGGGAACGCAACGTGCATTGCCATAGGACAGAGTTTTCCTCTTTCCGTGTCATAGTCGAAGCTGTCACCGATATGATGACCACGATGACAATAGTTCTCGCCTTTTTTATCAACTAAGGTTATCTTGATTTTCGGTTTCATGGTATCCCTCCTGTCTGTTCTACACATCTTGACTTTTCATGCATATTATAGCATAATATATCAAACAAGTCGGTTGTTTTTCCAACAGAATGAGGTTTTTTTATGAAAAATTATATCCCTGTGCTGAAAAGGACAAAACTATTTGCAGGAGTTGCCGAAGAAGAAATCGGCGCAATGCTCTCTTGCCTTGATGCACGTTTGCATGAGTATAAAAAAGGTGAATATGTCCTTCGTCAAGGCGAACATATGAGCTTTATCACCGTACTGGTAGATGGAGAACTCCACATACAGCGAGACGATTATTGGGGAAACAGAGCTATCATCAACCCTATCGCAGTCGGGGAGATGTTTGGCGAAGCATACATTGCCCCCGAAAGCGGAGCTTTGCTCAATGATGTGGTTGCGGTTGAAGATAGTGCCGTCATCTTTTTTGATGTAAGAAGAATTATTACCGTCTGTTCTTCGGCTTGCCGATTTCACTCTATGGTTGTGCAAAATCTCTTTTTTGCAATATCTGAGAAAAACAGAAAACTCGTGCAGAAGCTCGGTCATATGTCCAAGCGTTCTACACGAGAAAAATTGATCTCTTATCTATCCGAAGAATCCAAACGTCAGAATAGCGCAAGGTTTACGATTCCTTTTAACCGCCAACAGCTTGCGGATTTTCTGTCCGTTGACCGAAGTGCTATGTCCAACGAACTTTGCAAAATGCGTGATGAAGGATTACTTCGTTTTGAAAAAAACATTTTTACTCTCCTATAATTGTGAGACAAACAAAAAAGCCACGATTGACTCTCCAAAAGGAAAATCAATCGTGGCTATTCTTAATCTAAGGGTTTATATTCCGTTACAGTTTTCAAATAGGTTTCGGGATCGCCATTCAGTATCAAATCGGCGTATGCTATCGGGTCATTGTAGATCAAATAGTCCAGCTCTGACCGCTGATACATATTGTCGGCAACCTCATTCTCAACAGCGATTGTATCAATCGCAATCATACTGCCATCAGTGAATTTCAGTTCAACACAAGCAGTATCCATGTTAAACTCACAAGAAATCAAAGGCGTCATATCCGCTCTCCTTAAATCATACCGAAGTGCGTCAATGCCTCCTTGATTGCTTTTTCTTTATCCGGCGGGCATTGGGGCTGCTTAGCGTCCTCAGACTTCGGCTTATTGTAATTCTCACGCTCGATGATACCGCACTTCTGTTTTACCTGTGCGATATACAAGCTGCTGACTTTCAAGCCGCTATGCTCCAGCACATAATCCTTGATTTCTTGGTAGGTGGCTTTCTTCTCCGCATCGGTCAAATCCAGCTCATCCATATCCAATTTGATCTCGATATGTTGCTTTGCATTGAGTTTGGACAATAAACATACCGTCTCCACATGCGCCGTCCTCGGAAACAGATCCGCCGCCTCCGCAACCTCCAGCCGATACCCCCGCTCCCCCAACAGCTTCACATCCCGCGCCAGCGTCGCCGGGTCGCAGGACACATACACCAGCCGCCGGGGCGCCATCTCCACAATGGCCTCGATCACCGGCAGCGCCAGCCCCTTCCGGGGCGGGTCCACCGTGATCACCTCCGGCCGCAGCCCCCGCCGGGCCAGCTCCTGGGCCGCCTGCCCGGCGTCGGCGCAGAGAAACTCCGCGTTCTCGATCCCGTTCCGCCGGGCGTTGGCCCGGGCATCCTCCACCGCCGCAGGGACCACCTCCGCGCCAATGGCCCGCTTGGCCCGCCGGGCCAGATTCAGGGTGATCGTGCCGATGCCGCAGTACAGGTCCAGCACCGTTTCCGTCCCCGTCAGCCCCGCAAAGTCCAGCGCCCGGCCATAGAGGACCTCCGTCTGGTCCCGGTTGACCTGATAGAACGAGGGCACCGACAGCCGGAAGTCCAGCCCGCACAGGGTATCCTCCAAAAAGTCCTGCCCCCACAGCACCCGGTATTCCTTGCCCAGGATCACGTTGGTCTTTTCCCTGTTCACCGCCAGCACCAGACCCACCAGCCCAGGCTCCGCCCGGCGCAGGGCCTCCACCAGGGCCTGGGAATGGGGCAGCTTCCGCCCGTTGGCCACCACCGCGCACAGGGACTCTCCCCGGCGGTTCACCCGGACATACAGGTGGCGGATCAGCCCTTCATGGGCCTTCTCGTCATAGGCCGGCACCTCATAGGCCGCCATCCAATCCCGAAACGCCCCCCGCAGCCGGGTGGCCGCCAGGGGCTGGAGCAGGCAGTCCGGAGCGTCGATCACGTCATGGCTCCTGGCCCGGAAAAAGCCCACCCGCGGCCCCTCTGCCACCGGAAACTGAATCTTGTTCCGGTAGCGGAAGGGATCTCTGGCCCCGTGGATCACCGAGACCTCTCCCTCCCAGCCGCCGATGCGCCGCAGGGCCTGCTGGACCTTCTCCCGCTTGAAGGCCAGCTCCTCCTCATAGGTCATGTGCCGCAACTGGCACCCGCCGCACCGGGGATACTGCGGACAGTCCGCCTCCTGCCGCCCGGGCGAGGGGGTCAGCACCTGCTCCACCCGGCCCCAGGCCGCCTGTTTGCCCACCTTCAGCAGCTGGACCTGACACCGTTCCCCCTGCAAGGCCCCCTTGACAAACACCGCCTGTCCCGCCAGCCGGGCCACTCCTTCCCCGGCGCTGCCGTAGCCGGTGATCTCCAGGGGATAGCGTTCGTTCTTTTTTGCCGCCATAACTGTCTCCTTTGCGCTGTCGCTCGCGTGGTTTTTCCCCAGTATAGCACAGCGCCGGCGGCGGGAACAACCTTGATTTTTCGTGGATTTTTCCGCCACTTGTTCACAGTTTCCTCTTTTTTCTCCTGTCCAAATGTGATATAATACCATGACTCTGGGGCAGTTTGCCCTGTTTCTTTGCAAAACAACAGCGGTTTCCGCTTTCGAAAGGATCTATCCAACTATGGGTTTTTTAAGCAAACTGTTTGGCACCAACATGGCCAAAGAGATCAAACGCATCGACCCCATCGTCCGCAAGATCGAAGCGCTTGAGGAAGAATACAAGGGCCTCACCGACGCCCAGCTCCAGGCCAAGACCCCCGAGCTGAAGGCCCGCTACCAGAAGGGCGAGACCCTGGACGACCTGCTGCCCGAGGCCTTCGCCACCTGCCGGGAGGCCGCCGACCGGGTGCTGGGCCTGCGGCCCTACCGGGTGCAGCTCATCGGCGGCATCATCCTCCACCAGGGCCGCATCGCCGAGATGAAGACCGGTGAAGGCAAGACCCTGGTGGCCACCCTGCCGGCCTACCTCAACGCCCTGTCCGGCGAAGGCGTCCACATCGTCACCGTCAACGACTACCTGGCCAAGCGCGACAGCGACTGGATGGGCAAGGTCTACCGCTTCCTGGGCCTCACCGTGGGCCTGGTCATCCACGGCGTGGACCCCGCCGGGAAAAAGGCCGCCTACAACGCCGACATCACCTACGGCACCAACAACGAGTTCGGCTTCGACTACCTGCGGGACAACATGGCCATCTATCAGGCCGAGGTCATGCAGCGGGGCCACGCTTTCGCCATCGTGGACGAGGTGGACTCCATCCTGGTGGACGAGGCCCGGACCCCCCTCATCATCTCCGGCATGGGCGAGCAGTCCACCCAGCTGTACACCCTGGCCGACAACTTCGCCGCCGGCCTCAAGGGCCTGGTGAAGGCCACCGTGGACGACAAGGAGGAGGAAGACGAGGACATCGACGCCGACTATGTGGTCAACGAAAAGGCCCGGGCCGTCACCCTCACCGCCCGGGGCATCGCCAAGGCCGAGCAGGCTTTCAACATCGAAAACCTCTCCGACCCCGAGAACACCACCCTCTCCCACCACATCAACCAGGCCATCCGCGCCCGGGGCCTCATGAAGCGGGACATCGACTATGTGGTCAAGGACGGCGAGGTCATCATCGTCGACGAGTTCACCGGCCGTCTCATGTACGGCCGCCGGTACAACGACGGCCTGCATCAGGCCATCGAGGCCAAGGAAAAGGTCACCGTGGCCCGGGAGTCCAAGACCCTGGCCACCATCACCTTCCAGAACTACTTCCGCCTGTACAAAAAGCTCTCCGGTATGACCGGTACCGCCCTGACCGAGGAGGAGGAGTTCAACGCCACCTACCAGCTGGACATCGTGGAGGTGCCCACCAACAAGCCCCTCATCCGGGTGGACCACCCCGACGAGGTCTATAAGAACACCACCGGCAAGTACCACGCCATCGTGCGCCAGATCGTGGCCTGCCACGAAAAGGGCCAGCCCGTGCTGGCCGGTACCACCTCCATCGAAAAGTCCGAGATCCTCTCCAAGCTGCTCACCAAGCAGGGCATCAAGCACAACGTCCTCAACGCCAAGAACCACGAGAAGGAAGCCGAGATCGTGGCCCAGGCCGGCAAGTTCGGCGCCGTCACCGTGGCCACCAACATGGCCGGCCGTGGTACCGACATCATGCTGGGCGGCAACGCCGAGTTTTTGGCCAAGAACGACCTGCGCAAGGCCGGCCTGTCCGACGAGATGATCGCCGAGGCCACCGGCTTTGCCGAAACCGACAACGAAGAGATCCTCCAGGCCCGGAAAATGTTCTCCGAGGCCGAGGCCAAGCATAAAGAAGAACTGGCCCCCGAGGCCGAAAAGGTCCGGGCCGCCGGCGGTCTGTTCATCCTGGGCACCGAGCGCCACGAGTCCCGCCGCATCGACAACCAGCTGCGGGGCCGTTCCGGCCGGCAGGGCGACCCCGGCGAGAGCCGCTTCTACCTGTCCATGGAGGACGACATCATGCGTCTGTTCGGCACCGAGCGGATGCAGAACATGATGGAGACCCTCAAGATCGACGACGACACCCCCATCGACGCCAAGATCCTCTCCGGCGCCATCGAGAACGCCCAGAAGAAGGTGGAGTCCAAGAACTTCCAGGCCCGGAAGAACACCCTGGAATACGACGACGTGATGAACGTCCAGCGTGAGGTCATCTACAAGCAGCGCCGTCAGGTGCTGAACGGCGAGAACATGGGCCAGTTCATCCGCACCATGATCGGCCGCTGGATCGAGACCTCCCTCCAGGGCCATCTGGGCGAGAGCAAGCACTTCACCGCCGAGAGCTACCGCCTGGCCACCGAGCCTTTCCGGGGCCTCTTCTTCCCCGCCGACCAGTTCCAGTACACCGACGAGGCGCTGGCCAAAAAGTCCCTCAAGGACCTGACCGCCGAGCTGGACCAGGCCGCCCAGGCCGTCTACAACGCCAAGGAGGAATCCCTGGGCGAAGAGCTCATGCGGGAGCTGGAGCGGGTCATGATGCTCCGGGTGGTGGACGAATACTGGATGGACCACATCGACGCCATGGAAGAGTTGAAGAAGGGCATCCAGCTGCGGGCCTACGCCCAGACCAACCCCGTGGACGCCTATAAGAAGGAAGGCTTCGAGATGTTCGAGGCCATGATCCAGGCCATCCAGGAGGAGACCATCCGCCGCATCATCGTGGCCCGGGTCCAGACCAACGAAGTCCGCCGGGAGCGGGTGGCCAAGGTCACCGGCGAGTCCGGCGGCAGCGAGGAGCCTCAGAAGAAGGCCCCCATCCGCAAGACCATCAAGATCGGCCCCAACGATCCCTGCCCCTGCGGCAGCGGCAAGAAGTACAAAAAGTGCTGCTACCTGAAGGATAAGGCCGCTCAGTAAGCCCTCTGTCCCCCGGAAGTGAGGTCTGCCATGTCATTCACCCAGCAAACCAGCCACGGCGTGGTCTTTCACACCGCCGACGCCTTTGCGGCCGCCGGCGGCGTGGCCCACGGCTTTGCCACCCGGCGGGGCGGCGTCAGCGCCGCGCCCTTCGACTCCCTGAACCTGGGCCTCTCCCGCCCGGACCAGCGGGAGGCCGTGCGGGAGAACTACCGCCGCTTCTGCGCCGCCATCGGGACGGACGTGACCCATCTGGTCATGACCCATCAGGTCCACGAGGATGCCATCCGGGAGGCCACCCGGGCCGACGTCCTGCCCGACCTGCTGGACCCCATCCCCTATCAGGTGGATGGGCTGGTCACCAACCAGCCCGGCCTGTGCCTGACCATCTATTACGCCGACTGCATCCCCGTGCTGCTGTACGACCCGGTCCAAAAGGCCATCGCCGCCGTCCACTCCGGCTGGCGGGGCACCAGCCTGGGCATCGCGCCCCAGGCCGCGGCCCGGCTGACGGACCTCTACGGCAGCAGGCCGGAAAATATTCTGGCCGCCATCGGCCCGGGCATCGGCCCCTGCTGCTTCGAGACCCACGACGACGTCCCCACCGCCATGGCCCGCCGGCTGGGCGACGGGGCCGCCCCCTACTGCAAGCCCCTGGAAAACGGCAAGTTTGCCGTGGACCTGAAGGGCCTCATCCACTGGCAGCTGTGCCAGGCCGGCCTGACCCCGGACCATGTGGACACCCTGTCCCTGTGTACCGCCTGTCACCCAGAACTCTACTGGTCCCACCGGAAGATGGGCGACCAGCGGGGCAACCAGGCCGCCATGATCCAGCTGCTCCCCTGATCTTCTGCCCTTGGAAAGGAGGCGTTGCCCATGCACAACACACCACCCCACACCGACCCGCACCGACCCCTGCGCGACCGCCTGGAACGCTTCCGGGAAACGCAGCAGGAGAACAGTGTCAAGCACCCGCTGCGCGCCAGCCTCCCCTTCCTCTGTACGGCGGGGATCGTCATGGCCAGCGTCGCCACCGCCCTGTCCTGCACCCTGTGCTATCAGGTGGAATCCCAGGGCCAGTCTCTGGCCTTTTTCCGGGAGGAGGCCGTCTACACTCAGGCCGTCTCCCAGGCAGAGACCCGGGCCTCGGCCATCCTGCAAACGCCGTACACCCTGCCCCAGGACCTGAACGTCCACACCACCCTGGCCCCCAAGGAGGCCGTGACCTCCCTCACCGGCGTCACCGGCTCCCTCATGGAGAGCATCCCGGAGCTGGCCCACCTGTACACCCTGTCGGTCAACGGCGTCCGGGTGGGGGCGGCGGACAGCGCCGAGGTCATCACCCAGGCCCTGAACCTGGTCAAGGAGACCTACACCACCCCGGAGACCCGCTCTCTGCACATCGACAGCCAGGTGGACATCTGCTATGAATACCTGGCCGCCGGGACCCCCACCGCCACCGCCGAGGAGCTGGCCGCCGCCCTGCTGGCCCCCAGCCCCCGCACCTTCCCCTACACCGTCCAGCCCGGGGACACCCTGGAGTCGGTGACCGCCTGCTTCTCCATGACCGAGGAACGCTTCCGGGCGCTGAACCCGGACCTGACCCTCACCCCGGAGGCCCCGCTGGCCACCAGCCCCCTGGACGAGACAACCGGCCAGGAGGACCAAACGCCCCCCGCCCTTCCCGCCGCCCCGGACACCGGCGCCGTGGACCCGGACGCTGCCGGCAGTGCCGAAGCCGCCGCCGACCCGGCTGCGGAACAGCCCCAGCCGGCCAAAACCGCCGAAGAGGGGGCCGTGGACCTGGAAGCCCTGCTGGGCGACCAGCTGCGCACCCCCCTGCCCGAGGGGACGGCCATCACCATCGAGCAAAACTGCCCCCTGCTGGAGGTCTCCACCGTGGAGGAGATGACCCTGACCCGGGACGTGCTGCCTCCCCTGGAGACCCAGGAGGATGCCACCATGTTCCTGGGCCAGCAGCGGGTGGTCCAGGAGGGGCAGGCCGGCCAGACGGAGGTCCTGTCCCGGGTGGTCAAGCGCTGCGGCGTGCCCGTGGCCAGCAACGACCTGAGCGCCGTGCTGCTCTCGGAGCCCACCGCCCTCATCGTGGGCACAGGCACCAAGACCCTGCCGGAGCTGCCCGACGGCTGCCTTTTCCTCTGGCCTGTCCAGGGGCCTATTACCTCGGACTTTGGCTACCGGTTCATCTTCGGGGAGACCAACTTCCACCGGGGCGTTGACATCGCCGCCCCCCAGGGCACCGCCATCAACGCCGGCGCCGACGGCGTGGTGGTCTTTTCCGGGGAGCGGGGGACCTATGGCAATCTGGTCATCCTCTCCCACGAGAACAGCTTCCTGACCTATTACGCCCACTGCTCCAAGCTGCTGGTCCAGCCGGGAGACATCGTCACCCAGGGCCAGCCCATTGCCGCCGTCGGCTCCACCGGCCGGTCCACCGGCCCCCACTGTCACTTCGAGGTGCGGTATCAGAACGAACCCATTGATCCCCTCCTCTACCTGCCCGGGGAGAACAATGCCCCCGCCCGCAGCGAGGTCCCCGAGGAGGAGGAAGAAGAGAAGCCCACCGACGAGGAGACCACCCCGCCCGAGACGGAGACCCCGACGCCCCCGTCCGAGCCCCCGGCGGTCCCCCAGAAGCCCGTCCAGCCGCAGCCTCCGGCAGAGCCCACGCCCCCGGCAGACCCGGTGGTCCCCGAGGACCCCGTGCCGCCAGCCACCGGCGAGGACCCCGACGCCGAGGAACAGTCCGCCGCGCCGGACGCCCCGGACCAGGGCACGACATAACCAAAAAAGGACCGAACCCGGCGGGTTCGGTCCTCTTTCTTCTCTCCGGTCACCCTGCCGTCCGCTCCAGCAGGACCTTGGCCGCCGACCGGGCAAAGAGCCGCGCGCCAGCCAGGGCCTCCTCCAGGGTGTTGCCGTGGCTGCCCACCTCCACCAGCAGAGAGCCTTTGGTCAGCTGCTGGTTGAACCGGGCCGTGCGCAGGGCGATGGGCCGGGCCAGCCCGGGCCAGAGGGAGTTCATCTGCTGCTGGATCTCCATGGCCAGGGCCAGGTGTTCCGTCCAGTCGGGGAAGTAGGCCCCGGCATCGTCGGTCCCCACCAGGAGCATGACCTGGGCGGTCTTGACCCCGTCGATCTGGAGCACCGGCTTGTAGATCGTGCCGTCGCTGCCCACCAGAGCATCCCGGTGAACGTCCAGCACCATCTGAATGGTGGGGTGCTGGGCCAGCTGGGCCTCCACCCCCGCCCGGGCGTTGCTGTAGGCGTCGTTGTAGGAGGGATAATCATACAGCGTCCGGTCGTGGATCACCTGCAGCCCCATCTCCCCAAAGATCCGCGCGATCTCCTCCCCCACCCGGATGATATTATAGGCGGGGTCGGTGGTCCGGGCCACGCCCGTCTCCGTGTACGGCTCGTCACCCTGGCGGGCGTAGGACTCGGTGCTGTGGGTGTGCATGATAAGCACCTGGGGGCCGGCGGCTGCCGGCTGAAAGGCCAGGCTGCTGCCGGCCTGGGCCACGGCGTTCAGGTCCACGGTCTTGTCCGTGCGGTTGAACAGAGAGATCCCCCGGCCGCTGACATGGTCCGTGCCGCTGCCGGCCAGGGTCTTTTCCTGGATCTTGTCCGGGGTCACGGCTTCCAGCTCCGGCTCCGGTTCCGCTTCGGTGGGCGCAGCCGGCGTTTCTCCCGCCGCCGCCGCCCACTGGGCCAGCAGGGCCGACTCCCCCAGCAGCAACCGCTGGAAAAAGGGGACCGGCCCCTCCCCTTCCGCCGGCTTAGTGCTCGTCCCCCAGGCCGCGACCGGCCAGTCCGGCAGGGGCGGCAGCCCCGCGCTGCCCACCGCCAGCACCAGTCCGCCGGAGGCCATCAGCCCGGCCAGGGTCCGGCGCAGCCGCCCCCTTCCCGTTCCTCGTTTCATTGGCATCCTCCTCCCGTGTGCCAATACTCTATGTCGCCCGGGCGGCTGGTTAGAACCAGCCTGTCCCCATTCCCCCGCCTGTCCAGGCAAAAAAGGAGGCAACCACCGTGAAAAAGCTCTGGAACACGCCCCCCGCCCTCTTTCTCCGGGAGGGGCTGCTGCTCTACTTCAGCCGCCGGGTCCCCCAGGCCGCGGCCTGTCTGGCCTACTTCATGCTGCTGACGGTCTTTCCCATGCTCATCTGCGTCTCGTACATCCTGGGTCTGGTGAACATCGACGTAGCCGGCCTGCTCTCCCAGCTGCAAAACATCCTCCCCTCGGCGGCCCTGGACGTGCTGGGCGGCTACCTGGGCTACATCTCCATGCGCCAAAGCCCGGGGCTGTTCCTGGCCGGGCTGGCGGGGTGCTGGTTCTCCGCTGCCGCCGCCTTCCGCACCATCACCCGGGTGATGATCGACATGTACGACGCCATCTCCCAGTCCATGGTCCGGGGCCTGCTGGTGAGCATCCTGCTCCCCTTCGCCCTGCTGCTGACGGTGGACCTGTCGGTGATGGTGGTGGTCACCGGCCAGCGGACCCTGGACGCCATCATCCGGCGCTTCCCCTTCTGGCGGGGGGTGGCGGGGGTGTGGGCCTGGACCCGCTACCTGCTGCTGTTCTGCCTATTCTCCCTGTTCATCCTGGCGGTGCTGAATCTGGCCGCCCCCCTGGGCACGCCCCGGATGCCCCTGCTGGTCAGCAGCCTGGTCTCCTCCCTGGCCCTGGTGGTGGCCTCGGCGGTCTTTTCCTGGTTCATCGGCCTCTCCTCCCGCTACTCGGTGGTCTACGGCTCCCTGGTGTCCCTGATCATCCTCCTGCTGTGGCTGTATCTGTGCGGCCAGATCCTCTTCATCGGCATCGTCTTTACCAGCGTCTGGTACAAACACTGGCGGCATCGGGGGGGCGGAAGAGGGCCTTCGTGACCCTTGTCACTGTCTGGCCTTTGTGCTATAATATATCATTACTTGTGTGCCTCTGGAGCGCACCCATCTGCACAGCCCCGGCTGTGCCATCCCAACGATCACAGGGCAGGGTCTGCCTGCCCGGAGGGTACTGTCTATGCGTCAGCAAACTTTTCAAAAGGCCCTCTCCCGCATGACGGAGACGGGCTTCCGCCTGTTCTTTGTGGCCTGCCTGCTCTTTGCCGGGCTGACCGCTCTGTACAACGTCTGGCTGTGTCTGGCAGAGCTCATCCTGGTGCTCATCCTCTACCTGTACTTCCAGACGGGCATCGCCCACCGCCGCAAGGAAGTCATGGCCTACCTGGACCACATGACCAGCGGGGTGGACGTGGCCTCCCGCCGGACCATGATCTCCTCCCCCCTGCCCATCGCCATCTTCCGGCCGGACACCGACGACATCATCTGGAGCAACGAGCGCTTCCTCCACCTCACCGGCGACCCGGACCACCTGTTCGAGACCAAGCTCTCCGCCCTGGTCCCCGCCTTCCAGTCCCAGTGGCTGCTGGACGGCGACACCATCAGCCCCGAGCCGGTGGCCGTGGGCGACGGCCTGTATCTGGTCTTCGGCAACCTGGTCTGCACCGGCCGTGAGGACGACTTCCTGGCCACCACCTATTGGGTGGACGTGACCCGCTATGCCCGGGTGGCCGAGAAGTTCGACGACACCCGCCCGGTGCTGGGCATCGTCCAGGTGGACAACTACGAGGACCTGAGCCGCGGCCTGGAGGAGGGCGACCGCTCTGCCATCCGCACCGACATCAACCGCCGTCTGGCCGACTGGCTGGACCCCGCCCAGGGGATGCTGTGCCGGTATGACCGGGACCACTACCTGCTGCTGGTGGAGGCCGAGCAGTTCCGCATGTTCTGCCGGCGGAAGTTCTCCATCCTGGACGAGATCCGCCAGGTGCAAAGCCCCAACGGGGTGGCCGCCACCCTCTCTGTGGGCTTCGGCCGCAGCGGCAGCTCCCCCCGGGAGCTGTACCAGTTCGCCTCCCTGGCCCTGGACATGGCCCTCAGCCGGGGCGGCGACCAGGTGGTGGTGAAGGACGGGGCGGACTTCTCCTTCTACGGCGGCCGCTCCAAGGAGACCGAGCGGCGCACCAAGGTCAAGAGCCGGGTGGTGGCCTCCGCCTTCTCCGAGCTGCTGGCCAGCACCGATCAGGTCATCGTCATGGGCCACAAATACCCCGACCTGGACGTGCTGGGCGCCATGGCCGGCGTGTGCGCCATCGCCCGGAAAAAGGGCGTGGCCATCCGGGCCGTCCGCGCCCCCACCCCCTACCCCGCCGAGGCCCAGACCCGGCACCTGTCCGCCACGCCGGAATACCAGGGGATCTTCGTCTCCTCCGACGAGGCCCTCCATCTGGCCGGCCCCAGCACCATCGTGGTGGTGGTGGACACCAACCGCCCCGAGCAGACCCAGGTCCCGGCCCTGCTCACCTCCGGCGCCCGCATCGTGGTCATCGACCACCACCGCCGGGCCGCCTCCTACATCGAAAAGCCCGCCCTGAGCTTCCACGACCCCTACGCCTCCTCCGCCAGCGAGCTGGTGGCGGAGCTGGTGCAGTATATCCTGGACAACGGCGACCTCACCCGCGCCGAGGCCGAGGCCATGCTGGCCGGGATCGTGCTGGACACCAAGGGCTTCACCATGCGCACCGGCAGCCGGACCTTCGAGACCGCCGCCTTCCTGCGCAAAGCCGGGGCGGACACCGCCCAGGTGAACAAATTCTTCCAGAATGACCTGCGGGACACGGTGACCAAGTTCCACATCATCCAGGCCGCCAGCACCTACCACGGCTCCATGGCCATCGCCCTCACCGACCGGCCCGTGGGCCGGGCCATCGCCGGCCAGGCCGCCGACGAGCTGCTGAACATCGCCGGGGTGGAGGCCTCCTTCGTCCTCTTCCCCGAGGCCGGGCAGGCCTATCTCTCCGCCCGGTCCAACAGCAGCGTCAACGTCCAGGTCATCAGCGAGATGCTGGGCGGCGGCGGCAACGCCGCCACGGCCGGGGCCCAGTTCCCGGGCAAGACCCCGGAGCAGGTGCTGCCCTCCCTCAAGCAGGCCATCGACACCTATTTCGACGACGAGATCTAAATTCCTTCCGCGCCTGTTCCCAGGCAGAGACTACAACAATTTGGAGGTATCTACCCATGAAAGTGATCTTACAGCAGGACGTAAAGGGCCAGGGCAAGCGGGGCCAGCTGGTGAACGTCTCCGACGGCTACGCCCGCAACTTCCTCTTCCCCAAGAACCTGGCCGTGCCGGCCAACGCCGACAACATGAACAAGATGATCATGCAGGACAAGGCCAAAAAGGCCCAGATGGCCGCCGAAAAGGCCGAGGCCGAGGCCATCGCCGCCAAGCTCCAGGAGGTCATGGTGAAGATCCCCGCCAAGTCCGGCGCCGGCGGCCGCCTGTTCGGTTCTGTGACCAGCAAGGAAATTTCCGAAGCCCTCCAGGCCCAGTTCGGCCTGACCGTGGCCAAGAGCAAGATCGTCCAGGACGAACCCATCAAGAGCTTCGGCACCTATCAGCTCAAGTGCAAGCTGGGCTATGAGATCGTCGGCAAGCTCAACGTGACGGTCTTCGAAGAAACCTGATCCCTCTCCCCGTCCGCCGGTCCCGGCGGACGGGCTATTCTGCAAGCAAGGCGGTGTATCCGTGGACGAATCCCTTCTTTTGCGCCAGATCCCCCACAGCGTCGAGGCCGAGCAGGCCGTGCTGGGGGCCATGCTCATCGACGCCCGGTGTATCCCCGACGTGGTGGAGGCCCTGACGGGAGAGGACTTCTATCTGAAGGCCAACCGGGAGCTTTATGAGACCATCTACTCCATGTTCAACTTCTCGGCCACCATCGACCCGGTGACCGTGCTGGACCAGATGAAGCTGACCGGGGTATACGACGAGAACACCTCCCGCAGCTACCTGCTCCAGCTCATGGAGATCACCCCCACCGCCGCCAACGTGAAGGAGTACATCCGCATCGTCAAGGACAAGTCCCTGCTGCGGCGGATCTCCGAGACCGCCGGGGAGCTGACCGCCCTGGTGCAGAAGGAAGGGGAGACCGCCCAGACGGTGCTGGAGCTGGCCGAGCAGCGGATCTACGCCATCCGCCAGGGCCGCAGCGCCCAGGGGGTGGAACCCCTGTCTCAGGTCCTGGTGGACGTGTTCGACCGTCTGCAGGAGCTGGCCATGACCGGCGCCGAGGTGCCCGGCATGGCCACTGGCTTTCTGGACCTGGACCGGACCCTGACGGGCTTTCATCCGTCAGAGCTCATCCTCCTGGCCGCCCGACCGGGCATGGGCAAAACCTCCTTCGCCCTGAACGTACTGCTGCACGCAGGAAAATTCTCCGGCAAGAGCGTGGTCTTCTTTTCCCTGGAAATGAGCCGGGAGCAGCTGGCCACGCGGCTGATTTCCAGCGAAGCCTTTCTGGACAACAAAAAGCTCCTCACCGGCAAGCTCACCCCCGACGACTGGGACAAGGTGACCCTGGCCTCTGCCGCCCTGGCCCACACGAAGATCTTCATTGACGACAACCCCTCCCTGTCCGTGGCGGACATGAACGCCAAGTGCCGCCGCATCGACGACCTGGGGCTGGTGGTCATCGACTATTTGCAGCTCATGCAGTCCTCCGGCAGCGCCACCCGCTACGCCGGGGAGAACCGCCAGCAGGTGGTGGCGGACATCAGCCGGGCTTTGAAGATCATGGCCAAGGAGCTCCACGTCCCCGTCCTGTGCCTGTCCCAGCTCTCCCGGGCCAACGAAAGCCGGGCCGACAAGCGCCCCATGCTCTCGGACCTGCGGGAATCCGGGGCCATCGAGCAGGACGCCGACGTGGTCATGTTCCTGTATCGAGACGACTATTATAACAAGGACAGTGACAAGCGCAACCAGGCCGAGTGCATCATCGCCAAGAACCGCCGGGGGGAGACCACCACCATCCCCCTGCAATGGCTGCCCGAGTTCACTGCCTTCTCCTCGTTGGAGCGTAATTATGAAGAACCTGATTGATCTGGCCGCCCAGGCGGCGGCTTTTGCCGACAAATATGATATGCTGCCCCAGGAGGGCACCATCCTGTGCGCCCTGTCCGGCGGGGCGGACTCCATGGCTCTGCTGACCGTGCTGGAGCGGTGGGCCAAGGAGCGCTCCCTCACCCTCCACGCCGCCCACTTCAACCACCAGCTGCGGGGGGAGGAATCCCAGCGGGACGAGGACTTCGTCACCGACTGGTGCCGCCTGCGGGGCATCCCCCTGGTGGTGGGCCGGGGCGACGTGGCCCAGGAGGCCCAGGCCCAGGGCAAAGGGGTGGAGGAGACCGCCCGCGCCATGCGCTACGGTTTCCTCACCGAGACCGCTCGGGAGCTGGGGGCCGACAAGATCGCCACCGCCCACAACGCCGACGACAACGCCGAGACCATCCTGCTCCACCTGGCCCGGGGCACGGGTCTGGACGGGCTGACGGGTATCCCGCCGGTGCGGGGCATCCTCATCCGCCCCCTGCTGGCCATTCCCCGCATCGACATCGAGGTCTGGCTGTCCCAGGAGGGCATTCCCCACGTGGAGGACAGCTCCAACCAGAACAACGTCTACGCCCGCAACCGGCTGCGCCACGAGGTCATGCCCGTGCTGCGGGATCTCAACCCCTCCTTCGTCTCCACCCTGTCGGCCAATCTGGTCCACCTGCGGGAGGACCGGGACCTGCTGCACGCCATGGCCGAGAAGGCCACCCGCCAGGCTCAGGTGGCAGAGGGACGGGTCTCGCTGCCTGCCAAGCTGCTGGCCGGCCTGCCCCATCCGGTGGCCGTGCGGGCGGTGAAGCAGCTGCTGGCCCAGGTGGAGCGGTTCGAGATCTCCTCCGTCCATCTGGAGCAGATCCTGGCCCTGGCCGCCGGGTCCTCCCCGTCGGCCACCATCAACCTGCCCGACGGGCTGTTCGCCTGGCGGGAGTATGACCGGCTGGTCCTGTGCCCCTCGTCGGCCATGCCCACGGGCTTTTCCCTGCGGCTGCTCACCGGCCCGGGGGTCTTTGCCCTGGACAACGGCTGGGCCGTGGAGATCCAGGAGTGCGTCTGTCCCGATCCCCCCGATCAGGAGGAGTATCAGTGGCACATCGCCCGGGACAGCGTCACCTTCCCCCTCATCCTCCGGGCCCGACAGCCCGGCGACCAGCTGCGCCTGCCCGGCCGGCGGGCCAAGACCCTGAAAAAATGGTACATCGACGAAAAGATCCCCCGCCAGCGGCGGGAGAGCCTGCCCGTGCTGGCCGACGAATCCGGCCTGCTGGCGGCGGCGGGCCTGGGGCCCAACTATCCCCGCCTGGCCCTGCCGGGGCAGGAGGCTTATTTCATCCGCGTGATCCCCAAAAACAAACCCGAGGAAAGGAACGAACCCTTATGATGGAACAGGATATGCAGGAAATTCTCTTTACCCAGGAGCAGCTGGCCGCCCGCGTCCAGGCCCTGGCCGAACAGATCCGCGCCGACTACGCCGGCAAGTCCCCCCTGGTGGTGGGCGTGCTGCGGGGCTGCTTTGTGTTCATGGCCGACCTGGTGCGCCACCTGGATCTGCCCCTGACGCTGGACTTCATGTCCGTCTCCTCCTATGGTGCAGGCACCAAAAGCTCCGGTCTGGTGAACATCCGCCTGGATCTCCACGAGGACATCGCCGGCCGGGACGTGCTGCTGGTGGAGGACATCCTGGACTCGGGCAACACCCTGTCCAAGCTGGTGGCCACCCTGCGCCAGCGGGACCCCGCCTCTCTCAAGCTGTGCGTGCTGCTGGACAAACCCGAGCGGCGCACCCAGCCCATCCAGGCCGACTATGTGGGCTTCACCGTTCCCGACGCCTTCCTGGTGGGCTACGGCCTGGACTATGACCAGAAATACCGCCAGCTGCCGTACATCGGCGTGCTGAAACCCAGCGTCTACGAGAACCCCTGAGCCGCGGCCTGCCGTGCCCCGCTCCCCCATCTCACTGCGGCCTGCGCCGCTGCACAAAGGAGGGAATTCCCTTTGAAACAAAACGCCAATCCCCTGCGCGGTCTGCTGCTGGTGCTCTGTGTGGTGGCCCTTGTCTTTGTGGGCACCAGCCTCTTCCGCACCACCGCCCAGAAAAACGACCCTTCCTACGCCAGCATCCGCACCCTGCTGGAAGAGAAGAAGGTGGATAAAGTGCAGGTGGACGACAACACCGTGGTCCTCACCCTCAAGGAGCCTCAGAACGGGAGCAACGTCGTCACCTACCCCATCTATAGCTTCGATCTGTTTTACAAAGACTTCAACGACATCGTGGTCCAGCAGTACCACGACAAAGTGATCTCAGACTACGACTATCCCGACAGCCCCTCCCCCGCCTGGATGAGCACCCTGCTGACCTGGGTGGTGGTGCTGGCCGTCATGGCCCTGCTGTGGTACTTCCTCTTCCTGCGCCGCGCCCAGGCCGGCGGGGGCGGCGGTCCTTCGGGCGCGCAGTTTGGCAAAGCCCGGGCCAAGACCCTGGCCGAGACCGGCCAGCCCGTGACCTTTGCCGACGTGGCCGGGGCCGACGAGGAGAAGGAGGAGCTGGCCGAGGTGGTCGATTTCCTCCGCCAGCCCGCCCAGTACACCCAGCTGGGCGCCCGCATCCCCAAGGGCGTGCTGCTGGTGGGCCCTCCGGGCACCGGCAAGACCCTGCTGGCCCGGGCCGTGGCCGGGGAGGCCGGGTGTCAGTATCTGTCCATCTCCGGCTCGGACTTCGTGGAGCTGTATGTGGGCGTGGGCGCTTCCCGGGTCCGGGACCTGTTCGACCAGGCCAAGAAGAGCGCCCCCTCCATCGTCTTCATCGACGAGATCGACGCCGTGGGCCGCCAGCGCGGCACGGGCCTGGGCGGCGGCCACGACGAGCGGGAGCAGACCCTGAACCAGCTGCTGGTGGAAATGGACGGCTTTGCCTCCAACGAGGGGGTCATCGTCCTGGCGGCCACCAACCGGGCCGACATCCTGGACCCCGCTCTGCTGCGTCCGGGCCGCTTTGACCGGCAGATCTATGTGGGCCTGCCGGACATCAAGGGCCGGGAGGAGATCCTGCACGTCCACGCCCGGAACAAGCCCCTGGCTGAGGACGTGGACCTGCACACCGTGGCCCAGGCCACCGCAGGCTTTACCGGGGCCGACCTGGAAAACCTGCTCAACGAGGCCGCTCTGCTCTCGGCCCGGGAGAAGCGGCCCTACATCCGCATGGACGTGCTCCACGAGGCCATGCTGAAGGTCATCGCCGGCCCGGAGAAAAAGAGCCGGGTGGTGCCCGAGCACGCCAAGAAGCTCACCGCCTACCACGAGGCCGGCCACGCCGTGGTCATCCACGAGCTGAAGACCCAGGACCCCGTCCATCAGATCACCATCATCCCCCGAGGCCCCGCCGGCGGCATGACCATTTCCCTGCCCGAGGAGGACCGGATGTACCAGTCCCGCCGGGAGTTACAGGAGCGCATCTGCACCTGCCTGGGCGGCCGGGTGGCCGAGGAGCTGATCCTGGGCGACATCTCCACCGGCGCGTCCAACGACCTGCAAACGGCCACCGCCATCGCCCGGAGCATGATCACCAAGTACGGCATGAGCGACCGGCTGGGCGCCATTTCCTACGACAGCGACCAGGAGGTCTTTATCGGCCGCAGCATGACCCAGGCCCGGGCCTATTCCGAGGAAGTGGCCGGTCTCATCGACGAGGAGATCAAGGCCCTGCTGGACACGGCCTACGCCCGCTGCCGCCAGATCCTCTCCGAGAACCGGGAGGCCCTGGAGCGCACCGCCCAGTATCTGCTGGAGTTCGAGACCATGTCCGCCGAGGATTTCCAGCTGGTCTTTGGCGACCCCGAAGCCCTGGAGCGCCGCAAGGCCGAGGAGCGGGTCCAGCGTCTGCGGGCCGCCGAGGAGCGCGCCGCCGCCGAAGCCGCCCGGAAGGCCGAGGAGGCCGCCCGTCTGGAAGCCGCCGCCGAAGCCCTGCGGGCGGAGCTGGACCAGACCCCGCCCCCCAGCGATCCCGATCCCTTCTAACACCACGCCCGCCCCTGCCGGATGGCAGGGGCGGGCGTTTTTTGTGCGCTGAACAGGCAAGGTCCCAGCGCAGCCGAGGGGCAAATAGCGATCCTTTTTATCGTTCCGATCCTGCCTCAGTTCTGTTATAGGAGCAGGCCGGGCCGCTGGTAGTCACCCCACTAATATTTTCAAAATATCCATGATCTGATCGTATGTAATGTTTGCCGCGTAAGCGAACTGTTTGCGGTATTTCTCCCACATCGCGCGAAGTTCCGGGCTTTCCTCAAGATTGCGCAGGATCTCCGGCACATCCGCGATCTGCTCCGTAGTGCCGCGATGGTTTGCCGTTGCACGCAGCGCATCGGCAAACACAGACGGATCAAATTTCTGTGTTGTGGTCAGTATGTAGGCATCGTAAAAATCTCTTGGCCGGGTATTGAACACGCCGCGCCGCAGGATGGTTTCCACCTTTTCCGCCATCACGGTTTCGATGTTGTATGCCCACAGCTCGTAGGATCTCTCGCCGTCAAAAATCTCCGAGAAGTTGTACTGCACCGCATGGGGGGTAATGGCATCACCAGTGGACACATCAATGCTGAGCGGCGTCAGCAGCGTGTCGAACCTGGCCCGCAGCATCACGCGGTAGCCGCCGTAAATATCGTCCTCCCGGATGGGAGAAATGACTCCGATCTCAAATACCACGCCATCGTCAAAAGGGATGGCACAGACCTGTTCCAACGCACTGCGGATCGCCTCCGGTGTGAGGGGCAGGTTTTTCAATGTGGTGTCCAGATCCATCGTAGCCCGGTTATCCAGACCAACGATGGCTGCCACCAGCAGACCTCCCTTCAGCACAAACTTCTCTTTGTACGCCGAGGCGGATAGGCGCACCAGCAGACGCTCGAACATATAGTTCTGCAAGATGACCTGTGCCGGGATATTCTTCTGTTTTGCGATGTTGCGGATCTTCGCTTTCAGACGCATTGCGTTGCTCACAGAAGCACCTCCAAGTACTGCCGCAGAACATTTGCCACGCGCATCTTTTTTGCATAAGCGTAAAGTTTGTTCAAGTCTTTTTTCGGGCTGGCCGCATAGAGCTTCAAAGCGGCAAGGAATGTTTCCGTTCCCACTTTGTTGCGGCTGCGGATCATATCGCAAATGGTTCGTTCAAGGTCATATCCCGGTACTTCGTTTCCGGCGGGGGTGGTCAGCGTCGTCCGGCCAAGGTCAAACAACTCCGGCTTGATATGATATACCTTACACGCCTCCTTGATTGACAGCGATGGTGTACACCCGGTAGGCGCTGTAACGGTATGTTCAAATGGCGTGCGATCTGAAATGCCATGGAGGAACAACGCGGTTTCGTGAGAAAAAATAATCTGCTCAGAACGCTTGCTGATAGACAGCAGCTCATCCTGCAGCTCGTCTGGAAGAATATACTGCCCTCTTGCTACGCGATGGATCTTGTTTTCCTTGCACAGCTTATAGAGCATGTTCTTGGATACTCCGCGCTCAGCGGCGATTTTGGTTTCGATAATGCCGCCATGATCCTTTGCAATGTTTACTAATTCATTCATGCTGTTCATTCGCTCACCTCGCAGCAACCAATCAATAATATCATATATAAAATTATGACCTAAGTCAACCAGATAAAGACTTTGGTCATCATACTTTTTCTAATTTTATAATCAAAGTGAACTTTAGATGGCCTGCAAGGGGTTCGGATGTTCCCACCCTCGCCGTATGTGCGGACCCCGGCTTGCTTGTCCTCCTCACAAGTCTCACCCCCACAGAGACATTGCGCTCTCCCTTTACAAAAGCAGAGGATGCGTTTCCCCCTTCCCAGAACCAGACAACAAACAAGGAGAGCGCCGAAGCGCTCTCCTTGTTTGCGTTTGCTGTGCAGTTTTTCCACTTCCCTCACAACACCTGCTCACACAGGCGCATGAGGATGGTGGCCGCCTGGGCCCGGACAGCGTTGCCGCCGGGATTCAGGGTGGTGGCCGTCACGCCGGTGATCAGCCCCTGGCCGTTGGCCCAGGCCATGGCCTGCTTGGCGTAGGCGCTGATGGCGTTGGCGTCGGCATAGCCGGACAGGTGTCCGCCTGACGGCTCACGTCCAGCCCCTTGTAGGAGGCATAACGGTACAGGATGGCCGCCATCTGCTCCCGGGTGATGTTCCCGTTGGGGGCGAAGGTGGTGTCGGTGGTGCCGGTGACGATGCCGTTGGCCGCAGCCCAGGCCACGGCGTTGGTGTACCACTGGCCGGCCGCCACGTCGGTGAAGGGACTCTTCCCGCTCACCCCAGGCTCGTTCTCCAGCCGGTAGAGGATGGTCACGATCATGGCCCGGCTGGTGATGGTCACATCCTCCAACTTCAGTTTGCCGGGGGTGTTCTGACCAGACGCTTCCGTGGTTGCCGTCCATGCGTTGATCCCGTGCTTGGTGTTCTTGTGCCCGACGATCTTGACGTCTTTAATGGTGACCCCATTCGTCGTTGCCGTCGTCACACCAAGGATCGGATTTTTGGGCTTGCTTTGATCTGTCGCTTCCCAGTCCTCCGCTGCTGTAATGGTGTGGTTCTGGCCATCCAGTGTCCAGCCATCCGGCAACAGAATGACTGCATCCGTAGCAGGAAGATTGGTCTCTTTGTTGGTCACAGTAACGTCAGCGCACAGAGTAATGATTTTGTCTGTGCTGCTGTTGTCCTTTGCCGCAGCCAGTGCGGCATCCCGCAGGGTGGCATAGGGCGTTTCACCAATTTTGACGGAAACCGAAGCCTGATCCACATAATAGGTTTTGCCATCGTAGCTCGACATGGCGGATGCCCAACTCTCCGGCACAGTGATGATCACCTTGGACTCGCCCTCGCCATTCTCGATCTCGGTCCAAATCTTGGCAGATTCCTGCAAGTTGCCGCTTTCCAGCTTGAACGAAGGGGCATTCTGTAAGTTTTTCCCCTTATCCACGTTGACTGCACCCCAGGCATTGCCCTCGGTATTCAACTCCTTTGCTTCCACCGTGGAGCCGTTGACCAGCAGCGCAGCATTGGCACAGTTCTTGATGGTCACCGTATCCAGTTTAACAGTACCTTTGCAGTTGTAGACGTGGATTCCAGACTTGGTCTTCTCATTGCCTGTGATCGTCAGGTTTTTGATGGTGGTCGTGGTACCCTCACTGGCATTTTCTACAGAAAGAATGTGGTTTTTGGTGCCCTCCGACCACGTCTCCCCAATAGATAAGGTATGTCCACCGCCATCCAGAGTAACCCCGGCGGGCACGGTGATTGCTGCGGCGTTGGCAGCAAGGTCGGCATTGCTCAGGGCGATATCTCCGCCCAGGGTAACCGTTTTTCCTGTCTCGTCCTCAGCTTTCCCAGCTTCGTCCAAGGCGGTCTTCAGCTCTGCCTGGGTGTCGATCTTCCCGTCGGACTGAGCGTCACCTCCTGTCTCCTCCCCTCCAGAGCCAGCGCCGCCAGCGTTTGAAGTTCCTTGCGTTGCTGCGCCGGTGCCCTCCGTGGGTGTGGCTGGTTCCTCCGCTGCCAGCGCAGTGGGAACCAGGGTCAGCGTCATGCAAAAAGCCAGGAACGCTGACAACAGTTTGCGTTTCATGTGCTGCATCCTCCTTTATTTTGTTTTCCCGCCGGAACCCAAGGGAAGCCCGGGGGGAGCCGGGCTCCCCCTGAGAGGGTCGGGGAAAAACAAAAATGCCGTGCAGGTCTCATTGTCCCTACACGACACGTCAGGAGGCAAAAATGCCTTCGCCCACGCCGACACCAAGTACACCTGAAATGGGTACGACAAAATACAGTGTTTCGCGCGGGGGTATGCAAGGAAAACCCCTTGCATTGCCTGGGGAAAAACTGTATAATATCGTCCATGCGGTGCGGCCTGGGGCCGTTGTGCAGGTGGTATGCGCACCTGTGCAGGCTTTTGGGGGGTCGGAGCCCCAAAAGCTGCCGCATTTTTTGTTTTTCATCCTCATTATAGCAGATGCCCCAAAAATAGCAAGCATAAAAAACAGCATCCCAGGGAACATTTTGGGTCTCGCCCGGAAAACTTTTTCTGCGCCGGCCCGAAACACCGGCCTCCCGCCCCGGGAAAAAACGGAAAACCCCTTGAAAAAGCAAGGATTTTATTTGCTTTTTCCCCGGCGGGGGTGTAAGATAACCGAGTATCCTTGGACAGCCCCGGCCCACAGGCCGGCACACAGCGGGGCCAGGCCCCAGAACGGGAGGGTTACCAGTCAACTACCCACGGCCTAAAGGCCATGGGCTTGTAACTGCCCAGTCGTAGTAACGGCTTACGCCTCCGACCTTTAACCCCAAGAGGCATTACTGTCTCAAGTGGCGTTACATCGTAGGGTGGTTGACAGCACCCTTTGCGGCAAAGTTTACTCTGCCGCAACTGTATCCGGTACTTGGCTATTATATAGATAGTCGATTCCCATGCGATACAGATTCATTGCGCCGATACGGTCATCGTTCGACTTGTAGCCACAGTTCTTACAGGTAAACAGATGTATCTTCTTGTTGCGGTTTGCCTTTTCTGTGTGCCCACAGACGGGACAGCACTGGCTGGTATACCGAGGGTCAACTTTGATTACGGAAGACTGATTCTGTTTTGCCTTGTAGATGAGCTTCTGTTCGAGGTCATAGAAAGCCCACGATACAGAAACATAGCGGTACTTCGTTTTGACACGTTCTGTGGCATTACGGATACCGGACAAGTCTTCCAGAACGAAGAGCGTGTGTTCGGGGTTATTTACAACGAGTGCCTTTGATACACAATGGTTGACATCCTGCATCCAACGGTTTTCTCGTTGACCGATACTTTTGAGTCTACGTCTTGAAGACGGGGTATGCCGCATTTGGAGTTCTTTTCTAAGTGTCGAATAGCGGGCTCTTTTCTGCTTGATAGACCGGCCTTTTACAAACCCGGACTTGTGCTTGCTGTCGTAAGTTGCAACGACGAAGTTGATGCCTCGGTCGATGCCTACAACATTACAGATGTCAGAGAGATTACTCTCTTCCACATCGTAGGTCACAGGGATGTGTAGAAAGTATTTCCCGTGTTTGTTCACCAGCTTGGCGGTGCCGAACCGGTAGATAGAACGGTCGAAGTATTTCGACATCCCTTCCGCGAAATAAGGCAATTTCACCCTCCCGCCAAGCGTGTTTACGGAAAACCGGTCTTGCGTCAGAGAGTAGTCTCTGTTCCAGACAAGGTCATACTGAGGTTTCTTGAAAGAAGGTTTAATCCATTCATTCTGATTCTCAAGAATGGTCCTATATCTTGCAATGACCGTTTTGAATACAGACTGAGTCATTTGAGATTTAAGTGCAAACTTAGAACGGATCTCAGTGTAAAGTGCCTTATTCAACGAAGGCTGCTTCAGATCGTGCGTGCGAAACACATAGTCTGAAACATAATTACAGGCTTCGCGATAGACAGACATCGTTTCATCAAGTAACGCCTTATCTTCATCCGATACCACTACTTGGATTTTTGCTGTGATGGACATTTGCTCCATAGTCTATCCTCCTTTCATTGATATTTCACTAATACTATTATGTAATATTAGTTGGTGAACGTCAAGGCGTATCGAGGTGACTTATGGACAACAGATATCATCGGCATAATACTACCTAAGGCTCCTCCCACCACCTGAAGGTAGTGGGAGGAGCCTATGGCAAACGAAAGGATTTAATTTATGAACTATACTTTTGAACACTATCAGGAGAGCGCCGCCTTTCTACAGGAAAAGCTGGGCGGCTTCCGCCCGAAGGTGGCCATGGTCCTTGGCTCCGGCCTGGGCTATCTGGGCGACCTGGTGGAGTCCCCCATCGTGGTCCCCTATGGACTGATCCCCCACTTCAAGCACTCCACCGCCCCCGGCCACAAGGGGCAGATGGTCTTTGGCCGGCTGGCCGGCCAGGACGTGGCCGTCATGCAGGGCCGGGTCCACCACTACGAGGGGTATTCCTATGAGGACGTCAGCTACGGCGTGCGGGTCCTCCGCCTGCTGGGCTGCGACACCCTGTTCGTCACCAACGCCGCCGGCGGCGTGAACTGGAAGTTCCGGGCCGGGGACCTGATGCTCATCACCGACCAGATCAAGATCTTTCTGGAGTCCCCCCTCTGGGGCGAGAACCTGCCCCAGTTCGGCCCCCGCTTCCCCGACGCCAGCTACCTCTACACCCCCCGCCTCCAGGAGCTGGCCCGGCGGCAGGCCCGGCGGCTGGACCTGGACCTGAAAGAGGGGGTCTATATGTATTTCCCCGGCCCCCAGTACGAAACCCCCGCCGAGATCCGCATGGCCCGCCTGCTGGGCGCGGACGCCGTGGGCATGTCCACCGCGCCCGAGGTCATCACCGCCGGCCACTGCGGGATGCAGGTGCTGGGCCTCACCCTCATCTCCAACATGGCCGCCGGGGTTTTGCCCAAAAAGCTCACCGAGCAGGAGGTGCTGGACGCCGCCGCCGCCGCCCGGGACCGGTTCTCCGGCCTGCTGCTGGCCTGCCTGTCCCACCTGGACGAGGCAGAGGACTGACAGGAGGCCGCCATGGAACGCATTTTACTGCACAACTGCCGGGCCTTGTGCCTGGACGACGAACACCGGGACACCCCCCTGGACGGGGCCTATGTGGTCGTGGAAGGAGACAAGATCCGCTCCGTGGGCACCCAGCGCCCCCAAGGCCCCTTCTCCCGGGAGATCGACTGCCGGGGCAACGTCCTCATGCCCGGTCTGGTCAACGCCCACACCCACATTCCCATGACCCTGCTGCGGGGCTATGGCGGCGGCTGCGACCTGCAAACCTGGCTGAACCAGTGGATCTTCCCTGCCGAGGCCAAGCTGGATGACCGGGCCGTCCGGGCCGGGGCGGGGCTGGCCCTGGCCGAGCTGATCGCCGGGGGCGTGACCACCATTGCCGACATGTATATGTTCACCCCCACCATCGCCCAGACTGTGCTGGAGGCAGGCATCAGCGCCAACCTCTCCTGCGGCGGCGTCTACTTCGGCGACCCCGCCGACTTCGGGCCGGACACCTGCAAGGACTGCGAAAACCAGCGCATCCTCACCGAGGAGTGGCACGGGGCCGGGGACGGCCAGATCCTGGTGGACGCCTCCATCCACGGGGAGTACACCTCCAACGTCCCCCTGTGGCAGTGGATGGCCGACTACGCCCAGAAAAAGGGCCTGGGGATGCACGTCCACCTGTCCGAGACCCAGGCCGAGCACGAGGCCTGCCGCCAGCGCTGGGGCAAGACCCCCTTCCAGATCCTGGACCGCTACGGGGCCTGGGACACCCGGGCCATCGCGGCCCACTGCGTGTGGACCACCGAGGAGGACTGGGCCGGCATGGCCGCCAAGGGGGTCACCTGCGTCCACAACCCCGTCTCCAACCTGAAGCTGGGCTCCGGCGTGGCCTGGGTCCCCGCCATGAAGCGGGCCGGGGTGAACATCGCCCTGGGCACCGACGGCGTGGCCTCCAACAACAACCTGGACCTGTTTGAAGAGATGAAGTTCGCCGCCGTCCTCCACAACGGCGTCACCCACGATCCCCTGGCCCTGCTGCCCCGGGACGTGCTGGCCATGGCCACCCGGGACGGGGCCAAGGCCCTGGGCCGGAACACCGGCCGGATCGCCCCCGGCTGCACCGCCGACCTCACCCTGGTGGACTTCGACCGCCCCAGCCTCACCCCCTGTCACAGCGTGGCAGACAACCTGGTCTACGCCGCCCACGGGGGCGACGTGGTGATGAATATGGCCCGGGGAAAGGTCATATATCAGGACGGGACCTTCTTTACCCTGGACCTGGAACGCATCCGGGCCGAGGTGAAGGACTATGCGCTGCCCTTGCTCTTCGGGCGCAGCGGCAATTAAAATAAGGAGGGGCGCCTGTTGAAAGCCCAGAAAACCAGTACCTTTTTCGGCGGCGCGGCCATCCTGGCCGCCAGCATCGCCATCGTCAAGATCATCGGCGCGCTGTATAAGATCCCCCTGGGCCGCATCCTGGGGGACGTGGGCTTCGGCCACTTTAACAACGCCTATGCCATCTACAACCTGCTGCTCATGGTCTCCACCGCCGGCCTGCCGGTGGCTATGTCCAAGACCATCTCCGAGGCCAACGCCCTGAACCGGCGCAACCAGGTCAACCGGGTCTTCCGGGTGGCCCTGGTGACCTTCGTCATCCTGGGCACCGTGAGCAGCCTCATCATGTTCCTCTTTGCCCAGCCCCTGGCCATTTTGCAGGGGGACAGTCTGGCCGCGCCCGCCGTGCGGGTGATGGCCCTGTCGTGCTTCTTCGTGTGTACCATGTCCGCCTACCGGGGCTATGCCCAGGGCCACTCGGACATGGTCCCCACCGCGGTCTCCCAGGTGGTGGAGGCCCTGACCAAGCTGGGCGTGGGCCTGTTCCTGGCCTGGTATCTGCTCTACCTGGGCTTCGGCAGCGAGTTCTCCGCCGCCGGGGCCATCGGCGGCGTCACCGCCAGCGGTCTGGTCTCCCTGACCTATCTGATGGTGCGCCACCACCGGCGCAGCGGCCCCCGGCTCCAGGCCGCCACCGACGACGTACCCGACCGGCCTGGCCGCATTTTGAAGACCCTGCTGGCCATCGCCATCCCCATCACCCTCAGCTCTTCCGTGGTGCCCATCACCACTTACCTGGACACCGTGCAGGTGCAGAACCTGCTCCAGAGCGCCCTGGGCTACTCGGAAGAGCTGGCGGTAAGCCTGTACGGCTGCTACCAGAAGGCCGTGACCATCTACAATCTGCCCTCGGCCTTCATGGTCTCCCTGACGGCCTGCATCGTGCCGGCGGTCTCCGCCGCCCTCACCCGGAAGGACACCCTGGGCGCGGGCAAGATCGCCGAGTCCGCCCTGCGGGTGGGCGCGCTGCTGGCCCTGCCGGCGGGCGTTGGTCTGGCGGTCCTCTCCGGCCCCATCATCCAGATGCTCTATCCCGAGACCAACCAGGAGGTGGCCAGCCACTGTCTGCTGGTGCTGGGCATCGCCTCGGCCTTCGTGTGCATGATGCTCCTGTGCAACGCCATCCTCCAGGCCAACGGCCGGGCAGCGCTGCCCATCTGGTTCATCGCCATCGGCAGCGCCATCAAGCTGGGGGTGAACTTCCTGCTGGTCCAGCTGCCCAGCGTGGGCATCAAGGGCGCGCCCACGGGCACCCTGGTGTGCTTTGCCCTGGTGTCGGTGATGGAGCTGGTGGCCATCAAGCGGGTCACCCCCCATCCCCCCAAATACCTGCGGGTGTTCGTCAAGCCCGCCCTGGCCGCCGCCCTCATGGGGGCCGCTGTGTGGGCCGGCTACGGCCTGCTCCACCGGTTCCTGGGCAACACCCTGGCCGTGGCCGGGTCCATCGTCCTGGGCGGTCTGGTCTATGGGGTGCTGGTGCTGGTGCTGCGCATCGTCTCCCGGGATGACCTGTCCCTGATGCCCAAGGGCGACAAGATCGCCAAGCTGCTGCGCATCCGCTGACGGACGAGAAACGAGGCTATCGTATGGCAACAGAATTTACCTTGAAAGACACCTATACCGTGGCGGACCTGCGGCAGCTGGTGGCCCTGCTCCGGGCCCCCGGCGGCTGCCCCTGGGACGGGGCCCAGACCCACCAGAGCATCCGCCGCAACTTCATCGAGGAGGCCTACGAGGTGGCCGAGGCCATCGACGAGCAGGACCCCGCCCACCTGCGGGAGGAGCTGGGAGACGTGCTGCTCCAGGTCCTCTTCCACGCCTCCATCGAGGAGGACGCCGGCCGCTTCGACCTGGACGACGTGGCCGACGGCATCTGCAAAAAACTGATCTTCCGCCACCCCCACGTTTTCGGCGGGGCCGAGCCGGCCAGCTGGGAGCAGCTCAAGCGCCAGGAGAAAGGCCAGCGCACCTACACCGACACCCTGCGGGGGGTGGCCAAGAGTCTGCCCGGCCTGTGGCGGGCGGAAAAACTCCAGGACAAGGCGGCCAAGGCGGGCTTTGAATGGCCCACGGCTCAGGCCGCCATGGACAAGCTGCACGAAGAGGTGGGCGAGCTGCAAACCGCCCTCACCGAGCAGACCAACATCGAGGAGGAACTGGGCGACGTGCTGTTTGCGGCGGTCAAAGTGGCCCGGTTTTTTCAAATAGACGCCGAAGAGGCCCTGGCCGGCACCTGCGAAAAATTTCTTCGCCGCTTTGCCGGGGTGGAGGCGGCCGTCACAGCCCAGGGAAAGGACATGACGGAGCTGGATGTGTCCCAGCTGATGGCGCTGTGGAACCGGGAAAAGCACCCGGAAAACCAAGAGAGAAAGGGTAATGACCAATGAACAAGACTGAACTGATCCTGAGTGTTGCAGAGGAGACCGGCTTTTCCCGGAAAAACGTGGAGATCGGCCTCAATGCCGCCATCCACCGGATCACCCAGGCCCTGATCGAGGAGGAGAAGGTCCAGATCGTCGGCTTCGGCTCCTTCGAGACCAAGGTCCGCGCCGAGCGCATGGGCCGCAACCCCAAGACCGGCGAGGACATCCCCATCCCCGCCACCAAGGTCCCTACCTTCAAGGCGGGCAAGGCCCTGAAAGACGCCGTGGACGGCTGACCTGCGGCCCCTTGTTCCCACACCGTAAGCGCCAGGATGCTCCGGCATCCTGGCGCTTTTTCTCTCTTGACAAAGTCCGAAATCAGACTATAATAGAGCTTCGGCACAGTCCGAAATCATACCAAGGAGGTCCCCATGCTGCAACTCAGACCCGAAGTGGAAGAACTCAACCGGCTCTATCAGGCCATGGACGAAACCTATCACGCCGTGGCTGCCCGGGCCGGGCTGTCCGACAGCGCCTTCCTCATCTTTTACGCCCTGGCGGAGCTGGGCGACGGCTGCACCCAGCAGGAGATCGCCCGGCGCTACTACGCCAGCAAGCAGACCATCCACTCCTCCATCAAGGTCCTGGAACAGAAGGGCTATCTCACCCGGACCCCCGGCCGGGACCGGCGCATCCTGCTCACCCCCGCCGGCCGGCAGGTGCTGGAAGAAAAGCTGACCCCGGTCTTTCGCCAGGAGAACCAGGCAGTGGAGGCCATGGACTCCCAGGAGCTGGAGACCCTGCTGGTCCTGCTCCGAAAATACGTCCGCCTGCACCAGCAGCTGCTGGGAGAGGGGGTGGGCCTGTGAGCGTCCGCATCGCCCTGTCCAGCCACTTCACCTACCGCCGCCTGCTGCGCTTCACCCTGCCCACCATCGCCATGATGATCTTCACCTCCCTGTACTCCATCGTGGACGGCATCTTCGTGTCCAACTTCGCCGGCAAGACCGCCCTGGCGGCGGTGAACCTCATTTGGCCGGTGTGCATGGGCCTGAGCTCCGTGGGCTTCATGCTGGGCACCGGCGGCAGCGCCATCGTGGCCAAGACGCTGGGCCAGGGAAAAGAGGAGCTGGCCCGGGAGTATTTCTCCCTGGTGATCTATGTCACCCTGGCCGCCGGCGCGGTGCTGTCCGTGGTGGGCTTTGCCCTCACGCCCCGCATCGCCGTGGCCCTGGGCGCCCAGGGGCGGCTTCTGTCCGACACCATCCTCTATGGCCGCATCCTCTTTGCGGGCCTGGCGGTGTACATGCTGCAAATCGCCTTCCAATGCTTCTTCGTGGCGGCGGAAAAGCCCGGCCTGAACCTGAAGATCACCCTGGCGGCGGGGCTGACCAACATGGTCCTGGACGGGCTGTTCGTGGGTCTGTTCCACTGGGGGCTGGCAGGCGCGGGGGTGGCCACGGTCCTGGGGCAGCTCCTGGGCGGGCTGATCCCTCTGGTCTACTTCGCCCGCCCCAACGACAGCCTGCTGCGGCTGACCTGCCGGGTGAAGTTCCGGGGCCGGGTGCTGGGCACCGCCTGCCTCAACGGCTCGTCGGAGATGGTCTCCAACCTGTCGGCCTCTCTGGTCAGCACCCTCTACAACCTCCGCCTCATGGCTCTGGTGGGCGAGGACGGCGTGGCTGCCTATGGGGTGATGATGTACGTCAACTTCGTCTTTGCCGCCATCTTCCTGGGCTATTCCCTGGGCAGCGCCCCTCTGGTGAGCTACCACTACGGCGCAGGCAACCACGACGAGCTGCACAATCTCTTCCGCAAAAGCCTCCGCCTCATCGCCGGGACGGGGGTGGGCATGACCCTAGCCGCCGAGCTGCTGGCGCCTCTGGTGGTGGGGGCCTTCACCCGCTACGACCCCGCCCTGTACCAGATGACCCTCCACGGCTTCCGCCTCTGCTCCCTGGCCTTTTTGTTCATGGGGGGCAACGTGTGGGGGTCGGCCTTCTTCACGGCCCTGAACAACGGCGGGATCTCGGCGGCCATCTCCTTTCTGCGGACCTTCCTGTTCCAGGTAGCCGCCGTGCTGCTGCTGTCCTTCCTGCTGGGGGTGGACGGCATCTGGCTGGCCCTGGTGGCGGCGGAGGTCCCCGCCCTGGCCGTCACCGCCGGCTTTCTGGCCGTGCAGCGCAAGCGTTACCACTACTGATCCCCACCCGAAAGACAGAAACCGCCCCGGGCTTGCCTTGACAAACCGGGGCGGGATGGTATAATGAAACGCAGAAAGGGCGCTGCCGCAAGCGGTTAGCCCATCATTGACAGCATTTTTATTTATGCTGACCGTTTGGATACCAGCCAAGCGGTCAGCACGCTTTTATGGTAAGTACGTAGGTCGCAAAGACCAGACATACCAAAAATTTCAAAAGAAATTTTCCCACCAAGCCTCACCTCCCTTCACAGGGAAGTGGCCAACCGCCGTTTTACAACAACGCCTCTTTCTGACCCCCTCAGGGGCAGTACATAGTATAGCACAGGATGACGAACTCTGTCTATCCAACACCGCTAAAACGCCCCGGGCTTGCCTTGACAAACCGGGGTGGGATGATATAATGAAACACAGAAAGGGCGCTGCCGCAAGCGGTTGGCCCGATAGAATCAGCAGAAATTTATGCTGACCGTTTGGATACCAGCCAAGCGGTCAGCACGCTTTTATGGTAAGTACGTAGGTCGCAAAGACCAGA
>CAKTSK010000022.1 GCA_934597725.1 uncultured Eubacteriales bacterium
TCCCTCTCTTTTTGCTCCTATGGCCGAAGCGTACAAGGACCTGTCATAAAAATAGGCCGCTCAACACGAGCGGCCTATTTTTATAAGAACAAATCGGAGTGGCTTCCTACGTTGCCGATTTCATAAATCAAAAGCCAATCTTTATTCCTCCAACGCTTCCTTCATAGCGTCCCATGCTATGATACGACCTTTTGGTCGTTGCCATAAATCCTTTGAGATCTTTTGAACACTGCCAGTTTCCTGCTCAAAAACATCTACCGTGATAGCGATATCCCCATTTGCAAATGTTGCAGTTGCTTTTGAAGTTAGCTGTCCGTCACTCCCTTCATCGCTTACAGACATTTCGTTGCTCACGACCAATTCTTCAATTCTGTCCTCATCAAAGAAGCGATATAGAACTTCGCCTTCAGGAGTGAAAATTCCGTATTCCCCATCTGACAGTTCCACTTTCCAGCAGACATTTCCATTACATGTGGTAAAATCAGATGACAAGTGATACTCTGCTCCGTCTATCATACATACAAATTCACCGATGTAAGGTACATATTCGCGATATGTTTCTATCCATTCTACCCTTTTGGCACTGTCCGCATAACCATCAAGCTCTATGAAGAGAGCGTTTGCCTCTTCAACCTCTTCTAAGTTTTCAGCGTTTTCAATAAGGTGTACAGCCTTTTTGTATTTGCTTTTCAACAACTGCTCTGCACTATCTTTGTAATCTCCAAGTTTTGTAAAAGCGGCAATTGCTTTATCCAAATTTCCCGCCTCTGCAAGAGCGACAGCGGAATCATAGGCTTCCTGTTGAGCCTTTGCAAAGTTAGAAATCAGCACTATGGCCACGATTGCAATAACAGCGACAGGGGTAACGATTGTGGCAATTTTCTTTCTCTTTTTTACCTGTGCTGCCGCCGCGGTTCTCTCTCGGTCAAGCCGCTCGTCCCGTTCTGTTTCCAACGCATCTATGTCCACAGCAGCCTCTTTTCCGCAATGATGACAAGTGAATTCCCCTTGACGATTGACTGCACCACAGGCACAATACCAAAGGTCTTTTTCTGTCTTGAATATATACTTGCAATCTGCACCGTACTTAATACGGTACTGCTTGACAAGTTCGCTATCCCCTATGTCATCCAATGGGGTGGGAGAGGAAAGTGGTTCCCACGGTGTATTGCTGTCCGTCCATATGGTGTTATCGGCAAAAATGACCTCTGACACAGTGGCAGAAAAACCTCGCGTACTTGCGTCCGGGAGGCTGACAGGTGTTTTCTGTCCAAAATCTGCGTCCCGCCCTGAGTTCAAGTCTAAATACTGATGTTGGATTTCATTGCCCAGCAGCTTTCCCGTAGTGTCCGCCGGGACCAGTTTGACCGTTGCTGCCTTGATGGGCTTATCACTGATATTTTGGATTTTAAGCTGTGCCAATACCTTGTCTGTCTGATTGTCTTTGAGTAAGGCACCCGCCGAAATCAAGACGGGAGCGCCCTCAGAATACAGATTTGGAGGCAAGGAAAACAGCTTTGAATACCGTTCGCTCATCTTTCGTTGCCCTCCTATTACAGTTCGGGAAGTTCGTTAATGTCTGTTGCCGGGGGACGTGTATTCTCCTGGGTTTTGTGAATATCCTCGACAAGCTGACCAAAGGCATAGATGGGATAGGTAAAACCCAAAGCGTAGCTTAAGCCGATTACGGGAATGATAATCGCATAAAATGGGTCAAAAGCAATAAATACCGTAATTGTCCCAACAATGACAACAACCATGTCAATGATCAGTGTGAATATAGCGCACTCTTGGACCTTGCGCCCAATATTATTAAAGATGTTTTTGTCGAACCATTGATATATTTTTTGCATTTTCATTTTAATCTCTCTTTCTTATTTCGCACGGATAATACACCGCATGATACGCTCTCTGCTGGCACTACATTCGGCGCGCTGGTGTCGTGTTTTTATAGCTCGGCGTCTTACCAATCATGACGCATGGCGCAAAGTTCTTGGATCTCGGAACGAGGCACATGGTGACCACCCCCTAACAAAAAATATACGGGAATCGGCGAAATACATAGAATTTTATACATGAAATTATAATATATATATATATTGTCAAGGATTTTTGTAAAATTGATCAAAAACATCAAAAAATAGAACAAAACAAGAGAACTGCGCGCAAAAACGGCGCGTTTTTTCTCTGTATCCCCTGAGGTGTTTTGCTGTATACCGACTGCCAAGAGGGCGACATCATACGTTGCAGAGCAAAGAAATTCATGCTATAATAGCGCAAGCTGCAAGGGGCCTCTGGCGCGGGACGGCTCCCTGCACAGCCCTTCGGGTGGACTTGCCGGCGGCGATCGGCGCGGCTCTGTGGCCGCACTGCTCCGCTGACCGGGACGCTGGCCGACGGATCGGACTGCCGCAGGAAGGCAGAGCGTCCCTTCCTCTGCCCAGCATGGCATTTCGGAAGAATACACGGAGGTGTCACTTTGGACTATACTCGAGACACACGCACACCCCGGGGTCCCAGAGATCCCAGAGACCCCAGAGACCCCAGAGACCCCCGGGACCCCAGAGACAGCCGCCGGGACAACAGGGGACACAACGCGCCCCCCAGAGGCCGGCAGCCGCAGAAACGCAAAAAGAAAAAGCATGGCAAGGTCTTCAAGGTCGTGATCACGGCCCTGATCATCCTGGCCATCACCGGGGCCATGCTGCTGTGCATGGCGGCGGTCTACATCAAAAACGTCATCATTCCCAACGCCGGCTTGGAAATGGCGGACTACGACCTGAACCTGACCAGTACGATTTATGCCAAAAACCCGGAAACGGGAAATTTTGAGCCTACCCGAGACCTCTACGGCGACGAAAACCGGGTCTGGGTCGCGCTGGATGAGATCCCCAAAAACCTGCAGAACGCTGCCATCGCCATCGAGGACAAGCGGTTCTATGACCACGGCGGCGTGGACTGGGTCCGCACCGCCAAGGCCATCACCCTGATGTTCACCGGCAAGGACATCCAGGGCGGCTCCACCCTGACCCAGCAGCTGATCAAAAACATGACCAGCGACGACGAGGTGACCGTGAAACGAAAGATCATGGAGATTTTCCGGGCCTTGGAGTTTGAGAAGAACTACTCCAAGGAGGACATCCTGGAGGCCTACCTCAACTACATCTACCTGGGCCAGGGCTGCAACGGCGTCTATACCGCGTCCTATACCTATTTCAATAAGCACGTTTCCGAACTCTCTCTGGCCGAATGTGCCAGCCTGATCGGCATTACCAACAACCCCTCCAAGTATGACCCCCTGGGCACCCTGGAGGTGAAGAACGAGGAGACCGGCGAGGTCAAGACCTCCCGGGACTTCAACAAGGATCGTCAGGAGACCATCCTCAAAGCCATGCTGGATCAGGAAAAAATCACCCAAGAGGAGTACGACGCTGCTGTGGCGGAGCCGTTGGTCTTCAACGAGACCGGGGAAGGCGAGGAAGGCGAGAACACCAAGAGCACCGTCTACTCCTGGTATGAGGACCAGGTCATCAACGATGTCATCAACGACCTGATGGAGAAGTTCAACTGGTCCGAGCAGCTGGCCAAGGACAAGGTCTTTTCCGGCGGCCTGGATATCTACTCCTGCATGAACCCCGACGTGCAGGCTGCTGTGGACAAGATCTATCAGGACCAGGGCAACCTCAACGTGGTCTCTGCCAGCGGCCAGACCCTCCAGTCGGCCATCACCATCGTGGACAACGCAGAGGGCGAAGTGGTGGCCATGGCCGGCGGCATGGGACAAAAGACCGCCAGCCGCAGCCTGAACCGGGCCACCCGCAGCAAGCGGCCGCCTGGCTCCTCCATCAAGCCCCTGGCGGTGTACGCCCCGGCCGTGGAGCTGGGCAAGGTCCTGCCCACCACCATGGTGGAGGACAGCCCTGTGGACACCATCAACGACAAGCCCTGGCCCTCCAACGCTACAGGGGTCTACCAGGGGAACGTCACCGTGGCCAAAGCGGTGAAGGAATCCATCAACACCGTGGCCGTCCGGGTGCTGGACATGGTAGGGGACGAGACCAGTTTCAACTTTATGCAGGACAAGTTCCACATCCAGCTGGTGCGCTCCATGAGCAAGAGCGGCACCTCCTACACGGACATCGGCCAGGCCCAGCTGGCCCTGGGCGGCCTGACCAACGGCGTGAGCACCTATGACATGGCGGCGGCCTACTCTGTCTTCCCCCGGCAGGGGACCTATATCGTCCCCAGAACCTACAGCATCGTGACCACGCGGGATGGCAAGGTCCTGCTGCGCAACGAGAAGGTGGAAGAAAAGAACGTCCTGTCCGAGCGCACCACCTACTACATGACGGAGATGCTCCAGGACGTCGTCACCGGCGGCAGCGGTGCCACGGGCAGGGCGGCCAACTTCAGCGGCCAGGACATCGCCGGCAAGACCGGTACCACCACCTCCCGAAAGGACCTGTGGTTCGTGGGTTATACGCCCTATTATACAGCGGCGGTCTGGACGGGCTACGATCAGCAGGAGCGCCTCGCCAGCGGCCTGCGGAATCCCTCGGTCACCCTGTGGCAGCAGGTTATGTCGGAGGTCCACAAGTCGCTGCCCTACAAGGAATTCCAGAAGCCGGATGCGTCGAACCTGAAGACCATAACCTACTGCGCCTCCAGCGGGATGCTGCCCGGCCCGGCCTGTAACGGCCATCTGGCCACGGGGACCTTCTACGTCGATGACGTTCCCACAGGTACCTGTACCTATCACAAGATCCAGGTTCAGCCGGTACACCCCGGCGGCGGCGGAAATGTCGGCGGTGGTGGCACGACCGATCCCGGAACGGGCGGCGGCACCACGGATCCCGGTACTGGCGGCGGTGGTACGACCGATCCCGGTACCGGCGGTGGTGGCACGACCGACCCTGGAACGGGCGGCGGCGGTACCACTACCGATCCGGCTCCTCCCCCGGCAGAGGGCGGCACGGATACCGGTGCCCGGCGGCGGCGCTGGCAGTATCTGGCGGCCGGGTAAAAACCGATCATGTGCCTTGAGAAGCGGACCCTGTCAGTTGACAGGGTCCGCTTTTTGCGTGATATGACCGAAACGGAAGGAAAAGAACGGGAAAAACTGTCGTTCAGACAGGTACTTTGGGTTGCCATAGAAAGACAGATGTGATAAAATAACTCTCGCACCAAGGGATACAGCAATGAAATGGAGGCGGATCATGGCAAAAGCGCCCAATTATTATATTGTAGAGGCAGATGCCTTGCCGGAGATCTTTCGCAAGGTGGTGGACGCCCGCTGTATGCTGGACACCGGAGAGGCCGAAACGGTCAATCAGGCCGTGCAGATGGCCGGCATCAGCCGCAGTGCATTTTATAAGTACAAGGACGCCGTCCGTCCCTTTCAGGAGATGCTCCACGGGCGGATCGTGACGTTTCAGCTCATGCTCAAGGACGAGCCGGGGATCCTCTCCCATGTGCTCAACCTCTTCGCAGCTTCCGGGGCCAATATTCTGACCATCAACCAGGGGCTGCCCATCAACGGCTGCGCCGTTGTGACCATGAACGTGGAGACCTCCAGCCTCCAGCTTTCCTTGCAGGAGCTGCTGGCCCGGCTGGACACCGCGGAGGGTGTGCTGCGCGGAGAGATCCTGGCCGGCTGAGGGCCGTTGTTTGGAAATTGAAAGAAGGATGGGATAGAACGATGGTAAATGTAGCGATTTTAGGCTTTGGCGTGGTTGGCTCCGGCGTGGCAGAGGTCCTCACCGGCCAGGGCGCCGGCGTGAACAAAAAGGCAGATGAACTGATCGACCTGAAATATATTCTGGACGTGCGGCAGTTCCCGGACAGCCCCTTTGCCGGCTGCTTCGTCCAGGACTTCGCCGTCATCGAGAACGACCCGGATGTCCAGGTGGTGGTGGAGACCATCGGCGGCGTGGGCGCTGCCCTGGACTTCACCGAGCGGGCCTTAAAGGCCGGCAAGAGCGTGGTCACCTCCAACAAGGAGCTGGTGGCGACCCACGGCCCCCGGCTGCTCTCCCTGGCGGCAGAGCACGGCGCGGTCTACCTCTTTGAGGCCAGCGTGGGCGGGGGCATCCCCATCCTGCGGCCCCTGAGCGACTGCATGGCGGCCAACGACATCCTGGAGATCTGCGGCATCCTCAACGGAACGGCCAACTATATCTTCACCCGCATGGTCCAGGACGGCGTGCCCTTCGACCAGGCCCTGAAGGGGGCCCAGGCCAACGGCTACGCCGAGCAGGACCCCACCGCCGACGTAGAGGGCCAGGATACCTGCCGGAAGCTGTGTATCCTCTCCTCCATTGCCTTCGGCTGGCACATGCGGCCCGAACAGGTCCCCACCAAGGGGATCACCAAGATCACCCTGGCCGACGCGGCCTATGCCGCCGCCTGCGGCCGGCGGATCAAGCTCCTGGGCCGGGCCATTGCCCAGCCTGACGGCACGGTCTGCGCCTATGTGGAGCCTCATCTGGTCAGCCTGCAGGACCCTCTGGCCGGGGTGGAGGACGTGTTCAACGCCATCACCGTCAAGGGCAACGCCACTGGCGACGTGATGTTCTACGGCCGGGGCGCCGGGAAGCTGCCCACCGCCAGCGCGGTGGTGGCCGACGTGATCGCCGCCGCCCGGCAGATGGAGCGGGCCAGCTACCGGCCCTGGCAGCCCAACCGGCCCCAGGGGGTGGCACCGGCAGAGCAGCTGGCCACCCAGTGGTATGTCCGGCTGGCCCAGGGAGAACTGGACGGCCAGCGGCTGACCATCGACCAGGCCCAGGCAGGGGAGAGCGGCTGGCTGACCCCCGCCATGACCCGGCCCCAGCTGGAGACGATGCTGGCAGGCAAAGACGTGCTGGCCGTCATCCGGGTGCTGGACTGACCCATTCCCGGGGAAATACATAGGATAGCAGAGCAGCAGAAACAACAATCTCGTTCCCCCCGGCGGGGCAGGGTCCCGCCGGGTGACTGGAGGTATGTGAGATGGGACTGATTGTACAGAAATTCGGCGGGACCTCGGTGGCCAATGCGGAGCGGCTGCGCAACGTGGCGCAGATCATCGCAGACACCTACCGCCAGGGCAACCAGGTGGTGGCAGTTCTCTCTGCCCAGGGAGACACCACCGACGATCTGATCGAGAAGGCAAAGGAGATCAACCCCAATGCCTCCCGGCGGGAGATGGATATGCTCCTGTCCACCGGCGAGCAGATCTCCTGTTCCCTGTGCGCCATGGCCATTGAGGCCATGGGTCTGCCGGTGGTCTCCCTGACCGGCTGGCAGGCCGGCGTGCAGACCAACAGCAGCTACAGCAGCGCGCGGATCAAGAAGATCAACGTCGAGCGGGTCCAGTCCGAGCTGGACCGGAGCCACTCCATCGTGATCGTCACCGGGTTCCAGGGCATCAACAAGTACGGCGACGTGACGACCCTGGGGCGCGGCGGCTCGGACACCTCTGCCGTGGCCCTGGCCGCGGCGCTGAAGGCCGATCTGTGCCAGATCTACACCGACGTGGACGGCATTTATACCGCCGATCCCCGCCATGTCAAGGGCGCCAGAAAGCTGGAAGAGATCACCTTTGACGAGATGCTGGAGCTGGCCAGCCTGGGCGCGCAGGTGCTCCACAACCGTTCGGTGGAGCTGGCCAAAAAATATCGGGTGAATTTGGAAGTGCTGTCCAGCTTTGACAGAAAGCCGGGCACGAAAGTCAAGGAGGTTGCGAAAAAGATGGAAAAGACCCAGATCAGCGGCGTGGCCAAGGACAAGAACGTAGCCCGCCTGGCCCTGGTGGGGGTGGAGGATAAGCCCGGCATCGCCTATAAGGTGTTCTCGCTGCTGGGCCAGCAGAATATCAACGTCGATATCATCCTCCAGTCCATCGGCCGGAACGATACCCAGGACATCAGCTTCACCGTCCGCCGCAGCGACGTGGACCAGGCGGTGGCCCTGCTGGAGGAGCACAAGAGCAGCCTGGCCTTCGACCACATCGACGTGGACAAAACGGTGGTCAAGGTCTCCATCGTCGGCGCCGGCATGGTGGACAACGCCGGCGTGGCCGCCAAGATGTTCGGGGCGCTGTACGACGCGGACATCAACATCCAGATGATCTCCACCAGTGAGATCAAGGTTTCCGTGCTGCTGGATGAGGCAGATGCCAACCACGCCGTGCAGGCCATTCACGACAAGTTCTTCGACGAGTAAGGGAGAAAATGGAAGAAAACAGGGGAGCGGTGCCGGAGAACCGTTTTTTCTCCGCGTTGTTTGCGGATGTTTGGTCGAAACGACTAAATTCGCAGAAGAACAGGAAGAATTTTTTTTTCGATGGTACGCTTTCCCTGCTTGTAATTTCAAAGATCCTTTGCTATAATACACACCGTAAAGTAAAGAGAAAGGGTTTCGTTTTGTAACTCTTTCGCCCGAAACGTCTGCCACCGGAGGGAACTTCGGGTCGGCGTTTATCTGGCAGAGTGGCTTCGGCCCATCTGAAAAAACAGTGCGGGGCGCGGATCTTCCGCCCGACGTTCTGAGCAGGTGGACCGGAAGCGCAATGTCAAAATAAAACAAATCATAAATAGGGGGAAATCAGAAATGAACATACTTGTTTGCATTAAACAAGTGCCGGACACGACCATTATCAAAATTGATCCCGAAACCAACACCCTGATGCGTGAAGGCGTTCCCGCCATCGTCAGCCCCTTCGATGCTTATGCACTCGAAGCTGCTGCCCGTATCAAGGATAAGGACAAGGATACCAAGATCGTTGTCCTGTCCATGGGTCCCGAGCAGGCTCTGGCCGCTCTGAAGGAGTGCCTGTCTGTCGGCGGCGACAAGGCTTATCTGGTCTCCGACCGTGCTTGCGGCGGCTCCGACACCCTGGCTACCGGCTACATCCTGTCCCAGGCCAAGGAGAAGATCGAGGAGCTGGAGGGCATCAAGTTCGATATGCTGATGTTCGGTAAGCAGGCTATCGACGGCGATACCGCTCAGGTCGGTCCCCAGGTCGCTGAGGATCTGGACATTCCCCAGGTCACCTATGCTTGGGAAGTTTGGCCCAACGAGGACGGCAAGAGCGTTCGCGTGAAGAAGGAGCTGGAGGACGGCTTCGAGATCCTCGAGGTCGGCTGCCCCTGCGCTGTCACCGTGACCAAGCCTGACTATGAGCCCCGCTTCCCCACCATCAAGTCCAAGATGGCTGCCAACAAGGCTAAGATCCCCGTTCTGAACGCTGCTGACTGCGGCCTGGACGTCGAGAGATCCGGCCTGAAGGGTTCTCCCACCAAGGTTAAGAAGAGCTTCACTCCTCCTCGTAAGGAAGGCGGCCTGAAGATCAAGGAAGAGACTCCTGAAGAGTCCGCAAAGAAGCTGTACGACCTGCTCAAGGACAAGGGCGTTATCTAATAGAGGGGAGGACGAAGAACAATGTTACAGACAAGCTACGAAGCTAAGAGCAAGGACCTGTGGGTCTTTATTGAAACCAAGAACGGCAAGGCCAGAAACGTTGGCCTGGAGCTGCTGAACCCCGGCCGTCGTCTGGCTGGCATCCAGGGCGGTAAGACCGTCGCTCTGGTGGTTGGTTACAACTGCGACGAGGCTGTCAAGGACGCCATCGCTTACGGCGCTGACAAGGTCCTGGTCGTGGACAACGAGGTCTATGATCACTACAGCACCGACGCTTACACCGCTGCTATCGTGCACTGCGTCGAGGCTGACTGCCCCACCACCATCCTGATGGGCGCTTCCCCCATGGGCCGTGACCTGGGTCCCCGTGTGGCTGGCCGTCTGAAGACTGGTCTGACCGCCGACTGCACCTCCCTGGACATCGACGAGGCTTCCGGCAAGGTTGCTTGGACCCGTCCTGCTTTCGGTGGTAACCTGATGGCTACCATCCTGTGCCCCTTCACCTTCCCCCAGATCGGCACCTGCCGTCCTGGCGTGAATAAGAAGCTGGAGCCCGACTACAACCGCACCGCTGAGGTGGAGAAGGTCGATTTCGTCTTCCCCGCTGAGCAGATCCGCATCAAGCTGATCGAGACCATCGCCGAGGAAGGCGAGAAGGTCGACCTGGAAGGCGCTGAGATCATCGTCTCCGGCGGCCGTGGTCTGGGCGGCCCCGAGGGCTTCGAGACCACCATTCAGCCTCTGGCTGAGGCTCTGGGCGGCGTTGTTGGCTCCTCCCGTGCTGCTGTTGACGCCGGCTGGATCCCCCACTCCCACCAGGTCGGTCAGACCGGTAAGACCGTCGGCCCCAAGCTGTATGTGGCCTGCGGCATCTCCGGCGCCATCCAGCACCTGGCTGGCATGGGCTCCTCCGACTTCATCGTCTGCATCAACAAGGACCCCGAGGCTCCCATCTTCGGCGTGGCTGACCTGGGCGTTATCGGCAACCTGTATGATGTCTGCCCTGCCCTGACCAAGCTGATCCTGGCTGACAAGGACTAATCTCGTTTATAAAAAAATTTTTATAGACCCTCAAGTGGCGCCTCCGTAAGGGGGCGCCACCCAAAGGGAAAGAAAGGAAAAATTATGGATTTCAAACTGACCGAGATGGAGCAGGAAATTCTCGACATGCTCCACGACTTCTGCCTGAAGGAAGTCAAGCCCATCGCTGCTGAGCTGGACGAGAAGGAAGAGTTCACCATGAACGCCCGCGAGAAGCTGGCTGAAATGGGCATGCTGGGCACCTACATCCCCGAGGAGTACGGCGGGGCTGGCCTGTCCTACCTGACCTATATCCTCTGCTGCGAGGAGCTGGCCAAGTACTGCGCTTCCACTTCCATCATGTTCTCCGTCCACGGTTCCCTGTGCTCTTGGCCCATCCTGGAGTTCGGCACCGAGGAGCAGAAACAGAAGTACCTGGTGCCCCTGGCACAGGGCGAGAAGCTGGGCGCTATGGGTCTGACCGAGCCCGGTGCTGGTACCGACGCCAACGGCGTGCGCACCACTGCTGAGCTGAAGGGTGACAAGTACATCCTGAACGGCACCAAGATCTTCATCACCAACGGCTACTATGCTGACACCTATGTTGTCTTCGCTCGTACCAACCCCGACCTGAGCGTTGGCCACAAGGGCCTGTCCGCCTTCATCGTGGAGAAGGGCTTCAAGGGCTTCAGCTTCGGCACCAAGGAGAAGAAGATGGGCATCCGTGCTTCTGCTACCTACGAGCTGGTCTTCGATGACTGCGAGGTCCCCGCTGAGAACCTGCTGGGCAAGGAAGGCGAAGGCTTCAAGATCGCTATGATGCTGCTGGACGGCGGCCGTATCGGCGTTGCTGCTCAGGCTTTGGGTATCGCTCAGGGCGCTATCGACGAAGCTATCCCCTACCTGAAGGCTCGTAAGCAGTTCGGCAAGCCCCTGTCTGCTTTCCAGAACACCCAGTTCGAGCTGGCTGACATGCAGACCAAGGTCGACGCTGCTCGTCTGCTGATCTATCGTTCCGCTATGGCTAAGCAGAACCACGAGCCCTACAGCCACCTGGCTGCTATGGGTAAGATGTTCGCTGCTGACGTGGCTTCCGACGTGACCCGCCGGATCGTCCAGCTGGTTGGCGGCTGCGGCTACACCCGTGAGTATCCCTTCGAGAGAATGATGCGTGACGCCAAGATCACCGAGATCTATGAGGGCACCACCGAAGTTCAGAAGATGGTCGTTTCCGGCTGGATGCTGAAGTAATAGAAGGGATTGCCTTAATTTGATCCTTTTGAGAAAGGGCAGTGGTTCGCCACTGCCCTTTCTTTCTTGACTGAGGAGGAACGCGCATGAAGATCGACACCACACGGTATGCCGGCCGGCCAACCGATCCTGCCGGCCGTTTGCCCCGGGAGATCGCCTGTTACGATCTGCTGGACCGCCTGGGCATTGCCTATGAGCGGGTGGACCATGAGGCTGCGGATACCATTGCCGACTGCGTGGCCATTGAGACCTATCTGGGCGCGCCGATCTGCAAGAATCTGGTGCTGTGCAACCGGCAGAAAACGGCGTTTTATCTGCTCTTGATGGATGGACAGAAACCCTTCCGCACCAAAGAGCTATCCAAACAGCTGGGCACCGCCCGCCTGTCCTTTGCACCGCCGGAGGAGATGGAGCGCCTGCTGGGGGTCACGCCGGGGTCTGCCACGATCCTCTCCCTGATGAATGACCCCGACCATCAGGTGCAGCTGGTGCTGGATCGCTCGGTGGCGGCGTGCGAATGGTTCGGGTGCCATCCCTGTATCAATACCTCCACCCTGCGCCTGTCCATGCAGGAGGTGCGGGAGAAATTTTTGCCGCACTTGGGGATCTCGCCTACCGTGGTCGATCTGCCCGGCCAGGTGTGAGCCTGCCAAGCTGTAAAGGCAGGAGGACCCATGCTGCTGACAGTTTCGGCGGCGCGGGTCTTTCTGTTATCTGGGCCGCCAGCCCTGGTCCACCGCAGATGGAGAGAGGAGAACACGATGGTACGTATCACAAACTTGACCCTGCCTCCCGACGGAGACGAAGCCCTGCTGCGCAAGAAAGCTGCCCAGGCCCTGGGGATTTCGGTGGGAAAACTCCACACTTGTCTGCCGGTGCGGCAGTCCATCGACGCCCGGAAAAAGGGGAACGTTCATTACGTCATGACCGTAGATGTCTCCGTAGCAAAGGAAAAGGAAGTCGTGGCCCGGGCAAAAGACCCGCGGGTCACCCTGCGCCCGGAGCTGCCCCCTTACGTCTTTCCGCCCGTGACCCGTCCCTCTGTCCATCCGCCGGTGGTGGTGGGGACCGGCCCGGCCGGCTTGCTGGCCGGCTTGTGTCTGGCCCGGGCCGGTCTGGCTCCCATTCTGCTGGAGCGGGGACAGGCCCTGGAGCAGCGGGTCCGGGATGTGGAGACGTTCTGGCAGGGCGGCGCGCTGGACCCGGAATCCAACGTACAGTTTGGGGAAGGCGGGGCCGGCACCTTTTCCGACGGGAAGCTGACCACCGGCACCCATGACCCCCGCCGGACCTTCGTCATGGAGACCTTTGTGGGGGCAGGCGCACCGGAGGATATTTTGTGGAAACACAAGCCCCATGTGGGGACCGATCTCTTGCGGCAGGTGGTAAAAAATCTGCGGGAGGAGATCAAGGCACTGGGAGGCGAGGTCCGTTTTGGCCATCGGCTGGAAAAGCTGCATGTAGAAGGCGATCAACTCCGGGAGATCAGCGTGGCGCAAGGAGATTCCCTTTACACCATGCCCTGCGACGCCCTGATCCTGGCCCCCGGCCATTCTGCCCGGGATACCTTTCGGATGCTGCGGCAGGCCGGCGCGGCCATGGAGCAGAAGCCCTTCGCCATTGGAGTACGCATCGAACAGCCCCAGGAGCGGATCAGCAGGGCCCAGTTCGGGGAGAGCTGGCGCAAGCTCCCGCCTGCCGATTACAAGCTGGTCGCTCATCTGCCCAACGGACGTTCGGCCTATACCTTCTGCGTCTGTCCTGGGGGACAGATCGTGGCGGCGGCGTCTCAACCGGGGGGGATCGTGACCAACGGCATGAGCAACCGCGCCCGGGACGGCGCATTCATCAACGGCGGCTTTCTGGTGGGCGTGGGGCCGGAGGACTTCGGCAGCAGCGACCCTCTGGCCGGTGTCGCCTTTCAGGAGGCTTGGGAGGCAAAAGCCTATGCCTTTGGCCGCCCGGGGTACGAAGCGCCGGCCCAGCGGGTGGGGGACTTTCTGCGGGGCCTGCCCAGCCCCAACAGCCTGACCCAGCGCAGCACCTACCGGCCGGATGTCTGCTTTGGGGACCTGCGGGAGACGCTCCCTTCCTACGTTTCCGACACCCTGGCCCAGGCCCTGCCCGCCTTTGATCGGAAGCTGCGGGGCTTTGCCGCGCCCGACGGGCTGATGGTGGGCGTGGAGACCCGGTCCTCTTCGCCGGTGCGGCTGCTGCGGGACAAGACCTTCCAGTCCAACCTTCGTGGCTTGTATCCCTGCGGGGAAGGGGCAGGCTATGCCGGGGGGATCGTTTCGGCAGCGGTGGACGGCGTCCGGGTGGCCGAGGCCGTGGCCGGCGCCCGGCCGGACTGAGAAAAACCCGTTCATTTCGGAAGATTTAGTTGCAATCGCCCCCACAATCGGTGTATAATAAAACATTATCGACGCAAATCGTGTGAGAAGGAGTGACGACCATGGCGGAAGAAACCATGAGCACCAATTTCATCCACAGCATCATTGAAGAGGAATTACAGCCCGGCGGGCGCTGTGAGGGGAAGCAGGTCCACACCCGCTTCCCGCCGGAACCCAACGGCTATCTTCATATCGGCCACTGCAAGGCGCTGACCATCGACTTTGGTACGGCAGAGAAGTACCAGGGCATCTGCAACTTGCGCATGGATGATACCAACCCGGCCAAAGAGGACACCGAGTATGTAGATGCCATTCAGGAGGACATCCACTGGCTGGGCTTCGACTGGGGAGACCGCTTCTATTACGGCTCGGATTACTTTGAAAAGACCTACGAGCTGGCCCTGGACCTGATCCGCAAGGGTCTGGCCTACGTCTGTGAGCTGACCCCGGAGGAGTTCCGGGCCTACCGCGGGGACGTCAATACCCCCGCCAAAAGCCCCTGGCGGGACCGTCCCATAGAGGAGAGCCTGGACCTGTTCCAGCGGATGCGGCAGGGAGAATTCCCCGAGGGCAAGTATACCCTCCGGGCAAAGATCGACCTGGCCTCCGGCAACTTCAATCTGCGCGACCCGGCCCTGTACCGGATCCGGTATATCGAGCACCACCGGCAGGGGACCAAGTGGTGTATCTTCCCCATGTATGACTTCGCCCACCCCATCCAGGACGCCCTGGAGGGGATCACCCACTCCCTGTGTTCTCTGGAATATGAGAACCACCGGCCCCTTTATGACTGGGTGGTGGAGCACTGCGACCTGCCCAGCAAGCCCCGGCAGATCGAGTTTGCCCGCCTGGGCATCAACTACACGGTCCTGTCCAAGCGGAAGCTGCGGGCGCTGGTAGAGGGCGGCCGGGTCTCCGGCTGGGACGATCCCCGGATGCCCACCCTCTGCGGCCTGCGCCGCCGGGGCTACACCCCCAAGTCCATCCGTAACTTCTGTGAGCGCATCGGCGTTTCCAAGGTGGATTCCACCGTGGACTGGGCGTTCCTGGAGTCCTGTCTGCGGGAGGACCTGAACGAGACCGCCCAGCGGGTGATGGCAGTGCTGCACCCCGTAAAGCTGACCATCACCAACTACCCGGAAGGGGAGACCGAGCAGATCACCGTGGAAAATAACCCCGTGGACCCTGCGGCAGGGGAGCGTCAGGTCCCCTTCTCCCGCCACCTGTATATCGAGGCCGACGACTTTATGGAGACTCCGGTCCCCAAGTATAAGCGTCTGGTCCCCGGCGGACAGGAGTGCCGCTTGAAGGGTGCCTATCTGATCCGCTGCACCGGCTGCGTGAAGGACGAGAACGGACAAGTGGTCGAGGTCCTGTGCGAGTATGACCCGGACTCCCGGGGCGGCAACCCTGCCGACGGCCGGAAGGTCAAGGGCGCCACCATCCATTGGGTGGAGGCCAACACGGCGGCAGAGGCCGAGGTCCGTCTGTACGACTACCTCTTCTCCGACCCCGCCCCTGACGGCGCCGACCGGGATTTCCTGGAATGCCTGAATCCCGACAGCCTGCAAGTGCTGACCGGCTGCAAGGTGGAGCAGGGTCTGGCCCAGGCGCCCATGCCCGAGGCGGGCAAGACGGCGGTGGCCTATCAGTTCATGCGCCAGGGCTACTTCTGCCTGGACAGCAAAGACGCCGCGCCGGGCCGCCTGGTGTTCAACCGGAGCGTGTCGCTGAAGGACAGTTTTAAGAAAAAATAACGACCGATGGGGGAAGTTTAGCAATTTTCGGGAAAGAAGGGGAGAGAATGTCCTCTCTTCTTCTTGCGAAACTTCTTGTTTTCTGGTATAATAAAAAGGATCATGCGAGCCCCCCGTTGGGGGAGATCTTTTCCTGGAATTGGGAGTGTTGTCACAATTATGAAGAAAGACGAGATCAAGACCGGAAGAACCAAGCCGCCGGAGGGAAAGACCCGGGAGCAGTTGGAGGATCGCGCCTTCAACCGGATGCTTCTCTGGCTGGCGGCGGTGGCCGTCGTGGAAGTGGTCATGGTGCTGATCAACCGCTTCTATCTCCACACCCGTGTCAGCGAGATCGGGATGAAGATGCCGCTGTATTATGTGCTCACGGCCTTCCCCATTGTGGGCGTGGCGCTGTTTGTGGTGTTTCTGCTGTGGGCAAAGAAGCGGTATCAGGAGGACAGCGGAAAGGATGGATTCCTGCAGCTGGTCCTGTCCTTTGGCTTCCTGGCCATGGGTGTCTTTGGGTTTGTGATGCGGAACCTGTCCGCAGCCACCTCTCCGGCCGTCCTGGCAGTGATCCCCGGCATCGGGGTCCTGATCATGCTGTACTATCTCTACCAGAGAGAGTTCCTGGGGTCCGCCATCGTAGGCGCTCTGGGCCTGCTGGGTCTGTGGGTCTATCGGACCTTCACCGCAGGGACGCTCTACTACGTCTACCTGGCCTTCACGGTGGTCGTGGCCCTGGTCGGGATCGTGCTGGCGGTGAAGCTGAAGGAGACCAAAGGCGTGTGGAAGCACAAGGAAAAGGAGTGGACGGTGCTGCAGCCCGACGCTTCTTACCTGTCCTACTATCTGACGGTGGCCGTTACGGTGATCCTGCTGATCCTGCCCCTGGCCCTGGGCGCTGCCGTGGCATACTATGCCATCTGGGTCATGGCAGCCTGGCTGTTTATTCTGGCCGTCTACTTTACTTCTAAGCTGATGTAACGCGGAAGCATTCCGTGAACCAAAAAGGACCTGACGAATCAAATGCTCGTCAGGTCCTTTTTTTCTTGTTCCCAGCAGACCAGCAGGCACCCGTCGGTCACCTGGATCTCTACCGGTTCCCCCTGAAAATGGTTGCTGACCCCCAGGGGAAAGAACGGGGAGAGGGGCGCGTGCTCTAAGGGATACTGAGCGCCCCGGATCGAGACCCCCTGGGCTTCCGGCCCCAGACAGAACAGGGAAAAGATCCCCTCCGCCCGGGCGGGCAGCGTCAGCCGGTCGTTCCAGAGGGCGGTGGAGACATAGGTCTCGTCGTAAAGATAGCCTCTGGCCCCCCGCTGGGCCAGATAGGCCAGGGCTTGCAGGTTGGCCAGCGTGTGGTCCATCCGTCCGCCGGTGCCCCCGTAGAGGTGAAAGGTCCGATACCCCTGGTCCAGGCCGTATTTTATGGCGAGCATGGTGTCGGTGTCGTCTTTTTCCACGGGAAAGGTGTGGCGGGGCACGTCCGCCGGCAGGTCAGCGAGGGAGTCGAAGTCCCCCAGCAGCAGGTCCGGGACGATGCCGGCGGCCCGGCAATGGCGATAGCCGCCGTCTGCCGCCAGGATCAGGTCGCCGGGAGCGGGCCGGGAAGACAGACCGAAAAACGGCCCGGCGCCGAAGATGAAGCAAGCAGGTCGGGACATGACGGTCCCCTCCTTTTCTGGGTGTTTTTCTCATCATACCACGTTCCGGCGGCCTTGACCAGAGGGCGTTTTTTTGTTAGACTAAAGGCCGCAAAAAAAGGAGGGAACGCCAATGATTCGAGGGGCGATCTTTGATGCCGACGGGACGCTGCTGGATTCGATGGGCATGTGGGATACGGTGGGGGTGCGCTATCTGCGCAGCCTGGGCATCGAGCCGGCGCCGGGGCTGCGTCAGATCCTGTTTCCCATGAGCCTGGCCCAGTGCGCCGCCTATTTGAAGGACCGCTATGGGCTGTCCGCTGCCTGCCAGGAGATCGAGGCGGGCATCAACCAGACCATTGCGATGTTTTACCAGACCCAGGTGAAGGAAAAGGCCGGGGCCACGGCCTTTCTCCAGGCCCTGCGCCGTCAGGGGGTGGCCACCTATCTGGCCACCGCCACCGACCGAAGGGTGATCACCCAGGGGCTGGACCGAACGGGGCTGCTGCCCCTGCTGGACGGGGTGGTCACCTGCGGCGACCTGGGCGTGGACAAAAACACCCCCGCCATTTTCAACTATGCCCGGGACCAGATGGGGACAAAGACCCAGGAGACCTGGGTCTTTGAAGACGCAGTCCACGCCGCCCGCACGGCTTACGCCGCAGGGTATCGGGTGGCGGGGGTGGCAGACCCTTACAGCGACCAGGAGGCCCTGAAAGCTGCCTGCCACATCTATCTGCCCGACCTGACGGACTTTTCCGGGTTTTATGCCCAAGCAAAATAACGACAGACGGCGCACGGTGTCCTCGTTGTCGTAGGTCGCCGGATGACAGGGCACACTGCATTGCCAGAGGCCATAGTCCCCCTGGGGGTAGAACAGCTGTGCCTTGTCAAAACCGGCCAACTGAAAAAGTCCATCGGCACGGTGTCCCAGAAGGTGCTGACGGCTCAGCTCCGGGACATGGAGAAGAAGGGGCTGGTCACCGGAACGGTCTATGCCGAGGTGCCGCCGCGGGTGGAGTACACCCTCACCGAGACCGGCTATAGCCTGAAGCCGATCCTGGGCGCCATGTGGGTCTGGGGGACAGACTATCAGGCCAAGAACGAGGGCGTTTTTTTGACGAGGGCGGTTCTGGCAGCTAATCAAGGGGAGGGCAGCTTCCCTGCACGGCGGCTCTCGCAGAAAAGCGCTGAACGTCTCCCGGACAGCGTGATCATACAACCTGAAACCCAAAAACGCTTCCCGCCCCAAACCAGTGAAAGATCGCCGGTTTGGGGCGGGAAGCGTCTTAGCACAGCGGGGGAGCGCGCAGGCAGGACACGGCGGACGGGAGGGCAAACAGTCTCCCCAATGCCTGCAAAGCACAAGAAAGGACCAGAGCAAGCTCTGGTCCTTTCAGGATGGATCGCGATAGATCAGACCACAACGGGGACCAGGTGGATGTTCATATCCACGTTGCCCTCGATCCCCGGCACTTTTCCGGTGCCGGAGTATTGCCATATAGCGAAGTCATAGTAGAAGGTCGGTGTCCGGTTGTACTGAGCCAGCCAGAGGGGATAGTCCACCAGCTTGCGCAGGTCGAAGTGCAGATAGAAATAGCTGAGATTGGAATAGACCATGCTCTGGTAGCCGGCGGCTTCCACTGTTTCGCAGAAGGACACGGCGCACTTGGTCAGCATCTCGTCCGAGAGCCCGTCGGTACGGGGGTTCAGGCTGCTGTCATAGGGCTCCCAGTCAAAGACGATGGGATAGGTGAGGTCATACCCCTGGAGCAGATCCATGCAGAATTCTGCCTCCTCGGCGGCCTCCTCCTCGGTGATGGCCTGAGAGAAGAAGTAGACGCCCACTTCAATGCCCTGCTCCAGGGCCCCCTGGATGTTGTTCATGAAGTAGTTGTCCATGACGATCCGGCCGGTGCCGTAGCCCCGGTAGCCCAGGCGGATGATGGCGAACTCCACCCCGGCGTCCTTGACCTGGGCCCAGTCGATGTTCCCCTGATAGCGGGAGACGTCGATGCCGATCTTGGAGGTATGGGTGTCGCTCTCATAGGTCAGATAGCCGTTTTCATTGGGCTGGAACAGGGAAGAGGTGTAGGCCCGCTTGGGCATGTCCTCGACCACATAGACCTTCTTTCCGCCAAAGTAGAAATAATCTCCCGACGGCGGCGGCGTGGGCGTCTCCGGCTCGGTCGGCGGGGTCTCCGGTTCGCTGGGATTTTCCGGCGGCGTGGGCTCTTCCGGCGTAACGGGCGGGGTTTCCGGCTCCTGGGGGACCTCCGGCAGGGCGTTGCGGAGGTCATAGATCCGCCAGATGACGGCGGTGATCTCTGCCCGGGAAATATTGCTCTGGGGACGGAAGAGGTTCTGGCCGGTCCCATCCTGGGAGCCCTGGACGATCCCGTGATCGTAGAGGATGAGGGCTGCCTCGTCGTCGGTGTCTGCAAAGGGAGAGGGGGTCTGGCTGGTGCGGGAGAGCTCCAGCGCCCGGACGGCGATCTCTGCGATTTGCAGGCGGTTGATGGGGTCGTCCAGGGAGAGGGACAGACCGCTGGGGAGAATGCCCTTCTGCTGGGCCAGATAGTAATATCCGCTGGCCCAATGGTGGCTGATGGGTTTCTGCTCCTCCTGGCCCGAGGCCAGCAGCAGGAATTTCAGGGCTTGCCCAAAGGTCACCGTGCCCTTGGGAGAAAAGGTGGTGTCGGTGGTGCCGTTGACGGCGCCGGCTGCATACAGGTCTGTTACATAGTCGTAGTACCAGTCGTCCGGGGAGACGTCGGAGAAGGGGAGCGTCCCCGCTGCGGCCGCAGGCAGCGCCAGGGAGAGCAGCAGGACAACGGAAAGGAGCAGGGAACAAATTTTCTGTCTCATGGGAAAAACCTCTTGTTCTTTGTAAGTTCAGGAAAGGTGGCGGGGAAAGAGCTTGGGCCGCAGGCGCAGAACATACAGGTTGCTCAGCCGCCCCAGCAGGATGTCATAGAGCAGGAAGCACACATTGCCCAGGACCAGGAAGCCGGCCAGCAGGACCGCCGGCCCGACGGGTCCGCCCTCCTCCACCAAGGGCAGCCCCAGCACGAAGACGGTCAGCAGCCCGATGACCACCAGGGAAAGGTTGAACAGCAAAAACTTGACCACCCCCCGCAGCGGTTTCTTGTTCAGGTGCTGGAGCCGGGGCCGCAGCAAGGGATACCAGCCAAAGAGAAAGACGAAAAAGAGCGCGGCTTCCTTGTCCGGGGCCAGGAGCAGGCTCAGCAGAGAGACCACCCCGTAAACCAGCAGCCCGGCTTTGGCGCCCAGCTCCCACAGGACCGGGATCAAGAAGGCGCCGGCCAGGGCAGGGCAGAGGTAGGTGGTGGCGGGGATCATGGTCCCCAGCAGCAGGATGGCGGCCATCAGCGCGGCCAGGACGCCGCACAGGGCCACGCGGAAGCTCAGACGTTGGCGCATAAAACTTCACCTCCAGAAGGGACGGGAAACTCAAGGGTCTTCCGGCTTGTCCGGCGGGGACTCTGGCGGGTCGTCTTTTTCAGCGGGACGGCCCTTCCGGCGCAGCCGGGTCCACAGACTGTCCTCGCCCCGGAACAGGGGCTGGAACTGAATGGCGGGGGGCGGGAGATAGGTGATGGTCCCGTTCTCCTCGATGCCGGCGATGTGGATGTAGTCCTTGGTCCCCACCGGCAGGTCCCGCTGCCGCAGGCGGCTGTTGACGAACTCCCGCAGCAGATAATAAAACGAGGCGAACAGGGGCACGCCCAGTAGCATCCCCCAGAAGCCCATCAGGTGGTTGAACAGCAGCAGGGAAAACAGGACCCAGAAGGCGGACAGGCCGGTGGAATCCCCCAGGATCTTGGGGCCGATGATGTTGCCGTCTACCTGCTGCAGGATGATGATAAAGAGAATGAAGATCAGGCACTTGCCTGGGTCTGTGAGCAGCAGGATAAAGGCCGAAGGGATGGCCCCGAAGAAGGGACCAAAGACCGGGATGATGTTGGTGATGCCCACGATGATGCTGATGAGCATGGCGTAGGGCATTTGCAGCAGGGACAGACAGATGCCGCAGATGATGCCGATGATCAGCGAATCCAGCAGCTTGCCGGAGACGAAGCCGCTGAAAATTTGGTTGATGGCCCGCAGGTGCTTCAGGATGACATCACAGGTGGCGCGCTTTTTGCACAGGGCAAAGAGCAGCTTCTTCCCCTGGCCGATGAACTGGTCCCGGCTCATGAGCAGGTAGACCATGACGATGATGCCAATGATGAAGTTGAGCACCCCTCTGGCGGCCGTAGCCACCCGACCGGCCAGGTCCATCAGGGCAGAGAGAGGATCGGCCTGGAGCCATTGGTTGAAGGCTGTTGCGATTTTGTCTGAAAAGGAGGTGATGATTTCTGTCGATTGCCCATGGGCAGCGAGATATTCAGAGACCTGCCGGGAGAAGTCAGTGACCATGCTGGGCAGGCTCTGGATCAGCGGGGGAACATTAAAGACCAGCTGCGGGATGATAAAGTAGGCGAACAGGACAATGAGCGCCAGCAGCACGCAGGTGGAAAAGGTGGTGGACAGGACCCGGGCCGCCTGGGGCGTTACTTTGTGATAGAGCAGGAATTGCTCGGCAAAGCGGGTCAGCGGATAGAGCAGATAGGCCATCACACAGCCAAGCACGATGGCCCGCAGAGAATCCAGGATCCCCTTGAGGCCGGCGACCAGACCGGAGAGATTGAGCAGCGCCTGGATGACCAGAAAGACCACGGCCAGGGCCAGCAGGACCAGGCCGCCGTAGAGCAGCAGTTTTTTAATGGGCAGTTTCAAAGGAAGGGCCTCCTTTTCCCGGGACCACTTTCTGGAAACGCGGGAAGCGGCTGCCGGGGAAATCCTGTGGGAAAAAAGGCATTTTAACTATAGTATAGCAAAGGGGAGGGGGGCTTGCAAGGGAAATGGAACTTCTGCAAAAAAACTTTTTCTGCGCAGACATTGTTCTTGCCACGGCATAGGGGCATATGGTAAACTATCCATAGAAAATCACGCAACCCAAGACGGCCCGAAAAGGGCGGAAAGGAGGCGAGAGAGTTTGAACTACCAGGTGCTATGGTTGGTGCTGCTGGTCGCCTTTGCAGGGATCGAGGGCGTCACCGCCGGGCTGGTGTCCATCTGGTTCTGCGCCGGCAGTCTGGCGGCGCTGATAGCCACCTGGCTGGGCGCGTCCCTGCTGGTGCAGATCGGCCTGTTTGTGGTGGTCTCTCTGGTTGCCATGGCCATCATCCGTCCCATGGCCCGGAAATGGCTGCAGCCCAAGGTAGAAAAGACCAACGTGGAAGGGGTCTTGGGCCAGGAGGGTGTGGTGGTCGAGGCCATTGACAACCTGTGTGCCAAAGGCCAGGTCAAGATCGGCGGCATTGTTTGGACTGCCCGCGCCGCGGAGGAAGAAGCGATCCCCGAAGGGACCCGGGTCCGGGTGGAACGGATCGAAGGCGTCAAAGCCATTGTTTCAGCAGCAAAAGAAGAGAAAGAGGATGTCACTGCGACATCGTAACCAAGTGGAAAGAGAAAGGAGCGCGTACTGACCATGATCGTTTTTATCGTGCTGTTGGTCATCATTCTGGTGATCCTGGCCCGGTGCATCCGGGTGGTCCAGCAGTCCAAGGCCTATGTGATCGAGCGTCTGGGTGCTTTCTATACGGTGTGGGGCGTGGGCCTGCACTTTAAGCTTCCCTTCGTTGATCGTATTTTGAAGGTGGTCTCCCTGAAGGAGCAGGTGGCCGACTTCCCGCCCCAGCCGGTGATCACCAAGGACAACGTGACCATGCAGATCGACACCGTGCTGTACTTCCAGGTCACCGACCCCAAGCTGTACTCCTATGGCGTGGAAAACCCCATGAGCGCCATCGAAAACCTCACGGCAACCACGCTGAGAAACATCATCGGCGAGCTGGAACTGGACCAGTCCCTGACCTCCCGTGACATCATCAATGCCCGGATGCGTTCCATCCTGGACGAGGCCACAGACCCCTGGGGGATCAAGGTCAACCGGGTGGAGCTGAAAAACATCCTGCCGCCCAAGGACATCCAGAACGCCATGGAGAAGCAGATGCGCGCCGAGCGGGAACGCCGGGAGCAGATCCTGCAGGCCGAAGGGCAGAAGCAGAGCCAGATCCTGGTGGCTGAGGGTGAAAAGGAATCCCGCATCCTCCGGGCCGACGGCGAAAAGCAGGCCCGGATCATGGAGGCCGAAGCAGAGGCCACGGCCATCCTCCGGGTCAACGAAGCCATGGCAGACGCCCTGAAGCTGCTCAACGAGGCAGACCCTGCCGACGGCGTCATCCGCATCAAGGCGCTGGAGGCTTTCCAGGCCGCCGCCAATGGCAGGGCCACCAAAATCATCATCCCCTCGGAGATCCAGGGCCTGGCCGGGCTGGCCGAGGGTCTGGTGGAAACGGTCAGACGCCCCGAAACGGGCAGACCGGCCACCCCTCCGCAGCCGCCCAAAAACTGAGAAACGATCCCGTCCCGTTCATCCCCCCGCCGGAGCTTCCGGCGGGGGGTGTTTCTTTGGGGGGACCACTGCCGGACCGGGAGCGGGTTTCATTCCAGACAAAAAAGCAAGGGGTTTCGGGGCTACTTTCGGAGGGATTGGCATAGCAGTGCCGGGGCCGCCGTGCTATAATACAACCAATTTCCGCGCTGTCTGCGGTTTGTGGGAGGAAGCCATGGCTTTGCTGCGTCACAGAAAGATTTCCCCGGCCCAAGTGGTGATCCTGGGGTTCCTGGCCCAGATCCTGGTGGGGGCGTGTCTGCTCACCCTGCCGGTCGCCACCCGGTCGGGGGAGGGCGCGCCCTTTCTGGACGCCCTGTTCACCGCCACCTCTGCCACCTGTGTCACCGGCCTGGTGGTCCAGGATACCGTCCAGTTCTGGTCCCCCTTTGGACAGGGGGTCATCCTTTTGCTCATCCAGATCGGCGGCATGGGGGTGGTGACCATGGCGGTGGCTATCTCCATGCTGTCCGGCCGGAAGATCGGGCTGCGGGAGCGGTGGATGATGCAGGAGTCCATCTCCGCGCCCCAGGTGGGCGGCATCGTGCGGATGACGGGCTTTATTCTGAAAACGGCGCTGCTGATCGAAGGCGTGGGCGCGGTGCTGCTGGCGCTGCGGTTTTGCCCGACCATGGGGCTCAAGGGGATCTGGTACGGGATCTTCCACGCCATTTCCGCCTTCTGCAATGCGGGCTTTGACCTCATGGGAGAGGAAGCCGCCTTTTCCTCTCTGACCAGCTATACCGGAGACCCTTTGATCAACGGCGTGATCTGTCTGCTCATCATCCTGGGCGGCCTGGGCTTTCTCACCTGGCAGGATATTGCCGCCCACCGGTGGCATGTGAGCCGCTATCGGCTGCAAAGCAAATTGGTTCTGGTGACCACCCTGATCCTGCTGGTGGGAGGGGCGCTGTTCTATGGGCTGGTTGAGTTTTCTCAGCCCCAGTGGGCAGACCTCACCGCCCGGGAGCGGGGGCTGGCGGCGGTGTTCCAGTCGGTCTCGCCCCGGACGGCGGGGTTCAACACGGTGGACCTGACCGCCCTCAGCAGCCCGACCCTGCTGGTGACCATTCTGCTCATGCTGGCCGGCGGCTCGCCGGGCTCTACAGCCGGCGGCTTCAAGACCACGACCTTGGCGGTGCTGCTGCTGGCGGTGGTGGGGGTCTTTCGGCGGCAGGGCAGTGCCAGCGCCTTCGGGCGGCGGCTGCCGGAGATCGTCATTCGCAACGCCTGTGCGCTGTTTGTGCTCTATCTGGCGCTGTTTCTCACCGGCGGTCTGCTGCTGTGCTGTGTCGAGGGCATTCCGCTGCTGCACGCGCTCTTTGAGGCGGCCTCTGCCATCGGTACCGTGGGCCTGACCCTGGGGGTGACCACCCAACTCTCCCCGGTGGGGCAGGGGATCTTGATTTTCCTGATGTACTTTGGCCGGGTGGGAGGCCTGACCATGATCTACGCGCTGACCACCCGTCCTGGGGGGATCGCCTCCCAGTATCCCCAGGAACAGGTGACTGTGGGATAAGGGATATCCCGGAAAGGATCGAAACACTGATGATGAAATCTGTATTGCTCATTGGACTGGGCCGGTTCGGCTGGCAAATGGCCGAAAAACTGCAGGAGCTGCGCCACGAAGTTCTGGCGGTAGACCGGGAGGAGAGCCGGGTCAATGACATTCTGCCCCTGGTGACCAACGCGCAGATCGGAGACGGGACCAACGAGGCGTTCATTGCCTCCCTGGGGGTGCGGAATTTTGACCTGTGCGTGGTGGCCATTGGCGACGATTTCCAGAGTTCGCTGGAGACCACGGCCCTGCTCAAGGAATACGGCGCGCCCTTTGTGCTGGCCCGGGCCTGCAGCCAGGTCCATGAGAAATTTCTCCGGCGCAACGGGGCGGACGATGTGGTCTATCCCGAAAAGCAAATGGCCCGCTGGGCCGCCGTCCGTTACAGCGCCGAGAACATCTTTGACTATGTGGCCATGACCCGGGACCACTCCATTTTCGAGACCGCCGTGCCCCGGACCTGGACCGGCAAGACCATTGTGGAGCTGGCGGTGCGCCAGCGGTACCGCATCAATATCCTGGCCATCAAGACCGGAGAACACATGAAGTTTCTGCCCGGCCCGGAGCATTGCTTCCGGGAAGGGGAGACCATGTATATCCTGGGGGCCAACAAGGATGTGCAGAAGTTCCTGAATATCTGAGCGGTATCCCGGACAGGGAACACAAAAAGCCCGACCTCCTCAGGAGGCCGGGCTTTTCATTTGGAACGGCGTGTGTTGAACAGGGGAACTTACTTGCCCACGGCTTCAAACTCGTCCACGATCTCCTGAGCAGGGGCTGCGGTAGCCAGAGAGACCACCACGATCACCAGACAGGAAACCAGGAAGGCGGGCAGCAGCTCATAGATGGCCCAGGCGCCGCCCATGGGAGCCACCAGGTACTTCCAGACAAAGACCATGACGCCGCCGGCGACCATCCCGGCCACAGCGCCCTGCTTGTTGGTCCGCTTCCAGAACAGGGAGAAGAGGACCAGCGGACCAAAGGCCGCGCCGAAGCCTGCCCAGGCAAAGGAAACGATGTTGAAGACCGAGCTGTTGGGGTTCCAGGCCAGGACGATGCCCACGATGGCGATGCCGATGACGGTGCAGCGGGCGGCAGTCATGGCGGCCTTGGGGCTGAGCTTGACCCCGAAGAAATCCTGGATCAGGTCGTGGGACATGCTGGAGGCGGCGGTCAGCAGCTGGGAGTCGGCGGTGGACATGGTGGAGGCCAGGATACCAGCCAGCACCAGACCGGCCACCAGGGCGAAGAGAACGCCGTGCTGGCTCATCAGGTCGGCCAGCTTGATGATGATGGTCTCGGCCTCGGGATTGGTGCCCAGCAGGGGGACCTTGCCGGCCTTGGTCACGCTGTACCCCACGATGCCGATGAGGATGGCGATGAACATGGAGATGACCACCCAGATGGTGGCGATGCGGCGGGAGACCTTCAGCTTGCTGTCGTCCTCGATGGCCATGAACCGCAGCAGGATGTGAGGCATCCCGAAGTAGCCCAGGCCCCAGGCCAGGGTGGAGGCGATGCTCAGCGCGCCATAGGAGGAGGCCTGGCCGGTGGTGATGTCAAAGCCCTGGGTCATGTTCAGGTAGCCGGGCAGGGCGTTGGCGTTGGCGGAGATGATCTCCAGCCCGCCGGCCTGCTGCACACCGAAGAGAACGACGAAGATGAGGGCAAAGGTCATGACGATGCTCTGGATGAGGTCCGTGGTGGACACGGCCAGGAAGCCGCCCAGCACGGTGTAGCCGATGACCACGATGGCGCCGATGATCATGGCCCCGTGATAGTTCACGCCGAAGAGGCTGTTGAACAGGGTGCCGATGGCCTTGAAGCCCGAGGCGGTGTAGGGGATGAAGAAGATCAGGATGACCACAGCGGCGATGCAGGAGAGCACGTTCCGCTGGTCCTGATACCGGCGGGAAAAGAAGCTGGGGATGGTGATGGCGCCGATGTGGGCCGAGTACCGGCGCAGGCGCTTGGCGACGATCAGCCAGTTGAGATAGGTGCCGATGGCCAGGCCGATGGCGGTCCAGCCGACCTCGGCCACGCCGCTGATGTAGGCCAGGCCGGGCAGACCCATGAGCAGGTAGCTGCTCATGTCCGAGGCCTCGGCGCTCATGGCGGTGACGATGGGACCCAGCTTGCGGCCGCCCAGGTAGAACTCATGGGAACTGGAGCTCCCGCCCTTGCGGCTGCAGTAGATGCCCACCAGCACCATGGCTACCAGATAGATGACGATGGTAGCGATGATGCACACTTGGGGTGTTGACATTGCAATCTTTCCTCTCTTTACAAAAGATAGCCGGCCCCTCCCAGCGGGAACGTGGTTGCCTGGGAATGGACCGTGATGCTTGCGTCTATCATACCACGACAGGAAATAGAACGCAATACAGAACAAAGTATAGACTATGTTCTATACTTTGTTCTCGCAAAAGAGAGGAAGTGCTTTATTCACAAGGTATATTTTCCAGACGAACAGTAGACGAAACCCCAGGAGAAAAGTCAGAGAGAAAAATCGGCATCCGCTGGGCGGCGTACTCCCGCAGGGGGTACTCGCCGCCGCACAGGCACCAGTCGTACAGCAGGGCCCGTTCGCACAGGGCATAGACCTTGACCATGTCGCTGACGCTTTTGGTCTGCGAGAGCTGGCCGCACTCCTGCCCCTCGGCGATGATCCGCCGGAGCAGGCGGTAATAGGTCCGCTTGTGGTCCAGCAGATGCCGGGCGCCGTTGGTGACCAGCTGGGTGGACAGCAGCCGGGCCAGCAGGTCCATGGAGACGCTGTTTTCGATCATGCGGAAGAGCTCGCCGTTGAGAAAAAGGAGCTTTTCCATGGCGGACATGGCGGGGTCCATGGCCTCTTGCAGGTCCAGATATTTCTGGTCAAAGAGGTCGCTGAGGGTGCTCAGCAGGGCGTCTTTGCCGTCGAAGTAGTGATAGAAAGAGCCTTTGGAGGTCTGAGAAGCGTCGATGATCTCCTCGACGGTCGTGTGTTCGTATCCCTGTTCATAGAACAGGTGCCAGGCGGCTTCCACGATCTTGCCCCGGGTGTTCCGGGCGTTTTTTTTCGCCATAAGGCGCGCTCCTTTCGGGGGGGATTCAGCGGAAATAGGCCAGAATGGCCTCCCGGGCGGCGGTGACAGAGCCTTGGATCATGGTGGGCTGGCCGCCGCCTTTGCCGCCCAGGGCCTGGTTGATCTCCTTGGCCTTGGTCCGCAGGTCTACGGTCTTGCTGCCCATGACGTAGCGGTAGCCGGTCTCATCCGAGCCGGTGAAGACGGCGCAGATGCCGCCGCAGACGTCCATTCCGGCGTTGGCCAGGGTACGCAGGCTGGCGGCGTCCAGGTCCTCCTCGAACAGGCACAGGTTGTCGGGGGTCTGGGGCAGAGATTTGGCTTTTTCTGCCATCAGGGCCTGTCGGGCTTCCTTCAAGGCGAAGGAGACGGCTTCCAGCTCCTGCTTCATCCGTGCCACGCCCTGGGCGGCCTGGGGCTGCTGGACGGAAAGGGCGGCGGAGATGGCGGCGATGTTCTCCTGTTTGATCCGGTAGTCCTCCAGCGCGGCCCGGCCGGCGACCATCCACAGCCGGACCCCGCCCCGGTGGCGCATGGCGTTGACCAGCTTCACCAGGCCGATCTCCCCGGTGTGCTTGACGTGGGGGGCGCAGCAGGCGCACACATCGCAGCCGGGGATGGTGACGATGCGGACGTTTTCGGTCAGGTCCAGTTTGCTGCGGTAGTCCAGGGCGGCCAGCCGGTCCGGGTCCGGGTATTCGGCGGTGATGGGCCGGTTTTCGGTGATGACCTGGTTGGCCAGGTCTTCCAGGTGGGTGAGCTGGTCGGGGGTCAGCTCTTTGTCGAAGTCCAGGATGGTCTCCTGCTGGCCCATGTGGAAGCCTACGTTGGTACAGCCATACAGCTGGTGGGCCAGGCCGGAGATCACATGCTCGCCGGAGTGGCTCTGCATCCGGCGGAAGCGGAGGGGCCAGTCCAGGGTGCCGTGGACGGCGGCGCCGGGGGAGAGGGGGCCGTCGGTGATGTGTACGATGGCGTCGGTGGTCTCCCGCACGTCCAGGACATGGACCTCGTCCAGGGTGCCCTGGTCGGCGGGCTGGCCGCCGCCCTCGGGGAAGAAAGCGGTCTGGTCCAGAACGATGTGCCATGTGCCGGTTTCTCCCGGGGTGCAGGAGAGGACGGCGGCGGAGAAAGAACGACAATGGCTGTCGTGGTCATAGAGTTTGATCGTCATGATGCTATGAAACCTTTCTTGAGGGATTCCTTGCTGTGGGAGCAAGGGGATGGGAAAAACTGCACGGGAATACTGTGTAGCATGTTAGTATATCCTGTGGTATTTTGCAATACCTTTCATACAGGGAACCGTTCTCAACGGCGGGGATTTGCCTACCATAGGCAACGACAGTTGGAGGC
>CAKTSK010000023.1 GCA_934597725.1 uncultured Eubacteriales bacterium
TAGTGCCTGTCATACAGGCAAGAGATTCGGAGTTACCCACTCCGTGGGGGCCACTGCCCGTGGGGGGTTCCCGCTTTCTTTGGAGAAAGCGGGGGAAAGAACACCAGGGGCCGCGGCCCCTGGACCCCGGGGTAATAGGCCGCTCGTTGCTCACTCGCTCTGTTTTGGGATAGAGGGCGCGGACACGATAGAGGTTTGGGACCGCCCATTGGCTAAGACTGATTTGGGAACGCAATTTTTGGTTTGGGATTGGGAGAATAGAAAGATCAAGTGGGCGCAGCGGTCGAGAGGATAGAAGGTTTCTATCGTTGGCTGCTCGTCTTGGCATTCGGTGTGTGTCCTTTCCCCTTCCTTTTTGAGGGGAACGATGAAAAAGAAAAGGGACGGTATTTTTCTGCTGTTTTTCTGTGTCGTACCATGTTCTCCTATTCTCTGCCTTATCATTGTTTCTTTATTGGTCGATAAAATAGATAGAGGTAGAGAGCACTTTGGACTGTTGGAACAGACAACAGAGGAGGGTGATGTGGTGAGGTGGACAATGAAAAAGGGAATGGCATTCGCGGCTGGTATTCTGTGTGCCCTGAGTATGTTTTCCCTGGTGGGGTGTGGAACGGGAGCTTCTTCTCAGAGCCAGGCGGAAAAGCCCTATGCAGGAGCGCCCAAAATCGTATTGCATGGGCGTGACTACTTTGCCACAGATCTGGTCATCGTGGAAGAGCTGCCGGAGGGCTATTCTTATGACGGGGAATTAACGGACGAAGAAAAGGAATTTGCGTATCTCATCGGGAGTGCCTATTACACCCGGGAGGGGGCAGACGTGATCGACGAGTTTTATGTCTATCAGGAATGTGGAACGCCGATCGGCGAGGACGAAGTTGACAACACCCAGCGGCAGTGGGCTTATGTGAAATGGAGCCAGAAACAAGAATAAAAACAGGAGCAAGGGAGAGAGCTTCCTTGCTCCTGTTTTCTATGGTTGGATTGAGCCGTGTCTTAAACAGAACCCTATTCAGATGCAGAAAATGGAAACCCTGCCTCCCATATCCGCTGCCTGCTGCGTCTGTGGGCTGGACGCGGATCGTTCTGGGGTGACAGACGCACGGGACTGCCGCGTCGCCCCCGCCTGTCTCGGCGTGGCCGAGACTGTCCTCCCCTTACGCAGGGGAGGCTCAGGTTGCTATGCCGCTTTGGGTAAAGGGGGGCGCGGCGCTGGACTCAGCGCAAAAAATAATGCCGGAGACGTCCTCTGCTGTGAGGACGCCTCCGGCGTTGTTGTCCGGCGGGGCGGCGTTACCGCTCCTCCCGGAAATAGCTCAGCCCCAGGCTTTCCGGCGGCTGATGGTTGCGGTTGTGCTTGAGGCTGACCACCACCAGCACCACCGCCGTGACGATGTACGGCACGATGTCATAGATCGAGGCGGGGATGAAGGGGATGGGATAGTAGTACCGCATACAGGCCAGCCCGCCGAAGATCAGCGAGCACCACAGCGCCCGCTTGGGGTTCCACACGGCAAAGATCACCAGGGCCACCGCCAGCCAGCCGTAGCCGTTGATGCAGTTGTGGACCCACGCGCCGCCCACGCCGGCGGCGGCGTTCATGACCAGATACAGGCCGCCCAGGCCGGTGATGGCCCCGCCGATGCAGGTGGCCAGATACCGGTACAGGGTGACGTTGATCCCCGCCGCGTCTGCCGTGGCAGGGCTTTCCCCCACGGCCCGCAGGTTCAGCCCCCGGCGGGTGCGGCCCAGGAACCAGGCCAGCAGCAGGGCCAGCACCACGGCCAGATAGACCATGAAGTTGTGGGAGAACAGGAGCTTGCCCACCACCGGCAGCTCGGCCAGGGGGGCGGGAAAGACGGGGTTGTTGAAGATGCCCTTCACCCCGGCGCTCACGGACAGGAAGCCCGAGGGGTCGCTGGCCCCCACGGCCTCGCCGAAGTAGTTGGCAAAGCCCGTGCCGAACATGGTCAGGGCCAGGCCCGTCACGTTCTGGTTGGCCCGCAGGGTGATGGTGAGCACGGAAAAGACCAGCGCCCCCAGCCCCGCGCACACCAGGGCGCACACCAGGGCCAGGAAGAGGGCCACATAGGGGTTGGCGCCCCCGGCCTTTTCATAGTAGTACGGCCCCAGGATGCCGGCGATGCCTCCCAGGAACATCATGCCCTCCACGCCCAGGTTCAGGCTGCCGGATTTCTCCGTCAGGGTCTCCCCCAGCACGCCGAACAGCAGCGGGGCGGCGGCCAGGATGCCTGCCGTGAGGAAGTTGATGAGGTTATTCATGGTCAGCGCCCTCCTTTGCCTGCTCCTCCGGCTGGTTCCCGGCGGGGACGGCGGCTTGCTTGCGGCCCCGGAAGATCAGCCGGTAGTTGATGAAGAACTCACAGCCCAGCATGAAGAAGAGGATGATGGACGAGAGGACCTCCGCCGCCGAGGCGGGGATCTTGAAGTTGGTCTGGATGGTGTTGGACCCCTTGTTCAGAATGGCCAGCAGCCCGGCGATGAGGACCATGGCGAAGGGATTCAGATGGGCCAGCCAGGCCACGATGATGGCGGTGAAGCCCACCCCGCCGGAGGTGCCGGTGTTCAGGGTGTAGTCCGCCCCGGAGACCACCAGAAAGCCCATGAGGCCCGCGATGGCCCCGGACAGGACCATGGTGCGGATGATGATCTTTTTCACGTTCATGCCGGCGTAGCGGGCGGTGGGCTGGCTCTCCCCCACCACGGCGATCTCATAGCCGTGCTTGGTGCGGCTGAGGTAGAGGAACATCCCCACCGTCAGCGCCAGCACGATGATCCAGCCGATGTGGACCCCGCCCACCTTGGGCAGCCGGGCGTTCTGGCCGAACATGGCGATGATGGGAAAGCCGGTGCCCTTGGGGTCCTTCCAGGGGCCGTTTTGCAGATAGGCCTCCAGACCCAGGGCGATGTAGTTGAGCATGAGGGTGAAGAGGGTCTCGTTGGTCCCCCACTTGGCCTTGCAGAAGGCGGGGATGAGGCCCCAGATGCCCCCGGCCACCAGGCTGGCCAGGGCCATCACCAGCAGCAGGGCGGGCTTGGGCAGCCGGTCGGCCCAGAAGAGGGCGAAGTAGGTGGCGGCGATGGCGCCCACCATGATCTGCCCCTCGGCGCCGATGTTCCAGAACTTCATCTTGAAGGCCGGGGCAATGGCCAGGGCCACGCCCAGCAGGGGGATGGCCACCCGAACGGTGGCCCGGACGGCAGAGGGGCCGCCCAGCGAGCCGGAGACGATGTCCCGGTACACGGCCAGGGGGTTGTGGCCCAGCACCGCCACGAACAGGCTGCCCACCACCAGGGCCAGCAGGATGGCCCCCAGGCGGATGGCCCACTTCTTGCCGGCGCTCAGGTCGTCCCGCTTGGCCAGGCGGACCAGCGGCTCTTTTTGCAGGTGTTTCTCAGTCATGGCGCAGCTCCTCCCTGGTCTGGGTCATCATGAGACCCACTTCCTCTTTGGTCACGGTGCGGCCGTCGGCGATGCCGCTGACCTTGCCGGCGCACAGGACCAGGATGCGGTCGCACAGCTCCAGCAGCACGTCCAGATCCTCGCCCACATAGAGCACGGCCACGCCCTTGGCTTTCTGCTCGTTGAGCAGGCGGTAGATGGTGTAGGAGGAGTGGATGTCCAGCCCCCGCACCGGATAGGCGGCCATGAGCACCGCCGGGGCGGAGGCGATCTCCCGGCCCAGCAGGACCTTCTGCACGTTGCCGCCAGAGAGCTTCCGCACGGGGGTGTTGATGCTGGGGGTGGCCACTTCCAGCTCCTCCTTGATCTCCTGGGCCAGGTCCCGGGGGGGCTTGGCGTCGGTGAAGAAGCCGCGGCCCTTGTCATAGCTTTTGAGCATCATGTTCCCGGCCATGCCCATGGAGCCTACCAGACCCATGCCCAGCCGGTCCTCGGGGACGAAGGCCAGGGAGATGCCCAGGTCCCGGATGGCCATGGGAGACTTGCCCACCAGGTCGTCCACCTCGTCGTCCACCCGGCTGTGGTAGAGGATCTTCCCCCGGCTGACCGGGTGCAGGCCGGCGATGGCCTCGCACAGCTCCCGCTGGCCGCTGCCGGCGATGCCGGCAATGCCCAGGATCTCCCCGCCCCGGGCGGAGAAGGAGACGTCGTCCAGGACCTTCACGCCCTGGTCGTCCAGGCAGGTGAGGTGCTCCACCTCCAGCCGCAGCTGGGGGTCCTGGGGCGCCGGGCGCTGGATGTTCAGGGAGACGGCCCGGCCCACCATGCGCTCGGTGAGGTCCTGGGGGGTGGTGTCCTTGGTGTCCAGGGTGGCGATGTACTCGCCCTTGCGGAGCACAGCCACCCGGTCGGAGATGGCCATGACCTCGTTGAGCTTGTGGGTGATGATGACGATGGACTTGCCGTCGTCCCGCATGTTGCGCAGCACGGCGAAGAGCTTTTCGGTCTCCTGGGGGGTGAGCACGGCGGTGGGCTCGTCCAGGATGAGGATGTCGGCGCCCCGGTAGAGGACTTTGACGATCTCCACGGTCTGTTTCTCCGAAACGGCCATGGTGTGGATCTGTTTTTCCGGGTCCAGCTCGAAGCCATAGCGGGCGCTGATGTCTTTGATCTGGCGGGAGATGGCTTTGCGGTCGAAGGGCCCTGTTTCGTTCAGGCCCAGGACGATGTTTTCTGCGGCGGTGAATACATCCACCAGTTTGAAGTGCTGGTGGACCATGCCGATCTTCAGGGCGAAGGCGTCCTTGGGGGAGCGGATGGACACCTCCTGGCCGTCCACGAAGATCTGGCCGCTGTCAGGGAAATAGATCCCCGCCAGCATGTTCATGAGGGTGGTCTTTCCGCTGCCGTTTTCTCCCAGCAGGGAGAGGATCTCTCCTTTGCGGATGTCCAGGCTGACGTTGTTGTTGGCCACCACGCTGCCGAAGGTCTTGGTGACGTTCCGCAGCTCCACGGCGTTGACTGGCTGCAAGGGCTTACACCTCTACTTTCTCTCTGTTCTTGTCATGCTGCAAGCGGCTGCCTACAGGAAGAAGCTTTTTCCCGGGAAAAGCCCCTTCTTCTAGGAAACCGGGAGCCTCCCCTGCGCAAGGGGAGGACAGGCTCGGCTGCGCCGAGACAGGCGGGGTCGACGCGGCAGGCCCGTGGGTCTGTCGCCCCAGAACGGTACGCGTCCGGCTCACGGGCGCAGCCGGGACGCAGCCGGTCGCCCGGAGCAGACTCACACCCCAGCCACGTCGATCCCCCCGGCGGCTCCGCCGCGTCCCCCCTTTGCGCCAAGGGGGCATAGGTGCTTGCGGCGGGGAGGGAGAACCAAACACACCCTTGCCCAGGGCAAGGGTGCGTTTGGCGTTTCTCAGATGGACGGATCAGGAGAGGACCGTGATCCCATCGATGATGTAGGCAAAGGAAGGCGCAGAGGACTTCTCGTTCTCCACATAGAACTCGCCCTCGGCCAGATTCAGCTCGTTGCCGTCGGCATCCACCCCGTGGAGCGGGCCGGCAAAGACCTGCACAGAGCCGTCGGCCAGGCCGGCCTCCGCGGTCTTGATGGCCTCGGCAGTGCCCTCGGCCACGATCTTCTCGTTCAGGGGGGAGAGATAGCAGGCGCCGTCGGCATAGCTGCCGCACCAGTCCTGATCAATGGCCTTGCCCTCCAGCAGGCAGCCCAGGGCATACTCATAGTAAGCGCCCCAGTTGACCCGGGCGGAGCACAGGGCGGCGTTGGGGGCCACGGGCACCATGTCGTCGTTGTAGCCCACGGCAAAGACGCCGTTGGTCTCGGCGGTGGTGGCGGGGGCGGAGGTGTCAGAGTGCTGGGAGATCACGTCGCAGCCCTGGTCCACCAGAGCCTGGGCGTTGGTGGCCTCCTTGGTGGGGTCGGACCACTCGTTGGTGTAGTTGACCAGCATGGTCACGTCGGGGTTGACGCTCTTGGCGCCCAGATAGAAGGCGGTGTAGCCGGAGATGACCTCGGCAAAGGGCTTGGCGGCCACATAGCCCAGCTTGTTGGTCTCGGTCTTCAGACCGGCGGCGATGCCGGCCAGATACCGGGCCTCATAGATTTTGGCAAAGTAGTTGTGGGTGTTGTCCAGCTCGTCGGTGGCGCCCTGGTAGCCGGTGGCGTGGCAGAACTGGATCTCAGGCGCGTCGGCAGCGGCCTCCACCATGTACTGCTCATGGCCGAAGGAGTTGGCAAAGATGGCGTTGCAGCCGGCATCCATCAGCTCGCCGATGGCGTCGGCGCAGGTGGAGTCCTCGGCGATGTTGGGCTTGACCACCACCTGGGTGTCATAGTCCAGGCCCAGCTTCTCGCAGGCGGCCTGCATCCCCTCGATGTGGTTCTTGTTGTAGGCGTCGGCAGCCTCGCCGATGAGGATGAGGCCCACCTTCATGTCTGCGGGGGCCACGCCGGCAGACTGGTTCTGCTCCCCGGCAGAGTCCTCGGCCGGGGCGGTGTCGCCGCCGCCGCAGGCGGCCAGACCCAGAGCCATGACCCCGGACAGCAGCAGAGCAAGAATACGCTGTTTCATTTTGATTCGTTCCTCCTAAAATATGTGTCTTTTCCAAACGGCCCTGGCGGGCCGGCGGGAACGGGAAGGATGGGACCGGGCCATGACGGAAGGCCGGTCCCCTTCTGTCAAATTGCCCTCAGTCGTCGCAGAAGACCACGCCGGTCTCCTCGCTCATGGCGGCGATGCGGGCCAGGGACTCCACCCGGATGCCCTTCTCCCGGATGAGCTTGCCCCCGGGCTGGAAGGCCTTTTCGATGACGATGCCCGCGCCCACCACCTGGGCCCCTGCCTGGTGGACCACGTCGATGAGGGCGCTCAGGGCGCTGCCGTTGGCCAGGAAATCGTCGATGAGCAGCACCCGCTCCCCCGGCAGGAGGAACTCCTTGGAGACAAAGATGTTATAGGGCCGCTTGCTCTGGGTGAAGGACTCCACCTGGCTGAGGTAGACGTCGCCGGCGATGTTCTTCGTCTTGTTCTTCTTGGCAAAGACCACCGGCACCTGGTCAAAGGCCAGGGCGGCCAGACAGGCAATGCCGATGCCCGAGGCCTCGATGGTGAGGATGCGGTCGATCTGACAGTCTGCAAACCGCTGGCGGAAGGCCTGTCCCACGGCCTGCAAAAAGGCCACATCCATCTGGTGGTTGAGAAAGCTGTCCACCTTCAGCACCTCGTTGCTTCCCCGGACCTTTCCGTCCCGCAGGATGCGCTGCTTCAACTCTTCCACAGAAATCGCCCCTTTCCCGGCAGGGGTCTCTGGTCAAGATGCCCTGCCGCGCTGTATCTGCCGATGCTGCTATGATTCTATTCTACTATTCTACTGGAACCCATCCCCCGTGGCAAGAGGGGAATCCTGCCAAAAAAACCACGGAAATGCAAGGGAAATTTCATCATTTTTCGGCGCTTTTGACAGGAAGGCCGCGCCGGGGAAAAAATGCAAGAGGAAAGTGCGTGAAATGCAAAAATATGCTTGACTTTTTCGGGCAAGGTGGATACACTGTAGCTGATTGTTTTATCCCTCCTCCGCCCGGGGTATCCGGCAGAGGGGATGCTTCCGCCGGAAGGCCGGAAGCGATGATTTTTTTATTCTTTTTAGTTTAGAAAAGGAGATTGGAACGATGGATTTTCAGGCAATGTACAAGAGCAAGCTGACCACCGCTGCCGAGGCTGCCAAGCTGGTCAAGTCCGGCGACTGGGTGGACTACACCTGGTGCACCAACCACCCCGTCGAGCTGGATAAGGCCCTGGCCGCCCGCCAGAACGAGCTGGAGGACGTGAAGGTCCGCGGCGGCGTGACCATGTGGATGCCCGAGATCACCAAGGCCGACGACGCCGGCGAGCACTTCGCCTGGCACTCCTGGCACTGCTCCGGCATCGACCGGAAGATCATCGCCAAGGGCATGGGCTGGTTCTCCCCCATGCGCTATTCCGAGCTGCCCCGCTTCTACCGCGAGAACCTGGACCCCGTGGACGTGGTCTTCACCCAGGTGCCCCCCATGGACGAGCACGGCAACTTCTCCCTGTCCCTGGCTCCCTCCCACCTGTATGATATGTGCGCCCGCGCCAAGCACATCGTGGTGGAGGTCAACGAGAACCTGCCCCGGGTCTATGGCCTGTTCAAGGCAGAGCTGAACATCGCCGACGTGACCTACGTCGTCGAGGGCAACAACCCCTCCATCCCCGAGCTGGGCTCCGTGCCTCCCACCGACGTGGACCGCACCGTGGCCAACCTCATCGTGCCCGAGATCCCCAACGGCGCCTGCCTGCAGCTGGGCATCGGCGGCATGCCCAACACCGTGGGCGCCCTGATCGCCGAGTCCGACCTGAAGGACCTGGGCGTACACACCGAGATGTACGTGGACGCCTTCGTGGACATCGCCAAGGCCGGCAAGATCACCGGCAAGAACAAGTCCCTGGACTATGGCCGTCAGGTCTTCGCCTTCGCCGCCGGCACCAAGAAGCTGTATGACTATGTGAACATGAACCCCGACGTCATGGGCGCCCCCGTGGACTACACCAACGACGTCCAGGTCATTGCCCAGCTGGATAACTTCATCTCCATCAACAACATCGTCGATCTGGACCTGTTCGGCCAGGTCAACGCCGAGTCCGCCGGCATCAAGCAGATCTCCGGCACCGGCGGCCAGCTGGACTTCGTCATGGGCGCTTACCTGTCCAAGGGCGGCAAGTCCTTCATCTGCCTGTCCTCCGCCATGAAGGGCAAGGACGGCGAGCTGAAGTCCCGCATCGTGCCCACCCTCACCCCCGGCTCCATCTGCACCGACCCCCGTTCCACCGTGCAGTATCTGGTCACCGAGTACGGCATGATCAACCTCAAGGGCCTGAACACCTGGGAGCGCGCCGAGAAGATCATCTCCATCGCACATCCCCAGTTCCGTGACGACCTGATCCGTGACGCCGAGAAGATGGGCATTTGGAGAAAGTCCAACAAGCGGTAAGTTTTTTCCCGTCTTTCCTTCCCCCGGACCAAAAGGTCCGGGGGAATTTTTTGCCCTTTTCCCGCCGGTTCCGGGTCTGGGGCGAGGAAGGGGCGGGGGTCGACAGGGTTCTGAGGATTTCTATTCCAGAAAATGGTAAAGTGATGTCATTCCAGGAAGGGAGGACAGACACATGCCGGTTCTATATCGACGGGGGCTGCTGGAGAGCACCCGGGTGACCATGCTCGCGCCGGGCGACATCTCCCCCAACCCCGACCAGCCCCGGCGCTATTTTGACCCCGAGGGGCTGACGGAGCTGGCCGAAAGCATTCGCGCCCACGGCATCCTCCAGCCCCTCTCCGTGCGCCGGAAGGGGGGCGGCAAGTATGAGCTCATCGCCGGCGAGCGCCGGCTGCGGGCGGCGGTGCTGTGCGGGCTGAACCAGGTGCCCTGCCTGGTGCTGGAGGTCTCCCGGGAGAGCTCCTGCCTGCTCTCTCTCATCGAGAACCTCCAGCGCCGGGATCTGGACTTCTGGGAGGAGGCCAAGGCCCTGGAGCGGCTGACCTCGGTGTACGGCCTGTCCCAGGAGGAGGTGGCCGCCAAGGTGGGCAAGTCCCAGTCGGCGGTGGCCAACAAGCTGCGGCTGCTCCGCCTGCCCCAGCAGGTGCTCAACCTGCTGCGCCAGAACGGGGGCACCGAGCGCCACGCCCGGGCGCTGCTCCGCCTGCCCACCCCCGAGGCCCAGGAGGAGGCCGCCGTGCGCCTGACCCGGGAGGGCTGGACCGTGGCCCGGACGGAACAGTATGTGGAGCAGGTCCTGGCCGACCAGGGCCGGGAGAAGAAGCCCCGCCGCCCCCTGTTCATCCGGGATGTCCGATTTTTTCTGAACACCTTGGACCACAGCCTCACCGTCATGCGCTCGGCGGGGGTGGACGCCAAGTGTCAGCGGGTGGAGGAGGGGGACGACATCCTCCTCACCATCCGCATCCCCAAGGCCAAGGCCCCCGGGGGGCCGGGCTGAGGCAGATCCTTTCTCTTTGGGATGGATGTTTCACGTGAAACATCCATCTTTTTTCTTTCCGGCCCCGCCCCGGCCGGGCAATAATATGGCTTGCCAAAGGCCCGTGCTGTGGAGTATAATTTAAGCTGACCCATTTTTTGGGCGGCAGATCCCCCACCCTGCCGCACAGACCGGAAGGAGAGAGAACCATGGGCAAGACCATCGCCTTTGTCAACCAGAAAGGCGGGGTGGGCAAAACCACCAGCTGCGTCAGCTTGGGCGCCTGCCTCCAGGCCGCCGGGGCCAGGGTCCTGGTGTGCGACTTCGACCCCCAGGGCAACGCCACCTCGGGCTTTGGGGTGGACAAGGGGACGGTGTTCCCCACGGTGTATGACGTGCTCATCGGCGGCACGCCGGTGGACCACGCCATCCTCCACACCCCCTATGTGGACCTGCTGCCGGCCAACAAGGCCCTGGCCGGGGCCTCGGTGGAGATGATCGGCCTGGACAGACGGGAATACCTGCTCAAGGGGGTCCTGTCCCAGGTGGCCGGGCAGTATGACTTTGTGCTCATCGACTGCCCGCCGTCCCTGGAGCTGCTCACCCTCAACTGCCTGTGCGCCGCCGACACCGTGCTGGTGCCGGTGCAGTGCGAATACTACGCCCTGGAGGGCCTGAGCGACCTGCTGACCACCATCCGCCTGGTCAAGGGCAAGCTCAACCCCGCCATCGACCTGGAGGGGCTGCTGCTGACCATGTACGACGGCCGCACCAACCTCTCCATGCAGGTGGCCGAGGAGGTCAAGCGCCACTTCCCCGGCAAAGTCTTTGCCACCGTCATCCCCCGCAACGTCCGCCTGTCCGAGGCCCCCAGCCACGGCAAGCCGGTGCACGTCTACGACGGCTCCTCCCGGGGGGCGGTGGCCTACAAACGATTGACAGAGGAGCTGCTGGCGCGGAATCCTCTGCCAGGAAAGGAAGGATAACATGGCCTTAGGAAGAGGGCTGGACGCCCTGCTGGGAGACCCCGCCCTGCAGGCCCAGACCGGCGGCTCCGTCACCCTGCCCATCGCCCAGGTGGAGCCCGGCCTGAACCAGCCTAGAAAGCACTTCGACCAGGAAGCCCTGGAAGAGCTGGCCGCCTCCATCCGCCAGCACGGTCTGCTCCAGCCCATCGCCGTGCGCCGGCTGGCCTCGGGCTATTATCAGATCATCGCCGGCGAGCGCCGCTGGCGGGCCGCCCGGCTGGCCGGGCTGACCGAGATCCCCGCCGTCATCCTGGAGGCCGACGACCGGAAGGTGATGGAGCTGGGGCTGATCGAGAACCTCCAGCGGGAGGACCTGAACCCCATGGAGGAGGCCGCGGGCTACCGCACCCTCGTCCAGGAGTACGGCCTGACCCAGGAGGAAGCCGCCCGCCAGGTGAGCCGCTCCCGGCCGGCGGTGGCCAACGCCATGCGCCTGCTGTCCCTGCCCCAGGAGGTCCAGTGGATGGTGGAGCAGGGCACCCTCTCCGCCGGCCACGGCCGGGCCTTGCTCTCCCTGCCCACGGCAGAGGACCAGATCGCCTTTGCCAAGGAGATCCTGGCCCGGCACTACTCCGTGCGGGAGACCGAGGAGAAGATCCGCCACTGGCTGCGGCAGGAGCAGACGCCCCCGGCGAAGGAGGCCCCGTCCCTGGCCCTGTATTACCGGGAGGCCGAGCGCCAGCTCACCGCCGGGCTGGGCCGCCGGGTGACCATCCGCCAGGGCAAGAAAAAGGGCAGGATCGCCCTGGAATACTACGACCGGGAGGACCTGGAGCTGCTGCTGCAAGCCCTGGCGGCCCTGCCCCGGGAAGGAAAGGAGGACGGGCCCCAGTGAGCCAAGAGCAACCCCCGCAGACGCCGGACCCCATCCCGCCGGAACCGCCCCGGCAGGAGCCGGCGCGCCCTGCGCCGCCGGGCAAGAGCCGGCCGGTGAAGGTCTACCTCACCGTCCTGTTCTGCGCCGCCCTGCTGCTGCTGCTGGTGTCCTTCATCATGCAGCAGCGCAACCACCTGGCCCTCCAGGACCTGAACGAGGCCATCGAGGACGGGCAGCAGGTGAGCCAGCTGCAAATGGAGAACCAGCGCCTGAAATACGAGCTGGAGGAAAAGGCCGAGCTGGAAGAGCAGGTGGCCCAGCAGCAGCGGCAGATCGAGGCCCTGGAGTGGCTGCGGCAGATCGAGGCCGCCGTGCGGACCTCTTACCCGGAGGCCATCGCCCTCATCGAGGCGTTTGAGGAGACCGGCCTGGAGGACAGCCTGCCCACCACTTCGTCGGTGGAAGGGGTCCCCTCCCCGGCGGAGGCCTACCGCACGTTGTACGCCACGCTGTTTTAAGGACCATTCGGAACGAGAGAGACATTGTTTCACGTGAAACAGACCAGAAAAAACTTATGAGGTGATCGTAACATGCTGGACATCAAGCGCATCAAGGAAGACCCGGAGAAGGTCAAGGCCGGCCTGCGGGCCAAGGAAGTCAACTGCGACCAGGAAGTGGACCGCATCCTGGCCCTGGACAAGGAACGCCGGGACATCATCTATGCCACCGAGCAGAAGAAGGCCGAGCAGAACAAGGTCTCCAAGACCATCCCCCAGCTGAAAAAGGCCGGGGAGGACACCGCCCCCGTCTTTCAGCGCATGGGGGAACTGAAGGCCGAGATCGCTGCCGACGACGAGCGCCTGCGGGCCGTGGAGGGCGAGTACCGCACCCTGATGCTCTCCCTGCCCAACCTGCCCGACGAGGACCTGAAGCCCGGCGGCAAGGAGAACAACGAGCCCCTGCGCTACTTCGGCGAGCCCCACCAGTTCGACTTTGCGCCCAAGCACCATGTGGACCTGTGCACCGACCTGGGCCTCATCGACTACACCCGGGGCGTGAAGCTGGCCGGCTCCGGCTTCTGGATGTACACCGGCCTGGGCGCCCGGCTGGAGTGGGCGCTGCTGAACTACTTCATCGACAGCCACCTGGCCGACGGCTATGAGTTCATCCTGCCCCCCCACATGCTGGAGTACCAGTGCGGCGAGACCGCCGGCCAGTTCCCCAAGTTTGCCGACGAGGTCTATAAGATCCAGAACCCCACCGACGACCGCACCCACTACATGCTGCCCACCGCCGAGGCCGCCCTGGCCAGCGTCTACCGGGAGGAGATCCTCTCCGAGGCCGACCTGCCCAAGAAGTTCTTCGCCTACACCCCCTGCTTCCGCCGGGAGGCCGGCTCCGCCCGGGCTGAGGAGCGGGGCATGGTCCGGGGCCACCAGTTCAACAAGGTGGAGATGTTCCAGTTCACCCGGCCCGAGGACTCCGACGCCGCCTTCGACGAGCTGGTGACCAAGGCCGAAAACCTGGTCAAGGGCCTGGGCTTCCACTTCCGCACCGTGAAGCTGGCCGCCGGAGACTGCTCGGCCTCCATGGCCCGGACCTATGACATCGAGATCCAGATCCCCTCCATGCAGGGGTACAAGGAGGTTTCCTCGGTGTCCAACGCCCGGGACTATCAGGCCCGCCGGGGCAACATCCGCTTCCGCCGGGAGAGCACCGGCAAGCCCGAGTTCCTGCACACCCTGAACGGCTCCGGTCTGGCCACCAGCCGGATCTTCCCCGCCATGGTGGAGCAGAATCAGCTCAAGGACGGCAGCGTGAAGATCCCTGAGGTGCTGCAAAAGTATATGGGCGGCATGGAGGTCATTTGCCGCTGATTCTGCGGAACCATGCCAAGCATCTCCGCAGGAGATCTTGCCGCAGGGCGAATTCATTTCGCCCGAGGAAGTTCGATCCCGGAGGGGTTCCCCGGACGGCCCCGCCGTCTGGGGCGGAGCAGGATCAGCGCAAGGACGGCAGCGTGAAGATCCCCGAAGTGCTGCAAAAGTATATGGGCGGCATGGAGGTCATCTGCCGCTGATTCTGCGGAACCATGGGACCCTCCGGGTCCCAGGACAAAGAGAGAGAAAAGGAGAACTGAGATGGCAAAGGGAATGAAGTCCGCCGGGAAAAAGGCCCGGGGGCTGATCGGTGAGTTCAAGACCTTCATCAGCCGGGGCAATGTGATCGACATGGCCGTGGGCGTGATCGTCGCCACAGCCTTTGGGAAGATCACCACCTCCCTGGTCAACGATGTGGTCATGCCTGCCATCCAATATTTCATTGGCTCGGCCGACGCCAGCGCCCTGAACATCGTGCTCCAGCCGGCGGTGATCGTGGACGGGGTGGAAGTGACCCCCGCCATCACCCTGGGCCTGGGGACCTTTGTGGGCACGGTGCTGGATTTCCTGCTGGTGTCCCTGGCGGTCTTTCTGGTCATCAAGGCCATGAACGCCGCCAAGGACAAGGCCGAGGCGCTGGCCCACCGGAAGAAGGCGGAGGAACCCGCCGAACCTCCCGCCCCCTCCAAGGAGGAGGTCCTGCTGACCGAGATCCGGGACCTGCTGCGGGAGAGATCCAACGTCTGAGGAGAAGAAGCCATGGACCAGGAAAAGAAACCGTCTGCGGACCAGGAACAGAACCCGTCTGCCCCTGCCGGGGAGCAGACCCCCTCCCCTCCCCCGCCGCCGGCGGACCAGGGAGAGGGGCCGGAGAAGAAGCCGTACAAACCATACAGCAGAAAGGCCCGCCTGCTGGCCTGGGTGGGCATCGCCTTCATGGTCTTTCTGGTCCTCATGTATACCTACGCCTTTTCCTCCGGCATCATCTTGAAGTATTGAGGTGTCTGCCATGACAGAACAGGACAAACAAACCCTCCGCCAGGGCCTGGAACGGCTGGGGGTGACCTATCCCCCCCAGGCGGTGGAGCAGCTGGCCCTGTACTGCACCCGCCTGCTGGAAAAGAACCAGGTGATGAACCTGACCGCCATCACCGACCCGGCGGAGGTGATCACCCGGCACTTTCTGGACAGCGCCGCCCTGCTGCCCACCCGGGCCTTGTCCGGCCGGCGGGTGATCGACGTGGGCACCGGCGGGGGCTTCCCCGGCCTGGTGCTGCGGCTGCTGGACCCCACCATCCGCCTGACCCTGCTGGACAGCCTGGGCAAGCGGATCGACTGGCTGACAGAGCTGTGCCAGGAGCTGGACCTGCCCGACGTGGTGCTGCACAAGGGCCGGGCGGAGGAGCTTTCCCGGCGCAAGGAGCACCGGGAGCAATATGACGTGGCAGTCTCCCGGGCTGTGGCCCCCATGGCCATGCTGGCCGAGCTGTGCCTGCCCTACGTCAAGCCCGGCGGGGTCTTTCTGGCCATGAAGAGCAACAAGACCGACGAGGAGATCCAGGAGGCGGAGGAACGCATCCTGGCCCTGGGGGGCGAAAAGCCCTTTGTGATGGATTATCTCCTGCCCGGCACGGAGGTATACCACCGGATCGTGACCGTTTTCAAGGGCCGGAACACCCCGTCCAGCTACCCGCGAAAATGGACGAAGATCAAGGAAGGAAAAGTTTAGTGTCTTTGCACAAAAAATAGTTGCATATGCCGTGTAGTTATGGTACAATGGAGCAGAAGTTTCGGGAGGAATGGCCGTGGGCAGCGTAATCGTCATCACATCGGGAAAGGGAGGCACAGGAAAGACCTCTCTGACAGGTGGCGTCGGCGCCGCTCTGGCAGCCCAGGGGCAGCAGGTGCTCTGCATCGACGGCGATGTGGGCCTGCGAAACCTGGACATCACGTTGGGTATGGCAGACACGGCGCTGATGGATTTCAGCGACGTGATCGCCGGCCGGTGCGACCTGGACCGGGCGGTGACGCCCCACCCCACGGCATCGGGACTGTACCTTCTCACCGCACCCCTGAGCCTGCCGGCGGATTTTCCCGGCCAGACAGGGTTCCGGGCCTTGTTGGACCAGGCCCGGCCGCGGTATGACACCATTCTCATCGACTCCCCCGCCGGCCTGGGAGAGGGCTTCCAGCTGGCGGTCTGCGGGGCAGACCGGGCCATTGTGGTGGCGGTGAACGAGCCGTCGTCCCTCCGGGATGCCCAGCGGGCGGTCAGCCATCTGGCGGGGCTGGCGTCGGTGCAGCTGGTGGTCAATCGGGTGCGGCCCCGGCTGCTGCGGCGGCAGGGCGCCACCATCGACGACGCCATGGACCTGGCAGGGCTGCCCCTGCTGGGGCTGGTGCCGGAGGATGCCCGGGTGGTGCTGGCGGCGTCCAGCGGGCAGCTGCTGTCGCAGCAGACCCGGCGGGGCGCGGCCCGGGCCTATGGGAACATTGCCCGGCGGCTGATGGGCCAGCAGGTGCCGCTGATGCGGATCTACTGAGGCCTGCGGTGTGTTTTCTCCCCCCCATTTTTTGTGTGAAGTGCCGCTTGGTCGGGGCTTTACGACAGCGAAAGGATGAAGCAAGAATGAATATCGCCTTAATGAGCCATGACCACAAGAAAGAGCTGATGGTGCAGTTCTGCATTGCCTATTGCGGCGTGCTTTCCAAGCACACGGTCTGCGCCACAAACACCACGGGCCGGCTGGTGGCCGAGGCCACCGGGCTGCCGGTACGGCTGTTCCTCTCCCACGCCCACGGGGGCAGCCAGCAGATCGGCGCGCGGATCGCCTACAACGAGATCGACATGGTCCTGTTCTTCTCGGACCCCCAGTCCAGCGACCTGGACCCGGACCTGAAGTACATCAACCAGATGTGTGACCAGTACAACATTCCTTTCGCCACCAACGCCGCCACGGCGGAGATCCTCATCCACGGCCTGGAGCGGGGGGATCTGGATTGGAGAGAGATCATCAATCCCTCTCTCAAGCCGGTCACCGTTTGAGGCAGACGATTTACTAGTCCAGCGCAGCAAAGTGCGCCCTCGTTCCGGCGGATTCGGCCGGGGACGAAGGCGCACTTTTCGTAGTAGAAGGCCCCGCGGCCCAACTATGCCCCCTTTGCGTAAAGGGGGGACGCGGCGGAGCCGCCGGGGGGATTGACGCGGCAGGGATGTGAGTCTGTGCCGTGCGGCCGTCGGCGTCTATGCTGCGCTGGTGTATGTCGCGGGATGCTCCGAGGCGACAGACCCACGGACCAGCCGCGTCGACCCCGCCTGTCTCGGCGCAGCCGAGACTGTCCTCCCCTTACACAGGGGAGGCTTTGGGTGGTTCTTCTCCCCACCCGATCACCTTATTTGAAAGAGAGGAATCCTGCTATGCAGAGAATCAAGCCCCGGACGCTGTCCGGTTTTATGGAATTGCTTCCCGGCGCCCAGATCCACTTTGAGCGGATGCTGGAGATCCTCCGGGAGACGTACAGCCTCTACGGCTTCACCCCCCTGGACACCCCCGTCATCGAGTCGGCGGAGATCCTGCTGGCCAAGGGCGGCGGCGAGACCGAAAAGCAGATCTACCGCTTCACCAAGGGCGACAGCGATCTGGCCCTGCGCTTTGACCTGACCGTCCCCCTGGCCAAGTATGTGGCCCTCCACTACGGCGAGCTGACCTTCCCCTTCCGCCGCTACCAGATCGGCAAGGTCTACCGGGGCGAGCGCGCCCAGCGGGGCCGCTTCCGGGAGTTCTACCAGTGCGACATCGACGTGATCGGCGACGGCAAGCTGGACATCGCCAACGAGGCCGAGATCCCCGCCATCATCTACCGGGCCTTCACCGAGCTGGGCCTGGAACGGTTCAAGATCCGCGTGAACAACCGGAAGATCCTCACCGGCTTCTACGCCATGCAGGGCCTGGAAGCCCAGGCCGGAGACATCATGCGTACCGTGGACAAGCTGGACAAGATCGGCCCCGAAAAGGTCCGCGCCCTCCTCATCGAGCAGGGCGTGGCCGACATTGCCGCCGACGAGATTTTGTCCTTCATCGCCATCACCGGGGACAATGCCGCCGTCCTGACCGCCCTGGAAGGCTACCGGGGCCGCCACGAGACCTTTGACCAGGGCCTGGACGAGCTGGGCCAGGTGGTCAAATACCTGGCCGCTTTCGGGGTCCCCGCCGACCACTTCGCCGTGGACCTCACCATCGCCCGGGGCCTGGACTACTACACCGGCACCGTCTATGAGACCGTCATGCTGGACCACCCGGAGATCGGCTCCATCTGCTCCGGCGGACGGTACGATAACCTGGCCGAGTATTATACCGATAAAAAACTCCCCGGCGTGGGCATCTCCATCGGCCTGACCCGGCTGTTCTACGTCCTGGGCGAGCAGGGGTATCTCAACGACCAGCTGGTGACCGCCCCGGCCGACGTGCTGGTGCTGCCCATGACCGAGGACCTCACCGCCGCCATTGCCTTTGCCACCCAGCTGCGCCAGGGCGGCGTCCGCGCCCAGGTCTACGGCGAGCAGAAGAAGTTCAAGGCCAAGATGAGTTATGCCGACAAGCTGGGCATCCCCTATGTGGCCTTCCTGGGAGAAGAGGAGATCGCCCAGGGCGTGGTGAAGATCAAGGACATGCACAGCGGCGAGCAGCAGGCCCTCTCCCCTGCCGACGCCGTCCAGACCATCGCCGCCGCCATGGCCCAGCTGGCCCAGGGCAAGCCCATCCGGGAAGCAGACTGAGAGAGGACCGCCATGAAAAAAGAAGGGGCCGTTGGCCTGTTTCTCATTGCGGTCATCGTGGTCATCGCCGTCCTCTTTTTCCGGCCCAAGGACCTCACCGCCGCCCTGGGGGACGGGTTCTCCCCGGAAACGGTGACGACCATCTCCGCCACCCTCTCCCCCGTCACCGCCGGCGGGGAGGAGATCACCCTGGACTTCCCTGCCGGAGAAGAAACCTTCGGCCAGCTGCTGGCCCTGCTGGAGGAACCCAGCTATTCCCGCACCTTCACCAGCGATGACCAGATCGCTTTGGGATATCAGGTATATCTGAGCTTTGCAACCGAGGAAGCGTGGGCTTGGTCCTATCAGTTCCAGGGCGGCAAGCTCATCCAGGCAGGCCCTGCCGGGGAGACCAAAACCTATCAGATTTCCGGCGGCCAGGCCACCCAGCAGGAGATCGTGGATTTCCTGCTGGACCAGGCGGGCTGACCCAGTAAACCCCCTTTCCCGCCCGCCCCACCGACCAGAAGAGAAAGGAGCTGTTTTCATGAGTAAGCGCAGACAACGAGGAATTTGGATCGCCGTGGGTATTGTGGTGCTGGCAGCGGTGCTGCTGACAGCGGCCTACTATCCCCGCTCCTTCGCCCAGGCCATGGGCGAGGACTACGACCGCCAGCGGCTGGACCACATCAACATCTACCTGTCCCACCCGGAGCAGGGCCAGAGCCGGGAGATCACCCTCTCCCCCGCCGACCCGGCCACCGAGGACCTGCTGGCCCTGCTGGAAGGACAGCGGTACCGACCGGTGTATCACAACCCCTGGACGCCCCTCTCCGGGCGGGCCCTGGCGCTGGACTATTGGGTCCATGGGGTCTTTGTCTTTCAGGAGGAGGAGGACGGCAGCGCCGCCGTCTCCCTCTCCTTTGACGGCAACCCGGAAGTCAGCATCGGCCCCGGCGGCGTCTTCCGCAGAGGCTACCGCCTGGACCCCGCAGTGCAGCAGCAGCTGCTGGACCTGCTGACGGTCCGCTGCCCCGGCTGAGTAAGTACAAAAGGAGAGGATCGCTTGAAAAAATTATCCCGCAAACACAAGATCGCCTTGGTGGAGCTGGTGCTCGTCCTGCTCCTGGCCGGTTATCTCTTTGGCCCCCGGGGATTTTCCGGTGCCATGGGCGGGGACTTTGTCCCGGCGGAGATGGAACAGGTCCAGATTTTGCTGCAAGGCAGCGGCGAACACAGGAACGATGACCGCTCCATCCTCCTCACCCCGGACCAGCCCGCCTATCAGGAGCTGATCGCCAAGCTGGAAAACAAGCGTTATGTCCCCTACTACCTGGAAAGCAAGCAGCGGGACGTGCCCCTGGATTACTGGGTGACCCTGATCTTCACCCTGCCCGACGACCGGGGCGTGCGGACCTACGCCTTCTCCGGCGACCGGGCCGTGGACACCGCCGGCTCGGACACCCGGGACCGGACCTTCCAGCTGTGGGACAGCGCCGCCTTTCAGCAATCGGTGCTGGACTTTCTGCTGGAACAGGAGTACACTGTACCAGAATAAACCGCCCCTGTCTTCCGGGGCACGCAACATCACTTTGGAGGGATCATACATCCATGGATACATTACAGAACTTCCGCCGCACGGATTACTGCGGCAACTTCACCGCCGCCCACATCGGCCAGGAGATCTCCGTCTGCGGCTGGGTCCAGCGCCAGCGGAACCTGGGGGGCCTGATCTTTGTGGACCTGCGGGACCGCACGGGCCTCTTGCAGCTCTCCTTTGACGACAGCACCCCCAAGGACCTTTTTGAGAAAGCCGCCTCTCTCCGGGGCGAGTATGTCATTGCCGCCACCGGCACCGTCCGGGAGCGGGAGTCCAAAAACCCCGACCTGCCCACCGGCGACATCGAGGTGAAGGTCACCGACCTGCGCCTGCTGGCCAAGGCCGAGACCCCTCCCTTTGAGATCGTGGAAAATTCCGACGTGAAGGACGTCGTCCGGCTGAAATACCGCTACCTGGACCTGCGCCGCCCCGACATGCAGCGGACCATCGCCCTGCGGCACAAGATCGTGAAGATCTGCCGGGACTACTTCGACGAGAACGGCTTTTTGGAGATCGAGACCCCCATTCTCACCAAGTCCACCCCCGAGGGCGCCCGGGACTATCTGGTCCCCTCCCGGGTCCATCCGGGCAACTTCTATGCCCTGCCCCAGTCCCCCCAGCAGTACAAGCAGCTGCTGATGCTCTCGGGCTTCGACCGCTACTTCCAGATCGCCCGCTGCTTCCGGGACGAGGACCTGCGGGCCGACCGGCAGCCGGAGTTCACCCAGATCGACCTGGAGATGTCCTTCCTGGACGAGGAGCAGATCCAGACCATCCAGGAGGGCTTCCTGAAGCGGGTGTTCAAAGAGGTGCTGGACGTGGACGTGCAGACCCCCTTCCTGCGCCTGCCCTGGCGGGAGGCCATGGACCGCTTCGGCTCGGACAAGCCCGACATGCGCTTCGGCTTTGAGCTGAAGGACATTTCCGATCTGGTCAAGGACTGCGGCTTTGGCGTCTTTGCCGAGCCGGTGAAGGCCGGCGGCTCTGTGCGCCTCATCAACATCGACGGCCACGCCAAGGATTTCCCCCGGAAGAAGATCGACAAGCTGGGCGAGTTCGTCAAGACCTACAAGGCCAAGGGCCTGGCCTGGGCCCGGATGCTGGACGGCAAGGTGACCTCCTCCTACCAGAAGTTCCTCACCGACGAGGAGAACGCCGCCATCCTGGCGCGCGCCGGGGCCAAGGACGGCGACCTGGTCCTCATCGTGGGCGACGCCAAGGACGAGGTGGTCTTTGCCGCCCTGGGCGCGCTGCGGATCGAGTGCGCCAAGCAGCTGGGCATCCTGGACCCCAGCGACTTCAAGTTCCTCTGGGTCACCGAGTTCCCCATGTTCGAGTGGTCCGAGGAGGAGGGCCGCTATCAGGCCATGCACCACCCCTTCACCGCCCCCATGCTCGAGGACGAGGACAAGATGCTCACCGACAAGGCAGGCTGCCGCGCCCGGGCCTATGACATCGTCCTCAACGGCACCGAGCTGGGCGGCGGCTCCATCCGGATCAACACCCCCGAGATGCAGACCAAAGCCTTCCAGGCCCTGGAGATCTCCGACGAGGACATCCAGGAGCGCTTCGGCCACCTGGTCAACGCCTTCCAGTATGGCGCACCCCCCCACGGCGGCCTGGCCTACGGCCTGGACCGGCTGGTGATGCTCATGACCGGCGCGTCCTCCATCCGGGACGTGATCGCTTTCCCCAAGGTCCAGAACGCCTCGGACCTCATGATGCGCTGCCCCGACGTGGTGGACGACAAGCAGCTGGACGATCTGTCCATCGCCGTCACCCGAGTAGAGGAAGCCCCCGCCGAAGAAGAAGCCTAATCCCCCCCACCGCGCCGACCGGACCCACCCCCGGCCGGCGCGGTATTTTTCCCCCCAAAAGAAAAAGCCTCCCCTGTGCAAGGGGAGGACAGTCTTGGCTACGCCGAGACAGGCGGGGTCGCCGCGGCAGGCCCGTGAGTCTGTCACCCCAGCCCCCCCACGTCCGTCCCCCACGCACTCTGACCGCCTCCTGTCGCACGCCACAGACTCACATCCCAGCCACGTCGATCCCCCCCTGCGGCTCCCGCCGCGTCCCCCCTTTACGCAAGGGGGGCTTTTTTTGTGTGCTTCTATCCGTTGGACTGTCTTTCCAGCGCGCACACATCCCAGCCCACCCTTTGCATAAACGTGCCCACCCAAGGACCCAAAACGGAAGATTAAGACGCCGCCAGGAAAAACTGTCAACCATCGGAGCAAAAACACCCCTGCCCTCAAACAGACAAAAACAGCCCCAAACCACCCCAAAACAGGCTAAAATCCGTACATTTTTTGAAAATCATGCTGAAAAATCAACACTTTTGCAGAAGATTGACAGATATTTATTTATAATATACAGTGCATATACATAGCGATGAATATTAACCAAGTGTATACAAAAAGACCGCCTGTCGAACCCCGTGGAATATTATACAAAAGATGCATAAAAGCGCGCATACCGCTTCCCTACAGACCCCCCAAGCCACAGGCTCCCCCGCCAGCCAACAGAACAACCGGCAGAAACCTGTTCCAAACCATAAAAAACCCCGGACCGGAGAGGCGTATTCTCTCCGGTCCGGGGCTGATTCGTGATGTTTCCCTCATTTTCAGAGGAAGTGGGTCTGTGATTCTCATTTCTCCCTCCCCCGGCTGCTGGGCGGATAGGGGGCGGGCACATCAGTCAGGCCCAGCAGATAATCTGTGCTGGTGCCGTAAAAATGGGCCAGTTGGATCAGCACTTCTGTGGGAAGCTCCCGCCGTCCCAGCTCGTAATAAGAGTAACAGACCTGGGAACAATTCAAGTGGTCTGCGAGGTCCTTCTGCCGCAAGTCTCTGTCCTCCCGAAGTTCCCGCAGTCTGTGTTGCATGGTTGTGTATCCTCCTGCTGATAATACACAAGAGTATATATAGAACAGTTTGTTTTATTGACATACAAAACAAATTGTTTTACAATGGCAGAACCAACGGCGGAAGCGCGCTGCGGAGGAAACGGCCCCTTGGCCGCGCCCAAAGCAGAAAAAACCCCGGACCGGAGGGGGTGGTCCTCTCCGGTCCGGGGCAAACAGGTGTTTTGCGAGGAAAAAAGAATTACATTTTGCTGTCGTGATAATAGCGATATCGCTTTACCACGTCCAGGAAAAACTTTTTTCCGGTCTCATCCAGGGGAACGAGTAAGGTGTTGATCTCTTTGAGGGTGTCGTCCTCCTGGGCGGCAGCGAGGCTGTCCGACAAAAGATGATCCACCGTGGTCCCCAGGGCATTGGCAATGTCCACGACGGTCTCCAGACTGGGTTTGCCGTCGTTCCGCTCAATCTGACCGACGTAGTTGGCGCTCTTGTTTACCAGCTCTGCCAGCTGTTCTATGGTCAGGCGCCGCGCCAGTCGTTCGTCGCGGATTCTCTTTCCTAACAATGCATAGTCCATGGGATCACCTCTGTAGTAGTTTACATGGGCTATCCTTGGGAAGTAACAAACTACAATCTTTCTTCTTGGTTGCTTGAAATCTTTTTTTGTGGTAGACTAACGCCAAAGAGGAACACAGAATGGGAGCCGCCCCCTACGGTCGCCAACGGGGACCAGGAGCCGAAAAAACGGGCCGGAGAGGGTCATTCTCTCCGGCCCGGGGTGGATGGCTCGCCCTGTTCCCCTTCCAGGGGGATGGGACCATGCTGGGCTTCAAACTGCTGGATACACTGGCGGATCAGATACAAAACCTGTCCGTTGCCCGAGCGCCCTTCGTAGCGGGCGATATAGTAGAGCTTGTCGTGCAGGGTCCGGTCCATCCGCAGACCCAGGTGAGCGGAGGGGTTTTTCTGTTCCATGATTGCACTCCTGTCCTTAAAATGTACTTATTTATAGATTTTATGTATTTATTTTAAGGAGAGAATGTGGTATCCTGTGTCATATATACTTAATGTAAGTACAGAATATTTGAAAGAGGATGCCATGAAAACAGCTTTTTTTGTCTATCGCCCCCGTCGCCTGGCAGATCTCCGGCGGCCCCACTCGCTGGAGGAGGAAAAACCGTATCACGTTTCCGGCATAGTGATCCTTTCGGCCATTGACTACGAGAATTTCACGGAGGATCTTTTGGCAGACCGCGCCTTCCTCGAGCGCGCACGGAAGGCAGACGGGTGCCTGCTGGTGAAAACAAGAAGGCAAAAGGATGGCCTGCTGGTCTATTGGGAAAAGGACCGCGTCACCTGGGCGGCCTATTATCCGGGGGAATGATGGGGATAGATATAACAGTGATTGGGCTGGGTGCTGTCTTGAAAAATGCACAGCTTTATGATATAAAATCATCTATTTCTTGTTGACAAAGCAAAAAACATGGTATCATTGAGACAAACAGGAAGAAAATTCCTGTCATGTTACAAGGAACGAGGTGGTCCTTATGACACCCTACCGCGCAATGGATCTGATCAAGAACGGCATTGCCATCAGCTACCTGTTCTTCCTGGTGCTCTCCCTGTTCCCGCCGGAACCGGAGCTGGTCTCCTGGTGGTTCAACTACCATGTGCAGTATTATGCCATTCTGGTCCTGCCTCCTCTCCTGCTCTTCTGCCTGCTGCAATTTATCCTCGGGGCGCGGCTGGAAGCCCGGAACCAGGAGAAGCAGCCCTTCCCGAAGAAACGGCGTCTGGCCCTGTCGGCGGCGGTGTCGGTGCCTGCCTTCCTGGTGCTGCTGGGCCTTGAGCGCCTCTGCCGTCCCCTGCTGGACCAGGTCATGTTTGTGGTCTCGCAGTTTCTGGTCGGGGTGTGACTGAGGGGCAGACGGATTAAAAAAAGAAAAACCAAGGACCCGTTGCAGAACAGTTCGGTTCTGCAACGGGTCCTTCTTGCTTGCCAAGTCAGGTTTCACACATCCAGCCCCAGCTCCACCGGGCAGTGGTCGCTGCCGAAGATCTCGCTGTGGATGGCGGCTTCCGTCACCTGGGGCATCAGCCGGTCCGAGACGATGAAGTAGTCGATGCGCCACCCGGCGTTCTTCTCCCGGGCGTGGAAGCGGTAGCTCCACCAGGAATAGGCCCCCTCCCGGTCGGGGTACTTGGCCCGGAAGGTGTCCGTAAAGCCCGCCGCCAGCAGGCGGGTCATCTTCTCCCGCTCCTCGTCGGTGAAGCCGGCGTTGCGGCGGTTGGTTTTGGGGTTTTTCAGGTCGATCTCCTGGTGGGCCACGTTCAGGTCCCCGCACAGGACCACCGGCTTTTGGGCGTCCAGGGCTTGCAGGTGGGCCAGGAAGGCGTCCTCCCAGGTCATGCGGTAGTCCAGGCGTTTCAGGCCGTCCTGGGCGTTTGGCGTGTAGCAGCAGACCAGGAAGAAGCCGGCAAACTCCGCCGTGATCACCCGGCCCTCGTGGTCGTGTTCCTCGATGCCCAGGCCATAGGTCACCGACAGGGGCGGCTGTTTGGTAAAGACCGCCACGCCGGAATAGCCCTTTTTCTCCGCGCTGTTCCAGAACTGGTGGTAGCCGGGCAGCTCCAGGCCGTCGGCCTGCCCGGCGTGGTGCTGCAATTTGGTTTCCTGCAAGCAGAAGATGTCTGCGTCCAGGGCCTGGAAGGAGGCCAGGAAGTCCTTTTTCAGGCAGGCCCGCAGGCCGTTGACGTTCCAGGAAATGAGTTTCATAGAGGGTCCTCTCTTTCGTTCGGCGGCAAAAAACCGGCGGGGCGAGTATCTCGCCCCGCCGGTGCGGTTGGATCTGGGCTCAGCCCTTCTCGTGGGCCAGGATGGCCTCGGCCACCGGCTCCAGATAGTTCTTCTCGAGGGACTCCATGGCGCCCTGGTCCATGGCCTCGGCCATGGCGGGGTCCATGGGGATGCGGGCCAGCACCTTCACGTTCAGCTCGTTGGCCACCTGCTCCAGGTTGCTCTGGCCGAAGATATAGTGCTTTTCGCCGCAGGAGGGGCACTGGAAATAGCTGTAGTTTTCCACCACGCCCAGGATGGGCTTGTTCATCATCTCGGCCATCCGCACGGCCTTGGTGACGATGAGGGAGACCAGATCCTGGGGCGAGGTGACCACCACGATGCCGTCCACGGGGATGGACTGGAAGACGGTCAGGGGCACGTCGCCGGTTCCGGGGGGCATGTCGATGAACAGATAGTCCAGCTCGCCCCAGCGCACGTCGGTCCAGAACTGCTTGACCACGTTGCCCAGCAGGCTGCCGCGCCACACGACAGGATCGCCCTTGTTCTCCAGCAGCAGGTTCAGGGAGATGACCTTGATCCCGCCGGGGGTCAGCTCGGGCAGGATGCTCTCCCCGTCGCCCATGGCGCGGGAGTCCAGGCCGTAGGCCATGGGGATGGAGGGGCCGGTGATATCTGCGTCCATGACGCCCACCCGGAAGCCCTGCTTGGCCATGGCGGCGGCCAGGGCGGCGGTGGTGGAGCTCTTGCCCACGCCGCCCTTACCGGACATGATGGCGTAGACGTGCTTGATGGAGGAATCCTTATTCAGGGGGGCGATGAGATCCTTGGCATCTACGTGCTCACAGCTGGAGCCGCAGGTGCTGCAATCATGGGTACATCCTTCAGACATGATGAGACTTCCTTTCCTTGTTGTAAATGGATGGTCGGGACAAACGGGCCTCAGGGGCCCGGTGTCAACTCAGGTATAATCATAAATGCCGCCGCCGATAAACTCCCGGATGAGAGAGGCGGGAGGGACAATGGCGGGGTCGATGGGCAGGAAATGGGAAAAGCCCTGGATCAGCTCCAGCAGCTCGCTCCGGCGGGCGTTCTCCTCCGGCACGGCCTCCAGCAGGGGCATGGCGTAGTTCTTCATCACCGACACCTCATAGGGCAGGGAGGAGTCGAAGATGTAGTTGGCCCGGTGCTTGAAGGGCGAGATATAGAGCTTTTCGCCCCGGCGCACGTTGGCCCACATCTCCAGGGTCTCGTCCACGCCGGTGCCCCGGAAGTTGTGGTCCCGCACGGCCCGGCGGGTCAGGCGCATCCAGGTGCCCTTGAAGCGCAGGTCCTCCCCTTCCAGCACGTCGGACCGGGCGGAGATGTACAGGCAGGTGGCGGCGGGGTTGCGCCCGGCGCAGTCGTCGTTGAGGGCGTGGATGCCCTCGAAAATGGCGATCTCGTTCTTGCCCAGGCGCAGGGGGGTGCCCATCTGGTCGTTTCGCATCTGGCGGGCGAACTCAAACTTGGGCACCACGATGGTCTGTCCCTTGGACAGGCGAGCGAAGTGGGTGTTGAGCAGGTCCATGTCCATGCACAGGGGGGACTCGAAGTCCACCAGCCCGTCGCTGGTGCGGGGGGCCGTTTTGGGGTCCAGGGTTTTGAAGTAGTTGTCCATGGAGATGGTGTGGGAGAGCACGCCCCGGCGCTCCAATTCCTCCTCGATCTTCAAGGCGGTGGTGGTCTTCCCCGACCCGGAGGGGCCGGAGAGCAGAACGATGGGGCTGTTGGGGAGGTTGGCCAGGATGGCGTCGGCCGCCTGGCGGACCTTTTGGGTGTACTGGTCGTCGCACTCCTCCAAGAAGCCGGCCACATCCTGGTCGATGCGGCGGTTGATCTCCTGCAACTGATAGGACATTGTAATGCCTCCTTCCAAAAACGTCAAGGAACTAAGTCACCAATGGGACAAATTTTGGGGAAAAAGCCGGAGAATTTTCAGGCTCACCAGGTCCAGGCGGCCTTTTCTGCCCGCAGCTGGGGCAGCTGGCGCAGGTATTCCTGGGGGTATTTGGGGTTGGCGGCCCGGCGGACGGTCCCCTCCCCCACAAACTTGGTCACGCCGCCCGCCCCCAAAGAGAGGACGGTGTGCAGCTCTTCCATCATGCAGATATTGTATTCGCTGGCCCAGCCGGGCTTGCACCAGCCCACGTTCTCAAAGCCGCCGGACATGAATTTCTGCCGGTAGAGGTAGTAGGGCACATAGCCCGCCCGGTCCAGGGCGTCCCAGGCGAAGTCCAGCATGGCGGCCACGGTGGGGCCGTCGGGCAGGGGGGTGTCCTCCTGGCGCAGGCGGGCGCCCCGTTTCAGGGCCAGGGTGTGGACGGTGATGTTCTCCGGGTCCAGGGCGATGACCTCTTCCACCGTGGCCCGGAAGCCGGCCAGGGTGTCGGCGGGCAGGCCGGCGATGAGGTCCATGTTGATGGCCCCCACGTCCACCTGCCGGGCCAGGGCGTAAGCCTCCCGGATCTGCTGGGCGCTGTGGCTGCGGCCGATGGCGGCCAGGACCTGGTCGGACATGGTCTGGGGGTTGACGGAGATCCGGTTGGCCCCGCCTGCCCGGAGGGCCAGCAGCTTTTCCCGGGTGATGGTGTCCGGCCGGCCGGCCTCCACGGTGAACTCTGCCCGGGGGTCCAGGGCGAAGGCGGTCCGCAGGTGGTCCAGCAGGCGGGCCAGCTGGGGGGCGTCCAGGGTGGTGGGGGTGCCGCCGCCCAGATAGACCGTCCGCACGGTCCGGCCTGCCGCCCGCAGGGCGGCGGCAGCGGCGTCGATCTCCTCGTCCAGGGCGTCCAGATAGGCGGGGATGAGCCGGTTGGCGGAGCCGGAGGAGGAGATAAAGGAGCAATAGGCGCACCGGGTGGGACAGAAGGGGATGCCCACATAGAGGGAGACCTCCTGGGGCAGCAGGCGCGCCTTGACGGCCAGACTGGCCTGGGCGCAGTCCACCGCCAGCCGGCGGCGCAGGGGGGAGACCCGGTACTGGTCCCGCAGCATGGCCTCTGCCTGCCGGGGCGTGGCGCCGGCCTCCAAGGCCCGGGTGGGCAGCTTTACCGGCCGCACGCCGGAGAGCATCCCCCAGGGCGGCTCAGCGCCCAGGCAGTCCACAGCGGCCAGATAGAAGGCCCGCTGGAGGGTGCGCCGGGTCAGGCGGGTGGTCACCACGGGGTCGTCCGGGGGCAGGTCGGCCACGGCCACCCGGCACTGGCGGGTGTAGGTCTGTCCGTCCCGGCGGAGCACGGCCCGGGCGGTGGCCCAGGTGGTTCCCCGGGAAAAGGAGAGGCAAAGCTCGTTGTCCCCGCCGGGGGGCGTGGTGGGGTAGACCGGCCGCTCCTGGGGAAAGAGGGTGAGCAGGGTCTGCTCCACGGCGTATTTTTCCTGGTGGCCGGAGAAGAAGAGGTTCATCGCAGGGCTTCCCGGACGAAGGGGTTGTGGGCCCGCTCGGCGTCCAGGGAGGTGGTCCCCTCGTGGCCGGGGCAGACCCGGAGGTTGCCTTCCAGGCTCACCAGCCGCTTGAGGGAGCGGAGGATCTCCCGGTAGCTGCCGCCCACGAAGTCGGTGCGGCCGCAGGAGCCGGCGAAGAGGGTGTCCCCGGCGAAGAGGACGTCGCCCACCCGGAAGGTCAGGGACCCGGGCGAATGGCCGGGGGTGTGGAGGACCTGGATGGTGGTGCCGGCGAAGGGCAGGGTGTCCCCTTCCTTTACGGGGTGGATGCCTTCCACCTCGGGCAGGAGCATGTATTGGTCCCCGGCGCGGTTCCAGTTGACCTCTTTCTCGTGGACGTAGACGGGGGTGCCGGGCCATTTCTCCAGCAGGCCGGGCACGCCCAGCACATGGTCGAAGTGGCCGTGGGTGATGAGGATCATGGACAGGGAGAGGCCGTCCTGGCGGATGGCCTGGTCGATGTCGTCGGGCTGGTCGCCGGGATCGACGACCACGCAGGTCTTGGTCTCGGGGTCTTCCAGCAGGTAGCAGTTGGTGCCGATCTGGCCGACCGGCATACGTTTGATTTGCAGCATAAGTCACCTCAGTTTCTCCCGCCGGGCGGGAGGGTGTGTTTCGTTGTTGTGTGTGGTCCGCCGGGACCATGGGGGCCTGCCGCCAGGCAGGCAAAGGGGAGACCAACGCCGTTGGTCCAAGGGGGCCAACTGACCGCGTCAGTCTCAAGAGCCGCCGTTCCCAACGGCGTAAGATAGTGCCTGTCATACAGGCAAGAGATTCGGAGTATCCCACTCCGTGGGG
>CAKTSK010000024.1 GCA_934597725.1 uncultured Eubacteriales bacterium
ACTTAACCTTAACACAGGTCACTCCTATTCGCTCTTCTTTTTTGACTATCTGTCACACATCATTGTAACACCTACAGGAAAATTATGCCGGAAATGCGGCTTTCCCATGGAAATTTTTTTCCAGGCATTGTATAATGGAAAAAATTCCGCATTTGCGGCGAAACGGAGAGATCATCGCTATGAAAGCAACTTTGGTAATCATGGCCGCCGGCATGGGTTCCCGGTACGGCGGCGAAAAACAGACCGACGGCATCGGCCCCCACGGCGAAGCCATCATGGAGTATTCCATTTTCGACGCAGTGCGCGCCGGATTCCATAAAATCGTGTTCATCATCAAGCCCGGCATGGAGCCCACCATCCGCGCCCTGTGCGGCGACCGGGTCCAGACTATGACCACGCCCCAGGGAGAACCGGTGGAAGTGGCCTACGCCGTGCAGGATTTCACCAGCGTCCCCTCGTTCTACCAGATCCCCCCGGCGCGGACCAAGCCCTTTGGCACCGTCCACGCAGCCCTGTGTGCCCGGGATGTGGTGACGGAGCCCTTTGCCATCATCAACGCCGACGACTATTACGGTGTGTCCGCTTTCTCTACCATTCTGGAAAAGCTCCTCACCCTCTCCCCCACCGGACAGGGCGCCATGGTGGGGTATCGGCTGAAAAACACCGTCAGCGACAACGGAACGGTTTCCCGCGGGGTGTGTCAGGTGAAGGACGGCAGCCTGGGGAAGGTCACGGAAACCCTCAAGATCAAAAAATATCCCGACGGACGGATCACAGACACTGCGGTGGAGGACCAGGAAGTCCCCCTGGACCCGGAGGCTGTGGTGTCCATGAATTTCTGGGGCTTTACGCCCTGGATCTTTGAGGAGATGGAAACCTATTTCCATCAGTTCCTGCGGGACCTGACCCCCGACGCGCTGAAAGCAGAATGTCTGCTGCCGGTGCTGGTGGACCGGCTGATCACCGCCGGAAAGCTGGATGTGGCGGTGCTGCACACCGATGCCGTCTGGTTCGGGGTGACCTATCAGGAGGACCGGCCCGTCGTGGCCCAGTCCCTCCGGGCGCTCCATGACGAGGGGGTCTATCCGCCCTCGCTGAAAGACTGATCCCATCACAAGAAAAACAACGCAGTCTGTGCAGACTGCGTTGTTTTTCTTTGCGCGCACCGGTCAGGTGATCATGTCGATACCCTCCTGCAAAGTCTCGCCATTGATCGAGCCGGTCGCCTGGGCCACGGCGTAGCCGTCCGCATCAATGAAGAAGGTGGTGGGCAGGGAGTAAGCGCCATAGGTCATGGCAGCGTCGGTCTCCGTGTCGTAGTAGACCGGGAAGGTATATCCTTCCTCCGCCAGGAACGCCGACGCTTTGGCAACGGTCTCCCGGGAGCCGTCGGTCATGTTGATCATCAGGAACTGGACCTGATCGCCCAGCGCGTCATATTTCTCCTGAAAGTCCGGCATCTCGTGCTGACAAGGTCCGCACCAGCTGGCCCAGAAATTCAGCACGATGGGCTTGCCAAAATAGGAGGCTAACTGGACGGCGGTACCGTTTTCATCATACACCGTGAAGTCCGGCGCTTTGGTTTTCTCCGCTTCCCCCTGGTCCTCCTCTTTTGGCTGCTGGGTGGCCAGCTGGTTGGCCTGCAAGCCGCTGCCCAGCGTTTGATAGAGCGCATAAGCGCCGCCCAGCACCAGCACAAAGACCAATACCAGGATCAGCCCCTTCTTTTTTCCGTTCATAGAAGCCTCCTTTGTGTTTTTATCCCAGGATTGTCAGCAAGCGGCCCATCCACCCGGTGGCCATCAGAATGCCCACCAGGATCAGCAGCCCGCCGCTGATGCGGTTGATGATGGTGTAATGGTTCTTGATCCATTGAAAGGTCGACTTCAAGTAGTCGATGAGCACGGCGCTGAGCAGGAACGGAACCCCAAGGCCCAGCGCATAGACCAGCAGCAGCGCCATTCCCTGCAGCACATGCCCCTGCTGAGAGGCCAGCATCAAGGCCGAACCAAGGAACGCGCCCACGCAGGGCGTCCATCCCAGAGAGAAGATGATGCCGAACAGCGCTGCGGAGAAAAAGCCCAGGTTGCTGGTGTCCACCCGCCACTTGCTCCCCCGGAACAGGTTCAGGCGGAACACGCCTAGAAAATACAGACCGAAGAAGATCACCACCAGGCCGGAGATCACATTGACTGCCGTTTGGTATTGCTTCAGCAGCCCGCCGATGGTCCCGGCCAGCGCCCCCATGCTGACAAACACCACCGTGAAGCCCAGCACGAAGCCCGTCGCGGTCCACAGGGTCTTCCGCAGGCTGCGCTGGCCGCCGCCCGCGAAATACGACACATAGATGGGCAGCATGGGCAGCAGACAGGGAGAGAGAAAGGTGATGATCCCTTCCAGAAAGGAAATTACATATTGCATCCGCCGCGACACTCCTTTGAAAAGATCCCTGCCAGCAGCCAGCCGAGCAGCCCGAAATAGAGCATCGACCGCAGCGGACTGGCCGCAATGGCGCAGCTGCCGCCGGGACAGCCGACCAGCAGGAAATAAGCCAGACCTGTCAAAGCGCCGCCGCCGGTAAATAGGATGGCACGGCGTTTTTCTTTCCACCATTTTTTCATGGGAAGCACCTCCTGTCAGGGTCTCCCGGCCGCAGAGCCGCAGAGCGGCGGCTCTTGTCGTCCGATTTGTTTTCCTTACTATAGCTTGTTTTTTTCTGGGCTTCTGTGATCACATCACGTCTGCCCCAAGAGAAACAAAAGCGGCAGGAACTTCCTGCCGCTTTTGGGTTCTAATTGATTGGCGCGCTGGGTCAGCCCTGCTGTCCCAGGGCAAAGGCGGTCCGGTTCAGGTCCAGCACCTTGGCGGGGACATTGGCTTCCAGGGAAGCCTGCCAGGCCTCCTGGGGAATGTCCGGGAAATAGTGGGACAGCCGGCCCATGAGGACCATGTTCACCGCCTTGGTGGACCCGGCCTGCTCGGCCAGTGCCAGGCAGTCCATGGCATCCACCTGGATGCCCTTGGCCCGCATCTTTTCCACCAGATCTTCCGGGTATTTGGCAAGACCTGCAATGACGGGCATGGGTTCCATCTGCTGGGTGTTGGTCACCACCCGGCCGGTGGGCTTGAGGTACTCGATCCAACGGGCAGCCTCCAGCAGTTCAAAGGAGACGATGAAGTCGGCCTCCCCCTTGTCGATGATGGGAGAATAGACCTTCTCTCCGAAACGGACGTAGGTGACCACGCTCCCGCCCCGCTGGCTCATGCCATGGACCTCGGAGACCTTGACGTCATAGCCGGCGTTGACCAGCAGATGGCCCAACATTTTGGAGGCCAGCAGCGAACCCTGGCCACCCACACCGACGATCATAATATTGACAGTTTCCAACCTTGTTTCCTCCTTATCCAACGATCAGGGCGTCCCGGTGGCACATCTGCATACACACCTGACAGCCGATACACTGGGTCTTGTCGATCTCGACCCGCTCTCCCCGCAGGCTCAGCGCGGGGCAGCCGATCCGCATACACAGGCTGCAGCCGTTGCACTTGTCAGCATCCACCTGCAGCGGGGGGGCTTTGGGGACCTCCTTGAGCATCACGCAGGGCGAGCGGGTGATGATCACCGAGGGCTCCTCTGCGGCCAGTTCCTCCTTGAGGACCCGATCCATCTCTTTGAGCTGGTTGGGATCCACCACCCGGACCCGGCGGATGCCCAGGGCCCGGCACAGAGCCTCCAGGTCGATCTGCCCTGCCGGCTCGCCCCGCAGGGTCTTGCCGGTGGTGGGATTCTGCTGGTGGCCGGTCATGCCGGTGATGGAGTTGTCCAGAATGATCACCGTGGAATTGCTGCGGTTGTAGGCGATGTCCGCCAGACCGGTGATGCCGGAATGGGCAAAGGTGGAGTCTCCGATGACGGCCACGCTGTGCTTCTCATGGTCCTCTCCCCCGGCCAGATTGAACCCATGCAGGCCGGAGCAGGATGCTCCCATGCACACGTTCAGATCCATGGCGTTCAGCGGGGGCATAACGCCCAGGGTATAACAGCCGATATCCCCGTAAACCATACATTTATTTTTCGCCAGGGTATAGAACACGCCACGATGGGGGCAGCCGGCACACATGACCGGCGGCCGGCCGGGGACGGGGTCCTCCATCGTCATGGTCGGCTTTTCCGGCCGGCCCAGACAGCGGGCCACCACGCCCTGGGTCAGCTCGTTCACCAGAGGGATCTTCTCCTTGCCGGTGACCATCACGCCGATCTGGCGGCAGTGGTTTTCAATGATGGGTTCCAGCTCTTCCACCACCAGCACCTGATCCACCTGGGCAGCAAAGCTGCGGATCTTTTCCACGGGCATGGGCCAGGACAGCCCCAGCTTCAGCACGCTGGCCTTGGGGCCAAAGACCTCCCGGACATATTGGTAGCTGGTGGACGAGGTGATGATGCCCACAGACCGATCCTCCCCCAGCTCCGTCCGGTTGAGCCAGGTGGTCTCGGCCAGCTGGGTCATGGCCTGGGTGCGCTCCTCCACCCGGTAGTGGGCGTTCAGCGAGTTGGTGGTCATCATGACCCGCTTGGTGTCCTTGACATAGGGCTTGGGAGGCACGTCCTGGCGGCTGCCCTGGGCCACGATGCTCTGGGAATGGGAGATGCGGGTACACATGCGGACCAGGACGGGGGTATGGTATTCCTCCGAGAGGCGGAAGGCCTCTTTGGTAAAGTCCAGGGCTTCCTGAGAGTCCGAGGGCTCCAGCATGGGCACCTTTGCGGCGACAGCATAGTGGCGGGAGTCCTGCTCGTTCTGAGAGGAGAACATGCCCGGGTCGTCGGCCACGCAGAGCACCAGCCCCGCCTCGACCCCTTGATAGGAGATCGTAAACAGCGGGTCGGCGGCGACGTTCAGGCCCACGTGCTTCATGCAGCAGGCGGCCCGCTTTCCGCCCACGGCAGCGCCGTGGGCCACTTCCAGGGCCACCTTCTCATTGGGGGCCCACTCACAATAGATCTCCGGATACTTGGCAGCCTCCTCGGTGATCTCGGTGCTGGGGGTGCCGGGGTAGCTGGAGATCACGCTGCATCCGGCTTCATAGAGTCCACGGGCAACGGCTTTGTTGCCCAACATCAGTTCCTTCATTCTGTCCTCCGTGTTGTCTCTTCGTCTGCGGGGGGATCGTTCACCCGGTCCATCATCTCTGCCAGGGCGCCGGTGCCATAGTTGAGCACCCGGTTGACCCGGCTGACCGTGGCAGAACTGGCTCCCGTCTCGTTGAGGATGGCGGTGTAGACCTTGCCTGCATGGAGCATTTTGGCCACGTCGAACCGCTGCTCCATCGCCCGCAGTTCGGTCACGGCACACAGGTCTTCAAAAAATCGACAGCATTCCTCTACGGTCTCCAGGGCTGCAATGTGACGGTACAGGTCCATGCTGCGCTCTTTCTTCTTGGCTTTCGGCATCCTTGCTTCCTCCTGTTCCCGGCGGGCCGCTGGGGCGGCTCAGCTTCTGTTCTGCTGGGCCACCAGATGGTCGGCGCCGTACCGCTTGCGCAGGGCAGGCTTTTCGATCTTTCCGGTGGCGTTGCGGGGGATCTCTGCAAAAATGATGCGGCGCGGACGCTTATACCGGGGCAGATCCAGGCAAAACTCCTGGATCTCTTCTTCGGTGCAGGACGCGCCCTCCTTGACTTCGATGATGGCGCCGCAGATCTCGCCCAGCCGCTTGTCCGGCAGGCCGATGACCGCCACATCCTTGACCTTGTCGTTGCTGCGCAGGAAGTCCTCGATCTGAACGGGATAGATGTTTTCGCCGCCGCTGACCACCACGTCCTTCTTCCGGTCCACCAGGAAGTAGAAGCCGTCGGCGTCCTGCATGGCCATGTCGCCGGTGTAAAGCCAGCCGTCTTTGAGGACCTCTGCGGTGGCCTCCGGGTTGTTGTAATAACAGGTCATGAGGCCCGGTCCCTTCACGCACAGCTCTCCCACGTCGCCCTGGGGCACCGTCTGGCCGTGCTCGTCCACCACCTTGACCTCCCAGCGGTAGCCGGGGATCCCGATGGCCCCCACCTTGTCGATGTTCTCCATGCCAAGGTGAACGCAGCCCGGGCCGGTGGATTCCGACAGGCCATAGTTGGTGTCGTACTGGTGATGGGGGAAATAGTCCCGCCAGCGGCGGATCAGGGAGGGCGGGACCGGCTGGGCGCCGATGTGCATGAGCCGCCACTGGTCCAGGCGGTAGTCAGACAGCTTCAGGTCCCCCCGATCCAGGGCGTCCAGAATATCCTGGGCCCAGGGGACCAGCAGCCAGACCACAGAGCACTGCTCGTCCGAGACCGCCTTGAGGATGATCTCCGGCGTAGCTCCCTTCAGCAGCACGGCTTTGCTGCCGGAGATCAGGCTGCCCATCCAGTGGAATTTAGCGCCGGTATGGTAAAGGGGCGGGATGCAGAGGAACACGTCGTCCCGGTTGATCTGATGATGCTTCTGCTCCATTTCCGCCGCCTGGGTAAGGCTGCGGTGCTTATGTAAGATGGCTTTGGGAAAGCCCGTGGTACCGGAGGAGAAATAGATGGCGCCGTCGTCGTCGTCGGTGATGAGCACCTGGGGCGGCGCCGAGGAGCAGTCGGCGGACAGCTCCCGATAGCTCTCGGCAAAGGTCGGGCAGTTATCCCCCACATAGATGAGCAGGCGGCCTTTGCTGAGTTTGTCCGCCACGCTCTCGATCCGCCCGATGAACTCCGGCCCGAACACCAACACCTGGACCTGGGCCAGGTCTGCACAGTACTGGATCTCGTCGGCGGAATAGCGGAAGTTGAAGGGAACGGCCAGGGCCCCGGTCTTCAGAATTCCAAAGTAGATGGGCAGCCATTCCAGACAGTTGTACATCAGGATGGCCACTTTGTCGCCCTTTTTCACGCCTCGGGAGAGAAGCATGTTGGCAAAGCGGTTGGCCTTTTCGTTGAACACGTTCCAGGTGATCTCCCGGCGATAGGGTTCGTCCGTCGTGGGCTGGATCAGGTCATATTCTTTCCAGGTGATCCGCCGGGTCTCTTTGAGCTCGGGATTGAGCTCCACCAAGGCGGTTTCATCGCCATAGAGCTTGACGTTGCGTTCCAAAAAATCTGTAACAGGCATGGTGGGACGGTCCTTTCTTTGGGTCCGGGAAACGAAAGCATTCCCTTTACAGCTTTAAACCCTTAGTGCATTGAATCTACTGTAGCACGATGCCCGGGGAAAGTCAAGGAAATTCCCCGGCAAAGGGGCGGAGAAAGCGGAAGGCGTCCCGGTCGGGACGCCTTCCGCTGCACATGCGGGTGGTTGGAACGCAGGTCAGTTCCCGATCTTGCCAGCCAGTTCCTCCAGCAGCTGTTCGCACTTTTGGGCGACGTCCCGGAGCGCCCCCTCCTGGAAGGGAGAGCGCAGCCCGGCCTCTTCCAGCAGGTCGGTAAAGACCTTTTCTCCCCCCTGGGAGAGGAAGCGAACATAGCGCCGGAACGCGTCGTCATAGGACTCCCGGGAGGCCAGCAGGAACTGAAGGGCTGCCGTCTGGGCCAGACAGTAGTCGATATAATAGAACGGCGTTTCGTAAATGTGCATCTGATACTGCCACCGGGTCCCCTCTTCCAGGTAGGGAATCCCGTCGAAGGTGAGGTGGGGGCGGAAGTCTGCCTCTAACTGCCGCCAGGCCGCCTTGCGCTCCTCCGGTGTCCAGTCGGGATGCTCATAGACCTGCCGCTGGAAGTCGTCCACGATGGTGCCGTAAGGCAGGAAAGACAGGGCATCCAGCAGGTGCATGAACTGGTAGCGGACGGCATCCTCGCCAAAGAAGCCCTCCATATAGGGCCAGGCAAAGAACTCCATGCTCATGGAGTGGGTCTCGGCGGTCTCCATGCCGCCCACGCCCAGCTCCACCACGAAGCGATTTTCTGCCGTCTTGTAGTCGGCAAAGGCGTGGCCGGCCTCGTGGGTCACCACGTCCACATCCCCGGAGGTGCCGTTGAAATTGGCCAGGATGAAGGGCTGATGATAGGCCGGGAAGCTGGTGCAGTACCCGCCGCCCCACTTGTTCTTCCGGGACTCCACGTCGAAGGCCTCGGTCTCCAGCATGAAGTCGATGAACTGCCCTGTCTCCTCGCTCATGCTGTGGTACATGGCTTTGGCCGCGGCGAAAATCGCCTCTTTTCCGCCCTTGGGGGCGGGATCGCCTTGGGGGAAGATCAGGTCATAGTCATAGAGCATGAGGGTATCGACCCCTAAGCGCCGGCCGATCTCTGTCCGCAGTCTGGCCACCAGCGGCACAATGTCCCGGCGGATGTTCTCGCGGAACTGCTTGACCTCTTCCGGGCCATAGCACAGGCGGCCCATGCGGTAGTACCCCAGCTCCACAAAATTCTGATAGCCCATCTTTTTGGCCATCCGGTCCCTCACCTTGACCAGCTGGTCAAAAATGCCGTCCAGCTGCTGGCTGTGGGCCTGGAGGGTGCGGCCCAGCACCTCATAGGCCTCCTTCCGGGTGGCCCGGTCGGGAGACTTGGCGTGCTTCATCAGCATGGGCCGGGGCAGCTTCTCCCCCCGGAAGGGGAACTCCATGCCGGCCATGAGCTGGGAATACTGGCTGACCAGCCGGTTCTCCTCCACCATATCCTCGATGATCTCGGGAGACATGGCTTTCAGCTCCACCGCAAAGGACCGGAAGACCAGGGGGATGACTGCGCCAGAGTCTTCCAGCTCCTGGCGGAAGGGAGAGTTCAGCATGGCCCGGGTATATTCCAGCAGATCGTTCTGGGCCTGGGGGCCGACTTCGTCATAGTAATCCTTTTCCGCCAGATAGAATGCATCGGCTGTGTTGATGCTGTAACGCATATAGGACAGGGCCTGGGCCGTTTCCAGGCGGATGACCAGCTCATTGCAGCGGTCCCGGGCCGCCAGGACCTCCTGGGCGGAGGAAGCCTGTGTTACCTGGTCAATGATCTGACGCATCTGCTGGGAAAAGGTTTCAATGGGCAGACGCTCATACTTGAGTTGTGATACTTTCTGCATCTCGTTCCTTTCTGGCAAAGATGCCGGTTAGGGTTCTTTTCTTGTGGGGAGGTCGCACAGCGCCACCCGGTCGTGAAGGGTTCGAGCCGCCTTGACGCCCCGCCGGATGGCTTCTTCCACCGCCCGGGCGGCCAGAATGCCCACGGCATCGGGATCGGCCGGAACCGTTCCGTGGCACATGGCGAACAGGCAGTCTCCGTCGAAGGTGGCGTTGGCCGGACGGACTGCCCGGGCGATGCCGTTCTGGGCAACGGCAGCCAGTTTGGTGGCCTGGGACTTGGTCATGGCGGCGTTGGTGACCACGCAGCCGATGACGGTGTTCTCTCCCACCAGCTTGCCGCTGAAGATGTCCCGCTGGCGCTGGCCGTGGGCCACCAGCCACGCCTCGGTGTCCAGGAAGCCAACCCCGTCGTCGGCGCGGGCCCCGGCCAGGATCTTCCCATCCTCCAGAACATCGCCCATGGCGTTGCAGGCCACAACGGCCCCCACCATCAGCTCTCCCTGGCGGAAGGCACAGGTGCCGATGCCCCCCTTCATGGTAAACGCAGGGCCACGGATCTTGCCGATGGTGCAGCCGGTCCCCGCCCCGTAATTGCCCTCCTGCATGGGGCCGCCGGTCAGCGCCGCCTCACAGGCCGCCCGGCCCATGGCATAGTCCGGGCGCACATCCATGGCCCCCATTTTCAAGTCAAAGAGGACCGCCGCACAGACATTGGGGACCACCGTGACCATCACGTCCCGGCCGATGCCGGCCTCTTCCAGCCGGGCCATCACGCCGCCGGCGGCATCCAGCCCAAAGGCGCTGCCGCCGGTGAGGACCACCGCGTGGACCACTTCCCGGTTGCACACCGGGTTCAGGGCGTCGGTATCCCGGGTCCCCGGGGAGCCGCCCCGCACATCAACGCCGGTCACCGCGCCCTCGGGACAGAGGATCACGGTGCAGCCGGTCCCGGCAGTCAGGTCCTCCACCTGCCCGAAGGAAAACCCGGGCAGCTCATGTAATTGTATTTGTTCCATGTTGCATCGTCCTTTTCAGTTCCCCGGCTGTGCCGCCGATCATTGGTCCTCAGCTTCCTGGTCCCGGCGGACCAGCGCTTCTCCCACCGTATAAATGTCTCCGGCGCCGACGGTGAGGATCAGATCTCCCGGGCGGGCCAGATCATAGAGCCAGTCGGTCAGCTGGGTGAAATCTTTTGCGGCCCGGGCGCCGGGCACGGCATCCGCCAGATCCTGAGAGGAGATCCCCACCTCGTTCTTTTCCCGGGCGGCAAAGATCTCCGCCAGGAAGGTCACGTCAGCCTGTTTCAGCACCTCGGCAAAGTCAGAGAACAGCGCTTTGGTCCGGGTGTAGGTATGGGGCTGGAAGGCGCAGATCACCCGCTCATAGCCCAGGCTGGCTGCCGTGTCCAGCAGCGCCTTCAGCTCGCCGGGGTGGTGGGCGTAGTCGTCATAGACCACAGCGCCCTTTACCTTGCCTTTGTACTCAAAGCGCCGGCCGGCTCCCCGGAAATCCCCCAAACCACGGGCGATCGCCTCGCCGGGCAAGCCCAGGATCAGGCCGGCTGCCGCAGCAGCAATGGCGTTTTTGACGTTGTGTTCTCCCGGGACCTGGAGGGACACATGGACCGCAGGCTTCCCGTTCCAGATCACGTCAAAGGTGGGGAACCCGTGGTCCCAGGTGAGGTTCGCGCAGTGGAAGTCCCCCTCCTGCAGGCCGAAGGTCAGCACGCCGTCCTTCCCCCGCAGGGCGGCCATGGTGTTCGGGTCCTCGCCGTTGGCCAGCACGGTCCCGCCGGGCGGCACCAGGTCGGCAAAGGCCCGGAAGGAGTGTTCCACATCCTCCAGGTCTTTGAAAAAGTCCAGATGATCGGCCTCAATGTTCAGGATCACCGCTACCGTCGGGTAGAACGACAGGAAGGAGTTGCAGTATTCGCAGGACTCCAGGATGATGGTCTTTCCCTTCCCCACCCGGTGGCCGGTCCCCAGAATGGGCAGCGTGCCGCCGATCATCACCGTGGGGTCCACCCGCGCGGCCATGGCGATGTGGGTACACATGGAGGTGGTGGTGGTCTTTCCGTGGGTACCGGAGATGCACAGGGCGTTTTCATACCGACGCATGATAGAGCCCCAGGCCTGGGCCCGCTCAAAGACGGGGATGCCCTGGGCGTGGGCGGCGGCGATCTCCGGGTTGCTGTCGTGAACAGCGGCAGTGCGGATGACCAGGTCCTTGCCTGCCACGCTCTCCGGCAGGTGGCCGATGGTCACGGGGATGCCCAGCGCGCGCAGACGATCTACGGCAGGGCTCTCCTTTACGTCAGAGCCGGTGATGATCAGGCCCTCTCCCTGAAGGACCTCTGCCAAAGGGGACATGGACACACCGCCAATGCCCACCAGATGGGCCCGCTTGCCGGGCACGATATAGTCATGGATTCGATCGATTGCCATTGGGTTTACACACCTTTTCCCTTCTGCTATAATTATCTCTATAGGAAGCGCTGGACCGGGGAGCTCCCCCGTCGGTCCAGAAGAATAGATCAGCTTGTTATTATAATCCAATCCCCCTGAGATTGGCAAGTCTTTCCGACGGCTTTTCCGGCTTTTGCGGGGAAAGATCCCGTCGAACGGGAGGTGCTTTCCCCTGAAACTCTACGGCGCGGTGAATCTGTCGGCCCAGCAGCTGCTGGAACGCATTCTGGGGCGGGACGGCCTGCCGGCTCTGGCGCGGACGCCGCTGGGCAAGCCCTACTTCCCTGCCCGGCCGGCGCTGCATATCAACTGGAGCCACAGCGGATCGCTGGTCCTGTGCGCGCTCTCCGGCCGGCCGGTGGGGGTAGACCTGGAGCTGCTGCGGCCCCGTGGCGCCTCCCTTCCCCGGTATGCCCTGACGCCGGAGGAATATGCTTGCTTTCAGCGATTGGGCGGCGATTGGCCGGCCTTTTATACCCTGTGGACCCGCAAAGAGGCCTGGTGCAAATACACCGGAGAAGGGCTGCGCCGCCAATGGGGGCAGACGCCCCCGGAAGAGGGGCTGTATTTTCGCGCTTACGGAGGAGAAACCTGGCGTGCCTGCGTCTGCGGCGAGGAGCCGCCGCCGGAAAGCATCATCTGGTGGGAGGAAGCCTCCCACACCAACGAGGAGACACCATGAAACTGACCAGAGCATTTTATGACCGGGATACCCGTCAGGTGGCCCGGGACCTGCTGGGGACCTATCTGGTGCGTATCCAGGACGGCCATCCGCTGGTGGTTCGCATCGACGAGACCGAGGCGTACATTGGCCGGATGGACAAAGCCTGCCACGCCTATCATGGCCGGCGCACCGCCCGGACCGAGACCCTGTTCGCTCCGCCGGCCACGGCGTATCTCTACCTCATCTATGGTATGTACCACTGTTTGAACTTTGTGACCGAGCCGGAGGGAGAACCCTGTGCAGTCCTGATCCGCGGCGGACAGCCCCGGGGAGCCATCGACCGGTTGGTGTTCAACCGCTACGGCAAACAGCCGGCAGACCTGACCGCGTATCAGAGAAAACAGTTTCTCAACGGTCCCGGCAAGCTGTGCCAGGCGCTGGCCTTGACCCGCGCACAGAACGGCTGCTCTCTGCTGGGAGACACCCTCTTTGTCTGTGACAGGCTGGAGGACGTGGGCATCCCTACGCCGCCGGAGGACCAACAGCCGTTCTCCATCGCGGCAGGACCGCGGATCGGCATTGACTACGCAGAAGAGGCCGCTCACTTTCCCTGGCGGTATCGGTTGGTGCCGACCACACAGAAAAAACTTCCCGAATAAAACCAGCGAGATCCTTTCTATTTGGAAAACGATCTCGCTGGTTTTTCTATTGCCAGAGCTTCTGCTTTCTTAGGGGTATCGGCTCTTACAGTTTTTGCATGAACTGCGACGCTGCCTTGAGCATCATCCGTTTGGTCCCCACCTGATCAAAGGCCACTTCCAGCAGGGCATCGCCGCCCATGGGCTGGATGGACAGGACCATCCCCGTGCCGAAGGCTGCGTGGCGGACCATCTCCCCTTTTTTCAGCTGCAGCAGCGGCTGGGCCTTGGGCGCAGGCTTGCGGTAAGCCGCCGGAGCCGCCCGGGTCCCGCTGGGACGGGGTGCCCGGGACGCCTGAGAAACCGGCGCTTCCGAGGACCAGTCGTTCTCCCGGAGGGCATCCCGCTGGGCGCGCCGGACCCGGCCGCCGGTCTGGAGACGCTCGGCGGGGATCTCCTGCACAAAACGAGAGGGCAGGTTGGCCGCCGTCCGTCCGAACAGCATCCGCTGGGCGGCGCAGGTCAGATAAAGCCGTTCCTTGGCGCGGGTCAGGGCCACATAGCACAGGCGGCGCTCCTCTTCCAGTTCTTCCTCCTCGCCGATGGCACGGTAGCCGGGAAACACCCCTTCCTCCATCCCCACGGTAAAGACCACGGGGAATTCCAGGCCCTTGGCTGCGTGCATGGTCATGAGGGTGACGCAGTTGTCCTCCTCTTCCACGCCGTCCAGGTCGGTGTACAGGGCCACTTCGTCCAGGAAGCCCCCCAGGGTGGGGTCCTCGGAGTGTTCCAGATAGGCCGTGATGGAGGACGACAGCTCGTGAACGTTTTCCAACCGGGTCTTGCTCTCGATGTCCTTCTTCTCCGTCAGCATGGCCGCATAGCCGCTCTCCTGAACCAGCGTCTCATAAAAGGCCGGCAGCTCGGCCTCCTCGGCCAGGCGCTGCATGGATTGGATCAGGTCCACAAACTTCTGGAACTTCGGCGCGGCCTTTTGCAGGGCAGGGATCTGCCAGGCATTGGTCAGGACGTCCCACAGGCTCCGTCCCTCCTGGGCGGCAATGCTCCGGGCGGCCTCCATGGTTTTGGCCCCGATGCCCCGGGGGGGATTGTTCACCACCCGCAGCAGGCGCAGGTCGTCCTGGGGATTGTGGATGACGCAGAGATAGGACAGCATGTCCTTGATCTCCGCCCGTTCAAAGAAGCGGAAGCCTCCCACCACACGATAGGGAATGCTGTTGCTTTTCAGCGCCATTTCGATCTGGTTGGACAGCGCGTTCATGCGGTACAGCACAGCGCAGTCCCGCCACTGCTTCCCCTCTCCGTAGGCCCGCAGCAGCTGGGTGGCCACATACATCCCCTCTTCCCGTTCGTTCCCGGCGGTGTAGAAGTTGACCTTCTCCCCTTCCCCGTGCTCGGTCCAGAGATTCTTCCCCTTCCGGCCGTGGTTGTTGCGGATGACGGCATTGGCGGCTTCCAGAATGTTGCCGGTGGAGCGGTAATTCTGTTCCAGGCGGATCACCCGGGCGTTCTGATACTCGCTCTCAAAGGAGAGGATGTTTTCAATAGTCGCGCCCCGGAAGCGGTAAATGGACTGGTCATCGTCGCCGACCACACAGATGTTTTTCCGCCCGCCGGCCAGCAGGGCGGCCAGCAGATATTGCAGGTGGTTGGTGTCCTGGTACTCGTCGATGAGAACGTAGCGAAATTTGTTCTGATAATAGGTCCGCACCTCCTCAAACTGCTGAAGCAGACGAACGGTGTGGAGGATGATATCGTCAAAGTCCAGCGCGCCAGCCGCCCACAGCTTTTTTTCATAGGCCCGGTAAATGGCGGCGATCTTCTGTAGGCGCAGATCCGGCTTGGCCCGGCAGCGTTCCTCATACGCCGGGGCCAGCAGCATCTCGTCCTTGGCCCGGGAGATATACCCCAGCACCGTTCTGGGCTGGAAGGTTTTGTCGTCCAGATTCAGCTCTTTCAGGCACTCCTTGATGACCCGCAGGGAGTCGTCGGTATCATAAATGGTAAAGGAGGAGGGAAACCCCAGCCGCTCAATGTTCCGCCGGAGGATGCGGACGCAGGCGGAGTGAAAGGTCGCCGCCCAGACATCCTGCGCGGCCGGACCGATCTTGTCCTCCAGCCGCTGTTTCAGCTCTCCGGCTGCCTTGTTGGTGAAGGTGATGGCGATCACCTGCCAGGGCGCAGCAGGCTCCACCGCACACAGCAGGTTGGCCCGGCTGACCTCCTGCTCCGTGGGCGCCGGGTCGTTCTCATAGGCGGTCAGGAAGTCCAGGTCCTCCTGGGTGATGAACTCCGGCACATCCTCGCTGTCCGAGCCTCGTCCATACCGCAGCAGGTTGGCGATGCGGTGGATCAGCACCGTGGTCTTGCCGCTGCCTGCACCGGCCAGCAGGAGCAGCGGCCCCTCCGTTGCCAGCACACCCTCCAGCTGGCGGGGATTCATGGCCGAAAAATTCCGGGCGATCACCCGGCGGCGCAGGGCGGCAAACTGGCGGTTTTTTTCTTCAGAGAGCATCTTGGTTCCCCCGATCTTTTCATCAATTCAATGGGCCTCATTGTACCCCAATCCAGAAGAATTTACAACCGGAAAATCCGCCCCTTCCCTTTTCTTCGGCAAAATGCCGTTGCATTTGCAACCCGATCCTGCGAAAAATGTGGTATACTGTTGGGTACCATTTTTGCAGACAGAGGAGCATACCATGAGGCGGGCAACACAATTTTTTTCCCAACAGAAAAGCCGGCTGCAGCGTCTGGGGGCGGTGCTGCTGGCGCTGGCCGTCTGGCAGGTGACCGCCATGAGCGTCGGGCAGCAGCTTCTGATCCCCACGCCGCTGTCTGTGCTGCTGCGTCTGGGGACCCTCTGGCAGGAGAGCGGCTTCTGGTCCACCGTTTGGTTTACGCTGCGGAAGATCGTGGCGGGCTTCCTGCTGGGGCTGGGAGCCGGCGTGGGGCTGGGGGCACTGGCTGGGCGCTTTCCTCTCTTCGAGATCCTGTTCCGGCCCTGGGCGGTGATGATCAAGTCCATTCCGGTGGCCTCGTTTATCATCATCTGCCTCATTTGGATGTCCTCGGAACAGCTGTCGGTGTTTATTTCTTTTCTGATGGTGCTGCCCATTCTGTACAGCAACGTCTTGCAGGGGGTCCGCAGCGCGGATCAGCAGCTGTTGGAAGCGGTGCGGATCTTCCGCCTGTCCTGGCCCAAACGGCTGCTCTATCTGTGGCTTCCTCAGATCAAGCCCCACCTGCTCTCGGCCTGCACCGTCAGCCTGGGGATCTCCTGGAAGGCAGGCATTGCCGCAGAGATCATCGGCATCCCCAGCGGCTCGGTGGGCCGGATGTTTTATGATGCCAAGGTATACTTCAACACCGTGGATCTCTTTGCCTGGACCGTGGTGGTCGTGGTGGTCAGCGTACTGTTTGAAAAGGGGTTCCTGGCCCTGCTGAAAGGATGCTTGGGGAGGTTGGAAAAACTGTGACAGATCTATGCTTGTCCCACCTGACAAAACGATATGGCGACCGTCTGGTCCTCCAGGATCTTTCCGCCCGGTTCCCCGCCGGACAGTGTACCTGCATCATGGGACCCTCCGGGTGCGGGAAGACCACCCTGCTGCGCCTTGTGCTTGGATTGGAGCAGCCCGACAGCGGGACCATCTGCGGCCCATCCGGCCCCGTGTCGGCGGTGTTTCAGGAGAACCGGCTCTTTCCCTCGTTCTCTGCGCTGTCCAACGCAGCGCTGGTCCTCCCCCGCAGCGGCCGGGACCGGGCCGCCGCCCACCTGACTGCGCTGGGCCTGGGAGAAAGCCTGACGATGCCGGTGTCTGCCCTCAGCGGCGGCATGAAGCGCCGGGTGGCCATCGCCCGGGCGGTGCTGGCCCCCGGGGAGCTTCTGGTGCTGGACGAACCCTTCACCGGTCTGGACCGGGACACCAAGGCGCTGGTGCTGGACTATCTGCGTACCAACACCAAGGGCCGGACCCTTCTGCTGGTCACCCACGACCCGGACGAGCGGGACGCATTGGCCCAGCAGACCTTGACCATGGTTCCCGTTTCATCCAGCGAAAACGAATAATATTCACCCTGTATGGTGTATGCAGTGGGATTCCATGGGTATGCAGCATATCCCGATCCCCCGGATCATCTGCTTTTTCGACCTGGACAAACAAAAAAACGCACACGAGACGGTGAATGAAGCGTCTCGTGTGCATTTTTTGATCCTATTTTTGCAGAGACAACGCCTTTTCCAGGTCGTCGATGTGCTGCTGGACCCGCCGGAGAAAGGCACAGGCCTCTAAACCGTCCATCTGAACATGATGGAACTGGAAGGAAACCGGCAGCTTGGCCCGCTCCTCTTCCCGGCGGTACTTCCCCCAGATGAAAAAGGGATTCTGATAGATCCCGCTGTAAAAATTCATCACTCCGTCCAGCTCATACTCCACCAGACTGGAGGTCCCGATCATCATCCGGTCCGGCAGGGTATGGTCCTCTCCGGTGCGCGCCACGGTTTCGGTCAGGGTCCGGTAGGCCCGGTCAAAGTCTGCCAAGGATGGGAGCAGAGGCAGATCACAGGAGGAGATCTCGCCGACCTGGTTGGCGACGATCACACTGATGCCCAGCTGATCATAGGCCAGCATCTTTTCGCCGTCCGGCAGCAGAAAAAATTCCTTCGTCTCCTGGGCGGCGCACCCGATGCACCAGCACAGAAGCAGATTCAGCCGGTACCCTTGTTCCCGGTGCAGGCGCACCAGGGGGGTGATGTCCCAGGTCTGCAATATGGTGACCATGGGCATCGGCGCGCGGTGGAAGGCCTGCCAGCTGGCGGCCCGCGGGGTGGTCAGGGGATCGACCTCCCGCACGCCTTTGGGCGCGCCGCTCATGCGTCCTCCAAGGAGGAGATCTGCTGCGGATAGGCCCCCAGCTCCTCAAAATAGAGACGATAGCCGTCGGTCACCAGAGAGTGTTTCCCCAGCACCCGCACCAGACGGTTTTCCCGCAAGGCAACTTCCTGCGCCACCTCGGGAATGGTCTGTCCGTTTTTGGACAGATCCTCGGCTTCGCCGGGCGTCATCAGGGCTACGTTATCCTCTTGCAGGGAAAACCCGCTGTTGGGGAAGACCACCTCGCCGGGCGTGGCGAGAAAATAGTCCTCCCGAATGAGACGGATGCCGATGTCCGCCACGACCAGCCGGCCGATCTGCCAAGTGGCGTCCGCCAGCAGCAGGCCGCTTTTCAGATAGCCGATGGTCACCGTGAGATCAGACCGGACCATCAGCTCTCCCCGGCCGGTGTTCCCGTGCATCCCGCTGTTGATGTCCACGCTGACCACCTGGGCGTCCTGGGCCCGGTTGATGGCCTGAATGGCCTGCCGGAACCTTCCCCGGACCGGGCCGGAAAAACCGGTGCCCAGCAGGCAGTCAACCAGGATATCGTAGGAAGACAGGTCCTCCTGTCCGGTAAATTCCTTCACGGGCACACCACGGGCCACTGCCTGGTCGTGGTAATACTGGCCGTCGGAAGAGAACCGGTCCGAGACCCGATAGACTGTGCAGGAGATCCCCTGCTCTGCCAGGATGCCCGCCAGCGCATAGCCGTCGCCGCCGTTGTTGCCGCCGCCGGCCAGGATGGCAGTCTGGCCGCGCCAGTCCACCGCCCGGAACACCCCCTGGGCAGCCCGGCGCATGAGCTCCCGGCTGGGTACATAGTGGGCAATGGTATGGGCATCGCTCTCCCGCATGGTCTCCACGGTGATCACATCTATCATGGTACGCTCCTCTCTCGAGAGGGTCCCCCCCTCATACGTTTGGCAAAGTTTTGTCCATTTTATCCATTATATCCTATGGGGAAAAAAATAGCAATTCCCTCATTCCGCCGGGCCGCCGGGCAGGGGGAGGGTGACAGAAAACGAGATCCGGTGGGCCTTGCTTTCGGCCCGGATGGTCCCGTTGTGCCGCTCCACGATCTCCTTGGCGATGGCCAGCCCCAGCCCCGCGCCGCCCGAGGCGCTGCAGCGGGAGGCATCCAGCCGGAAGAACTGCTCAAAGATCCGGTCCAGCTTTTCCGGCGGAATGTCAGGGCCCTGGTTTTCCACGGTGATGACCACCTCTTGCGCTCCACGGGACAAGGTGACGGCGATGGGGGCATCCCGGTCGCTGTAATTCATGGCATTGCGCAGCAGATTGTCAAACACACGTTCCAGCTTATCCGGGTCGCAGAAAAGGACCACATCGGGGGCCAGATCCAGCGTCAGCGCCAAGCCCTTTTCGGCCAGCGCCGGCTGGAACTCAAAGGTCACCTGTTCCAGCAGACGGGTCAGGTTGACCTCCTCCCAGTCCAGGGAGATCCTGGTCAGGTTGAACCGGGTGATCTCAAAAAACTCATTGATGAGGGTCTCCAGCCGCTGGGCCTTGTCCAGGGCAATGCCTGTGTACTTGGCCCGCAGAGCCGGAGAGATCTGCGGCTCGTCCCGCAGCAGGGACAGGTAGCCGATGACGCTGGTCAGAGGGGTCTTGAGGTCATGGGCCAGGTAGACGATCAGATCATTTTTCCGCTGCTCTGCCTCCTTGGCATACATGGCGCTGCGCAGCGCCTCCTCCCGGACCACGTTCAGCTCATCCTGGATGCTCTCCATCGGTGCAGAGAGCTGGATGGGCGTGTCTGTAGGATGGGCCAGCTCCTCCGCCGCCTGGATGACCTCGTCCAGATAGTCCAGCGGCTTGGAGATGTACCGATAGGTTTGAAAAAACACCCCGGCCAGGATCAGCGCGCCGCCCCAGAAGAACACGGTGTCCTCCATGGCCTTGAGGAAGCGGTACAGGGGTTCATAGGGCTGCCAGATAAACAGGCGGCAGATCACCCACCCCAAAAAACAAGCCACCACCAGCACGGCGATCATGCCCAGCACACTGAGAATATACCGGGCCAGGATCTGCTGGGAGATCTGGCTGTGCCGGCGCCGGCGGGGCTGCCAAAACGGATTACTCAATGGTATATCCCACCCCCCAGACCGTTTTGATGAACTTCGGTTTCCGGCTGGGTTCCCGCATCTTTTCCCGCAGGCGGGCAATGTGGGCCATGACGGTGTTGTTGCTGTCGATGTACTTTTCCTTCCAGACGGCCTCGAACAGCTCCTCGGAGGAGACCACCTTGCCCCGGTGCTCGCACAGATACCAAAGTATGCTGAACTCAATGGGCGTCAGGGTCAGCTCCTCTCCGTTAAGCGTGCATTGGTGGCTGTCCTGGCAGATCACCAGGCCGCGGAAATCGTACTCGTTCCGCTCCGGTTCTCTGCCCTCGCCGGTGTTGTAGCGGGTGTAACGGCGCAGCTGGGTCTTGACCCGGGCCACCAGCTCCAAGGGGCTGAAGGGTTTGGTGATATAGTCGTCTGCTCCCAGGGTCAGACCCATGATCTTGTCCATATCCTCAACCTTGGCGCTGAGGATCAGGATGGGAAACAGATGGTCCTCCCGGATCTTCTGGCACAGGGCAAACCCGTCCATATCCGGCAGCATCACGTCCAAAATGGCAAGGCTCAGCTCCTCTTGGGCCACAATGGCCAGGGCCTGGGCGGCGGTATAGGCTTTTCTGACAAGATAGCCTTCGTTTTTCAAGTAGACTTCCACCAGATCGGCGATCTCGCGTTCATCGTCTACCACAAGAATCTTTTGTTCTGTCATTGGTCGATGCACCCCTCCTCTGCAGGGAATCCTCTGTTGGTTTTTCCTTCCTGATTCTGCATTTTATCACAAAATTCCAAAAGAATCGTTCTAAAAAACCTACAAAATTATGACATTTTGGATGCAAGAAGTTTCATTTTGACAAAAATGGTGACAAAGGCAGGGAGTCCCTGCGGTCTGTCCGCCGGAACAGCGGCCTTCCGGCGGCAAACAAAGCAGAACGCACCCCGGCAGCCCCCTGCAGCAGGGGCGCCAAGGCGCGTTCTGTCAAGGACGTTATGACGATCTCGCAGCCTGATGGCGGTATACTCGGGTGGGCTTGTCCTGTCCCTCTTCCTGGATCAGGCAGAAAAATTCCCAGCCATAGCGTTCATAAAACGACGTGTGGTCCGTCAAAAGATATAAGGTGTCGATCCCTCTGTTCTGCATATCCCTACAGGCATAGCGGAGCAGCGCACCGGCGACTCCCTTCCCCCGCCGGTCTTCTTCCGTATAGACAGCGCAGACGTTGGGGGCGAGATCCGTCCGGGGGTGGAAATCATTCTCGATCACCCCCAATCCCCCCACGATCCTGTCCCCCTCCAGGGCCAGGTACCATTGGGGGACTGCACCTGCCCCGCGCAGACAGTCCGCCATACTTTCCTGATAGGCCTCCTTTGGGATGCCCCATTTTTCATGGAACCACTGCGCGGCTTCCTCCTGTTTCTGTGGCTGATCCGCCAGACGGACCAGGCCCCCGTTCCCATCGGCCGGAGGGAGGGGGGCCCGCTCCAACCGCTTCCCGGCCTGTCGGACAGGAGAGGCAGCTTCTTTCCGCATCACATAGTTGGGAAGCACGACGCCCCTTCGCACCACTTGCTGTGCGGCCAGAACACGATAGCCTCTTGCTTCAAAAAACGGTTTTGCTGTCAGGGAGGCATGCGTTGCGACTGGTCCCGGAACACTGTGTTCCAAGACATCACAAAGAGCCGTAGCGATCCCCCTTCCCTGATGGTCTGCGTGGACAAACAGACGGTCAAGATACCCGGTATGGTCAATATCTCCGAACCCCACAAGGCGCTCCTGCTCCACAGCGACCAGGGTGATGTGCTCCCGGAACGATCGGTCCCAGGCCTCCAAGTCCATCTGACCGGTAGCCCAGGCATCGACTTGCTCCTGGGTATACTCTTTGCGGTTTACCCGATGGACAGTATCGTAGAACAGGGCCGCCAGTTCTTCCGCGTCCGAGGGCTGATATACTCTGAGATACATGTTTCTGTCACCTCCATTTTGCTTGGCGTTTTGGACGAAGAAAAGGATACCACGGGAACGGCAACAAAGCAACCGCCGCCACCCTCTGCGCGCCGGTCGTGGTGTGCATGGCCGCGCAGGCGTCTCCTTCCACTTTTTGGTTGACAAGGCGTCTGGCATACGGTACAATCCTAATTGTACGAATTCTAACAAATTGCGAGGTAGTTGCTATGGAAACCACCGTTCACCGGGCTTATCCGGCCACCCAACTGGCGTGTATCGTCAACCTGCTGCACCGCATGGCCCTGGGAACGCCGCAGGAGACCTTCCCCGCCGGCATGACCATCTCTCAGCTGTCCACTGTGAGCTTCCTCTACTTTTCTTATCCCAAAGATGTCTATCAGCGGGATATTGAATCCTTTTTCAAGCTCCGCCGCTCTACCGTCAGCAGCCAGCTGGACACGCTGGAGAGAAAGGGACTGCTGCAGCGGGTCCCGGTCCCCCATGATGCCCGGCTGAAAAAGCTCATCCTCACGCCTGCCGGCCAGCAGGTCAGCGCCCAAGTTCTGAAGGTGATGGACCAGATGAACCAACGGCTCCTCCAAGGGCTGACAGAGGACGAAGTCTCTCAGCTTTCCCGGCTGCTGGAAAAAATCGAGGCCAACCTCAGCCGGGAGGCGCCATAAGCTCCAGCCCGTCCCTACCCACCCTGTCCCCGGAGGTATCCCCATGAAAAAACGAATCAACAGCCTTCTTCTGACCTTTGCCAGCCTGCTCTTCCTGGCCGGCTGCGGAGAGGAGGCTCCGCCAGAACCGGACGATCCCGCCACTGCGGTGGAGATCGCCGCCGTCTCCCGCGGCGCCATTTCCGCAGAAAACAGCGCTTCTGGACAGGTGGTCTCCGGCAAGCAGGAGTCCGTTTCTGTCGCGCTGTCCGCCCACTGTACAGACGTTGCCGTTGAGGTAGGCGACGTGGTCTCTGCCGGGCAAACGCTGTGTACCCTGGACATTTCCGCGACCCAGGCAAACTATGACACGGCAGCTCTGAGCTACGCCAACGCCCAGAAGAGTTACAACGAGCAGTCTGCGCTGCTCCGCCAGCAGGTGGCGCAGGCAGAAAAAAATCTGTCCGACACCAAAGAGCTTTTTGCCCTGGGCGCAGCCTCTCAGGCTGAGATCGACAGCGCCCAGCTGGCACTGGACAACGCCCGCGCGACGATGTCCTCCACCCTGGACCAGCTGACCCTGAGTATGCAGAACTACAAAGCCACCATGACCCAGCTTGCCTCCACCCTGGCCAACATCGGCAGCGGCGGAAAAGTGACCGCTCCCATCTCCGGCGTGATCCTCTCCCTGTCTGCCACAGAAAACGGGTTTGTCTCCCCCAGCGCGCCGGTGGCCACCATCGCCTCCCTGTCAGAGATGGAGGTGCAGGTGGGTGTTTCAGAGGCGCTGGTCAACAAGCTACAGGTGGGCAGCCAGGTTTCTGTGACCGTAGACGCTGCCCAGGCCACCTTTCAGAGCACCATCCACGACCTGGACCGCACCCCCAACGCCAACACGCACCTGTATGGGGTGACCGTCCGAATCCCCGCCTCGGCAGCCAAAGGGCTCATGGCCGGTATGTTTGCCAACGTGACCTTCTACACGGACACCCAGAGCGACGTGGTCATCATCCCCACCGAGGCCATCCAGACCGGGATGGACAGCCAGTATGTCTACATCCTGGACCAGGACAACATCGCCCACCGGGTCCCGGTGGAGACCGGGCTGGTGGGTGACGGCGTGACGGAGATCACCGCCGGACTGTCCGGCGGCGAGACCCTGGTCACCGTGGGCCAGTTCTATTTGTCCGAAGGGGCGCCGGTGCGGGTGGTCACTTCTGAGGTGACCCCATGAAAATAGCCTCTTTCTGCATCAAGCATAAGGTCACGACCATCCTGGCCTTTCTCATCATTGCCGTCTTTGGGGTGGCGTTCTACTCCAACCTGAAGCTGTCGCTGATGCCCAACATGGAGTTTCCCGCCGCTTATGTTCTGTGTACTTACTCCGGTGCAGGGCCGGAGGACATGGAGGAGCTGGTCACGCGGCCACTGGAATCCTGTGTCTCGACCCTGGCCGGCGTGAAAGAGATCTCCTCTACCTCCTCGGAAAACGTGAGCATGGTCATGATCACCTATGAGGACGACACCGACGTGGACAACGCCGCCATCAAGCTGCGGGAAAAATTCGATGCCCTCTCTCTGCCGGATGGGTGCAGTGATCCGGTCATTTATAACTTCAACGTCAACGACATGATGCCGGTGGCCATGATCGCCCTGAGCGGCGAGGACCTGAGCCAGCTGCAGATCCTGGCCGAAGACACCGTCGGGCCGGCGCTGGAGCGGCTGGACGGCGTGGCCTCGGCGGACATCATGGGCGGCATCCAGCAGCAGATCACCGTAGAGGTCAACACCACGGCCCTGACCGGATACGGTCTGACCCTGAGTGATATTTCCAACTATCTCTCTGCCGCCAACGTGCTCTACCCCGGCGGCGATGTCCAGAACGGCACCAACGTCCTCACGGTCACCACCGACGGACAGTTCCAGTCTGTGGACGACGTAGCGAACACCGTGCTCTTTCTTCCCCAAGGCGGTTCCCTGCAGCTGCGGGAAATTGCCAACGTCTATCTGGAATCCTCCCTGGAAGACAGCGCGGCCAAGGTTGGGCAGGAAGACTGTGTCATCATCTCGGTCAACAAACGCTCCGGGGCCAACGAGGTGGAGATCTCCCAAAAGATCCTCAGCACCTTAGAGGAGCTCCAGCAGGAAAACCCCTCCATGAACTATCTGGTCCCCTACGAGGCCAGCGACTATATCCTGCAGGTGGCCAGCAATGCCATCCAGAACATCGCGCTGGGTGTGGTTCTGTCTGCCGCTGTGGTCCTGGTCTTTCTGCGCCGGGGCGGCGCCACGGTGACCATCTCCCTGTCCATGCCCTTCTGTGTGCTGGCCGTGTTCCTGCTGATGAACCTGTTCGGCACCACCTTGAACATGATGAGTCTGGGCGGCATCGCCATGTGCATCGGCATGGTGGTGGACAACTCCATCGTGGTCCTGGAAAACATCTACCGCTATGCCGGGGACGGGCACGGACGCTATGACAGCTGCGTGCTGGGCACCTCGGAGGTCATCACGTCCATTACTGCCTCCAGCCTGACCACCATCGCGGTCTTTCTGCCCATCGGCCTGAGCGGCGGCATGACCGGCATGATGTTCCTGGACTTCTCTCTGACGGTGGTGTTCCTGATCCTGTCCTCTCTGGTCATCGCGCTGACCTTGGTGCCGCTCATGTGCTACTTCCTGCTGGATGAGCAGGCCGTCCGGCTGCAAAAGCTCCAGAACGCCCGGCGGGACTCCCGCTGGACCCGTCTGGCCAAAAAGCTGGCGGAAAAATACCAGAAGCTGCTGGCGTTCTTCCTCCGCCGCCGGGGGGTGGCCTGTCTGGTTTCGGTGGCGATGGTGGTCCTCTTTCTGGCAAGCTGCCTGAGCACCAACATGGTCCTGCTGCCGGAGATGGACCAGGGCATGGTGAGCGTCTCGGTGGAGATGCCCACCGGGACGGAACTGGAAGACACCATCGACTACGGAGACCGGGTCATGGCCATCGTCGAGGACACCTGCCCGGAAGTGGACAACATGTATATGACCATCGGCAGCGCCATGGCGGCCGGCGGGGGTGGGGATTCTGCCTCCATCACCGTCAATCTGGTGGGCCGCGGAGAACGCAGCCGTTCCAGCAAAGAGGTCGCCCAAGCCATCCAGGCCGCCACGGCAGATGTGGCCGGCTGTGAGATCACCGCCAGCGAATCCAGCATGATGGGCAGCATGACGGGCGGCAACGACATCCAGATCAACATCAGCGGCCCGGACTATAACATCCTGGCCCAGATCGCCAACGACCTCACCACGCAGATCGCTGCGCTGGAGGATGCCAGCCAGGTAAAAAATTCGTTGGAAAACAGCGTTCCTGCCGTGTCTGTCTCGGTCAATGAAACGGCGGCGGCACAATATGGCCTGACCGCGGCCGCCATTGGCGGCGCGGTGCGGAATGAGCTGACCGGAGCCACCGCCACCACCATAACGCTGGACGGCAACGACTTGGACGTGGTGGTCCAGGGCAGCGGCAGCAGCGGGAAGAGTCTGGACGCCCTGCGCTCCATGCCCATCACCGCCCCGACGGGCGGGACCGTTCCGTTGGCCTCTGTTGCAGAGGTCTCCATCCAGCTCAGCCCTCAGAGCATCGCCCGGCAGGATCAATCCCGCCAGGTTCAGGTCACCGGGGACTGTCTCAGCGGAGACACCGAAGCCATGAACCAGGCGGTGCAGAGTGTGCTGGACAGCTACCAGACGCCCGACGGATACCAGGCAGAGATCAACAGCGCGTACACGGACATGATCGAAAACTTCCGCACCCTGATGCTGGCCATGCTGGTGGCCGTCTGTCTGGTCTACTTCATCCTGGCCGCACAGTTTGAGTCGTTCCTGATGCCCGTCATGGTCATGCTCATCCTTCCCATTGCCCTCTCCGGCGCGTTGTTTGGCCTGCCTCTGACGGGGATGGATCTTTCGATGATCGTCCTGCTGGCCCTGATCATGCTGGTGGGCACCGTGGTCAACTCCTCGATCGTGCTGGTGGACTACATCAACATCCGCCGGGAACGCGGCCAGGAAAAGGACGAGGCGATCATGGAAGCCTGTCCCCTCCGGGTCCGTCCTATTATGATGACGACCCTGACCACCGTGCTGGCCTTGATCCCCATGGCCGTCGGCACCGGCGAAGGCAACGAAATGCTCCAGCCCATGGGCGTTGTGATGATCAGCGGCATGGTGATCTCCACGGTGGTGACCCTGCTCTTCACCCCGGTGTACTACTCCCTGCTGGACAGCCTCTCCGAGCGGCTGGGCAAGCCCTTCCGGGACCGCCGGAGCCGGAAACGGGAGCGCCTGCTGGCCCAGATCGCAGAGCTGGAACAGGACCGCTCTGGGGTCTCCGTGCCTTGAGTCTTTCCAGTCCATGACAAGGTCAGGCTGCTGTCTGGCAGACCGATCGCAGAAAAACGCCCGCGCTCTGGATGTCGGAGTGCGGGCGTCTTGTTTTACAGACTGCGCCAGCAGCGGGACCGGCCAGTTTCTTGCCCTTGCATCCCTGGAGCGAGCGCACTATAATGCAGGGGAAGAAACCAGAAGGAAGCAAGGGAAGCAACTATGACAAAATATAAAATCATGATCGTCGAAGATGATCCTGTCATCCGAGGGGAATTGCAGACACTGTTGGAAGGAAATGGTTACCTGACCGTCGGGATACAGGACTTTTCTGCTGTGATCGAACAGATCAAACAGGAAGCCCCTCACCTGATCCTGCTGGACATCAAGCTGCCGGGAGAGAGCGGGTTTACGCTGTGTTCCAAGATCCGGGCGTTCTCCATGGTCCCCATTATTTTTGTGACGAGCTGCCATACGGACATGGATGAATTGAACAGCATTATGCTGGGCGGAGATGCCTTCCTCACCAAGCCCTATCATACGGCGATCCTGGTGGCGAAAATCGCTTCCCTGCTCAAGCGGGCCTATCCAGACCAGCAAAGAGAACAGATCGCCTGCCAGAATGCTGTGCTGCACCTGGAATCCAGCAGGCTGGAATACGCTGGGAAGCATGTCGAACTGACGAAAAACGAACTGAAAATTCTCTATTACCTGTTCCGAAACGGAGGGAGCATCTGTTCTCGCGCAGAGATGATCGAGTATTTGTGGGACAATCAGTTGTATGTGGATGACAATGCGTTGAGCGTCAATATCAACCGCATCCGGGAAAAGCTGGCGGGCATTGGCCTGACGGATTTTATCAAGACAAAGCACCGACAGGGGTACACGATATGAACAGCAGACGATATTGGAAAA
>CAKTSK010000025.1 GCA_934597725.1 uncultured Eubacteriales bacterium
GACCACAGCCCAAGAGAGGTGAGAGGATGCCAAGACCAGTCAAGTGCAGAAAGGTGTGCCAGCTGCCGGACAACGATGGATTTCTTCCGGTCCGGGGCGGAAGGACCCGGGAGCCCATCATTCTGAACGTGGATGAATACGAGACCATTCGCCTGATCGACCGGGAAAATTTTTCCCAAGAGCAATGCGGAGAGGCGATGCACATTGCCCGCACCACGGTGCAGCAGATCTACGCCAACGCCAGAAAAGAACTGGCCGACGCTCTGGTAGAGGGCCGTCCTCTGCAAATTTCCGGCGGAAATTATCGCCTGTGTGATGGAAACGAAAGCTATTGTACCTGCGGCGGCTGTGCCCGGCACCGCTTTTTGACCCAGGTGCAAACCCAAGGAGGAACCCCTATGAAGATCGCCATTCCGTTGGACGAAAACAAACAGGAGGTCTGTATGGTCCTGGCGCGCGCCCCCTATTTCCTGTTTTGGGAGAACGGGACCCAGACCATCGCGGAAAATCCGGCCGCCCAGGCCCAGGGCGGCGCTGGCCTCCAAGTGGCCCAGTTCCTGGTCGACAGCGGCGTGACCCGCCTGATCACGCCCCGCTGCGGACAGAATGCCGCAGAGGTCTTTGCCGCCGCCGACATCACCATTTTGAAATCTGCCCACAAAGCCGCAGCGGATGATCTTGCCGCCTGCCTGGATGGTGCGCTGGAAGCGCTGACCCATTTCCACAGCGGCTACCAGGGGATCCCATGAAGATCGCCTGTCTCAGCGGCAAGGGCGGCGTGGGCAAGACCTTCGTTGCCGTCAATCTGGCGGCGGCTGCCAGAAACGGCACCTATATCGACTGTGACGTGGAAGAGCCCAATGGCCGGCTGTTCTTCCGGCCGACCGACGTACAGACCACCACGGTCCACACGATGCTCCCCGTCTTTGACGCAGCCAAATGTACCGGCTGCAAAGAATGCGTCAAGGCCTGCCGCTTCCATGCGCTGGTCTATCTCAAGGAAAAACCCCTCATCTTTTCCGAAGCCTGTCACAGCTGCGGGCTCTGTCAGCTGGTCTGTCAGGAGCAAGCTGTCACAGCGGCGGAAAAGCCCATTGGCGTGCTGGAGATCGGCCGCCACGAGGGCATTACCACCGTCACCGGCATCCTCAACCCTGGGGAGGCCACCGGGGTCCCTGTCATCCGGCAGGCGCTGAAACAGGCAGGGGAGCTGACCATTCTGGACTGCCCGCCCGGCAGTGCGTGCAGTGTGATGGAGAGCATCCTGGACGCAGACTATTGTGTGCTGGTCGTTGAGCCGACGGCCTTTGGCTTTCACAATTTCCAGATGGTCTATACCTTGACCACCTTGCTGCAGAAGCCTTGCGGTGTGGTCATCAACAAAGAGACCGAACCCTATGGACCCCTGGAGACCTTCTGCGCAGAGCATGGGCTTCCGATCCTGGATCGCATCCCCTATGATCCGGCCCTGGCCCAGACGTTGGCGGCGGCCGAGCTGGCGGTGGAGCGGCTCCCCGCCCAACGGAAACGATTCACTGCGCTGCTGAAAAAGATCGGAGGTGCGGGATGAAACGCCTTCTTCTGTTGAGCGGCAAGGGCGGCACCGGGAAAACCACAGTGTCCGCCGCGCTGGTCCGGCTCTCCCAGGCCCAGGCAGTGGCAGACTGTGACGTGGATGCCCCCAACCTGCACCTGCTCCTGGCGCAGAACACCGCGCCGGAAGTATATGATTTTATGGGCGGCGACAAAGCGCAGGTGGACGCAGCCCTCTGCACCGGCTGCGGTGCATGCCAGGAACACTGCCGCTTTGACGCCATCCATCTGCAGGACGGCAAGGCCGTCGTGGCGGAATATTCTTGCGAGGGCTGCGGCGTGTGCGACTATGTGTGTCCGGCCAAGGCCGTCACGCTGCACACCGATGTGGCCGGCACAAGAGAACTCTACGCCGCCGACGGGGTGTTTTCCACCGCGACCCTGAAGATGGGACGGGGCAACTCGGGCAAGCTGGTGACAGAGGTCAAAATGGCTATGCTCCAGGCGGCCCCTGACTGTGACCTGGCCATTGTGGACGGGTCCCCCGGGATCGGCTGCCCGGTGATCGCGTCGGTCAGCGGCATGGATCTGGTGCTGGTGGTGGCAGAACCCAGCGGCAGCGGCGTCAGCGACCTGAAACGTCTGTGCAAAACCGCAGAGACCTTTCAGACCAAGCTGGCAGTGTGCGTCAATAAATACGACGTCAGCCCCCAACACACGGAGGAGATTGAGTTGTTCTGTCGGGAACAGGGGCTTCCCTTCGTGGGGAAGATCCCCTTCGACCCCCAGGCGGTGAAGGCCATCAACGCCGGCGCTTCGGTGGTCGAGATAGATTGTCCGGCGGGGAACGCCATCCGGGCCATGTATCCCCGGCTGCAGCAGCTTCTCAGCGCGGAAGCCCCACCCCAGCAGGGGAGATGATCGGCAGCACCTGCAACTTGTGATTGCAGTTGATCAAAACACAAACCATAAATGAAAAGGAGACACAGTTATGAAAATCGCAGTATCTTGCAGCGGCACGCAAATTTGGGCCCACTTTGGTCATTGCGAGAATTTTATGATCTATGAGACGGAAAACGGAGCGATCCAGTCCGAGCAGTCCGTCCCCAACCCCGGCCACAGACCGGGCTTCCTGCCCAACTACCTGGCGGACCTGGGCGTTCAGGTCATCATTTCCGGCGGCATGGGCGGCGGCGCTGTGGACATCTTCAACGAGCGCAACGTGGAAGTGATCCTGGGCGCACAGGGGGATGCCAAGGCCGCCGTAGAGGCCTACCTCCGCGGGGAGCTGGAATCCACGGGTTCTGTCTGCCACGAGCATGAACACGCCCACGAGTGCGGCAAACACTGAACATCCAAAATCCATTTTTCATTGGGAAAAGCCCATCGACGCAGTGCTGTGTCGATGGGCTTTTCCCGCTTTTTCAAGCGCGTGAGGAGTAGGGCGCGCAGAGCAGGCCGTTCCCTTTTTTGACAAACGAACGCCAAACCCGTATAATGGTGCCAAATGCTGGCGTATTGCGCTTTCCCTTTCCATGGGAGAAAAGGAGAACCATTCATGTCATTCCAGTCCTATTCCTTTCTGTTTGTCCTGCTGCCGGGTGCGGTGGCGGGCTGGTGGCTCCTGAACCGCGGGGGGCATGGACGGCTGGCCCAGGGCTTCCTCCTGGCCGTGTCCCTGTTCTTTTATGCGGCGGGCAACCCGGCCTTCCTGCCCATCCTGTGCGGGAGCATCCTGGTCAACTTTTTCCTGGGCCGGGCCCTGGGGCGCTGGCCTGCCCGCCGGAAGCCCCTGCTGGTCCTGGGGCTTTTGGCCAACCTGGGGGTATTGGGGTACTTCAAGTATATGAATTTCTTTCTGGAGAACCTCAACTGGCTGTTCGGCACCTCTCTGGGCGGTCTCTCTCTGCTGCTGCCTCTGGGGATCAGCTTTTTTACCTTCCAGCAGATCGCCTATCTGGTGGACCGCTACCGGGGGGACCCGGCGGACGATACGTTGCTGGAATATGCCTGCTTCGTCTCCTTTTTCCCCTGCGTCACCTCCGGCCCCATCGCCTTTCATGACGAGGTCATCCCCCAGCTGCGTGCCAAACAGGGGACAGGTCCCAGCGCCCAGCTCATGGCGGAGGGTCTGTGGCTATTCTCTCTGGGCCTGTGGAAAAAAGTCATTGTGGCCGGGGCCTTTGGCGGCGGGGCGGACTGGGGCTATGCCAACCTCTCTGCCCTCAACAGTACCACAGCCCTGGCGGTGGTGCTGAGCTATACCTTGCAGCTTTACTTTGACTTCAGCGGCTACACGGACATGGCCCGGGGCATGGGCAAGCTGCTGGGCATCACGCTGCCGGAAAACTTTGACGTGCCCTATCAGGCGCTGACCATCCGGGGCTTCTGGCAGGGGTGGCACATCACCATGACCCGCTTCTTCACCCGGTATCTCTACATCCCCTTGGGCGGCAGCCGGCGGGGGACCGGGCGGACCTGTGTCAACACCATGATCATTTTCCTGGCCTCTGGTCTGTGGCATGGGGCGGACTGGTCTTTTGTGGTCTGGGGCGGTCTGCATGGCATTGCCATGGTGGCCGAGCGGCTGCTGGGCAGCCGGCTGGAGCGGCTCCACCCGGCCCTGTCCTGGGCGCTGACCTTTGCCTATGTGAACTTCTGCTGGATCTTTTTCCGGGCGGCTTCCATAGGAGAGGGACTGTCTCTGTGCCGGGTCCTTGCCCGGTGTGACTTCGGCCCCCTGGCCAATGGGTTTACCGACCAGTTCCAGCTGGCCATGCCGGCCTGGCTGGGCCGGGAGCTGGGCTGGGACCTGCCGCGGCTGGCGCTGGGGATGTTCCTGCTCTTTACGGCTGGCGCCCTGGTGTTCTGCCTCCAAGAGAAGCCGGCGGCCCAGCGGAGCAAGACCATGACCGGACGCAAGGGACTGCTGGCCGGCGTGCTGCTGTTCTGGTCTGTGATCTCCCTGACCGGGGCGGCCCAGTTCATCTATTCTAATTTCTGAGGAGGGCGCGACCCATGCCACGACGTTTTTTGGCGCTGTTCTTTGCGCTGTTTCTCTCGCTGACCGCGCTGTTTGCCGGGGTGGTCTATGTGGTGGACCCCTTTTATCACTTCCACGGCCCCATGGCCGGCCTGCCTCTGTGCCTGCGGAACCCCCGTTATCAGACACCCGGGGCGGCAGAGCACCTCTCCTATGATCATCTGCTGCTGGGGACCTCCGTCACGGCGAATTTCTACACCAACCAGTTCGACCAGGCCCTGGGCGGACGGACCCAAAAGATCATCATCCACGGAGCCTATTTTGGAGAGCTCCTCCGCCCCCTGGACATTGCCCTGGAGACCCACGAGGTGGATCAGGTGTTCTGGGGCGTGGACTCTGACTGCTGGCAGAAGTACGACAAGGACAACACCTGGGTAGAGCCGACCTATCTCTTCGACGAAAATCCCTTCAATGACGTGCGCTATCTGCTCAACAAGGACATGTTTTTCTGGGACCTCACCGAAACCTGGAAGCTGGGCCGGCAATACGGAGACCGGGACGAGATCACCGGCGGCTATACCTGGGGAGAGGACAAGGTCTGGTCCCGGGAAGAGGCGCTGGCCAACTATCCCCGGCCCGATCAGGCCGCCGAGGAACTTCCGGCGGATGCCCTGCTGGCGCCGGCCGAGGAAAATTTGTCTCATGTGCTGGCGCGTGTGGATGCCAATCCCCAGGTGACGTTTACCTTCTATCTGCCCCCCGGCAGCATCCTCTTCTGGGACAAGATCCAGCGCAGCGGCGCCCTGGAGGCCACCTTGACCATGCAGCAGCAGGTGATGGAGACGCTGATCTCCCGTCCCAATGTGCGCCTGTTCTATTTTATGGACGATCTGGATCTGATCACCAACCTGGACAACTACGGCGACCACGTCCATTACGCCTCCGAAGTATGCCAGGAGCTGGCCCGCCGCCTGTTGGAGGAGGAGCCTATGACAGCACAGGAGATCGCCCCGCGGATGGCCGCCTTCCGGGCCTTCCTGGAGGACTATCCCTATGACACGCTCTTTGCAGGGGAGACCTGAGCTGTCCTGCATAAGATAACAACAGAAGATCCCCAAGAAAATCCCCCGCCGCAGAAAAGCGGCGGGGGATCGTTTTGTCAGGAAGCTATGGCAGCGCATCCGGGCTGCGTGTCGGTTCAGTCGTCATAGAGAGACTCGGACGAAAAGGAGAGTACGGCCCCGGTGCAGGCATCGATCTCATATTCATACTCTTTGTGATTCTGCGCCCAAAATTCGATCTCATAAATCTGGCGGCCATCGTCCCGGTCTAATTCACACTGGGTGAAGGTGACCTGAGATGCCTGCAATCCGGCGTGGGCCAGTGCCTTTGCTTTGGCAGCATCTTTACCGATCAGCGTGGCAGGGGTATTGCTGCCGCCCTGGCTACTGTGCTCTGCGTCGTAGTCAAAGGAAAGAACAGCCCCGGTGTAAGCATCAATGGTGTAATCAAATTCCTTTCCGTCCTTGGTGTAGAACTCTACGTCATAGACCCTGCGCCCATCGTCCCGGTCCAGTTCACACTGGGTGAAGGTGACCTGAGATGCCTGCAATCCGGCGTGGGCCAGTGCCTTTGCTTTGGCAGCATCTTTACCGATCAGCGTGGCAGGGGTATTGCTGCCGCCCTGGCTACTGTGCTCTGCGTCGTAGTCAAAGGAAAGAACAGCCCCGGTGTAAGCATCAATGGTGTAATCAAATTCCTTTCCGTCCTTGGTGTAGAACTCTACGTCATAGACCCTGCGCCCATCGTCCCATTCCAGTTCACACTGAAGGAAGGTGACCTGGGTGGCCTGCAATCTGGCGTGAGCCAGTGCTTTTGCCTTGGCGGCATCGTTACCGATCAGGTTGGTGGAGGTTCCGCTATCCTTGCCAAGGGTCACGGTTCTGCTTGCGCTGTCCCAGTGAACCTCTTTGTTCATCAGCTCCCCGATGTTGCGTACAGGCAGATAGAGGGAGTTATTGTAGAACAGGGGATAGACGGCGGCACCGCTGGAGGTGGTGAAGGTACGCTGGACCCCGTCCACCCGGATGCTGACCTCTGGGCGCAGCTTTGCCGAGACCGTGTGGGGAGCGGCACCGGCATCCGGGGTACCGGTGGTCGGCGCGCCGTTTAGGACCCCTTCCAGGGAGACGGTCAGGGAGGCGGCATCCCAGCTTACGGTTTTGCCCATCAGCTCGCCGATGGCCCGGACGGGCAGATAGGTGGTGCCGTCATAGAGCACCGGATGGGTCTCGTTGCCGCCGGCGCTGTAGAAATCCCGGGCGGCACCGTCCACCACGATGGTCAGGTCGGGGGAGAGGTAAGCGGATACCAGGGTGCTCTGGGCGGCGCCGGCGGAGACCAGGCTGGCGGACAGGACCGCACACAGCGCTGTGGAGCCAACGCGCTTGGCAAGATAGATTCGTTTCATGACAGTTTCCTCCTTATCATGCTCTTTGGTGATTCTGGCGAACGCACTGGAAACGGCTCAGTGGTCGGTTTCCCAGCTGCGGATCGCCCCGCTGTAGCCGTCGATGCTGAATTCATATTCGACGCCATTGTAGTGGATGCTGCCCTCATATTCCAGCCGGCCATCGTCCCGGTCCACCTCAAATTCGTGGATGTTCTGCACGGTGGCACCCGGGACCTCTGCCAGCGCGATCTCCTTGGCTCGGTCGGCGGAAATGGTCGTGGACTGATCTGAGGGGAGCCCGGATTCCGCGTCGTAATCGGAGGAGAGGACTTCGCCGGTGGCAGCGTCGATCTCGTAGTCGTATTCCTTGCCGTCCTTGGTGTAAAACTCTACGTCATAGACCTGCCGGCCATCGTCCCGGTCCAAATGACACCGGAGGAACGTGACCTGATTTTCCTGCAGACCTGCGTGGCGCAGGGCAGCGGCCTTGGCAGCGGCCTCATCCATGGAACCGCCAGTGGGGGCGCTTGTGCCCGTCTGCGCGTCGTCTGTGGTGCGGCTGCCGCCCTCTGACTGGATCACGGTGCCGGTCAGGGCATCGATGTCATATTCATACTCCTGTCCGGCAGCGGTAAAATCGACCTCATAATAGTCGGTCCCGTTGCGGTTTTCCAGCTCCACTTTGGTGAAGGATGCTTCTTTTTCAGAAAGTCCGGCGGCGTTCAGCGCAATGGCCTTGGCGGCATCCGGTCCGAGGTATCCGGCCTGTGCCTGCCGGGCACCACAGCCGGCCAGGGTCAGCGCCAGCAGCGCGGCCAGGGAAAGGACAAACATTCTGGTTCGTTTCATTTGGGAAAGCCTCCTTTTCTTGTTCTGGTAGTATCCTACCAATATAACATGAAATGAACATGAAATCAAAAAAAGAACATACAGATTTCTTTTTTGCCGGTACGGCCGCGGGATCGGCCGGCAGGCATATCGGAGCGCTTGCGAGGGGAGAAGCAGAATGTTACAGGAGCGGTTGCCTTTCCGGGGCAGACAGATCTGTTTCATGGCGTTCCGTCTGATCCGCTGGGGCCAACGGCAGGTGAAGGGTAAAGGCGCTGCCCCAGCCGCAGTCGCTTTCCAGGGTCATGCGGCCCCCGTGGAGCTGCGCGATCTTCTGCACCATGGACAGCCCCAGGCCGGCGCCGCGCTTGTCCCCGCGCACCGGGTCCACCTGATAAAAGCGCTGCCAGATCTTTTCCTGCTGGTCCTGGGGGATGCCGATGCCGTCGTCCCGGACGGTGAGCAGCGCTTCTGCGGCAGTCTGCCGCAGCACCACCCAGACATGGCCGTCCGGCCGGCCATATTTGAACCCGTTGTCGATGAGGTTTTGCAGCAGCCGGGTCATCAGCATCTTGTCCGCCTGGATCAGCAGGGGACCGTCCGTTTCCAGAGACAGGCGTTCTGCGGGCCAGGGGCCTTCGGCACAGACGCTGCGGGCCAGCGCTGAGAGATCCACAGTTTCCCGGTCGGCGGACTCTGTGCCCTGGTCCAGGCGGGTGATGTGCAGCAGCTGTTGGATCAGCTGAGACATTTTGTCGGTCTGCCGGTGGATCATGGCCAGGGTGTCCCGCAGCTCTTCCGGGCTGTCTCCATAGGTCTCCCCATATTCGCAGGCGCTTTTGATCACGGCCACCGGGGTGCGCAGCTCGTGGGAGGCGTCGGCGGTGAAGCGGGTCTCGGCCTCAAAGGCGGTTTCCAGCCGGGAGAACATCTGGTTGAAGGTCTCGGCCAGCCGGGTAAACTCGTTGCGTCCCGGCGGCACGGTCACCCGAGCGGACAGATCCGAAGCCTGGCTGATGGCGGCGGCCGTGGTGGTGATCTCGTCCAGAGGCCGGAAGGCCCGCCGGGCGATCCAGTATCCCCCCAGCGCCGCCAGCAGCAGGAACAGGGGCAGGGCCGCGACAGCGGCCCAAAGCAGATCGTGCAGGCCCTGGGTCCGTTCCGGCATTTCGATCAGGCCGCGGACCCAGAGGTGGGTCTCCCAGCTGGTGGGGACGAGAAAATCCAGCACATAGTACCGGCTGTCCTCGGTGTCCACCAAGCGGGTCAGCCCGTTCTGAAAGGATTCCTGGGCCGTGAAGGCCACCGGCACCTGACCGGCCAGCAGGGATTCCTTTTGGCTGTAGACCAGCGTGTAGACGCCGTTGTGATAGAACTGAAAGGCCTCTCCCAGCTGTAAAGTGCCGTCGGCCAGGGTCACCTGGCTGAGGTTGCTGCGGACGGTCTGATCCAGCTGCTCGATGGCGGCCTGATCGGACACCCTGCTGCTGATCAGCAGCAGAAACGCCAGCAGCAGCCCTGCCATGGCCCCCAGCAGCAGCAGGTACCAAAGGGTGATCTTGACCTTGACGCTGACCCGTCTCACGGCCCCTCCTTTCCCTGGGGTTCCCGGATCACCCAGCCCACGCCCCGCATGGTGTGCAGGAGCTTTTCCTCCCGGCCGCCGTCGATTTTTTTCCGCAGGCGGCTCAGGTAGCCGTCCACATTGTTGGAGCTGCCGGCATAGTCATAGTTCCAGATCTGATCCTCGATCTGTTCCCGGGAAATGACCCGCTCCTTGTTGCGGACCAGATATTCCAGAATAGAAAACTCTTTGGGCAGCAGAGGGATCTCCACCCCGCCCCGGCTGGCCTGCCGGCGCTCGCTGTCCAGGGTCAGGTCGCCCACGGTGAAGCAGTTGCTCCGCTGGCCCACCCGCTTGCGGGTCATGGCCCGGATGCGGGCCAGCAGCTCGGCGAAGTCAAAGGGCTTGACCAGATAGTCGTCGCCCCCCAGATCCAGGCCCCGGACCCGGTCGGCGATGCTGTCCCGCGCGGTGAGAAAGAGGACCGGGGTGTCATCCCCCTTGGCCCGCAGCTCCTGGACCAGGGTATAGCCGTCCTTTTTGGGCAGCATCACATCCAGCAGGATGCCGTCATATTGAGCGCCCAGCAGGTGGTCCTGGGCCGCTTCGCCGTCCAGGCAGCCGTCCACGGTATAGCCGGCTTTGGTCAGGACCTTCCGCAGCAGCAGATTCAGGTCGGCCTCGTCCTCTACGACCAAAATACGCATGGATTACCGTCCTCCTTTGGTGTCTGTTTTTTCCATTATAGCACAACTTTCCCGGCAGCACTACTGCTGCCGGGAAAGGAACGGTTTCTTGTATGACAGGGGAGCGCTCTGACATCAGGCGTGACAAACCTTGTCCAGAATACCGGTCAGGTGCGCCAGTGCCACGCCGTAGTTGCAGATGGGAACGCCTTGGGCCTCCGCCTGAGCGATCCGCCCGAGGACGTGGCGGCGGTTGAACATGCAAGCGCCGCAGTGCAGGATCAGGTCATAGGGGGACAGGTCCTCGGGAAAGTCACTGCCCCGCACAAAGACGAAGGAGAGACCCTCTCCCACCCGCTGCCGCAGCAGCCGGGGGAGTTTTTCCCGCCCGATGTCCTCGCTGGTGGGGGCGTGGGCGCAGGCCTCTGCTACCAGGACCACGGAGGTCTCTGTCAGGCGATCGATGGCCTTGGCCCCGGCCCAAAAGGCGTCGATGTCCCCCTTGTATCCGGCGAAGAGGATGGAAAAGGAGGTCAGCAAGCTCTCCGGCGGTTTCTTGGCCCAGACTGTGGGGAAGACCTGGGAGTCGGTGATGATGAGCTTCGGCGGCCGGGCCAGGGCGGCCAGGGCGGCAGCCAGCCCGTCTGCGGTGCAGCTCATGACCGAGCATCCCATGTCCAGCAGTTCCCGGATGGTCTGGACCTGCGGCAGGATCAGCCGCCCCTTGGGCGCTTGCAGATCCTGGGGCATGACCAGCAGGACCAGGTCTCCCGCCTGCACCAGATCGCCGGTGATGGACCGGTCCCAGAAATCGTCGGGCAGGGCCTGGGCGATGGCGGTCCGCAGCTGGGAGATCCCGCTGCCGGTCTTGGCACTCACCGGCAGCACGGCTCTGCCGCCCAGCGCGTGGGAGACCGCCGCTTGCTGCGCGGACGGATCTTCTGCCAGATCACACTGATTCAGCACGGCGATCACCGGGATCGTTTTCTCTTCCAGGCGCGGCAGCCAGTCCAGCTCTTCCTGGGGCAGTCCGATCAGGACCAGCACAGCCAGATCTGCTTTTTCCATGGCTTGCCAGGTTTTCTGGGTCCGCAGGGCGCCCAGAGGACCCACATCGTCCAGCCCGGCGGTGTCCAGAAAGACCACCGGCCCCACCCCGGCCAGCTCAAAGGATTGCAGGACCGGGTCGGCGGTGGTGCCCGCCACCGGGGAGACCAGGGCGGTCTCCTGTCCGGTCAGGGCGTTGATGAGGGAGGACTTGCCGGCGTTGCGGCGGCCGATGAGGGCAATGTGGGGGCGGTTGGCCCGGGGGGTATCCGTCATGTCATTGCCCTCCCAGGTCCAGGGTCAGCCCGGTTTTGGCGGCGACCTGTTCGCAGTGGGCCAGGCCGGAGACCTTGCGCTGGTCGATGGGGCGGAAGGCTTTGGCCTTGGCCTCCGGCAGCAGGTCGCAGAAGAGCAGGTTTGCCCCGCAGGCGATGGCGTTCAGGTTGCCGGTCTCATCGGCCAGCCCGGTCTCGGGGTTGATCCCCGGCTGCTGGGCGGTGATCTTGATGGTGGGCAGCATCAGGCGGAGAATGGCCATCTCCTTGTTGTTGAGCAGAAAGCTCCCCGGACCGCCCTCCTGGGCCAGCGGGGTGTTGGCCGCAGGCAGGTAGGGGATGTTGGGGGCCCAGCTGATCTCCAGCTGCTGCATGAGCAGGATGTCATCGGCCAGCTCGTCCAACGTCTGCCCGGGCCAGTCCACGATGTTTCCCGAGGCCAGCTGCATCCCGGCGTCCCGGACCCACTGGGCGCAGCGCAGCCGTTTGTGGTAGTCGGTGGAGGGATTCAGCCGCTGAAAGCTGTCCGGGTGAGACATTTCAAACTTCAGCACATACTCTGTCACGCCGGCGGCGGCAAGCTCCTGGTACTGCTGCTGTTCCAGCTCGCCGGCCCCCAGGGCCACCGTGTAGCCCTGTTGGCGCAGGCCCTCGATCATGGTCAGCAGCCGGTCGAAACCATAGTGCCGGTCCTCGCCGGCCAGCAGGAACATCCGGCCCAGGCCGTCCTCTCTGGCTCTGGTGGACAGGGCCAAAATCTCTTCCGGGGGGATACGATAGCGGGGGATGGGGCTGCCGGCCCGCATCCCGCAGTAGAGACATTGGTTTTTGCAGACGTTGGTATAGGCCAGCATGGCCGTCACCAGCAGGCGGTCTCCGAAGTGCGCCTGGCAGACGGCCCGGGCAGCCGGAGCCACCTGCTCCCAAAAGGTCTGCTGGGGCATGGTCAGGATCTCCAAGATCTCTTGTTTGCTCTGGATGGTCATGGTGCGCTCCTTCCCGTCCCGGTCACTGGAGCAGGCAATAGAAGTCGTCCCCGGGCAGGGTGCCGCCCACGGACTTGGGGTTCTGGTCGTAGAGGACCTGGAAATAACCCTGGACGGCGTCCTTCATCTCCTGGCCGGTGATGCAGACGATGTTGCAGTAGGGGATGGCCTTTTCTGCCACGGCGGCATCGACGATCTCATACTGCTCCACCAGCTGGGCGGCATCGGCCACGTTCTCGTTGACGTAAGTGGTGGAGTCCTGATACTCCTTTAAGAAGGTGGCCACGGCCTCGGGGTGTTCCTTGGCAAAGTCGGCGCGGATGACCAGACCGGCGGTAATGAGCTGGCTGCCGTTGTCCAGGGCATCCCAGGCCTCGGTCAGGTCCAGGGACACGGTCAGGTCCGGGAACTTGGCCTGGGCCACGGTCACAAAGGGCTGGGGGAGCATGGCGACCACATGGTCCTGGGCGGCCATCTGGGCCACGATCTCTGCCGGCTCGCTCTTCCACTCGATGGTCACATCGCTGGCGGGGTCCAGGCCGTTTTCTGTCAGCAGGTAGTTCAGGGCATATTCCGGCGTGGAGCCTTTGCCGGTGGCATAGATCGTCTGGCCCTTCAGGCTCTGCCAGTCGGTGACGGTCTGGCCGCCTTTTTCCACCAGATAGATGACGCCCAGGGTGTTCACAGCCAGCAGCTGCACGGCGCCGTCGGCGTTGTTGTACAGCACAGCGCCCAGGTTGGCGGGCACGGCCAGAATATCCAGCTCGCCCTGGAGGAACTTGGGGGTCAATTCATCGGCCGAGCCGGCCATGGTAAAGGTATAGGTGTTGTCGGTGGTCTGAGCCTCGTTGTCTGCCAGCAGCTTGACCATGCCCATGGAGGTGGGGCCTTTCAGGCCGCCCAGGCGGATGGTCACGTCTTCCTCCTGGGATGCTGCGGGGGCATCCTGGTCAGCAGGGGCGCTCTCGCCGCCGGTCCCGCAGCCGGCACACAGAGCGGCCAGCAGGGAGAGGGAGAGCAGCAGGGCAAGGATCTTTTTCATTTGGGATAACCTCTTTTCTCGCGCGATGGCGGTAGTGGCTTTATTCTACTGCAAACGACTGCAAAAGTGCGTTGCTGATGCAACGCACTTGGCAGAACAAAAGAAATGCCCCGTGCCGAAGCACGGGGCATAAAGTGACGAAGAAAAGAAGCTCAGGACTTCTTCCACAGGCCGTGGAGGTTGCAGTACTCGTAAGCAGCCACGAACTTGTCGCCGGGAGCCATGGCGAAGGTGACCTTGGGCTCGTCGCCGGGCTTGAGGGCCTTGCGCTGGTTGCCCTGCTCGGTCTGCAGGCTGATCCAGGTGATGTAGTGCTTCTCCTCCATGGGGTGGGTGACAGAGCCGACGGAGACGGTGACCAGGTTGCCGTCGATGGAGACGACGGGAACGTGCTTCTCGGTGGCTGCGTCGGTGGTGTTGGCCACCAGCTCCTTCATCTCCTCGCCGCAGCAAGAGACCTTGGGGCCGTTGTCCTGAACGTAGGCGACGATGTTGCCGCAGTGGGAACATTTGTAGAACTTCATATCCATGATAAAAATCTCCTTTTATGATTGGTCTTGGTTGAACTGGTTCTCTTTTTTGTGTTATTATAATACCAAACGGACGGCGCTGCAACAGTGATTTTGTCACGAAGAAGGAAAAAATTTTGCAGCGGTGTACTTCTCGGACGGAGTGTGGTTTCCATGAACGAAAAAATTTCCTTTTATCCCTACCTTGACCAGGAGGAAAAGGACCAGTTAGACCGCGCCATGCAGCACCAATCCTGCCGCAAGGGGCAGGTGGTCCACCGCCATGGAGACAGCTGCGTGGGGCTGATTTTTGTGGTGAAGGGCCGGCTGGCTTTCTCCATCCTCTCAGAGGAAGGGCGGGAGATCTCGGTCTTCCGCATCGAAAAGGGGTCCTCCTGCATCCTCTCCGCGGCCTGTGTCCTGCAAAGCCTGGACTTTGAAAGCCACATCACGGCCGAGGTGGCTTCGGAGATCGCGGTCCTGCCGGCGCCCACGCTCTCGCAGCTGATGAACCGCAACCACGATGTGGAGCGGCTGGTCTACAAGCAGGCGGTCAACCAGTATTCCAGCGTGCTGCGTACCATGCAGCAGATCCTTTTCCTCAGCCTGGAAAAGCGGCTGGCCACCTTTTTGCTGGAGGAGAGCCGGCGGCGCAAGGCCCCGTCCTTTTCCTGCACCCATGAGCAGATCGCCCGCTACATCGGTTCCTCCCGGGAGGTGGTCACCCGGATGCTCAATCAGTTCGCCAACCGGGACATCGTCGCCCTGGGGCGGGGGACGGTGACCGTGCTGGACCCGGATGCCCTGGAGGAGCTGCTGCTTTAAGAGAAAACAAAAAGACCGGTGCGTGACCACGCACCGGCGTTTTGTTTCTGTTGCTTAGAAATAAAGATCTTCCTTTTCGTTGGGTCCCAGCAGGTCCACGAAATAAGGCGCGACCACATAGACATTGGTGGCCACTTTCATGATATGCCCATCCTCGGTGTAAATGACACCGGAGATGAAATCCAGCAGGCGGCGAGCGATGTCCCGGTTGGTCTGGGCCAGGTTCAGCACCACGAATTTCATGTCGCGCAGAAGATCAGCGATCTTCGAGGCTTCCTTGTACTCCTTGGGAGCCACAAGCACGATCTGCATATCGGCAACGCTCTGAATGGGCTGGACGGTTCTGGGTTCCCACCCGCGGTCGTCCTCCTCTTCGTAGGCAGTGTAGGTATCTTCGTAATCTTCGTACAGGTCCTCTTCTTCCGGTTTGCGGCGCAGTGCGCTAAAGAATGACATGTGCGTACCCTCCTCTTGTATTGATATGCTCTCTCAAGGGATCCAATTTCCACGATGAAAAAAACGACGTTTGCTCAGATCAAGCATTCATTTTATCCATGATACTACAAAATAGAATGGATTTCAAGGGTTTTATCCCATGTTGTGGATGCTTTTGTAACCATTTTTCAATCACTTGAAAGAATTTTGTAATATTTTGTCGAATGGACGGTACAACGCCGGAATAGAGGGCAAAAAGCCGTCAGGAAGGGGGGCCATAGTGCGCCAGCAGACGCTGGATCTCCTCGGCATCCTTGTCATCCAGCCCGTGGGCGTTGGCCAGAGCTTCCACATGGTGGGTCAGTTCGTGGGCCAGGGTGGTGTATAGCTCCTCCTGCCAGGTCTCCTCGCTCCAGTCCTCCCGCTGGGCGGAGGCCAGGAAGGAGCCGTAGTAGAGGTTGATGGAGCGGCCCAGCGCGCCGTCCTGCACATAGTCTCCCATAAAGTAAACCTCTCCCGGGGGAAACAGCGGGTCCGGCTTGGCCTCCTCCTGGAGCAGGATGCCGCCGTTGAGTTCTTCAAAAAACACAGGGGGGAACTGCTCTGCCATTTCATCCAGCAGGTCGGCCACCTGATCAAAAGAATATTCCATGGGACACCTCCTTGGGGATAGATAATTCATTCTACAGGATTCCCTGGCAGAATACAAGAAGAAATGAGAAAAACAGCGCCAGCGCGTTGTAAGTGTTATAATGAGGTATTTCTTTCTCAAAAATCATGCGGGGACCCACAGCAGCAGGTCTCCGCATGGAAATTTAGGTCAGGTCGGCCCGGGTGTAGGTCTGCTGTCCCGTAGCCACGTCCAGTGTCACTGTATAGACGCCCTTGGCGAAGAGCAGCTCACCATAGGTCCCGTCCGGGTGGTAGGGGTAGACATCCTCTTCCAACGTACTTTGGAAATAGACCTTGCTGCCATCCTGAGAGACCCAGAGCTTTTGGATTCTGGCGTCTCCCATGGCGTTTTCATCCTGGCCGAAAAACGTGTTGTGCTCATACTTGATGATGTTGCGGTATTCTTTCGCGTTCAAGTTTTGATCCAGCACCAGAACATAGGCCCGCTGCGGCCCCATCGTCCCGGCAAAAGCGCCGGCATGGGCCACGGCCAGCGTTCCGCCCTGCTCGGCAGAGGTGACATAGTACGAACCAGCGTTCCATGCTTTGCCGAGGGCGTTTTCCCGCTCGGTCATCACGAAGGGGTTTGTCTGGTCCGGGGTTTTGCCCTGGCAGGTCGTCTCATACAGACGGACCAGCGAAACCAGACACTGCTCGATACTATAGGAGCGCTTGGGGGCAAACTTGTCATTTCCCACGCCGTTCATAATGCCCAGATGGGTCATCAGCTGCACATCGGCTGCGGCCCAGTCCGCGATCTCTCCCCGGTCTGCGTAGGCCAGCGGCGCGGCATCCTCATGGACTTCGCCGGAATAGAGCCGATAGGCCCGGGCCAGCATGACCGCCGCCTCCTGCCGGGTGATGGTTCCCGATTCATCCAGGTCGCCATTTTCCCGGCCCTGTAAGATGCCCAGCTGCGTGTAGATCGGCACCTGCGGCTTCCCGGCCATAGCATCCTTGAGCGACACAAAATTCCGATAGGTATCCAGGTCTGCGTCAAATGCCAGCGCCACCAGCGCTGCAGCGCTCATCCCAAAGGTTCCCCGGGCGATGGGGGTGCGGTAGTCGTTGCTCTCCGTCTCACGCAGCAGGCCCAGCGCCAAGGCTTTCTCTACGTCCTTCTGCGCCCAGGCGGAGACCTGGTAGGTCTCTCCGTCTTCCGCCGGTACCTCTACTGCACTGGCCACCGACACCAGCATCACCAGTGCCAGGGCAAAAGCGAGTCCTCGTTTCAACATGACCGTGTTCCTCCTTATGGTGTATTGAAGGGGGTTGCTTCCCAAATTGCCCCTCTTACCTTCATTAAAACGAAATTGCCGAAAAAAAGCAACCATTTTTCAAAAATAATACGGAGACCTGCAAAAACAGGTCCCCGCATGGGAATTTAGGTCAGGTCGGCCCGGGTGTAGGTCTGCTGTCCTGTAGCCACGTCCAGCGTCACCGTATAGACGCCCTTGACGAAGAGAAGCTCACTGCGGTTCCCCTCGTTGTCATAGAAATAGACGTCCTCTTTCAGCGTGCTCTGGAAGTAAACCTTGCTGCCGTCCTCAGCCAGCCAGAGCTTGTCGATCCCGGCGTCTCCGGTGCCCCGATAGGAGCCGGAAAAATCCTTGATGATATTCCGGTAATGCTTGCACGTCCCGTTCTGGTCTACCACCCAGATATAAACGGAAGTGGGGGCCGCAGAACCGTCCTCTCCGTTGTAGACGATGGCAAAGGTCGCCTCATTCTCCGCCGACGTGATATAAGTCCCGCTGCTATACGCCTGCGCGATCTGCTTCTGACGCGGCGTCAGGGCAAAAAGATTCGGCTGGTCCGGCGTTTTGCCGACGCAGGTGTTTTGATACAGCCGGTGCAGGCTCACCAAACTGTCTTCCACGCTGTACGGCCCCTCCGGGTCAAAGCGGCCGTCTCCCACGTCACCCATCACGCCCAGGTGGGTCATGAGCTGCACGTCGGCCTTGGCCTCGTCGGCAATGTCTGCCTTGTCGGCGTAGGCCAGCGGCGCCATATCATCGTGGACCTCGCCGCAGTAGAGCCGGTAAGCCCGCGCCAGCATCCCGGCGGCCTCCTGGCGGGTGATCTCGCCTGTGGAATAGTCATACTGGTTCTCTTCGCTCATCCCGGCCGGGAAGCGATAGATCCCCAAGGCTACCGTCAGGTTAGACGGTGTCTTATGGGCGATCTGATCCTGGATGCCCCGATACCGGTCGTACAGTGTCACATCTTCCCCAAAGGCCAGGCCCGCGATCTTCAGGGCATTGGAACCAAATATCGCCCGCTGGACCGGCTTGCAGTAATTCTTATTGAGGGGATGTTCCGTCAGGCCCAGTGCCAGAGCCTGTTCCACCTCCTGCTTGGCTGCGGCAGAGACGGTGAATTTTGTGCCGTCCGGGGCGGTCCCCTCCGTGGTCTCGGGCAGGTCTGCGCGGGTGTAGGTCTGTTCTCCCTTCGCCACGTCGATGGTCACGGTGTAGCGGCCCTTGGGGAACTGGGCGGTCCCGGTCTTGTCCACCGCGTCTGTCTCCAAGGTGCTTTGATAGAGGACCTTGCTGCCATCGGCAGAGATCGTCAGGCGTTCCAGAAAGGCGTCGGACACATAGTCGTTGCTGTAATCCCGCTTGATGGCGTTGCGATAGCTTTTCCCCTTGTTGTTCTGGTCGATGACCGAGATGTACCACCGGGTAGACTGCCCGCCGCCGTCGTTAGCCGCAATGACCGTCACCCCTGCCTTTTCCGCATAGCGGTAGAGCTTTGAGCCTTCCCAGGTCTGGCCGATGGCCGTCTCCCGCTGGCCCAGCTGGAGGGGATAGGTCCCCACCGGCGTCTTGCCCTGGGCGGTCTTTTCATACAGGCGCACCAGCGTCACCAGGCACTGCTCCACGGTGTACTGCCCCCTGGGGTGGAAGCGGCCCTTTGCCACGCCGTTCATCACGCCCAGCTGGGTCATCAGCGCCACGTCGTCCTTGGCCCAGTCCGCCACATCGTTGGCGTCTTGATACGGCAAGGGTGCCTTCGTCTGCGGTTCTTCGGCGTAGAGCCGATAGGCCCGGGCCAGCACGACGGCAGCCTCCTGCCGGGTGATGGGCGTGTTGGGGTCCACAGAATAGCCGCTGCCCCGGCCCTGCAAGATGCCCATTTCCCGCCAGGCCTCTTTTTTCTCTGCTTGGCCCAGCAGGACTTGCAGCTCGTTGTAGCGCTCATAGGTCCGAATGTCCTGGCCATAGGCCAGGCCCACCAGCGCAGCGGTGTCTTCGGCGAAGTCCACGCGGGCGATGCTCATTTGCACATTTTTTCCGGTGTAGGCCACGTCCAGGTTGAGCTTGATCGCCTTCTCGATGTCAGCCTTGGCCCAGTCCGAGACATAGATGTACTGGCGCCCTTCCGCTTGGACCTCAGACCAGGCAGCGCCGGCCACCGAGACGGACGCCAGCATCACCAGCGCCAGGGCAAAAGAGAGTCCTCGTTTTAACATGCTCGTGTTCCTCCTTATGGTTGATTTGAAGTGGAATCCTTCCGACATTGCCCCTTTATCTTATTAAAACGACGTCCCCGAAAAAATGCAACCACTTTTTTCAAAAACTTCGCCGTTCAATCACCTCTTTCATAATGGTAAGTTTTCAGCAATTCTTAGTATATCTTCAGAAGAAACTCCATTTGATTCAAAATAAACGATTTTATCCTCCTTTGGCATAGGAATTACAAGGCATTTCCAATCTTCTTTCTCTATCAGAGTTGCCTCATATTGCTGAATGATAATTTTCGTTTCTCTCGCATTTTCGCTATCAACCAAAAGAGGGCCACCAGCCATAACCCTTTTTTTAATATAGAAATTTGCATTATTCATATTCTCGTACTTTTTATAAATTAGAGAATCTGTCTGACCTTCGTCTGACAAAACGAAACCATCTGGCAACCAACCTGGCTCAATCGTAAAGTCCGCAGACGCGTATTCATCTCCATACCGTTGTTCTGTATAACTAAACTCCGTGTGATCCTCATACACGCTAATGAGCAGATTATTCAGATTGGCCCGTACTTCCGGGAACGCCGCAAACACACAGGTTGTTGTTGCCACAACCACCAACACAGCCACAATAATACGCTGCACAGCCTTGAAAGCGAAATGCTTGATAGGTTCCCGTTTTTGGGCTGCGAAGGCTTTTCGGATGGTTTTTTCCGCCTTTCTTTGCACCTCCTCTGGTACTTGTGCGGAAGGGTCATGTTTCAATTCTTGCATCAGATGTAAGGCTTTCTGGCCTTCTTGCTCGGCCACGGTCTCCATCAAAATGGTAAACACAGCGTCCTCATAGTTTTCCCAGAGTTCTTCCTTCTGCTTCATGGTAAACCTCCCTCCTTTTGTTGTATGAGTTCTTTGACGTAGCGTCTGGCTCGTGTGAGCCGCATTCTGACTGGACCCTCCCCGCAGCCCAGTTTTCTGGCCAACTCCGCTGTTTTATAGCCCAGAAAGTAATAGCTGGACAATAGATACCGTATTTCTTCCGGCAGATCGTCCCATATTTTGGCCAGAGCTTCTGTGTCTTCCATCTGAATCATTTTTTCCTCTGTTGTGGGTGCATAGTCCGGGAGTTCGACAGTATCCAAAGAGATGACGCGTTCTCGTTCGGCCGCCTCCTTTTTCAGCAGCGTATAGGTGGTGTTGCGGGTCGTGACTAAAATATAGCCCGCCAGCTTTTCCTCCGGCAAACTCCGCAATTTTGGAATACATGCCAGCAGCCGGGCCAGACTCTCCTGAATAATTTCCTCTCACAAAGCGTTTTTATGGCAATATTTTTTGGCGGTGTGCCACATAAGAGGCCCAAAAGTCTGAAATAGCCAGTCCATAAAATCCTGGTCACCCAGCAGCTTTATCTCCTCTGGCTGGATCTGTGCCATCGTTAAGCTCCTCTCTTTCTATAGATAGAATCCCGTGTGTCCCTTCCTGCATCAGGAGACGGTCACAGGCCGCGATGGTTGCGTTTTGTATCTTTCCTCTCGTAATACATCTTAAAATAAAAGACCTGTCTACTATTATATAACTTCAAACGCTAAAAAGCGCAACACGATTTCTCCTGTAAAAATCAAAATTTCCCCAGGAGACTTTTTCTGCAAAGTTTGAAAATATGTCGGCGTTACAATGCTTCAACCTTGCCAAACCGACAGAGAAAAAACGCGCCAATGCGGGGGAGGGCTGGAAAATCGACGGGAAGAATGGTATCATAACATCATTCCTTGGCAACGGCAGGAGAAGGGTGCTTGCAAAAAACAGAAACTGCCCGAGCGCCTTTCCTGGTGATGCCGTCACAACCGTGATTTTCTGGAACAATAGAACGAGGAGGTTTCGTCAATGCGTGAGTTTGTCTTACCCCAGGGCGACCAGGCGGCCCTGCTGCCGGGGGCATCCTACAGTGTGCCGGGGTTGTTCCTCTACAGCGATCTCATCTATACCTGCCTGGATCAGGTGGCGGATAAGTTCGGGTATCGGATCCCGGTCAAATATCTCTACGGCTCCCCCAAAGTGCTGTGGAACGGCGGCCGTCTGGTCCTGACCGACCCCCATTATACCAACCAGGAGCTTTATGACGAGCTGGCCGGCGCCGTGGCCCACGGGATCACCCCGCTGCTGACCTTCTCTATGCTGGAGGTCACCCAGGCGGACCTGGCCGACCCGGCCAGCAATGCCCTTATGGAGATGCTCCAGGACGTGGGCGGCGGCGTTATCGTCTCCAGCCCGGTGCTGGGGGAGTACATCCGCCGGCAGTATCCCAAGGTGGAGCTCCATGCCTCCATGATCCTCACCTGTTTTGCGCCCCGCCGGGACGTGGCCTATTACGAGTCCCTGTCCCGGAACTATGACCGCTATGTGGTCCATCCGGACGACAATTTTCATCTGGATCTGCTGGCCCAGCTGCCCAAAGAGCGGGCCGAGCTGCTGATCAACGAGCGCTGCGTGCATGAATGCCCCCAGAGGAAGGAACATTATCTCTCGACCACCCAGGACCAGCGGACCCTGCTCCGGGGGGAGGGGGAGCTGACCCACTTTCTGGATCGCTGCCCCTTTGTGCCCGACCGGAAGCAGCAGCACACCAAAGCCCGCAACATCTCCCTGACGGTGCCGGAAGTGACGCGGCTGCACCAGATGGGGTACGGGCTGTTCAAATTGCAGGGGCGGCTGGACATTCCCTATGTTGTTTTCTTTGACTTCCTCCGGTATTCGCTGGAGAATGAAGTGGCCTTCCCGGCCATGTATCCCGCCTTTGCCTTTGCCATCCGGGACCACCTGAAAGAAAAAGAACGCCGGCGGCGGGGCGGCAAGACCTGACAGACAACAGCACAGAAAAGCAAAGAAAGAGAGGTGGCTGGTATGCCCCTGACCATTCAGCGACAAGATATTACAAAGTTAAAAGTGGACGCCATCGTCAACGCAGCCAACGCCGCGCTGGCTCCCGGCGGCGGTGTGTGCGGCGCGATTTTTGCCGCCGCCGGCTATGAGGAGATGGACCAGGCCTGCCGGAAGCTGGGCGGCTGTCCCACCGGACAGTCGGTGCTGACGCCGGGCTTCTCCCTTCCTGCCAAGTATGTGGTCCATACTGTGGGCCCCATCTGGCGGGGCGGCGGCCAGGGAGAGGCAGCCCAGCTGCACAGCTGTTATACCACGGCTCTCTGGCTGGCCTGGGAGAACGGCTGTCGGTCCATGGCCTTTCCGCTGATCTCCGCCGGGATCTATGGCTATCCGGTGCGGCCGGCGCTGGAGATCGCCCTGGACGCCATGGAGGATTTTTTGGAAACCCATCCGATGGATCTGACCCTGGCGGTGCTGGACCCGGCCATTGTCTCTCTGGCCGGGGAACTGCGGCAGGGGAAAGGGCGGTGACGGCCATGGCCACAGAAGTGGTGGCGGCCCTGCTGTGGCAGGGAGACCGCTTTTTGGCCTGCCAGCGTCCGGCGCACAAGGCCCGGGGGCTGCTGTGGGAATTTGTCGGCGGCAAGGTCGAGCCGGGGGAGAGCAAGCAGGAAGCCCTGATCCGGGAATGCCGGGAGGAGCTGGGGGTGACGGTGTCCGTGGGCGAGGTCTATCTGGAGGTCACCCATGCCTATCCGGACCTGACCATCCACCTGACCCTCTTTCAGGCGTCGCTCCTGGAGGGGACCCCTCAGCCTTTGGAACACCGGCAGCTGCGCTGGATCACCCGGGCAGAGATCCCGGACTATCCCTTCTGCCCGGCAGACGAGGTCATTTTGGAAAAACTCCTGGCAGAGGCGGCGGCAAAGGGGGCGGTCCCGTGCAGATGATCATTTCGCCGGCCAAGAAGATGCGGGAGGACACAGACAGCTTTCCCTGTCAGCAGCTGCCGCAGTTTCTGCCCCGCACAGAGCGGCTGATGGAGCGTCTGCGGGGGATGTCCTTCCCGGAACTGAAAGCGCTGTGGAAATGCAGCGATCAGCTGGCAGAGTTCAACCGGGAGCGGCTGGCCCGCATGGAGCTGCGGCGGGGCCTGACCCCGGCGCTCATAGCGTATGAAGGGATCCAGTACCGCTACATGGCGCCCGGCGTGTTTACCCAGGAGGAGCTGGCCTATGTGGCCGGGCATCTGCGGATCGTCTCCGGCTTTTACGGCCTGCTCCGGCCCTTTGACGGCGTGACGCCCTACCGGCTGGAAATGGGGGCCAGGCTGACAGTAGACGGGGCCAAAGATCTCTATGGGTTCTGGGGCCCCTCCCTGGCCGAGGTCCTGGCCCGGGAGAGCGACGTGATCCTCAACCTGGCGTCCAAAGAATATTCTCGGGCGGTCGCGCCCCATCTGCCCCCGGAGACGCGGATGATCACCTGCGTGTTCGGTGAGGAGCAGCAGGGCCGGATCATCGAGAAGGGGACGTTGTGCAAAATGGCCCGGGGCGAGATGGTGCGCTATCTGGCCCAGTGCCGGGAGGAGGACCCGGAAGCGGTCCGGGGATTCGACCGGCTGGGCTACCGGTTCCGGCCGGACCGGTCCACCGAAACCACCTATGTGTTTGTGAAGGAGGCATAAGACCATGTTAGCAGTTGGCACCCAAGCGCCGGACTTTACCTTGCCGGACAAGGAGGGCAACCCCGTCCGCCTGTCGGACTTTTTGGGCCGGAAGGTGGTCCTGTATTTCTATCCCCGGGACAATACCTCCGGCTGTACCCGGCAGGCCTGCGCCTTTGCCGCAGCCTATTCGCAGTTTCAGGAGAAAAACGTTGTGGTGATCGGCGTGAGCAAGGATACGGTGGCCTCGCACCAGAAGTTTGCCGCCAAACACGAGCTGCCCTTCCTGCTGCTTTCTGACCCGGAACATCAGGTCATCGAAGCCTATGATGTCTGGAAGGAGAAAAAGCTGTACGGAAAGGTCTCCATGGGAACGGTCCGTTCCACCTATCTTATCGACGAAAACGGCCGCATCGAGCAGGCCCTGCCCAAGGTCAAGCCGGACACCAACGCGGCCGAGATCCTCGCCTATCTGGAGGCAGACCACGCGGAGGAAGAGAACTGAGGTCAGAGGCTTCTGATTTGGAAAGACGCTTGCAGGCGAGCGGAAGATAAGATTCCCCAGGAAAAACGAGACACGGTCCCGCTCACGAAGAGCGAGACCGTGTCTTGCTGTCGTTTGGACGGCTGTTGTCCCTTTGGGCAGGGGAAAACACAGCACGGCCCCGGCAGAGTTCGTTGAGATAGGTTTCCTTCAGCCAGTACGCCAACCGTTTCTGCTGGGCAGGCGTCAAGTCGGTGGTTGGGGTCAGCAGATCGTTCACCAGCAGAAAACGCTCCACGGAGATCTCCGGCATGGGCAAGCACCTCCCAGGAAAGCCTATGCGGCGGGGCTTGTCCTCTTGCCTGTTTTTCCCTCCGGGCGCATACAGTGCTGGAGAAGGGAGGCGTTTGCCATGGCGCAAGACGCAGTGACCCGGGCTGCCTGTTATATCCGGGTCTCTACAGAGGAACAGACGGAATACTCTCCCGACGCCCAGCAGCGGGCGTTGGTCCGCTATGCCCGGCAGCACCAAATGACCGTCGCCCCGGAACACATCTATCTGGACGCGGGCCTCTCCGGCCGCCGGGCCGAGACCAGACCGGCCTTTATGGCCATGATCGCCGCCGCCAAAAGCCGGCCGGCCCCTTTCGACTGCATTTTGGTCCATCGGTTTGACCGCTTTGCCCGCAGCCGGGAGGACAGCATCGTCTACAAATCCATGCTCCGCCGCCAGTGCGGCATTCCGGTCATCAGCATCACAGAGCATCTGGAAGACGACAAGATGAGTCTGATCCTGGAGGCCATGTTGGAGGCCATGGCGGAGTATTACTCCATCAACCTTGCCGATGAGGTACGCAAGGGGATGGTGGAAAAAGCCCGGCGGGGTGAGCTGCAAACGGCCCCGCCCTTTGGGTATCAGGCCCGGGAGAACCGTCTGGTTCCCCAGCCCCAGCAGGCCCAGGTGGTCCGGGAGATCTACCGGCGTTTTCTGGCCGGGACCTCCCTGACGGCCATTGCCCGCTGGACCCAGGAGGCCGGTGCGCGGACCCACCGGGGCAACCCCTTGGACGCCCGGCGGGTCCGCTACATTTTGACCAACCCGGTCTACCTGGGCCAGCTGCGATGGCACAGCAGGGGAGAGACGCTGCACGCGGTCCAGACCCACCAACCCATCGTGACCGAGGAAGTGTTTCAGGCGGCGCAGGAACGTCTGGCGCAGTTTGCCGCCCCCAAGCACACGCGCCCGGTGGAGGAACGGAAGCACTGGCTGTCCGGGCTGGCCCGGTGCGCGGCCTGTGGCGGGGGGTTGATTTTTGTGCAGGGACGGTATTTCAAATGTGGCCGCTATGCCAAGGGGAAGTGTTCGGTCTCCCAGCACGTCCCGGCGGCAGTGTTGGAAGAGGCGGTGCTCTCCTGCTTGCGCCGGGACAGCGCTGCGGCATCGTCCTTCCGCGCCAGGTGGGCGGCGTCCGAGCAGGAGGAAGCCCAGCAGGCTGCCGCCCGGGAACTGGCCGGGGTAGATCGAAAGCTCCGCCGTCTGCGGCAAGCGTACCTGTGCGGCGCGGACAGCCCCCAGGAATACCAGCGGGAAAAGGCGGTGCTGACAGACCAGGCGGATCGTCTTCGCCGCCAGCTTGCCGCGTCCCCCCAGCCTCATGGTGCGGATGACCTGGAGAAGATCCTGCAAACGATGCAGGACCCGGAGGCAGGAACGGAGGAGAAGCATCGCGCGGCCCGGCAGGTTTTGTCCGGCTGTGTCTGGGATAAGGCGCAGAGACGCATCCGGCTGACCTATCGTCTCTGCCTGTGATCGTACCCTCTGGCACTTCGGCGGGCCGGATGGGGAGTTGGGCGCGTCCTTGCGCTATCTCTCCCAGCGGTATGCCATGCCGGACCCCCGAATCCAGGGGCTGCTGACCGACATCGGGACAGAAGAACTTGGGCACCTTGAGATGATCGCCGCCATCATCCACCAGCTCACCCGCAACCTCACCGATGACCAGCTGCAAAAGGACCCGGTGTTTGCCTCCTACTTTGTGGATCACACCACAGGCGTCTATCCCACGGCGTCCTCCGGGTTCCCCTGGACGGCAGCGTCCATCGGGGTCAAGGGAGACCCCATCTGTGACCTCACCGAGGACTTGGCAGCAGAGGGTGCGATGAGGAAAACACAGCCAGAGGATTCAGACGATTTGTGTCGTGGGATGCCAGGTCATGGTCAGCTCTGCCGCGCCGGTGTCCGGGTCGGTCCCTTCAGCGGTCACGGTCAGCCCCGCCCGCCGGTAAAACGCAGCAGCTCTCCGGTTGTCCCGGTAAACCTGAAGCGTGACGGTGGGGCGGATGGCCTTGATGTGGTCCAGCAGGGCAGTACCGATCCCTTGGCTGCGGGCCTGCCGGGCCACGAACAGCCCGGCAAGATACGTTTCCTGCATCCCAACAAAGCCCAAAAGACGTTCCCCGTCAAACCAACCATAGCACTCTGCCTGGGCCAGCTGTTCTGTTACGTCCGGGATATGGCCGCGCCAATAGGCGGCGGGGATAAAGGGGTGGGCGTCTAAGTTTCCTTCCAGCCAAAGGGTCATGGCCTGGCTGGTATCCTGTTTGGTCAGCGGTCGAATCATGGTCGTCTTCCTTTCTGTGGTCAAGCGGTGCGGTGGGCTTGTCCGGCGCAGCACGGTGCTGTGGGGGTCAAGGGGCGGCGGAATCCGGCAAAACGCCCAATGACAGGAGGGGCAGGGGCGAGTATAATAGGGGACATCTGTGCAGGCGGACCGCCTGCCTGAAATCTGTTGTGCAGCGATTGGAGGAACGGTATGAAGGCCTATCTTCGCAGAGTAAACTATTATGAAACCGATCAAATGGGGATCACCCATCATTCCAACTATATCCGCTGGATGGAGGAAGCCCGCCTGGACTATCTCCGCCAGATCGGCTGGGGCCTGGAAAAGCTGGAGGCCCTGGGCATGGTCTCGCCGGTCAGCAATCTACAGGCCGGATACCGCAAGAACACCACCTTTCCCGAGG
>CAKTSK010000026.1 GCA_934597725.1 uncultured Eubacteriales bacterium
AGTGGGGGTCGAACCCACACGCCTTGCGGCACAGGAACCTAAATCCTGCACGTCTGCCAATTCCGCCATACCCGCATCTGTTCTGTCATCTTACCAGCCTTGAAGAGAAAAGTCAATTCGCTTTTCTGTGGTTGTTTTCGGTATATATATCCGAATATACGCTGAAAATATGCGTTTTTGTGGAAAATTACTCGGGATATTTTCGGTCAGACTCGGATGATTATGCATAATTCTCTTGCAATTTGTCTGGAATCGTGCTATGCTTTCAGCAATGAGAATTTCCAGTAAATGATTTGGAGGTCATTACCATGTCTGAGATCAAAAAAGTCGTCCTCGCCTATTCCGGCGGATTGGATACATCCATCATCATCCCCTGGCTGAAAGAAAACTACGATAACCCCGAGATCATTGCCGTCTCCGGCAACGTGGGACAGGCTGACGAGCTGGAGGGCCTGGAGGAAAAGGCCCTGAAGACCGGCGCGTCCAAGCTCATCGTGGCCGACCTGGTGGACGAGATGGTGGACGATGTCATCATCCCCTCCATGATGATGGGGGCCAACTACGAGGGCTACCTGCTGGGCACCGCCTTTGCCCGGCCCATCATCGGCAAGAAGCTGGTGGAGATCGCCCTGGCCGAAGGGGCCGACGCCGTCTGCCACGGCTGCACCGGCAAGGGCAACGATCAGGTCCGGTTCGAGCTGGCCATCAAGCGCTTTGCCCCCACCATGAAGATCATCGCGCCCTGGCGGGAGTGGGACATCAAGGGCCGGGACGAGGAGATCGACTATGCCGAGGCCCACAACGTCCCCCTGAAGATCAGCCGGGAGACCAACTACTCCAAGGACAAGAACCTGTGGCACCTGAGCCACGAGGGCCTGGACCTGGAGGACCCCGCCAACGAGCCGCTGTATGACAAGCCCGGCTTCCTGGAAATGGGCGTCTCCCCCATGAAGGCCCCCGACGAGGCCACCTATGTGACCTTGGACTTTGAAAAGGGCGTGCCCGTGGCCCTCAACGGCGAGAAGATGAAGGCCTCCAAGATCATCGAGGGCCTCAACGCCCTGGGCGGCGCCAACGGCATCGGCCTGCTGGACATCGTGGAAAACCGGCTGGTGGGCATGAAGGACCGCGGCGTGTATGAGACCCCCGGCGGCACCATTCTCTACCGGGCCCACGAGGTGCTGGAGATGATCACCCTGGACAAGGACACCAAGCACATGAAGCAGAAGCTGGCCATCGACTTTGCCGACCTGCTGTACAACGGCAAGTGGTTCACCCCCCTGCGGGAGGCCCTGCAGGCCTTTGCCGTGGACACCCAGAAGCACGTCACCGGCACCGTGAAGCTGAAGCTGTACAAGGGCAACATCATCACCTCCTCCGTGACCTCTCCCGAGAGCCTGTATTCTGAGAAGCTGGTCACCTTCGAGGAGAGCGACTATAACCAGGACGACGCCACCGGCTTCATCAACCTCTGGGGTCTGCCCGACACTGTGCAGGCACTGCGGGAGCAAAAGAAACTTTGAGACCCGCTTCGCTGGGCTCTCAAAGTTTGAGGTTGCAGTCCGAACCGCGCCTGGCGGGGCCAGGCACGCCCGGACTGAGAAGAATTTTTTCACCGGCGAAGCCGGCGAAAAAATAGATTGCATTTGATTCCCCGCCCTGCGGGGCGGGAAACTCTGCGAGGCTTTTGGGGCTGCGCCCTTGTTTGAGGGATGACCCGGGAGTCGATATGACAGGAAAACCATGGCGGGGGCAGGATCGTTGGGTCCTGCTCTGCGCCGTTCTATCGGAAAGGAACAGTTGCTTATGAAATTATGGGCTGGACGGTTTCAGAAGGAGACCGACGATCAGGTCAACGATTTTAACTCCTCCATTTCCTTTGACGCCCGGTTGTACCGGCAGGACATCACCGGCTCCATCGCCCACGCGACCATGCTGGGGGAGCAGGGGATCATCGCCAAGGAAGAGGCGGAGAAGATCGTGGATACCCTCAAGGTCCTGCTGGGCGAGATCGAGGAGGGGAAGGTGGCCTTCACCAAAGACAGCGAGGACATCCACATGAACATGGAAGTCCTGCTCACCGAGCGCATCGGCGCCACCGGCAAACGCCTGCACACGGCCCGCAGCCGGAACGATCAGGTGGCCGTGGACTTCCGCCTGTTCGTCAAGGAGGAGATCCCCGTCATCGTCTCCATGCTGCTGGACCTGGAAAAGGCCCTCATCCGGCAGGCCGAGGCCAACCTGGATGCCATCATGCCCGGCTACACCCACCTGCAGCGGGCCCAGCCCATCACCTTCGCCCACGCCATGATGGCCTATGCCAACATGTTCCGCCGGGACGTGACCCGGCTGGAGGACTGCCGGGACCGGCTGGACGAGTCCCCCCTGGGGTCCGGCGCGCTGGCCACCTCCACCCATCCGGTGGACCGCTTCCGCACGGCGGAGCTGCTGGGCTTCCAGAAGCCCATGGACAACTCCCTGGACGGGGTCTCTGACCGGGACTTTGCCATTGAGTTCCTCTCCGCCTGTTCCATCCTGATGATGCACCTGTCCCGGTTCTCGGAGGAGCTTATCCTCTGGTGCAGCTGGGAGTTCAAGTTCCTGGAGCTGGACGATGCCTATGCCACCGGCTCCTCCATCATGCCCCAGAAGAAGAACCCCGACGTGGCCGAGCTGGTCCGGGGCAAGACCGGGCGGGTCTACGGCTCGCTGATCACCCTGCTCACGGTGATGAAGGGCATCCCGCTGGCCTACAACAAGGACATGCAGGAGGACAAGGAGCCGGTGTTCGACACCATCGACACCGTGGAGCTCTGCCTGCCGGTCTTTACCGCCATGATCGACACCCTCACCGTCAACCGGGACAACATGCGGGCCGCCGCCAACGGCGGGTTTATCTCCGCCACCGACTGCGCCGATTATCTGGCCAAGAAGGGGATGCCTTTCCGGGAGGCCTACGGCATCGTGGGCAAGCTGGTGGGCCACTGTGTGGACACCGGCCACTCTCTGGAGACCCTGCCCCTGGAGGAGTATCAGAAAGTCTCGCCCTATTTTGAGGAAGATGTCTACGAGGCCCTTTCGCTGGAGACCTGCGTGGGCGGCCGGAAGGTTTACGGCGGCCCGGCCCCCGAGGCGGTGCAGGTCCAGATCGAGGCCATGAAAAGCTTTGTACAGGAGCGTGAAGGATGAAACCTGTCGTCTTTATTGATGGCCGGGAAGGGACCACCGGCCTGCAAATCTATGACCGCCTCACCCCCCGGCAGGACATCGAACTGCTGCTCATCGACGAGGAGAAGCGGAAGGACCCGGCCGAGCGGAAAAAGTGTCTCAACGCCGCGGACCTGGTGTTTCTCTGCCTGCCCGATGAGGCGGCCCGGGAGGCAGTGGCCATGATCGACAACCCCAACACCCGGGTCATCGACGCCTCCACGGCCCACCGCACCGCCCCCGGCTGGGTGTATGGGTTCCCGGAGCTGTCGCCCCAGCACCGGCAGGCCATCCAGAGCGCCAAGCGGGTGGCCAACCCCGGCTGTCACGCCTCCGGGTTTATCTCTGCGGTCTATCCGCTGGTCCAGCTGGGCTTTCTGCCGGCGGACTACCCCCTGTGCGCTTACTCGCTGACCGGTTATTCCGGCGGCGGCAAGAAGCTCATCGCCGAGTATCAGGACCCCGACCGGGACCCCCGTCATGCTTCGGCCCGGATCTACGGCACCAACCTGCACCACAAGCATCTGCCGGAAATGGTCCACGTCTGCCAGCTGACGGTCCCGCCGGTGTTCCACCCCATCCTGGGGGACTATATCCAGGGCATGGCGACCACCGTGATGCTGCAAAACAGCACCATCCCCGGCCGTCCCACCGCCCACAACATCTACAGCATCCTGGACGCTTACTATGAGAACCAGGCGTTTGTCACCGTGGCCCCCTTCGGCGGGGACGAGCCGGTGATCTATTCCGACACCCTGGTGGGGACCAACCACCTGCGCCTGATCGTCTGCGGCCACGAGGAGCAGACCACCATCACGGCCCTGTTTGACAACCTGGGCAAAGGGGCCTCCGGCGCAGCGGTGCAGAACATGAACCTGATGCTGGGGTTCCAGGAGATCGAAGGACTTTGACCGCCCACCCCATATCGTATTATTTGAAGGAGGACTACCCATGCAGATCATCTCCGGCGGCGTCACCGCCCCCAAGGGTTTTCAGGCCGCAGGCATCCACTGCGGCATCAAGGATAATTTTACCACCCCCCAGCCTGACAAGAAGGATCTGGCCATGATCCTCTCCCAGGTCCCCTGCACAGCGGCAGGGACCTACACCCGCAACGTGGTCAAGGCCGACCCTGTCCTGCTGACCATGGAGCATCTGGCCGACCAGAAGGCCCAGGGGATCATTTTCGACAGCGGCAACGCCAACGCCTGTGCCCCCAAGGGCATGGAGAACGCCCAGCGGATGGCCCGGGCAGCGGCCCAGGCCACCGGCCTCCAGCCCCAGGACTTTGCCGTCTGCTCCACGGGCATCATCGGCGTGGAGCTGAACATCAACGCCGTGGAGCGCGGCGTTCCCACCCTGGTCAGCGCCCTGGCGGATACGGCAGAGGCTTCCAACGACGCAGCCCACGCCATCCTGACCACGGACCTGAAGATCAAGGAGATCGCAGTCACCGTGGAGCTGGGCGGCAAGACCGTCACCATCGGCGCCATTGCCAAGGGTTCCGGCATGATCCACCCCAACATGGGCACCATGCTCTGCGGCATCACCACCGACTGCGCCATCGACGGGACGGTGCTCCAGGCAATGCTGCGCCAGGTGGTCACCAAGACCTTCAACCGCATCACCGTGGACGGAGACACCTCCACCAACGACACCTGCATCGTCCTGGCCAACGGCCTGGCCGGCAACCCCGCCATCACCGGCCCGGGGGCAGACTACGACACCTTCTGCGCCGCCCTGCGCCATGTGTGCGAGTATGAGGCCAAGATGATCGCCAGCGACGGCGAGGGCGCCGGCCGGCTGATCACCTGCACCGTGGAGGGGGCCGCCGACGAGACCCAGGCGGAACTGATGGCCAAGGCCGTGGTCCGCTCGCCTCTGGTCAAGTGCGCCGTCTTTGGCACCGACGCCAACTGGGGCCGGGTCCTGTGCGCGGTGGGCTACTCCGGGGCCCAGTTTGATCCCAAAGACGTGCAGGTGAAGTTCCTCTCCAAGGCCGGCCAGCTGCTGGTGTGTGCCGGCGGCCAGGGCGTGGCCTTTGACGAAGAGGTGGCCAAGCAGGTGCTGTCCCAGGACGAGATCACCATTCTGGTCACCCTGACGGCGGGCAGCGCCAGCTGCTCCTGCTGGGGCTGTGACCTCACCTATGACTATGTGAAGATCAACGGCGACTATCGCAGCTGATCGGGTTGAGAGAGGAAAGTCCCATGGATCGGAACGATTATATGGAGCGCTCCACCGTACTGGTGGAGGCGCTGCCTTACATTCAAAAATACTACGGCAAGACAGTGGTCATCAAGTATGGCGGCAACGCCATGATCTCCGAGGAGCTCCGCAGCGCCGTGATCAGCGACATCATCCTGCTCCATCTGGTGGGCGTCCGGGTGGTGATGGTCCACGGCGGCGGGCCGGAGATCGGCCAGATGCTGGAGCGGGTGGGCAAGCAGTCCCGCTTTGTGGACGGCCTGCGCTACACCGACCAGGAGACCATGGACATCGTCCAGCAGGTCCTGTGCGGCAAGGTGAACAAGCACCTGGTCTCCATCCTCAACAACCTGGGCGGCAAGGCCATCGGCCTGTGCGGCCTGGACGGCGCCCTCTTCCAGGCCAAGAAGCTGGACGAGAAATACGGCCTGGTGGGGAAGATCGTCAAGGTGGAGCCTCAGGTGGTCCACGACGCCCTCAACTGCGGCTATATCCCGGTGGTCTCTACGGTGGCCCTGGGCATTGACGACGACACGTCCTACAACATCAACGCCGACACGGCGGCGGCAGAACTGGCCATTTCTCTGGGCGCGGAGAAGCTCATCCTGCTCACCGATGTCCGGGGCGTTCTTCAGGACCCCAAGGACGACAGCACCCTCCTGCGGCAGATCCGCCTGGAGGAAGTGCCGGCGCTGCTGAGCAGCGGCGTGATCGGCGGCGGCATGATCCCCAAGATCCAGTGCTGTGTGGATGCCCTGGAGCGGGGCGTTCACCGGACCCACATTCTGGACGGCCGCATCCCGCACTCGATCCTCACCGAGATGCTTTCCCATCAGGGGATTGGCACGATGATCTGGGAGTGAAATTTTTGAACCCGCTGCGCTGGGCTTCAAAAATTGGGGGATGGCAGCCCCCGGCGCGCACGGCCCCGGTGGGGCCGCACACTTGGGGGCTGAGCAGTATTTTTTCGCCGGCGGAGCCGGCGAAAAAATTCATTGCAATTTATTTTCCCGTCTGCGGACGGGAACACTCTGCGAGGCATTGGCCGCTGCGGCGGCTGGGATTTTGTTGTGCTGACAGGTGAACATAAAGCTATGCAGAGATACACGACAATGGTCACATGGATGGATAAAAGGAGTGAGAGCCGTGACGTTTGAAGAACTGAAAGCGATGGACGAAACGTATGTCATGCATACCTATGGGCGCTTCCCGGTGGACATTGACCACGGGGAAGGGGCGACCCTGTACAGTTTGTCCGGGCGAAAGTACATCGACTTTACCAGTGGCATCGGGGTCAATTCCCTGGGCTACGCCAATCCCCGGTGGATCGACGCCATCACGGCTCAGATCGGCAAGCTGGGGCATATCTCCAACCTGTTCTATACCCAGCCCGGGGCGAAGCTGGCCCAGGCGCTGTGCAGCCGCAGCGGGATGGACAAGGTCTTTTTTGGCAACTCCGGGGCCGAGGCCAACGAGGCCATGATCAAGGTGGCCCGGAAATACAGCTTTGACAAGTATGGCAAGGGACGCAGCACCATCATCACCCTCAACCGTTCCTTCCATGGCCGGACCATCACCACCCTCACCGCCACCGGCCAGGACAGCTATCACAACTATTTCTTCCCCTTCAACGAGGCCTTCCGCTATGCCGACCCCACCCTGGAGAGCATCCAGGCCCAGGCCGGGGATGACGTATGCGCGGTCATGGTGGAGCTGATCCAGGGCGAGGGCGGCCTGCGTCCTCTGGAGCAGGACATGGTCCGGCATCTGGCCGCCCTGTGCCGGGAGAAGGACTGGCTGCTGCTGGTGGACGAGGTCCAGACCGGCATCGGCCGCACCGGCAGCCTCTTTGCCTTCCAGCAGTTCGGCATCCAGCCGGATGTGGTCTCCTTCGCCAAGGGGATCGGCGGGGGCCTGCCGCTGGGCGGCATCCTGACCAATGCCCGGTGCGCAGGCGTGCTCACCCCCGGCACCCATGGGTCCACCTTCGGGGCCAACCCCGTCTCCACGGCGGCGGCGCTGGCGGTGCTGGAGACCATGGACGACGCCTTTTTTGCCCAGGTCCGGGAGAAGGGCGACTACCTCCGGGCGGGCATCCAGGCCATGAACTGCCCGGTGCTGGGCGACGTGGTGGGCATGGGCCTCATGCTGGGCATCGACGTCAAGGGCGAGCGCACCAACAAGGAGCTGGCGGCGCAGCTCATCGACAACGGTCTGCTGTGCCTGACCGCCGGGGACCGGCTGCGCCTGCTGCCGCCGCTGGTGATCACCAAAGAGGAGATGGACCAGGGGCTGGCCATCCTGAAGCAGACCCTGATGGGCTGAGACGAAAGGAGAGATTCTGACATGAAAAAAGACTTGCTGAAACTGCTGGATCTGTCCGGCGAGGAGATCCTGGAGATCCTGGACACTGCCGACCAGCTCAAGGCCATGCGGAAGGCCGGCATCCAGCACCCCTTTCTCGCCGGAAAGACCCTGGCGATGATTTTTGAGAAGAGCTCCACCCGGACCCGGGTCTCCTTCGAGACCGGGATCTATCAGCTGGGCGGCAACGCCATCTACCTGTCGGACAAGGACAGCCAGATCGGCCGCAACGAGCCGGTGGAGGACACCGCTCGGGTCCTGTCCCGGTTCTGCGACGGCATCATGATCCGCACCTTTGCCCAGGAGGAAGTGGAGACGCTGGCCAAGTACGCCTCCATCCCCGTCATCAACGGGCTGACCGATTTCTGCCACCCCTGCCAGGTGCTGGCGGACCTGATGACCATTCGGGAACACAAGGGGAAGCTGGAAGGGCTGAAGCTGTGCTACATCGGCGACGGCAACAACATGGCAAACTCCCTGATCGTCGGCGGCCTCAAGTGCGGGATGCAGGTGGCCATTGCCTGCCCCGAGACCTACCAGCCCGACCCCGAGGTGCTGGCCTTTGCGGCGGACTACCCCGGAAAATTCCTGTGTACCCCCGACATCCTGGAAGCGGCCAAGGACGCTGACGTGCTCTACACCGACGTGTGGGCTTCCATGGGGCAGGAGGAGGAGTTCCAGCAGCGGAAGCTGGTCTTTGAACCCTATCAGATCAATGAAAAGGTCATGGGTGCGGCCCACCCCGACGCCATGGTGCAGCATTGCCTGCCCGCCCACCGGGGAGAGGAGATCACGGCGGAGGTCTTTGAGGCCCACGCCGACGAGATCTTCGACGAGGCAGAAAACCGTCTGCACGCCCAGAAGGCGGTCATGTACCTGCTGATGAAATAAGAAACAGAAAACCGTTCCTCCTCCCGGCAAGCGTGCTGGGAGAGGAACGGTTTTTTCGCGCAAAGATCCCACCCCTTGGCTGGGGGGCATCTCTCTGGGGGAAGCGGGCGGCAGCCCTCAGCGGGTCAGCAGCCCCCGGCCCCGCATCCGCCGGGGTGGGGGAGGCTCCGGCAGGCGGACGCCTTCCAGGCGGAGCAGAAAGGCTTTGTGCTCCACGCCGCTGGCATAGCCGCCCAGGGTGCCGTCGGCGGCGATGACCCGGTGGCAGGGGATGAGGATGGGCAGGGGGTTCCTGCCGTTGGCCTGGCCCACGGCCTGAAAGGCCCGGGGAGACCCCACCTGTGCGGCCAGCTCCCGGTAGGAGATGACCTGACCATAGGGGATCTGACACAGACACTGCCAGACCCGGCGCTGAAAGGGGGTGCCCTCTGGGCGCAGAGGCAGGGAGAAGCTCCGCCGCTGTCCGGCGAAGTATTCTTCCAGCTGTGCTTTGGCGGCCCGGAAGACCGGCAGGTCGTCATAGCCGCCGTAGTCTCCAAAGACCAGGGCGATCAGGACACCATCCTCTGCAAACAGGGTCAGGGGGCCGAAGGGGGCATGAATCACGGCTTGCTCCATGGCGCGCTCTCTTTCTGTGGCGGGACGCGGCGGGGGGTTCCGGACGGCTGCGTCCCCGGGTAAAGCGGTTGTTAGGGATAGTTTACCAAATTTTCTGCCGGAAGTCCAGCACTTCCATAGCAGATTGCAGCATTTCTGCGGCCTGCGCCCGGGTAAGGGGAGCGGAGAGGGTCTCCTTCTGTGCGGTGCGGTCCTCCAAAATCCCCACGGCGGACAGATTGACCACTGCCTGATGGGCCCAGGCCGGGGCGGCATCCTGGGGCAGCGTGCCCTGGTCGGCCACGTCGGCCAGGTGCAGCAGCCGGTCCAGCAGGACGGCGGCTTCCGATTGGGTGATGGTCCGGCTGGGGGCAAAGACGGCGCGGCTTTCCCCGCTGCCCTGGATCATCCCGGCCTTCTGGGCGGCCGAGACATAGGGCTTGGCCCAGGCCGAGATGTGGTCGTCATCGGCAAAGCCGGTGGCCTGGCTGGCCGAGGCGGCATCCAGCCCCACGGTGTCCATGGCCATGGTCAGAAAGGCCTCGCGGGTCACCGGGGTCTGGGGATGGAAAAACCAGGTGTCCCCCATGGTTTCCCCCACGAAGATCTTTTCCTCGGCCAGGGCGATGGCGGCCTTGTGGGCCGGGTCGCCCTGCATGTCCGCATAAGTGACCTTGGTGCGGGGCTTTGCGATGTGCAGAGAGACCTTGGCGGGGGGAGAGGTGTGGCCGGCGGGATCGACGGCCACATAGGTGAAGGTATCCTTGCCGGTTTTTCTCTCATAGGGGGTGTAGGTGAAGCGGGCCGGGTCATCCTCTGCCAGGGTGACGGCCCCCCGGGCCGGGGTCTTGGTGATGCGGAAGGTGAGGGGATCGCCCTGGGGGTCCCGGCCGGCAAACGTGCCGCAGACCGCCACGTCCCGGTAGGTTTGCAGCGTGAGGTTTTCTGCCAGCGGGGCCTCGGGATCGCGCTCCGCCTCCGGGGAAAAGAATGCCAGCGCGGGCAGGGAGAGGGTGAAGGTCAGGGCGATCAAGATCCCCCAGAAGCCGAACCGCTTGGGAAGGTTGGAATATGCCATTGCAGCGGACCTCCTTGTTGTCCTGTCGTTGGCAATAGGGTTTCCCGGGCAGAGCCCTCTATACGCCGGGGGCGCTGCCGCTTCCTCCCAGGGGTTCCTGCCTCAGGGAGAGCACCAGCCCCACCGCGCCGAAGGACGACAGGAGAGAGGAGCCGCCGTAGCTGAAAAAAGGCAGGGTCACGCCCACCACCGGGGCGACGTACAGGCACATGCCTACGTTGAGCAGGGTCTGTGCGCCGAACATGGTGGCCACCCCGGCAGCCACGGCGATGAACAACGGGTCGCTGCTCCGGTGGGCCAGCCACAGACAGCGCAGGACGATGGCCCCCAGCAGGGCCAGGATCGTCAGGCAGCCCGCCAGCCCCAGCTCCTCTCCGGCCACGGAAAAAATGAAATCCGTGTGCCGGGCGGGAAGGGCCGATGGGGAGGCGCTTTGGGTCTGGGTCCCCTGTAAATAGCCCTGCCCCAGCCCCTGGCCGGACCCGAGAGCCAGCAGGCTGCGCTCCTGCTGAAAGCCCTTGCCCAGGGGGTCCAGGTCGTGGTCCAGGACCACCTGGAACCGCAGGCGTACATAGTCCGGCAGCCGGGGCCAGAGCAGCACCAGCAGGGCGGCGCCGGCGGCGATCTGCCCCAACAGCCACAGGGGATGGAGCCCCGCGGCCCAGAGCATCCCCAGATAGATGGCCAGATAGACGGCCACCATGCCCATGTCTCCCGACACGCCATACAGCAGGCCGCACAGCGCCAGCACATGGAGCAGCAGCAGAAAGACGGCCTTGGGGCGGTCCAGCCCCTTTTCGCGCAGCCTGCTTATCTGAAAGGCCAGCAGCAGCAGGAAGGTCAGCTTGACCACCTCTGCCGGCTGCAAGTTGAACAAGCCTCCCGGCAAGGCGAGCCAGCTCTTGTTGCCTGTGCCGTCGTCGTTGCCCAGGGGGATCAGCAGCAGGAGCAGCCCGGCGTTGACCAGCGGCAGCAGCCACCAGCGTTGTTCCAATACCCGGCGCAGATCCACCGCCTGTAACAGCAGGCAGAGCAGCAGACCGCCCCCCAAGGCGACCCCCTGCTTTCCCACGGCGGTGTGGAGGGCGGGGTCATAGCGGGTGGCGCTGAAGATCAGCGCCAGGCCATACAGCGCGGCGGCCAGACAGAGGGCCGGCAGCCATCGTTCTTGTTTTCTTCGTCCCATGGGCCTTCTCCTTTTTGCCATCGAGGCGGTCTGTCAACGGAGACCGATGTTTCTTCTATGATACCCCTCCGCCGGCGATAAATTTTGTCGCAGCGGGGCGGAACCGGTGGGGGCGGGGCCTGCTCTGCGGGAGGAAGGACAGGATGCTGCGCGAAAAACGATCTGCCCGGTAGAAATCCGGGAGGATTTATGTTAAAATAGAAAAAACATCTCCGGGACCCGACGGCCCCAGGAAAGGAATCCTTTTTCCATGATACGATATTCAGCAAACGAGGCCGAGACCGAGGCCATCGGCTGCGCCCTGGCGGCCCGTCTGGCGCCCGGTGCCGTGGTGGCTTTCTCCGGGGACCTGGGCGCGGGAAAGACCGCCTTTGTCCGGGGCATGGCCCGGGGACTGGGGATCTCCCAGCGGGTCACCAGCCCCACCTTTACCATCGTCAACGAATACGAGGGTGGTCGTCTGCCCCTGTTCCACTTTGACATGTACCGCCTGCACAGCGCCGAGGAACTGTTCGACATCGGCTGGGAGGATTTCCTCCGCCGGGGCGGGATCTGTGCCGTGGAGTGGAGCGAGAACATCCGGGATGCCCTGGATGAGGACACCCTCTATGTAGACATCCGCCGGGGAGAAGGGGAGGAGCAGCGCGTGCTTACCTTCCGCGGCCCGGGGGCAGAGGACGGAGAGGAGGGGAAGCCGTGAAGATCTTAGCCTTGGAGTCTTCGGCGGTGTCGGCCTCGGTGGCCCTGTGCCAGGACGAGACCCTCATCGCCCAGAGCTTTCAGAACACCGGTCTGACCCACAGCCAGACCCTGCTGCCCATGGCCCAGAGCCTGCTGGATGCCTGCGGCTTGACCCCACGGGACCTGGACCTGGTGGCTGTGGCGGCGGGGCCGGGGTCTTTCACGGGCCTGCGGATCGGCGTGGCCGCCGCCAAAGGGCTGGCCTGGGCGGCGGAGCTGCCCTGCGCCGGGTGTTCCACCTTGGCGGGGATGGCCTGGAGCCTGGCGGGGTTTTCCGGCCAGGTCTGCGCGGCCATGGATGCCCGCCGTCAGCAGATTTACAACGCCCGGTTTCAGGCGGACGGGACCTGTCCCCGGCGGCTAAGCCCCGACCGGGCCATCAGCCTGGAACAGCTGGTGGAAGAACTGCGGGAGGACCCGCAGCCCCAGCTGGTGGTGGGCGACGGCGCGCAGCTTTGCTATGATGCCCTCACGGCGGCGGGTATTCCCGCCGTGCTGGCCCCGCCGAACCTGCGCCTGCAAAGCGCCTGGGGCGTGGCCCGGGAGGGCCTGGAGCTGGCCCGGCAAGGGGCCCTTACCTCCCCAGAGGAGTTGGTCCCGGTCTACCACCGCCTGTCCCAGGCCGAGCGGGAACGCCTGGCCCGAGAGAACCAAACACCACAGAGATAACGAAAGAAAAGGAGCGCACCCTCTATGGAAATGGTACATGTATTGGATCACCCCCTGTTGCAGCACAAGCTGTCCGTTCTGCGGGACAAAAACACCGGCGACAAGGATTTTCGCGAAATCGTCAGCGAGATCGCCGTCCTGATGTGCTATGAGGCCACCCGGGATCTTCCCCTTCAGGAAGTGGAGATCGAGACCCCGGTGGCCAAGACCACGGCCCGTCAGATCGCCGGCAAGAAAATGGCCATTGTGCCCATCCTCCGGGCCGGTCTGGGGATGGTGGAAGGCATCCTGACCCTGGTCCCTCTGGCCAAGGTGGGCCATGTGGGCCTGTTCCGGGACCCGGAGACCCTGGAGCCGGTGAAGTATTACTGCAAAATGCCGTCGGACATTGCCGAGCGGGATGTGATCATCCTCGACCCCATGCTGGCCACCGGCGGCTCGGCTTCGGCAGCCATCACCTTTGTCAAGGAGTACGGCGTGAAGAACATCAAGCTCATGAATATTCTGGCCGCCCCGGAGGGCATCGACCGGGTCCGCCGGGACCATCCCGACGTGGAGATCTATGTGGCTGCGGTGGATGAAAAGCTCAACGAACACGGCTACATCGTCCCCGGCCTGGGTGACGCGGGGGACCGGATCTTCGGCACGAAGTAACCGGGCGGCGGACGAAGTTTTTCAAAAAAGAGAGAAAATCGGGAAAAACCCCTTGACAGACTCCCGATGGTATGGTATTATAAGTCTCGCACTGAACGAGAGTTCTCCGGTGCAAGACAAGCGCGAGTGGTGGAATTGGCAGACTCGCTAGATTCAGGTTCTAGTGTGCAATACGCACGTGCGGGTTCAAGTCCCGCCTCGCGCACCACAAAAACTCCTTGGCTGAAATGCCGAGGAGTTTTTTGTTGTATTAGCGTTCTCTGAAAGAAGCAGCGGTACGTTTTTTATGCGGCGGAAAAATCAGCGCAAAAGCTGAAAAAATACCTGTTTTTGCTTGACAGGACCCGTTCTCTATGGTATGATAAATCTCGCGCTGGACGAGAATACTCCGGTGCAGAACAAGCGCGAGTGGTGGAATTGGCAGACTCGCTAGATTCAGGTTCTAGTGTGCAATACGCACGTGCGGGTTCAAGTCCCGCCTCGCGCACCACAAGACCCCCTTGGTTGAAAAACCAAGGGGGTTTTTCGTTTTTGAGAGAAAACAGAACCTTCCCATCCTTTTGCGGATGACACCGATCGATTCAGTCAAGCTGGTTTGAGCGCGTGACATGCCCTTCCGTTGCTGCGGATGCGGGCGAGGGAAGCGGGCGGCGCTGGTAAATGAGGTCGGTGATCCCGTTGTAACACCGTGTTTTGACCAGGGTCAGCCTCATTTCGCGGGGGTTCAGCGGAAACAAACGGATGTCATCGCCCAGCATGGTGGGGATGACCGAGAAACAATAGGCATCAATGGCGTCCGCCGTCATCAGCTGTTGGATCAGGCTGGCCCCGCCGCAGACCCAGATGGTGCCTCCCGGCTGCTGCTTTAAGGCGCTGATCAGCGCGGCGGGATCTTTGGCCAGATAGGACAGCAAGAGCTGGCCTTCCATCGCCGACAAGAGGTCTGTTCCGGCCCGGGACAACGCGGGGGTCTCGCAGACCGTATCAATGTCGGTGTATGTCAGGAAGGCGAGGTCCTTCGCGGTGGTTGGAATGGAAGTGCTTTCGTTACCGCACCCGGCCAGACAGGCCATCAAAAGGGTGAGTAACAGTCCGGTCATGCTTCGTCTCATCAGAAAGTTCCTCCTTGCTGTTGCGGCTGTGTTTCAGGGATCTTTGGAGGAGTGATCCTTCTGTTGGAGGATGCCGTATTCCGCAAGCAGAGCGGCGGCGATCAGGACAGCCTCCTTTCCAAAAACAAATCCAGAGCACGCGACGAGAAGAGGAAAGAGCAAGGCCAGCGTCTTGTCCTGCTTCTCGATGACATATTCACAGACAGAGAGCAGACACAGCGGGAGAAAGAAAAAGAAGAACTTTTGTACGGGGAAGGCTGGGTACCCCAGGAAAAGTGCCAGCGCAAAAAGCAATGAGATACAGCCGATCACCACCCCGATCGCGAACCGGCGCTTTTTGCGGTTCGGTTGTGGTTCTGTGTTCTGGGGGATCAGGTCTGTGCTGTCTGCTGCAGCTTCTTGTGGAGCTGGCGGCTCGTCCTCGCTTTTTTCTGCCTGCAAGAGCTCCGAGACGGTGACCTGCAATGCGTTGGCCAAAGGGGTCAGGGTCGCGATGTCCGGCAGACCAACGCCGCGCTCCCAGCGGCTTACGGCTTTGTCTGTCACCTGGAGCTTGTCGGCCAGGTCCGCCTGCGTCATGCCGTGTTCTTTTCTCAAAGCGGCCACAAAGGAACCGAATTTTTGTGCGTCCAACAGGGTGTCCTCCTGCATCAAGGATATAAAACAGGGCGTCATTCCGCAACCGACGCACCGTTTCCTTGGCTCAACGGTGCGTTTCCCCGGCGAAAATGATCCGTTTTCTCTCGATGATAGGCGATTTTTTTGGTGGTGTCAATGGGGGAATGGCGGCTTGCGATGGGGCAGGAAAGGGAGACCCTGTCACGGCGCGCAAAACGGCCAGCAGCACAGGCTGCTGGCCGAAAAAGGAGGGCTCAATGGGGGCGGGTGGAGCGCGTTCGGAACCCCAGGTGAATGGCGTCCTTTGGACAGGCCCGGGCGCAGTCGCCGCAGCGGATGCATTCCGCGCTGTTTGGCGTTTTAACGGGGTCAACGCCCATGTTGCAGGTTTTGGCGCACAAACCGCAATTCACACAGGCATTCTGATCCACGCGCAGGCGATACAGAGACGCTCGGTTGAACAGAGCGTATGTAGCCCCCAAAGGACAAATATATTTGCAGAATGGCCGATAAATGAGGATAGAGATCAAAACTGTTACAATGAGGATCGCTGCCTTCCACTGAAACAGAAATCCCACCATCGCCTGTAAACTTGGGTTTTTGAACACCAGCGGAATGCCGCCGATCAGCGTTCCAGAGGGACAAATATATTTGCAAAACGCTGGGCCGCCTTGTCCGACGATGTCTACCACAAACAGCGGCATGAGGATGACAAACACCAGCAGGATCACATACTTTAGATACCGCAAAGCCTTATCTCCGGGGAAACGATCGATCTTTCGGAGGAAGGGGATTTTGTAGAGCAGATCCTGCACCAAACCGAACGGGCACAGCCAGCCGCAGACAAACCGGCCCATCAGCGCGCCGACGAGCATCAAAAAGCCGCCGACATAAAGACTGACGCTGAATTTCCAGCTGCCCATGACCGCTTGAAGGGAGCCGATCGGACAGGAGCCGACTGCGCCGGGACAGGAATAGCAGTTCAGCCCCGGAAGGCAGAGGTTTTTCAGCGGGCCGGTATAGATCTTGCCTTCTGCAAAGCCGATGGCATAGCAGTTTGTGAGAAATGCCCACGCGGCCTGCACGCAGGTGCGAAAGTGACGGGTTCTTTTTTTCTTAGCCAATGCCAATGCACTCCAAGCAGATCTTGATTGCCTTTGCAAACAAAATTTTCAGCTCCCCCCGCGCTGCGCCGGCAAACATACAGATGCCGCCCAAAGTGATGATCAGCAAAGGCAGCGCCACTTCTTTGTATTTGTTCACCCGTCCACCTCCGCCAGGCGTTCCTGGATCAGCTTCATCCAGTCATCTTTCGAGTTTGAGCCAAGGACCGGCTCTCCGACCAGATCGCCCTGTTCATCCACAAAGAACGTAGTGGGATAGCCCAGCATCCCCTTGAGCAAGCCATCGTGCAGCGTCTTGTCCGGGACCAGGGTGGGGAAGGTCACGCCGGTGCGTTTTACAATTTGCTGTGCCAGTTCCAGCAGTTCCTCGTCGATCTCTCCGCGCAGATCAGAGGCGTCGCAGACAAGGCCGATCACCTGTGCACCCATGCCGCGCACGTCGTGGGAAAGCGCTTCCAGATCGGGCATTTCCGTGATGCAGGCGCCGCACCAAGTGGTCCAGACGTTGAGCATGGTCAGCTTCTTGTCTGCGAAAATGGTCTGGTCGACAGGGACGCCGTCCAGCGTTTGGGCGTTGAACGCGCCGACCTCAGCGCGGTCGTTGGCCTCTGGGGTGACGATGCCGAAGTAGTGTTCGTCGGCCGGTTTTGGCTCCTGGACGGAGATCCCCTGCTCCAGCGCGGACAGTGTGGCAAAGAGGTCCTTTGCCTCCTGGGTCTGTCCCTCCGGAACGGCGTTCCGGCTCAGATAATAGACGTACTCTTTCGTCTGGCCCAGCTTGTGATGCTGCTCATAACCGGTGGCAGACAGCATATCCTCCGTAAATTCTTCCGTTCGGTACATCCCCAGCCGGGCCATGGGCAGCGCGTCGGTGATCCAGGTCTGATACTCCTCGTAAGACATCGGGTCCTTCATGCCGGCGTGGGGGGCGCGCTCACGCATTCCTTCCGGCAGGAAGAGGAACTCGATAGAGCCGCTGTGCAAAATCGTTTGCTTCGGATCGGGACGCCAATCCGCCGGGAGTTGGTCGGGCTCCTTCAGATCGGTGTGTTCCACATCTTCTTCTGTGGCCATAAAGACGGTGTTGTCCCAAATGGCGTGCAGGAGCTTTTCCGGGATGTTGAGGGAAACGCCCATGTAGGGATAAACATTTTCCTCATAGGGACTCATGTTGGACGGACAGCCGATGGCAGTTGACACGGCTTCGCCGCTTGCGGGAACGTCTGCGTTGGAAGCGTCTCCTGCCGGCGGCGCCTTTGCGTCGTTGGCGCCCGAGCAGGCCGCCAGCCCAAAGACCAGAGACAGACACAGCAGCCCGGCAATTACGTTTCGTTTCATGGTGATACCTCCTGTGATCACATGTTTTCTTGCCCTTTGGCAAAGGTAGCATACCAAAGGGAATGTTAGATTTCTGTTAGAACGAAAAAAGAGACGAGAAAACGCTCGTCTCTTTTCGGGGCAGCGCCTCAAGCGGGCAAGTACACGGTGAAACAGGTCCCGTGGACGCCGTCGCTGTCTGCGTGAATATGTCCGCCCTCTGCCTCGATCATGGTTTTCACTAAGGACAACCCCAGGCCGGAGCCGCCCAGTGCGCGGGAGCGCGACTTGTCCACGCGGTAAAATGCGTCAAAAAGATAGGGCAGATGTGCCGGGTCGATCCCCGGCCCGTCATCCTCTACAGAGACCACGATCTCATGGGCCGCCTGCCTTGCTGTGACCTGGATGCGCCCGCCCTGGCGGCCATATTTGCAGGCATTCTCGATCAAATTGAAGAAAGAACGATACAGAAACGGGGCGCTTCCCTGGAGCAAGAGGTCACCGCAATCTATGGTGCAAGTGATGGCGCGCTGTTCCAGCTGAGGGGAAAGCTCGCTTATAATGGCGTCAAACAACGGCTCCAGCCAGACCTCCTCTTTTTCGCGTGCTGTTTTTTCTCCGGCAGATGCCAGCAAAAGCAGGTCATCTATGATCCTGGCCAGCCGGTCAATGCTGAGCAACGTCTTCTGCGTATACTCTTTATAATCCTCCATTGTAACGGCCTGATCGGCAGAAAGCACCTGAATACCTGCTTTCATGGTTGCCAACGGCGTTTTTAATTCGTGGGCGGCGTTGGCGGTAAACCGTTTTTGCCGCAGGAAGGCATCGTCCAGCCGGGTGAGCATTTGGTTGAAGCGGTTGGTGAGCGCGCCGACCTCGTCGTGCGTGGGCGCGTCGGCAAGGCGCTGAGACAAGGTGGTTTCGTCGATCGAGCCTACGGCGGCGCTCAGCGCCCGCAGAGGAGCCAGGGATTTGCCCGCCACATAATAGGCCGCCACAGAGCCGAGCGCAGTAAAGACGACACAGGCCAGGATGCTTCTCAGGTCAAAGCCGCGTTTGGCAAGCTGGGCCGGGGTGGAGGCTTCTTCGGTGGCGTCGGTGGGGACGTCTTCGGGCAGCGCGGGCGCGGTCGGGGCTGCGGTGTCCCACAGAACGACAAAGGCGGTCTCGGCGTTGACCATGGCCACTGCCGTCAAAGCGGCGCTGGAAAGGGCCAGGACCAAGGCGGTCAGCAGGGTGATCCGCCACTGTAACGACAACCGTTTCATATCGTCTCCTCCATCCTGTAGCCCTGCCCGCGAACGGTTTTGATCCATTCTCTCTGGGTGGAGCGGGTCAGTTTTTTCTTCAAGCTGTGGATGTGATAGCGGAAGGTGTTGGAAAAGGGGTCGAAGTCGTTGTTCCAGACGTGTTCCGTGAGTTCCTCTGCGCTGATCACTTGCTCTTTGTGGCGCATCAAATATTCCAGAATGCCGTACTCTTTGCGGGTCAGGGGAATTTCCTGGCCTTGATAGACCACTTTTTTTGCGCCTGTGTCCAATTCCAGTCCTTGCATAGACAACACGACCGGAGCCTGGGAAAACGCCCGCCGCAGCAGACTGCGGATACGGGCCTCTAATTCTCCGAAATCAAAAGGCTTGATGAGGTAGTCGTTGGCCCCTTCGTCCAGGCCGAGGATTCGATCCTCTACCTTGCTTCGGGCAGACAGAATGAGGATCTTTATGTCGGCGTCCTTCTCCCGGATCTCCCGGAGCACCTCCAATCCGTCTTTTTTGGGCAGATTCAAGTCCAGCACGATCAAGTCATACTCGTTGACGGCATACTCATACAGCGCGGCGTCGCCGTCGTAGACGGCGTCCACAGCGTAGCCGCTGTTCTTTAAGCCTTTGACGAGGTAGCCGGAGAGCAGCTTTTCATCTTCTGCAAGCAAGATTCGCAAGACGCGCACCTCCTTTGGGTTTGTATGCCATGATACCAGGGCGGATGTTAGATTTCTGTTAGAACGCCCTGCCGGTGCGCCGGCAGGAAAGGGGACCGGGCAAGCCGCCGTGACGGCCTTTTGCTGCGGGACGCCGGCACATTCAGTATAGATGCTTTTTCCCGAATCTGCAACGGGAGCAGGCCCGGGCTGGGGCGCGAAAAACGGCCAGCAGCGCAGGCTGCTGGCCGGGAAGGTTTTGCGGCGGGGCAGGTCAGGCGTTGTGCTTGACGCGGTCGTGCTCCTCTGCGCGCTTGGCGTTGTTGAAGCGGTCCAGGGTGCCCACCAGATAGCCGGTGATGCGGCGGATGCGCTGGAACTGGACCGGCACAAAAACGGGGATGATCCCATATTCGTCCGGGCGGCCGGTGCTGCGGAGCGTGATCTCCTGCACGGTCCTCCCTTCCTCCTGCTCCATCATCCGAATGGCTTTTTGGACGATCTCCTCGGGCAGACCTTCCGGGTTGTTTACGATCACGTTCATGGCTGGTGCGCCTCCTCTGCGTGTTTTTTTCATCATACAGGATCGTGCGGCACAGTGCAGTGACAAAGTCACCTTGACGGCCCGGGCGGCGCGGCGGCCCCGGAAACATGAACAAAGAGAACAAAGCGCTGTTACTAAAAGTATACTTTTAGTAACAGCGTTTTTTTGTGGTTCCGTTTCCCCTTCTATCTATATTTTCGTCTGAATTTGGGAAAAATTAAGCCTTTTTCCCGGGTTTTCAAAACTTCGTCATCTTGTTACCGAAAGCATACTTTTAGACACAGCGCTTGGCCCAACGGAGGAAGGAGGCCGGGATGAAACCAACCGTCCTGCAAAACACCACCATCAAGGTCCGCCTCTACCCAACGGCCTCCCAAGCGGCCTTCTTTGAACAGACCTTCGGCTGCTGCCGCTGGCTCTGGAACCATATTCTGGCGGATCAGGAAAAATTTTACGCCGAGACCGACGTTCACTTTCTCCCCACCCCGGCCAAGTACAAAAAGGAAGCCCCCTTCCTCAAGGAGGCCGACAGCAGCGCCTTGGCCACGGTCCACCAAAACCTCCGCAAAGCCTTTCAGCATTTTTTTGACGATCCCAAGGCGTACCACCACCCCACCTACAAACGGAAGAAGGAGAGTCGGGAAGCCTACACCGTTCCCTGCCAATACTACGCCGCCGGCAAGGGGTCCAACATTTTCCTGACCCCCAACGGCATCCGCCTGCCCAAAGCCGGTGAAGTGAAAGCCAAACTTTACCGCAAGCCCCTGCACTGGTGGAAGCTGAAGTCGGCCACAGTGAGCCGCACACCCACCGGCAAGTATTTCTGCTCCCTGCTCTTTCAGTGTCCGGTCCGGCCCCCCAAGCCGGTCCTGCCCACACCGGAGACCACGCTGGGCCTGAATCTCTCCCTGGCGCACTTTTATGTGGACAGCCAGGGTCACCGGGCCGACCTGCCCCGCTGGATGGCACAGACCCAAGACAAAATACGTCGGGCACAGCAAAAGCTGGCCCGCATGGAGCAGGGGTCCCGGCGCTACGAAAAGCAGCTTTACCGCCTGCGAAAACTGCACGAACACCTCGCCAACCAACGCAAGGATTTCCTGCACAAGGAGAGCCGCCGTTTAGCAGATATCTGGAACGCCGTGTGTGTGAAGGACGCCGACCTGACCGAAATGGCCCAGCGGCCCGGTCTGGGCCGGGCGCAGTCCCTGGGATACGGCATGTTCCGCACCTTCCTGACCTACAAGCTGGCCCGGCAGGGGAAGCCCTGTCTGGTGGTGGAGAAATACTTTCCCTCCGCCAAGACCTGCCACCACTGCGGCGCGATCCACGACGGCTTACCCGCCGCCGCCCGCCGGTGGACCTGCCCCTCCTGCGGCGCAGTCCTGGACCGCGCCCAAAACGGCGCAGAGAACCTCCGGGACCAGGGCTTGCTGCAATTCTATCAAACCAACGGGGTCGCTTGACGCCGCCCCTGTGTTTCTCACGCTCCCGGTCGGGACACCGGGGGATGCCCATGCCCTCCTCGGGCGGGAGCGTTGTCCAGGGGAGAGGGACCATCCTCCTCTTTCCCGGACAGCGTTCTCCTCATTGGAGCAGTGGGAAAAAGAGACGGCAACCTCCTGCCTCCGGCAGGCGCGCGCCCGAAGCCCTCTGGGCCGTCCCCGCGTATTCAGCATTTGGTTTCACCCGGCCGACGGGCCGGTTGAAATAGAAGTACCTGCGCCCGACCCTTCGGACCATCCCGGCCAGATGCCGGGGGAGAGGACGCGCCACGACCTGTGCTGGGGTTTAAGGAGATCCCCGTCACACTAAACAGATTTTCTATAGGAGGAAACTCATGCGCATTCAACACAATATTATGGCAATGAATGCCTACCGCAACTACACCGGCAACACCTCTGCCCTGTCCAAGAACCTGGAAAAGCTGTCTTCCGGCTATAAGATCAACCGTGCCGGTGACGACGCCGCCGGTCTGGCGATTTCTGAGAAGATGCGCGCCCAGATCACTGGCCTGGACGTGGCCCAGAAGAACGCCAAGGACGGCATCTCCCTGATCCAGACCGCTGAGGGAGCTCTGACCGAAGTCCATGATATGCTCAACCGCATGTATGAGCTGGCCGAGCAGTCTGCCAATGGTACTTATGAAAATAAGACAGACCGAGTTCAGTTGCAGAAGGAAGTTTCTCAGCTGCGGGACGAGATTGACCGTATTGCCGATTCCTCCAACTTTAACGGAATTAAGTTGCTTGATGGTAAGCTTGGTGGCGGTAAAGTTGGTGGATCTGCTGTTGTTGCAGTGGATACAACTGCAAAAATTGCTGCGTTTGATTTTACCGTTGAAGGTAAAGAGGGACTGACTGTTAAATTTGCTGCGGGCGATGCTGGTACAGAGAAAACAACTGCTGCCTGGAATGGAACAACCTTGACAATTACTCTGACAGGTAAGACCGGTGGCGGCAGCGAGTTCACGCAGAAAGAGATTGATGACGCTATTGCGGCGGCTACCGGCACGAAACCTGATGGTGCATCTGATTTGAAGGTAACTATTAAGGATGGCGTAATTAAGGATACGGCTGAGACTGCGGCGGGTGACATCGCTGGTGCAAGTGTAACCACAGCCAAGCCTGCTTATGCAAAAGCAACCTCCGGTGGCATTGATTTTGTTTCTACTAAAGCAGGAAACATTACTAGTAAAGTAATGATTGATACCATCGATGGCTCTAAGGGGCAGAGTGCGGTTGCTTATGCTAATGGAGACATCCATCTCAATCTGAAGGGAACAGAAACTGTTGATGACATTAATAAGCTTCTGTCCAATGCTGGCATTGACCTGAAGGCAGAAAAGGTTGGTACGTTGGTAGCGAATGCCACTGGCACAGCTTTGGCTGGTGGTGCGGGTCTTGCTAGTGAGGGATTGGTACTCCAAATTGGAGATACTTCGGAGACCTTTAACAAGTTGGAAGTTTCTATCAAGGACTGCCATGCTGCGGCTCTGAAGATTGACACTCTGACCATTGCAGACCAGCAGAGTGCGGCTGATGCTTTGGACACCATTAAGGAAGCTATCAACTATGTTTCCGATGTACGCGGTACTTTGGGTGCCAACCAGAACCGTCTGGACCACACCATCAACAACCTGTCCGTCATGGAAGAGAACATCCAGGACGCTGAGTCCACCATCCGCGACACCGACGTGGCCGACGAGATGATGGCTTACACCAAGAACAACATCCTCATCCAGTCTGCCCAGGCCATGCTGGCCCAGGCAAACCAGGTGCCTCAGGGCGTGCTGCAGCTGCTGCAGTAATTCCCCAGCGGCCATCCAGAGGATACCAAAAAACAGGGCGGGATCTCCCGCCCTGTTTTTCTATGAGCAGGGTCCACCTTGTGCAAAGGGCCGCCCCTGCTTTTTATGTTCCTTCTTCCGTCATAACCTGCCTTAGAAAAGGGAAAAGCCCTGAGCCTTTGGGACTCAGGGCTTTTGCCTTGGTGGAGGCGGGGGGAGTTGAACCCCCGTCCGAAAACACTTCCTCGGGAACCTCTCCGGGCGCAGACGGTTGTTTGCATTCCCGCGCCATGACGCAAGCCGTCATGCTTCATGGGTTGGTAGCTTCATTGGTCATGCCGGGGGCAAAGCTTACCCCGGTCACGTGCACCACTCAGATCATGCCCAAGCCCGGCTCGTGGTCCTTCCGGGGAGGACAGCCGCTAATCAAGCAGCGGCGAGAACTTCGTTACTGTCGTTCTTTAATTTATAAGTTGCCCGTTTTTAGGATGACAGGCGCATCCGCCCGCTATTCCCGCACCCATGTCCCCGTCGAAACCAGTACGCCCCCAGATAGACTTTTGGAATGGGGTCGGCAGGCGGGTTCTTGCCTGTGGGATACCTGTGTACGCAGGCGGTGGCCCAGACATACAGAGGCGCCCCATTCCAAAAGTGGGGATGCAGCCGCTGCGCGCGCTCTGCGGGCGCACTTGCGGCTGAGAGGTGTATTTTCCCCGGCAAAGCCGGCGAAAATACATACCAGATTTTATTTGAGCTTCTGCGGAAGGCCAAACTCTGCGAGGCAGGGAGGAGGGCTCCTTGCCCCTCAGGCGTTGGGTCGGTGTGTGGGAAGAGTGTGTTTTTAGAGCTTTTCCGGCTCGGGATAGTCCACGCCGAAGGTATCGACGGTGACGGTCTTCATCCGCTGGTCGGCCTTGGGCTTGTCGTTCATGCCGGTCTTGGCGGCGGCGATGCGGTCCACCACGTCCATGCCGTCGGTGACCATGCCAAAGGCGGCATACTGGCCGTCCAGGAAATCCCCGTCGGCGTGCATGATGAAGAACTGGCTGCCGGCAGAGTCCATGGGCTGTGCCCGGGCCATGGAGAGCACACCGCGCTTGTGGCTCAGGTCGTTCTTCACGCCGTTGGCGGAGAACTCGCCCTTGATGCAGTAGCCGGGGCCGCCGATGCCCACGCCCTGGGGGTCGCCGCCCTGGATCATGAAGCCGGGGATGACCCGGTGGAAGATCAGGCCGTCATAGAAGCCGCTCTTGATCAGGCTGATGAAGTTGTTCACGCTGATGGGGGCCACATCGGGATAGAGCTCGGCCACGATCTTGCCGCCGTCCTCCATTTCGATGGTGACAATGGGATTTTGTGCCATGATACTGTCTCCTTATCAATGAAAATTTCTCAGGTATGGAATGGGGGGCGGTCAGCGGCGCTGTTGTTTCAGGGCGCGGTCCATCTCCCGTTTTGCGTCTTTTTTGGCGGCAGCTTCGCGCTTGTCATAGAGCTTCTTGCCCTTGCACAGGCCGATCTCTACCTTGACCCGCGGGCCTTTGAAATACAGGCTCAGGGGGACCAGGGTATAGCCGTCCTGCTTGATCTTGGCGAACAGCCGCAGGATCTCCCGCTTGTGCATCAGCAGGCGGCGGGGGCGGCGGGGCTCCCGGTTGAAGATGTTGCCCTTTTCATAGGGGCTGACGTGCATCCCGTTCAGGGTCATCTGCCCGTCCTTGATGGTGCAGAAGGCATCCTTCAGGTTGACGTTGCCCATGCGGATGGACTTCACTTCGGTCCCGGCCAGCTCGATGCCTGCCTCGTATTTGTCCTCCACGAAATAGTCGTGAAAGGCTTTGCTGTTTCTGGCGATCTGCTTTCTGCTCTCTCCGGCCAAGGCAGGCACCTCCTTCCGTGCGATACAATGGAAAACTTTCTTTTTGGGAAAGCGATGGTACTTTATTATCCCTTATTCTATCCCATCTGTCAAGTCTTTCCCTGTCGTCCGGCCTTGATTTTCGCGGGCGGGAAGAACGTCAGGATGAGAGATCTTTTTCCCGAGAAGGGCTTCCTGTCTTGACGAAGAATGGAAGGAGATACTATAATGGTGTCGCTTTTTCCAGAAAAAGTAACTCAGAATGGGGAGAGAGGACCGATGGACATTGCAAAGAATCCACTGACCCAGGGCAGCGTGGTCAAGGCGCTGGCGGCGTTTACGCTGCCGTTTTTGCTGGCCAATGTACTGCAATCGTTGTACGGCGCGGTAGACTTGTTCGTGGTGGGGCAGTATTGCAGCCCGGAAAGCGTGGCGGCTGTTTCGACGGGGACCCAGGTCACCCAGATCGTGACGAGCCTCGTCACCGGCCTGACCCTGGGCGGGACGATCCTCATTGGCAACTACACCGGCATGGGGCGCTGGGACAAGGTAAAGGAAGCCATCGGGACCACGCTGAGCCTGTTCTTTTTGGTGGCCCTTGTCCTGACGGCGCTGATGCTGGTGTTTGAAGCGCCTTTGCTGAGACTGCTCAATACTCCGGCGGCGTCCTTTTCGGAGACCATGTCCTATGTGGCCATCTGCGCCTGGGGCAATGTGTTTATCTGCGGGTATAATGCGCTCAGCGCCGTGCTGCGGGGGTGCGGGGATTCGGTGCGCCCGCTGTATTTCGTCGCGGTGGCCTGTGTGGTCAACATCGTGCTGGATGTTCTCTTTATAAAATATGTAGGGATGGGGGCCAGCGGCACCGCCCTGGCGACGGTGATCTCTCAAGGGCTCAGCGTGGTCATTGGGGTCGTTTCCCTCAAGCGGAGCCGGTTCCTGTTTGACTTCCGGCCGTCCAGCTTCCGTATCTCCCTGCCCATGGCCGGCCGTCTGGCCCGGCTGGGGGTCCCGATCTCCTTTCAGGAGCTGATGGTGCGGATCTCCTTCCTCTATCTGGCGGCGGTGATGAACGGCTGCGGCGTATATGCGGCTGCGGTGGTGGGGATCGGCAGCAAGTACGATGTCTTTTCCATGCTGTCCGCTGTTTCCGTGTCAGACGCCCTGGCGGCCATCACGGCCCAGAACATGGGGGCGGGGAAGCCCGACCGGGCGCGGAGATCGCTGTGGATCGGGATGGGCTTTGCCCTTGCGGTGGCCAGCGTGTTCTGGCTCTGGGCGCAGGCTGCGCCGGAAACCATGATCGGCGTGTTTTCCCGGGATGCCGATGTCATCGCGGCTGGCGTGCCGTTTTTCCGGGCGTGCAGCTATGACTATCTGATGGTGGCCTTTGTTTTCTGTTTGAATGGGTATCTCAATGGCCGGTCCAAGACGCTTTGGACCATGGTCAGCTGTACCGTCGGGGCGCTGGCTTTGCGTATGCCGCTGGTCTGGTATGTGGGCCGTCATTTTGGGGATGACCTGGGGATGCTGGGTACGGTGGCGCCGGCGGTGTCCGGCGTCATGGCGCTCTATACAATAGGATATGTTTTGTGGGAAGGGAGGCGCGCTAACAGGAGATCGGAAAAAAGTTTGAAAAAATGAAAATTAGGGGTTGACTTTCCCGGCAGACCATGGTATTCTATCAAAGCTGTCGCGAGACGGGGCCGAAAAACGGCCAAGAGGAAAGAAAAAGTTTGAAAAACTTGAAA
>CAKTSK010000027.1 GCA_934597725.1 uncultured Eubacteriales bacterium
CAGCAGAAAGCCCAGGCCGCCCATCCCCACCGCCTGAACGCCGGCAGAAAGGAAGCCCGGGCCGCCCACCTGGGCCAGCTTGTGGAGGGAAAACTCCAGCCCCAGACCAAACATGAGGAAGATCACGCCGATGTCCGACCAGACCTCGATGCTGCCCCGGTCCTCGATGGTGGGCAAAAACTGCACCACCGGCCCGGCCAGAAAGCCCGCCAGCAGATAGCCCAGCACCGACGGCAGGTTGATCTTTTTACACAGCAGGGTGGTCAGGGCGGCGATGGTCAGGATGATGGTCAGATCCATAATGAGTGCAGGGATCTCTTCCAACGCAACGACCTCCTTTCACGGGAAACGCAGCAGCCGGAACGCACAGCGGCGGGACACGCTTACACAGTCCCACTCTTGGTGCAACTGCGTGCAAGATACGCTTATCATACCGAGCTTTTCTCCCCCTGTCAATGCCCCGCCGCCAAAGGCTGCGCCCCGCTTTCCCGGGAAAGTCCGCAGACGCCGCCGCGCCTCAATCCCGGTCCAGCAGCGCCCGGGCCGCCCGGTATTTTTCGGTCAGCCGCCGCCGTTCCTCCGGCGAGAGACCTGCCAGCCGTTCCGGGTCGCTGTTGTGGTCCAGATCCGCCCGCTTGACGGTCCGCGCCAGCGGGTCCTCTGCCAGTGCGCGGAGATAGTCCTCATAGGGCGTCCCCGGCCGGCGGGTCAGCCGGTCCACCGCCGCCACCACCCGGTCCGGCATCCCCGCCCGGGCCAGGTCCGCCAGCGACAGGCCGCCGTCCTCCACCACGTCGTGGAGCAGCGCCGTGCAGATGGCCTCCTCGCTGTCCATCTGTTCGGCCAGATGGAAGGGATGAAAGACGTAGGGCACGCCCCCTTTGTCCACCTGGTCCCGGTGGGCCTGAAAGCACAGGATCATCGCCCGTTGGGTCAAGGCTGTGTAGCGCATGGTCCCTCCCCCTCTCGCAGCAGCGCCTGGAAGCGGGGGTCCTCCCGCAGAAAGTCCAGCCGGTGGTCCGCCGGGTCTGCCAGCTCCCGCCGGATGCCGGGCGCCAGCAGGGACAGGTCCATCTTCTTGCCCTCTAGATACCGGCGGAAGGGAGAGGTCTTTTCCGGCCAGGACCCTTTCAGACAGGCCAGCAGCCCGGCCAGCGCCTCCAGCCCTTCCTGACGCTTCCGGCCCAGAACCGCCTGTTCCAGGCGGATGCTCCAAAGGCCATACTCCGCCAGATCAAACCCTTTCCCCAGTGCGCAGCCCTGGTCGGCCAGGGTGTCCAGATCCTCCCATCGCCCCTCCTCTGCGGCCAGCTCCATCAGGGACAACAGCGTGCTCTGGACTGCGCTCACCTGCTCCAACAGCTGCCGTTCCAGCAGCGCACCGCCTGCGGTCCGGTCCTGTTCTGCCAGGGCCAGCCGGGCCTCCATCTGCTTTTTGTCATAACTGGCCGGCGGCGGCAGACGGTCCAGCAGCGCTCTGGCCCGGGCCAGCTCCCCCTGCTCCATGGCCTTGCCAAAGAGCATGGCAACAGCCTGAGCAGCCACTTCCCGGTCGTCACAGTCCGCCGCCTGCTGGTACAGCGCTGCGATCCAGGCCGCGTCTGCCTCCTCCAGGGGAGAGGCCGCTGTCAGCTCCAATCCCTCCAGCAGCAGGGCCAGATTCAGGGCCAGCAGGCCGCTGCGGGGAAACTGCCGGTGCTGGGCCCGGGCCTGGGCAACGGCTGCCGGCACCCCCTCTGCCGCCGCCGTCTCTGCCAGCTGGTTCAGAAAAGCCGCCACGTCCTCCCGGCTCATCTCCTTCTGAAAGGACAGCAGCTCGTTCAGATCGGTCCCCAGCAGCCGGGCCAGGGCAGGCAGGAGGGTGATCTCCGGCAGGCTCGCGCCGGTCTCCCATTTGCTCACCGCCGGGGCGGAGACCCCCAGGGCCCGGGCCACCTGCTCCTGGGTCAGCCTCCGGGCTTGCCGCAGCTGTCGAATGGTCGTCTCGATCGGCATTATACCGCCTCCTTTTTGGGATTTCCCTCTCAGCATACCATACCGTTCCGGCGATTGCTATTTCTCCCTGGTTTTCTTTTTCCCGGAACACATAACCAGCAGGAAAGTTTGATCCCTTCGCCCTGGACCCGGTCACGGTTTGGGAGGTCAGGGATCTGCAACTTGCTCCCCCGTTCCACGGCCGCCGGACAGGCGCACCGTTTTGGTCGCAATGGCCGTTCGGAACGCAAGGTCATGCTCGACAAAGATCATCGTGGGCGCATATTGCCGGATCAGATCTTCTATCTGCATCCGGGCATACAGATCAATGTAGTTGAGCGGTTCGTCCCAGATATATAGGTGCGCTTTCTCACAAAGGCTTTTCGCCAGCAAGACCTTTTTCTTTTGTCCCGCCGAAAAATCTTCCAGGTTTTTCTCAAACTGGGTGCGCGTAAAATCCAGTTTGCGTAAGATCGCCTTGAACAGGCTTTCCTCGATGCGGCTGTTTTCTGCAAAGTCCGACAGCGAGCCTCGCAAGGCCGAGGTATCCTGCGGCACATAGGACAGGATGAGGCCCGATCCGGTCCTGATGGTGCCGCGGTATTCCGCCGGCTCCCCCAGCAGCAGCTTGAGCAGGCTCGACTTTCCCGCGCCGTTCTTGCCGTCCAGCACGATGCGGTCTCCCTGTTCGACAGTAAATGAAATGGGCTGGCAGACCTCTTTGCCGCAGAAGAGCGGGACGACCTCAGAAACCGTCACCAAGGGATCTGAAACATCGCGGCGCGGCGCAAGCTTCAGCGCTTCTGCGGTCTCCAGATTTCTCAGCAGACCCGCCTTTTCTTCCATCGCCCGATGCTGCCGCGCTTCGAGGGACTTTGCACGTTTCATCATCTTCGCCGCCTTGTGGCCGATATATCCCTTATCGGCTTTGATCCCGCTGATCCGCGTGCCATTCTTTGTTTTTTCTACGGCATCAGACCAGTGCTTGCTCTGCTTGGCCGCGCTCTTCATCCGAAGGATCTCTTTGTTCAGCTTGCTGTTTTGTGCCTGTTCAAATTCCTGCTGCCGCTGGAAGTTGGTAAACCAGGCGGAGAAATTCCCGCTTTGTACTTCTATGTTGGACCGGTTGATGGATAGGATATGGTCAACACAGCCATCCAAAAAACGGCGGTCGTGAGAGACTAAAATAAATCCTTTTTTCCGTTTCAGATAGGCCGAGACGATCTCTCTGGCTTTCGCATCCAAATGGTTGGTCGGTTCGTCGATCAGCAAAAAACGACCGTCGTTCAAAAAAAGCGCCGCAAGCAAAACCTTGGTTTGTTCTCCGTGGGAGAGGGTGGAAAACGGCCGCCAGAGCACCTCTTCCCGGACCTCCAGGCAGGACAGTTCCTTCCAAAGTTCCCACTCCTCTGCCTGTGGGCAGACCGCAGAGAGGACCTCCATGGTCATTCTGTCCTGCTCCTCCACGGGATAGGGAAAGTAGTCAAATGCCACAGAAGCCTGGATGTGCCCCTGGTATTCGTATTTGCCAAGCAGCAGGGAGAGAAAGGTGGTTTTTCCCCGTCCGTTCCGTCCCACAAAGCCCAGCTTCCAATCGGTGTCTATTTGGAAACTGACGCGCTCAAAAACAAGATCGTAACTGGATGGATAGGAAAAGGTAAGATCTTTGACTTGGATCATTGACATAAGACATTCCTCCTTTTTGTTCCAAACAGGAACCGGGTATAAAATAAGAGCTGCAAGAAAGCCAATTCTTGCAGCTCGTCATAGCAGAACAGCATCACCCCTTCAACGGGTGATACGACTACGATATTCCGAGGGAACAGATGGTTAACTTTCCTGCAAAGGATGCAACGATACCATGAGAACAGGGCAGCATTGCATATTCCGATTTACTTGCAAGAAACGTTAAACATTGTTTCACCTCACTATTTTGTTGGTGTCATCATAGCACAGACTCGAAACATAGTCAAGTTTGGAGGAACACCACGGCTTGCTGATGGGCTCCCTCTGGAAGCCGCCTTGTGATTTTCCCCCACATCAGCATTTCCTTTTGCCGCGAAACATGCTATACTATCCTTGATTTCTTCTCCAAGGAGGGCCCTATGGCTCACATCATCCCCATCACAGACCTCTCCGCGCCTCAGCTGGACCTCTTCGCCCGCCTGACCGAGGCCCAGCTGCGGAACAAGCGGGAGCCGGAACAGGGCATCTTCGTGGCCGAAAGCCCCAAGGTGATCGCCCTGGCCCTGGACGCCGGCCTGATCCCCAAGGCCCTGCTCATGGAGCAGCGCCACCTGACCGGCCAGGGCGCGCCGCTGCTGGACCGCTGCGGCGACGTGCCGGTGTACACCGCCTCTCGGGAGGTCCTCACCGGACTGACCGGCTACCCCCTCACCCGGGGCATCCTGTGCGCCTTCTCCCGTCCCGCGCCCCGCCGGGCAGAGGACCTCTGCCAGGACGCCCGCCGGGTGGCGGTGCTGGAGGGCATCGTGGACCCCACCAACGTGGGGGCCATCTTTCGTTCGGCAGCCGGGCTGCACATCGACGCCCTGCTCCTCTCCCCCACCTGCTGCGACCCTCTGAACCGCCGGGCGGTGCGGGTGAGCATGGGGACCGTCTTTCAGCTTCCCTGGGCCAGGATCGACCTGACGCCGGACCAGTGGCCCGTGCAAGGACCGGCCTTCCTCCGCCGCCTGGGCTTTGTCACCGCCGCCATGGCGCTGGACGACCGGGCCCTGCCGGTGGACGACCCCCGGCTGGCCGCGCAGGACCGGCTGGCCATCCTGCTGGGGACCGAGGGCGACGGCCTGTCGCCCCAGACCATCGCCCGCTGTGACTACACCGTCTGCATCCCCATGTCCCACGGGGTGGATTCCCTGAACGTGGCCGCGGCCAGCGCCGTGGCCTTCTGGCAGCTCCGGGTCCGGGGCTGACCTTTCATGCAGGGGCGCCTGCCGCGCCCCGGAGGAGGTATTCTATGAATGAGACCCAGCTGACAGCCCTTTTCCAGGAGACCCTTCCCTTCTGGCCCGTTCTGACCCCCGAGGAACAGCGGCTGTTCCGGGACACTTGTGTCCCTTCCACCATCCCCAAGGGGACCATCACCCACCGGGCCGACCAGGACTGCCGGGGGATCATGCTCCTGCTCTCCGGCCAGCTGCGGGCCTACATCGTCTCCGAGGAGGGACGGGAGGTCACCCTGTACCGGGTCCGGGGAGGAGAGACCTGCGTCATGTCCTCCTCCTGCCTCATGGATGCCATCGTCTTTGACGTGCTCATCGAGGCCATCGAGGACACCCAGGTGCTCACCCTGCCCGCCATGTCGCTCTCTCCCCTGACCCAGCGCCACCCGGAGATCGAGCTGTTCCTGTACAAGACCGCCAGCGAGCGGTTTTCCGACATCATGTGGACCGTCCAGCAGATCCTTTTCATGGGCATGGACCGGCGCACCGCCATCTTCCTCTGGGACGAGTACACCCAGGGCGGCGAGGTCATCGCCATGACCCACGAGGAGGTGGCCCGGTACATCGGCAGCGCCCGGGAGGTGGTCACCAAGGTGCTGAAATACTTTGCCCAGGAGGGCATCGTCTCCCTGCGCCGGGGCAAGATCACCATTCTGGACAAGGCCAAGCTGCGGCAGCTGGCCGGCTAAGCGTAAGTCAGTCACATACAGCGCCCCCCGTCTTCTGGTATCCTCTGTTCCAGAAAGCGGGGGGCGCTGTCCTGTCCGCTGTGAATTTACCCATGAGGAGGTCCCCCATGCTGTCAAAACGTTACGCCCTGCCGGACCGGCGCCGTTGTGTCTCCTGCGGCGCCTGCACCAAGGAATGTCCCCGGGACGCCATTCGGATCTATCGCGGCTGCTATGCTCTGGTGGACGACCAGGCCTGCATCGGCTGTAAAAAATGCACCAAGGTCTGCCCGGCCGACTGCATTGCCATTCTGGACCGGGAGGTGAGCGCATGAACCGCAAAAAGCACTGGTATGACTATCTCTGGATCTGGTCCATCGTCTTCTTTGTCCTGGGCTTTTTCAACATCTTCTTTGCCTGGCTTGGCCTGATCGACCTGTTCCTGCCGCTGATCTTCTCTCTCTTCGGCGGCAATAAATTCTTCTGCAACAACCTCTGCGGCCGCGGCCAGCTCTTCTCTGTGCTGGGCGGACGGCTGGGCTGCTCCCGGAAAAAGGTGCCGCCCCGCTGGCTGTCCTCCAAGGGCTTCCGCTACGGCTTCCTGATCTTCTTCTTTGCCATGTTCGGCAACATGCTCTTCCAGACCTATCTGGTCGGCGCCGGAGCCAGCACCCTGCGGCAGGCCGTCAAGCTTTTCTGGACCTTCCAGGTCCCCTGGAACTGGGCCTATACGGCCAGTTCGGTCCCCCAGTGGGTGGCCCAGTTCAGCTTTGGGTTCTACGGGGTCATGCTGACCTCCCTCCTGCTGGGGCTGATCGTGATGGTCCTCTACCGTCCCCGCACCTGGTGTGCGTTCTGTCCCATCGGCACCATGACCCAGGGCATCTGCCAGCTCAAGCAGCGCGGCAAGGAGCCCACGCCCTGAATCTCCTCCCCCCGTTTTCCGACGTTTGGCCGAAAGCGGGGGGATTTCTCTTGCCGCCGCCCCAAGAAGGCCGTATAATGGAGAAAACACCAAGGAGGTCTGTTCCCATGGAGGAAGCCCTTGCCCTGTCCCTGCTCTCCTTTTTCGCCGACCGGCCAGAGGAAGAGGTCCTGGGCCGGTCGGTCACCCAGTGGATCGTCACAGCCCTGCCCCAGACCACGGTCCGGGTGCAAAAGACCCAGATCACATTCCAGAACCGGCACGTCTTTGCCGCCCTCTCCCTGCCCCGCCGGGCCCGGGACCGGGCTGCTCACGCGCTGACCCTCACCCTGGGTCTGCCAGTCCGGCTGGACACGCCGCGGGTGAGGATGGCAGCCGAACCCTACCCCGGCCGGTGGACCCACCACCTGCTCCTCTCCGGCCCCCAGGACCTGGACGAGGAACTGCTGGGCTGGGTCCGGGCTGCCGCTGCCTTCGCACAGACCAAAGGAACCCCACCAAAGGAGGTCACCCCATGATCCGTGAGATCGTCACCGACCAGGATTTCCTGGCCACCCCTGCCGCCCCAGCCACCCCGGAGGATCTGCCCGTGGGCCAGGATCTGCTGGACACCCTGGCTGCTCACCGGGACCGCTGCGTCGGCATGGCCGCCAACATGATCGGCGTTGCCAAGGCCATCATCGTGTTCGACAACGAGGGCACACCTGCCCTGATGTTCAACCCCCGCATCGTCAAATTCTCCGGCCCCTACAAAACAGAAGAGGGTTGTCTGTCCCTCACCGGCCGGCGGGAGACGAAGCGCTACCGCTCCATCAAAGTGGAGTATCAGAACGAAGCCTTTCAGACCCACTTCAAAACCTTCCAGGGCTGGACGGCACAGATCATCCAGCACGAGATCGACCACTGCCAAGGTATCCTGATTTGACCCAGACACCAAACGACCGCCTGAGAACGCATTTGTTCTCAGGCGGTCGTTGTCTGTTCCTGGTTGTGTGGCACGGAATCCGTTCGGCTCACTTATTTTTCCTGTTCCTGTAAACCTTCCCGAGAAAGCAGCGCCAGACAACGCCGGCGCTCTTCCGGCTCCCTAATGTCCAGCAAGTCCATCACGGTCTCATAAGAGAGCCCCGCACCTTTTGCAAACATCTGGACATTGCGCGCACGTTCTTCCACGCGGCCCTCTGCCCGGCCTTCCGCACGGCCCTCTGCGCGGCCGATCTGGATTCCATCATCCAAAATTCCCTTGCTCAAGTTGCACATCAAGCTCACCTCACTCTGCATTCCTTCCGTCATCGGAAGGCCGAATTCTTCCTGCATGACCTTCTTCTTGTCCGCCGGGTCCCGGTCCGACCGCAGCAGCACATTGAGCAGCCGCAAGACACGAGCAGGGCCGGGCAGGTCCTCCTTCCCCAGACAGACCATCACCGCCGTAAGCAGATCATAGTGGGCGCGGTCTTCCCGGACAGTGCCCACCAAACGGTTCTCCCGCAGCCCATACCGGGTAATGGTATTCTGCCGCTGGACGGGCGGGTTCATACAGATCCAGATGGAGTACACCTTTTTGATCTTCTGATAGTCTCCCCCGGAAAATTCCACCCCATACTGCGCCGAGAGCAGACGGGCACAGTAATAGAGGGCGCGAGTAATGAGGGGATATCCCGGGTAATAGGCATTCTGGGCCTCCACGTTGATGATCAGTTCCAGATGTTCCCGGCTGTCCGGCACCGCTGCCAGAAACCGGATATCATACCGGACCGTTCCCTCACTCTGGCTGGCGTCCTCATTGGCGGCGCCCCGGATCTTCGATGCGTTGGTCTGCCCCGGCAGCACCGGGACCGCGCCGATCTGCGGCGTTCCCTCAATATACCGGGCGGCGATCTCCGCCGGATCAGCGTCGCGGAACTCCTCCACGCAGTCTTTCAAGATCCAGGCCAGAACGGACTTTTCCGAAAGCAGCCGCTTGCAGGCGGCGTCATACTGCGCCATGGCACTCTCCGCGTCAATGGCGCCGGACAAGGTACTCTCCATACCGTCACCCCCTTTTTCTTGATTATACCACGGCGGAGACCGCCGTGCCAACACCCAAAAGGGGCAATCTCGAAAACGACCGGCCAGACCTGTACCAACGCCTTACAGGCTGGCCTTCAGGATCTCCAGGATCTCCCCGGGCTCCAGCACCCGGTAGCCGCCATCCATCACAAAAGTCCCCTGCACGATGCCCTCCAGCATCTCCTCTGTGACGCCCAGCTCCCGCAGAGACAGCACCAGGCCCAGCTCCTTCATCCACGCTTCCATGGCATCCAGGCCCGCCCGGGCCACTTCCTCGTCCGACTTGCCCGTCGGGTCGATCCCCCACACATTCACCGCGAACTTTCGGAACTGGTGGATCCCATAGGGGAGAATATACCGGTAGTACGGCAGGGAAACCGCCGAGAGGGTCATGCCGTGGGTGGCGTCGGTGTAAGCCCCCACCGACTGGCCGATCATGTGGACCATCCAGTCGGTGGTCTTTCCCTGGTCCACCAGGGTGTTCAGGGCCCAGGTGGCGGTCCACATCAGGTTGCTCCGGGCCTCGTAGTTCTGCGGGTCTGCCACGGCAACGCGGCTGCTGTGGATCAGCGAACGCATCAGGCCCTCCATGAGGTAGTCCGATGTGCAGTCATCGGCATCGGAAAAATACTGCTCCGTGATGTGGTTCATGATGTCATAGATCCCCGCCACCATCTGGACCTTGGGCAGAGTGAGGGTATAGACCGGGTTCAAAATCGAGAATTTGGGATAGACCTCGGGGCCGAAGACGTGGCCGATCTTTCGCTTCTCCTGGTGGTTGGTGATCACCGAACCGCCGTTCATCTCCGAACCGGTGCCCACCATGGTCAGCACACAGCCCACAGGCAGGATGCGGTTGGAAGGCTCCTCTATCCGCAGATAGTATTTCTCCCAGGGGTCCTCGCTGCACCAGGCAGACACCGACACAGCCTTGGCATAGTCACAGCAGGAGCCGCCGCCCACGGCCAGCAACAGGTCCACGTCGTTTTCCTTGGCGATGCGGCAACCCTCGTAAAGCTTCTCCACAGTGGGGTTGGGCATGACGCCGCCGTCCTCCACCACAGTCTTGCCAGCCTCCTGCAGAATGGCCAGCACCTGGTCATACAGGCCGCTCTTTTTGATGGAGCCGCCGCCGTAGATCAGTTGGACCCGCGGCCCATAGTGGGCCAGTTCCCCGGCCAGCTGGTCCAGGGCCTCGGGACCAAAGTGCAGACGGGTGGGATTGTGATAGGTAAAATTGCCGAGCATGATCAACCTCTCCTTTTATATTAGCTTTATAATCCATTGAATGACAAGGTCAGTAAAGTAATTTTACTTTCCTTATTGTTCTCCTTCTTCATCAGGGTCTAAAACCACCTGCCAGCGCAGCTCAACAGAGCGCGTGCAGCCTCATAAAAATGGCTTTGAAGAACCCTGTCACATCTTCTGTGTTACGGCATCTCTGCCCCGATCTCAGGTTCTGGGTGGTTCACCCGATAGCGCAGCCAGAGCGCATTCCCTTTTCCCTCTTGTGCGCCAATGAGTGTAAAGGAAATTGGCTTGTCCTTGCTGATCCCCTCCTTTGCCGAAAACAGAGACGGCGTCGTCGGATTGCCGTCTGCGGCCGGCGCCACCACAAGACTGATCTCATCACACAGTCCTGCCTGGAGAAAGGACCAGTTCAGGACCCCGCCGCCGCCCAGCATCAGCATCTGGATGCCAAAGTGATCCTTCAGCTTTTTCAGGGCCAGGGCATAGTCCAAACTCTCCTCCCCTGCCAGGAGGTAGGAGATCCCCTGTCGGCGCAAAAAGGCTTTGTAGGCGTTGCTGGCCTGGCCGGTGAGGATCTCAATGACCTGGGCGGTGGTGGTCTCATAGGTGACGGTATTCCCCTGCCAGCCCAGCACCCCCCTCGGGTCCACAGAGACATAGTACAGCGGCGCCTTGCCCGCAATGAAGTCCCCCGCAGGCACTGGCGGCGCGTCCGGGCCCAGGTCGGGTTCCCGGTAGTGGGTGAAGTTGTCGTCGGTGGTCACCCGCCCGGAGAGCCACCCCTGATGCGGGTAGAAGGGCGGCTGTCCAAAGGCGATGTCATAAAACAGTTCCCCTGCCGCCTCACAGGCGGGCAGGTCCATATAGCTGCCCATGATCTTCCCATCCAGGGAAACAAGCATGTGGCAGAACAGATAGGGTCGGTCCATACGATCTCTCCTTACTTCAGTTTTTCATAGTCCGTTCCCCTACCGGGAACAGACACTTCTCACACAGTGTGGCTGTGGTCATGGCCTTCCTCCGCTGCGTCCAGACCCGTCAGCCGATGATGATTCTGGACGCAGTCTGTTTTTATGTCAGATCCGCTGCTTCGTCCAGCAGAGTCAAGGCCACCGCCCTAGCATCCTGCCCGGAAATCTCCCTGGTCTCGTCGGCAAGATAGACCGCAAAATAGGTCCGCGTCTCCCCTTCCTGGGCAAACCCCACAAACCAGCCAGTCTCCCCAAACCCCGTGCCCGTCTTGCCATAGACCTGACGGATGCCGTCGTCCTGGGTGAGCATCAGTGCTTGCAGGACTGCCACTTCTTCCGGTGGATACGATGTCCGGCCCTCAAAGAGAGCCGCCAGCACCTTGACCTGCTCTCTGGGCGAGATCTTCAGCGAGGAATCCAGCCAAAAGCCGTTGAGCTCCGGGCTGCGGTTCTGTCCGCCGCCCTCCCACTGGGAGAGATCTTGGTTTCCATAGCCCAAGTCCTCTAACGCCTGTGCCGTTCTTTCCGGCCCCACCTGGTCGATCACCTGCCGGAAATACCAGACGCAGGAGGAGGAGAACGCCTCAGACAGCGTCAGGTCCCGGTTCCAGTCCGGCACCGGATACCATGCCCCGGTATACGCCATGGTACTCTCCGCGCCCGTCAGGACGCCGTGGTGCAGGCCCAGCAGGGCCGAGATGATCTTAAAGGTCGAACAGGGAGAAACTTGTGTGCGGCACAGGGTCTCGTCCCCACACCAGGAAACGACGCCTTGCGCCGGATCATACCACACGGCACAGCCGCGCACCCCCTGAAAGATCCAGGATAAGGACGCCTCCTCCTGTTCTGTCGGGGACGCCGGCTGCGCCGGCTCCTCTCCTGTCCCGCAGGCGGACAGCAGCAGAACGACCACGATCATCCAACCCCACCGCCATCGTCTCATTGCGTCTCCTCTCCTTTCCCGGTGCACCGTTCCAACACCTGATACGCCAGATAAGGCGTTCCGTCCTGATACCCCAGAGAACGGGCCAGCTTGAGAGAGTGGACCGTATGGGCATCCCAACTGGGAAACCATCCCCGGTCCAGGCAACGCAGGATCAACGCCGCAGCAGCAGCCCGGGCCAGTCCCTTCCGCCGGTGGTCCGGGTGGGTGTCTACCTCGATCTCGATCCCCTCCCGATAGCGGGAATAGGAGGAGGCACCGGACACCGGCGTTGTCCCCTGCACCACCAGAAACCCCAGCCCCCGCCGTTCATAGGCAGCGGCGCTGGGAAACTGTGCCACCAGGTCCCGGCTCCACGGCTCTCTCAGGCACGCTTCATACCACGCCCCCGTCAACGGACACAGCCGATAGCCCGGGGGAAGCGCCGCCCGGTAGTCTTCCAGCTTCCGGCGGCAAAAGCCTGACGGGTCCTTGGGAATGGCGTACCGGAAAAACCGCCGGACCCGGTTTCCCCACACCTCTTCGATGCAGGCGGCCCACGCCCCATTCTGTGGGATCAGCAAGGGGGCTTCCCCGCAGGATGGCGGCAGAAAGGCGGCCAGCGCCTTCTGGGGCTGCCCCGCCAGAAACACAAAGTCTCCCAACGCTGCCAGCGCCGCCGCAGGCGCCTCCTGAGACAGGCCATAGAGGTCCCCCATCTCGCCCTGCAAACAAGACCAGATCAGGGTCTCGTCCCACCCCGCAAACAGATGCGCCACTGCTTCCGTGGGGAGAAGTTTTCGGATCATGGCTTCCTCCCTCCCTATGATGACAGCAGGGCCGGGAGACTTTGCCAGTCTCCCGGCCCTGCCAGGAAAACGTCTCTGGGACGTTGTCAAAATTACTTCTGGGACAGATAGGTGTCGATGCTCACAGCAGCCCGCTTGCCAGCGCCCATGGCCAGCACCACGGTCTGAGGACCGGTGACCGCGTCGCCGCCGGCAAACACGCCGGGACGGCTGGTCTTGCCTTCCTCATCGGCAGCAATGCCGCCCCACCGGTCTTTTTCGATGCCGGTGGTGGTGTCCACCACGTCCTCGCTGTAGGAGGTACCGGTGGCAATGACCAGGTTGTCACAGTCCACGTCGAAGAACTCGCCGGTGCCCACGGGACGGCGGCGACCGGAGTCGTCGGGCTCGCCCAGGACCATCTTCTCGCACTTCACGCCGGTCAGGACCCCGTCCTTGCCATAGCATGCCACGGGATTGGTCAGCTCGCGGATCTCGATGTCTTCCTCATAGGTGTGCTCGATCTCATCCCGGCGGGCAGGTGCCTCGGCGATGGTGCGGCGGTAGACCATGATGGTCTCCGCACCCAGCCGGCGGGCGCAGCGGACGGCGTCCACGGCCACGTTGCCGCCGCCCACCACCAGGACCTTCTTGGCCTGGCGGATGCTGTCGGGCAGGGCCTCGGTGTTCAGGTTCACCTGGGTCAGGTAGTCGTTGGCAGACCACACGCCGGTCAGGCTGGTGTCCAGCCCCTTGGGGGTCTGGGGCACGTCTGCGCCGTTGCCCACAAAGACGGCCTCATAGCCGGCGGCGAACAGGTCGTCCACCTTCTTGTCCTTGTCGATGGGGGTGCCGGTGACGATCTCCACCCCGGCAGCCTTCAGCTTCTCCAGCTCCCGGTCCACCACGGTGTTGGGCAGCACGAACTGGGGGATGCCGTAGGTCAGGATACCGCCGGCATAGGACAGCTTTTCAAAGATGGTCACATCATACCCCAGGGCAGCCAGGTCCCCGGCGCAGGCGATGCCGGCCGGGCCGGAGCCGATGACGGCCACCTTCTTGCCCTTCTTCTCCACCGCAGGCACAGAGACGGGATGCCGGGCGGCATACCAGTCGGCCACGAACCGCTCCAGCCGGCCGATGCCGACGGCCTCGCCCTTCATGGCGTGGGCGCAGTTCTTCTCGCACTGCTGTTCCTGGGGGCAGACACGGCCGCAGATGGACGGCATGGTGCTGCGCACGGTGATGATGTCATAGGCCCCTTCAAAATCCCCTTCCGCCACGCGGGCGATGAACTCGGGGATCTGCTGATGGATGGGGCAGCCGGCCACACAGGGTTTCTTCCGGCAGTTCAGACAGCGCATGGCCTCGCGGATGGCGTCTGCCTCGGTATAGCCCAGAGCGACCTCGTTGAAGTTGGTGCAGCGGACCGCGCGGGCCTGCTCTGGCATGGGATTTCTTTCTCTTACATTGTTAATCATTTCGCCAGTCCCTCCTTCGGCTCCAGACTGTTGCGTCTCTGGATCAGACTGTCATAGCGGTCCAGGGCGTTCTTCTCGGACTCTGCGAAGAGCGATGCTGCATGATCGGGGTTCTTCATGCTCAGGGAGGCGTAACGGACCTCGCCTCTCAGGAAGGTCTGATAGTCCTCATTGGGCTTTGCGCTGTCGATCTGCAGGGGGTTCTTGCCCTCTTCGGCCAGACGAGGATCGAACCGCAGCAGGTTCCAGTATCCGGCCCGGACAGCCTTCTTCATCTCGGGCATGGACCGGTTCATGCCGGCCTTCAGGCCGTGGTTGATACAAGGTGCATAGGCAATGATCAGGGAGGGCCCGTCATAGCTCTCGGCCTCGCGCAGGGCGCGCAGGGTCTGGGCGGGGTTGGCGCCGATGGCCACCTGAGCCACATAGACATGGCCGCTGGTCATGGCGATCTGTGCCAGGTCCTTCTTGCCGGTGGGCTTGCCGCCGGCGGCGAACTGTGCCACCGCGCCGGTGGGGGTCGCCTTGGAGGACTGACCGCCGGTGTTGGAGTAGACCTCGGTGTCGAAGACCAGCACGTTGAAGTTCTCGCGGGAAGCCAGGATGTGGTCCAGGCCGCCGTAGCCGATGTCATAGGCCCAGCCGTCGCCGCCGAAGATCCACATGGAGGGCTTGCCCAGCAGGTCGGCGTTCTTGATGACGAACTGTGCGTCCTCGTTCTCGGGATAGACCTTGCACAGCTCCACCAGCGCGTCGCCCAGGTGGTTGGCATTGCTGTTGTTCCGGTTCTTCAGCCAGGCGTTGGCCACGCCGCCGAAGGCGGGGTTCTTGGCCAGGCGCTCCACCACGGTCTTGATGCCCTCGCGGCGGGTCCGCATACTCACGGACATGCCGTAGCCGAACTCGGCGTTGTCCTCAAACAGGGAGTTTGCCCAAGCGGGGCCGCGGCCCTGCTCATCGACCACATAGGGCATACTGGGCACGGAAGCGCCCCAGATGGAGGAACAGCCGGTGGCGTTGGCGATGATGGCATGGTCGCCGAAGAGCTGGGTGACCATCTTGGCATAGGGCGTCTCGCCGCAGCCGGGGCAGGCGCCGGAGTATTCCAGATAAGGCCGCAGGAACTGAGACTCCTTCACGCTCTTGTCAGAGCCCTTCTGCACGCCGACCTTCTTGGCGTACTCGAAGATCTCCTGATCCTGGTGCATCCGGCCGGAGGCGCGCTCCATGGACAGTGCCTTGCCGTGGGCGGGGCACATCTCCACGCAGGAGCCGCAGCCGGTGCAGTCCTCGGCGGACACGGCCACCAGGAACTTCTTGCCGGGAACGGTCTTGCTCTCTGCGGTGGTCAGGCCCTTGGCGTCCTCTTCCTTCAGCACGAAGGGACGGATGACGGCGTGGGGGCAGACCGTGGCGCACCAGTTGCACTGGGTGCAGTTCTCAGCGTGCCAGACGGGGATGTCCACAGCGATGCCGCGCTTCTCAAAGGCAGCCGTGCCGGAGGGCACCTTGCCGGTGACATAGGGCAGGAAGGCGGAGACGGGCAGGGCGTCGCCTTCCAGGTTGTTGGTGGGGATGAGGATGTTGCGGACATAGGCGTCCTGCTCGGCGTTGACGGTGTTCAGCTTCAGCTCTGCCTTCTCGCCGTCCTGGGCGGTGGCCCAGCTGGCAGGGACGTCCACCTTCTTGGCGGCCGTCTGGCCGGCCATCACGGCGGCCACGTTCATGTCCACGATGTTCTGGCCCTTGGTGCCATAGTCGTTGATGATGCCCTGCTTCATGTACTCAATGGCTTCCTCGGCAGGGATCAGATCCGCCAGCTTGAAGTAAGCGGACTGGATGATGGTGTTGATGCGGCCCTTCAGACCGATGCTGCGGGCGATGTTCACAGCGTCGCAGGTGTAGAACTGGATGTTCTTCTCGGCGATGGCCCGCTTGATGTCGGCAGGCAGGCGGGCTTCCAGCTCCTCCCCTTCCCAATCGCAGTTGAGCATGAAGATGCCGCCGGGCTTCACGTCCCGCACCATGTCATACTTGCCGATGTAGGCGGGGTTGCCGCAGACCACGCAGTCTGCTGCGCCCACATAGTAGGAGGAACGGATGGGCTTGTCGCCGAACCGCAGGTGGCTGATGGTCAGGCCGCCGGACTTCTTGGAGTCGTACTGGAAATAAGCCTGGACATACTTGTCGGTGTGGTCGCCGATGATCTTGGAGGTGTTCTTGGAAGCACCCACCAGACCGTCGGAGCCGATGCCCCAGAACTTCACGGAAGCCTGGGTGGGATCGTGAGGCATCTCAAAGGCGCACTTCTCCACAGACAGGTTGGTCACGTCGTCCACGATGCTCACGGTGAAGTGGTTGTGGCCGCCCTTGGCCAGGTGCTGGAAGACGGAGTACATGTCGGCGGGGGTGGTGTCCTTGGAGGACAGGCCGTAACGGCCGCCGATCACCCGCACGTCGGTGCGGCCGGCCTCGTTGAGCACGGCCACCACGTCCAGATACAGAGGCTCGCCGAAAGCGCCGGGCTCCTTGGTGCGGTCCAGCACGGCGATCCGCTGCACGGTCTCGGGCAGCTCGGCCAGCAGGTGCTTGGCGGAGAAGGGACGATAGAGGTGGACCTCCAGCACGCCGACCTTCTTGCCCTGGGCGGTCATCACGTCCACGACCTCCTCCAGGGTGCCGCAGACGGAACCCATGGCCACGATCACGTCGGTGGCATCGGGAGCGCCGTAGTAGTTGAAGGGCTTGTAGTTGGTGCCGATGGCCTCGTTGACCTTGTTCATGTTCTCCACCACGACGTCAACCAGGTTGTTGTACGCGGTGTTGGAGGCCTCGCGGTGCTGGAAGAAGGTTTCCGGGGGCTCGTTGGAGCCGCGGTGATAGGGGTGGTGGGGCAGGTTGGCCTGCTCGTGGAAGCGGTCCACGGCATCCCAGTCCACCATGCCCTTCAGGGTCTCATAGTCCCAGGTCCGCAGCTTCTGGATCTCGTGGGAGGTGCGGAAGCCGTCGAAGAAGTTGATGAAGCCCATGCTGGCCTGGATGGCAGACAGATGGGACACGGGCGCCAGGTCCATGACCTCCTGGGGGGTGCCGGCGGCCAGCATCGCCATGCCGGTGCCGCGGCAGGCCATCACGTCCTGATGGTCGCCGAAGATGGACAGGGCGTGGGTGGTCAGGGTACGGGCTGCCACATGGAACACGCCGGGCAGGCCCTCGCCGGCGATCTTATACAGGTTGGGGATCATCAGCAGCAGGCCCTGAGACGCGGTAAAGGTGGTCGTCAGAGCGCCGGTGGACAGGGAGCCGTGCACGGCGCCGGCAGCGCCGGCCTCAGACTCCATTTCCACGATGTTCACCCGGTGACCGAAGATGTTTCTGCGGTCTTGGTTGGCCCATTCGTCCACATGCTCCGCCATGGGGGAGGAGGGCGTGATGGGGTAAATTGCAGCGACTTCGGTGAAGGCATAGGCAACGTGGCCGGCGGCCGCGTTGGCGTCCATGCTCTTAAAGGGTCTGGTGTCTCTCATTTCGCTGCGCCTCCTTTCTGTGCTGCCATGGCACGGACCTGAACGTAAGTGAACTCCGGCATCTCCCGGCCGGTGATCACACCGTTGGGGCAGACATAGGAGCAGATGTTGCAGTCCTCGCAGCGCTCGGCGTCGATCACGGCACGGCCGTCTTCCAGGTGGATCAGCCCGTCGGGGCAGTTGTCCACGCAGTCGCCGCAGCCGATGCAGCTCACCCAGCACAGCTGCTTACGCAGCTCGGGGTCGTCCTTGGAGGCGCAGGGGACCATCTTGGCGCCCTTGTAGGGCAGGATGACCGGCAGCTCCTGGGGGCAGACATGGACGCAGGCGGTGCAGCCCACGCACTTGTCGGGGTCGACCTTGGCCGTGCCCTGGACGATGTGCAGGGCGTCGAAGCGGCAGGCCTTGACGCAGTCGCCGAAGCCGGCGCAGCCGTAGTTGCAGTGGCCGTCCAGGGACATCTGCACGGCCTCCCGGCAGGTGGTGGCGCCGGCCTTGGAGTAGACGTCGTGGTTGTGCCAGCCGCCCCGGCAGCGCACGAAGGAGACGGTGGACTTGAGCTTGGTCAGGTCGTGGTAGGTGTCCACGATGATCTTCTTCCGGCAGGAAACCGTGCAGGCGGCGCAGCCCACGCACTTGTCATAGTCGATCTGTGCGCAGTTGTCCACCACGGAGATGGCGTCCTCGGGGCAGGCCTCCACGCAGTCGCCGCAGCCGATACAGCTGTAGCCGCACATACGGATGGCCCGGTCCTCCTCGTCCTTGTTGGAGCAGGGAACGAAGTTGGAGGCATCCTCGGGGAGCATGTGGATCAGGTTCTGCACGCAGGCGTTGGCGCAGGCGCCGCAGCCGTTGCAGAGGTTCTTGTCCACCCGGACGGTTCCGTCCACGATGGACATGGCGCCGAAGGTACAGGCGGCCACGCAGGAGCCGGCGCCCACGCACCCGTAGTGACATTCCCGATCGGCAAAGCCGCTCTTGACGGCTTCCTCACAGGAAGAATAGACCTTCAGACGGTATTTGCCTGCCGCACTGCCGGAACATTTGATGAAGGCGACCTCTGCCTTAGCAGAGACCACTTCTCCCCCGGTCAGGGCAGCGATGGCAGCAACATCGTCCTGAGAACAGGCAGGACACAGGTTGGCCGGACCGCCGTTGGCGATGGCTTTCGCGCATTCGTCACAAGTGGCAAATCCGCATCCGCCGCGCCCAGTGCAGTCTCCGCCCGGAAGCAGCTTCCGAACTTCATTTGCAAGATGATTTGGCTGCATACGTAATTCACATCCTTAAAAAATCCATTGGGTTTATCTTATAAAATCCACGGTCATTATCATCCAAAACAAACAGAATGTCAACACAATTTTTAGTCTTTCCCCTAATTTTTTTGGATTTTTTGCTGGAAATCCCTCCGCTGTCCCCTTCTCCTTTTATTAGCTTGTGCTAACATCTGGCCGTTCTCTTTTCCACTTCTGTCATTGACATCTGTCATCTCCTATGTTAGAGTAAAATAGCAGATATTTACAGATTTATGGCGGCGTTTTTTGTGCCCGGGCAGACCTCCGGCCCTGTCCGGGTTCCAGGATCTCCCTTCTCCCCGTTGGCATCAAGGCGCACCGACGGCAGGGATGCCGCCCCCCTGCCCCGGCCCTTCCCGGCCGCACCGCAGCTCCGGTGCCGGTCCCTCCGGCCGGCGGCTTTTGCTGCGGCCCGCCGCCCCCGCCAGGATGCCGCAAGGGCAGTCCGCCCCCGTCTCCGGTGCGGCGGCCGGCCCTCTTCTGGCCGAACGGACGACGGTCCCTGTCTCCAACACAGAGACAGTTTTCTCTTTCGGCCCGCCGATGCCCCGGCAGCGCAGGTCGCGTTTATGTTATAATGATATCAGGATACAGAACAAATTATATAAAAAGACAGAACGAATTATGTTAAGGAGGGACCCCCATGCTGCTGTCCGGCGAGGAGATCAAAAAAAATCTGGGCGGAGACATCGTCATCGAACCGTTCCGCCCTTCCCAGCTCAACCCCAACAGCTACAACCTGCGCCTGTCCAACGAGCTGCTGGTCTATGACACCGACACCCTGGACATGAAGAAGAACAACCCCGTCAAGCGTCTGATCATCCCCGAGAGCGGCCTGCTGCTGGAGGCCAACAAGCTCTATCTGGGCCGCACCCTGGAATACACCAAAACCGACCGGTTCGTCCCCATGCTGGAGGGCCGTTCCTCGGTGGGCCGGCTGGGGCTGTTCATCCACGTCACCGCCGGCTTTGGCGACGTGGGCTTCTCCGGCTACTGGACCCTGGAGATGTTCTGCATCCACCCCATCGTCATCTATCCCAACGTGGAGATCTGTCAGATCTATTACCACACCATCCAGGGCGACTATGAGAAGTACCACTCCGGCAAGTACCAGAACAACACCGGCGTCCAGCCCAGTATGCTGTACAAGGATTTCCTTCCCGAGAACGCCAAGGAGGACTGAGTGTCCGCCTGCCCCGTGGGCGGTCCGGCCGCCCCAACCATACAACGACACAAACGGCCCGGCCCGCTGCCTTGTGCAGCGGGCCGGGCCGTATTTGCATCGGAAAAGAATCGCTTGTTCAGGAATCATAGGGTCGGGGCAGAGACGGGGGCCTCTGCGCCCGAATCAAGGGGTGAACGAGGATCAGCCCTTCTTCGCGGCCAGCTTGGCAGCGTCCTTGGCATCCTGCTCGTCCAGCTCTGCGCGGGTGTTGTTGAGGTAGATCTCAATGCCTTCCTCCACGTTGGCCCGGCGCTCCTTCTTGGACATGCCGATGATCTCCATGACGAGACACAGAATGATGCCCACGAACAACCCGTAAGACGGGTTGGCACAGGTCGCGATTGCACCGGCGGTGATACCGGCCACGCCACGCTCGACGTTGGTGCGGCACATATTGATGCCCACGTAGAAGGAGCCAAAGGCCTGGATCAGCAGGGTCTGTGCCATGGCCAGGGGCAGGATGGGCTTGATCAGGGCCATCAGCGGCACGATCAGCTGGCAGATCCATTTGGTGGTGTTGAAGGTACAGGCACCGCCAAAGATGGAGTACATGTTCTCCTTGCCGGTCTTATAGCGCTCGGCCACAGACACGGTCATAGCAGACCACAGGGGACCGGACATGGTGCAGGTAGGGCTGAAGAAGGCTTCGATCAGGTTCCGGAAGCCGCAGCACATGTTGGTGCGGTCGGGGTTGACGTCGATGTACTCATCCTGACGATACCGCTTGGTGTCTTCCATGAAGGCGGTGCCGCCCACGATGTCGCCGAAGGCGATGACGTAGCACATGATGGCCATGGGCAGGGCCCGGAGAAGGATGTGTGCCGGCGGGATGCCGATGCCCAGAATGGAGAAGTTGTTCCAGACCCAGACCAGGCCGGGGAAGGGATTGAACCAGAAGGAGTGAACGGTGGAGAAATCAGGCAGCTCGCACTCGCCGATGATCATGGCGATGATGCCGGCCACGATGATGGCAGGCACGAAGCCGGCCTTGGTCAGCAGCTTGATGAACTTGCTCTTGCTGCCGAACTTGACCTTGCCGAAGCCGTTGGAGAACAGCAGGAACAGGCCCAGGGCGCATCCAATGGACCAGGAGATCGGGTAGGCAAAGAATCCCTTGCCGCCATCCGCCACTGCCTTGAACCCATACGGTCCGCAGCAGGCCGCAAAGCCAGAACCTATCAGGATGCCTGCCTTCAAGCTCTGGGGACAGATGTCGATGAGCTTGGTGGCGATGCCCGTCACACCCAGGATGACATACATTAGACCCAAGATCAACTCCATGCCTACCAGGGCATACATTCGGTCGGTCCCCTCGAAGTTGAGTAGGAACGCGGTGATCAAGGGCACGGCGGGGGTGATCCATCCGCCGATCAGGGGGTCGCCCAGGGTGTTGTTGACCATGTACAGCAGCTCATGGACAAACACGATGGACAGCGCCATTTCAAAGGTAAACCCAAACAGGTCTTGCAGGTACGCAGTGGCTGCCGAGCCGGTCATAAAGACGACGCAGGCCTGGATCATTTCCGGGATCTCCCATTCGTAGTGAATGAAAGGGATACGAAGGTCGAACTTCCAGATCTTGATACAAGGCTGCTTCTCACCGTCCTTACGCCGCGCGGTAGGAAGCATGAGATTCATTACGGTCCCTCCTAACAAAAAATAAACATTTCCTCTGGCTTGCAGCTTTTCTGTCAACAAGGCGTCGCCACGGCCTTGTTCCGCTCCACGTTCACGTTCTCTCCTGAATGCACTGCCATTATCTTCCTAAACTTCGCAAAAGTCAATCAATATTCTCTTGTGATTTTTACCAAATGTCCATTATTTGCACAAGAACCGATTTGTTTTTTTGTTCTTGTTGCTCATTTTTACCGCTTATTTTTACAAAATATGAAATAAAACATGTCTGTTTTGTGAACTCTATGCATATTATTGCAACTGTTTGTTCGGTATTTATCCGCAGAAGCCGAACCTTCTTTTGAGAAATTTTTTCTCTTATCATAGATGACAACGCTCATTTTATGAAAGTATTCCTTCTGCGTCTTTCATTTTGTCCATAAAAAAGGGAGAGACCGAAGTCTCTCCCCAGGGGGAAACGGGATCAATCATAATCCTGGCTGCCGGAAGACGACGTTGTCTCGCCCTCTTCCTCCGCCTGGAACAGGCTGGCGTCCGCCCGGACCAGACGGCCGTTGGACTCGTTGAGGTGGGCAAAGTTCACGTCCTCCGCCGTCAGGGAGGTGGTGAAGGGATTGACCAGCTGGTTGATCATGGCCAGGCTTTCCGCCGGCTCCAGCTCATAGCAGTATTTGTACCCCTTGCAACTGACGCTGCCGTCGCCGGGCAGGGAGTTCCCCTGCACGCCGGTGTCCAGGTTCACGCCTACGGCTTTGGTGACAAACCATGCCAGATCTTTGCCGGACAGGTCGGTTTCGATGTTGCGCTCCATGATGTCCACAAACTGGTCCAGCTTGCCCAGGTTGCCCACCACCTTCTTGGCCACGGTGATCATCAGGTTGCGCACCGTCTCGCTGCGTTGTACGTCGCCCATGGGATACCCGGTGCCGTCGGCATTTTTGCGGAAGCGGCAGACCTCCATGGCCTCCTGGCCGTCCAGGTGCTGCAGGCCGGGCTGGAAGAAGATGTTCAGGTCCTGGGTGGGGTCGTTGTAGTACATCTCCACCGGCACGTCGAACTCCACGCCGCCCACGGCGTCTACCAGCTCCACAAACCCGTCCAGGTCGATGCTGATGGAGAAGTCGATGGGATAGCCCACCAGATCGGAGACCACGTCCCGCAGGTTCTCGATCCCGCCGTGGAGAGAGGAGTTGATTTTCGGGATCTCCTGGTCCACCATGGTGTCTCGGGGGATGGAGAGCATCCCCACCTTCTGGTTGGGCACGTCATAGGTCACCAGCATGATGGCGTCGGCGTTGCCGCTGACCTGGTCCGGGCAGGAGAGCAGGAAGGTATAGGTCTGCTCCCGGCGGGTGTGGTTGCCCTGGGTGACGCCCGGGGCGGTGCCCTCTTCCTGCTGGGTGGTGGAGGCCACCGGCTTCTGTTCCGGGGCGGGCACGGCCACCTTATAAACAACATATCCGATCACGATCGCCGCGGCAATGACCACGATGGTGGTGTAGATCCCCCGCAGGATGCGGTACTTTTTCTTTAATCTTCGTTTCTTTTTTTTGGCCAAGGCCATGGCCTCCTTTTGCATTGGTTTGGGTCCTGCCAAAGAGCTGCGGACCGTTACAGTATACATAAGGACAGCCTGTTCGGCAAGTCTTTGGGGCGAATTTTATGCTTTTTTTATCCTTTCTTTCGATTTGCTTCATTTTTTGTTCCCCGCCTCTCCCCTGCTGTCCGGGCCCCGGAAGCCCTCTGTTTTTCCTCCGCCCTTCCGGTGTTCCGGGGCGGCGGCCGACTTTTTCCAAGGAATTACACAAATCCCCTTGCAAGTGGTTCCCCGGTGTGCTATAATGACATCGTTTTGAAGATGTAAGTTAGGAGAGTGGGGCTTGCCCCGCTCTTTCTTTTATGAAGCCGGTCCCTGCCCGCCGGGCAGGGACGCCGCTTCTGCAGTGCGCCGTAGGGCGCAGGGAGGTTATTATGTCTAAGATCACAGACCTGACAGCCCAGCTGGCCCGCCCCGTGGCAGAGGCCAACGGCTGCACCCTGTGGGACGTAGAGTACGTCAAAGAGGCCGGCAGCTGGTATCTGCGGGTCTACATCGACAAGGAGACCGGGGTCTCCATCGACGACTGCGAGGCCGTCAGCCGGACCCTGTCCGACCTGCTGGACGAGGCAGACCCCATCCAGGACCCCTATACCTTCGAGGTCTCCTCCGCCGGCGCAGACCGGGCGCTGAAAAAGCCCGCCCACTTCCAGGCCTTTCTGGGCGCGCCGGTGGACGTGAAGTTCTACCGGGCACAGAACGGCCAGAAGGCCTGCACCGGTATCCTGACCGGCTACCAGGACGAGACCATCACCCTCACCTTGGGAGAGGAAGAGGTCACCTTCCCCATGGAGCAGGTGGCCCTGGTCCGTCTGCACGTCGCCTTTTAATAGTATGGAGGAAAAGATAGGTCATGGCTAAGAAAACATCAAAAACCGCAAAGAGCAACGAACTGGACGGCAAGGAATTTTTTGCCGCCATCTCTCTCATTGAAAAGGAAAAGGGCATTCCCAGGACCTACATGCTGGAAAAGATCACCCAGGCCCTGATCTCCGCCTACAAGCGGGACCATGAGGGGATCACCGACAACGTCTTTGTGGAGGCCAACGAGATCACCGAGACGGTGCGCATGTTCGTCAAGAAAGAGATCGTGGAAGAGGTCACCAACCCCTTCACCGAGATCGCCCTGGAGGAAGCCCGCCGGGCCCTCCCCTCCGCCCACAGCGGAGACGTGGTCCGCATCGAGATCAAGCCCCGCAACTTTGGCCGCATCGCCGCCCAGACCGCCCGTCAGGTCATTATCCAGGGCATGCGGGAGGCGGAACACAATATGATCTACGATCTCTTCAGCTCCAAAGAGCACGAGATGCTCCTGGGCACGGTCACCCGGGTGGACCCCCGCAACGGGGCCGTCACCCTGCGCATCGCCAGCAACGGCGAGTCCACCGATGCCTACCTGGCCCCCGCCGAGCAGGTCCGGGGCGAGGTCATCCGGGAGGGTGACCGGCTGAAGGTCTATGTGGTAGAGGTCCGCCGCTCCAGCCGCGGCCCCCAGGTCCTCATCTCCCGCACCCACCCCGGCCTGGTCAAGCGCCTGTTCGAGCTGGAGGTCCCCGAGATCTACGACGGCACCGTGGAGATCCGCTCCATCGCCCGGGAGGCCGGCAGCCGCTCCAAGCTGGCCGTCTGGTCTGCCGACGAAAACGTGGACCCCATCGGCGCCTGCGTGGGCCCCAAGGGCGCCCGGGTGAACAACGTGGTGGCCGAGCTGGGCAACGAAAAAATCGACATCATCAAGTACAGCGACGACCCCGCCGCCTATGTGGCCGCCTCCCTCTCCCCGGCCGACGTGCTCTCCGTCCTCCCGCTGGAGGGCAGCAAGAGCTGCCGGGTGGTGGTCCCCGACGACCAGCTCTCCCTGGCCATCGGCAAGGAGGGCCAGAACGCCCGGCTGGCCGCCAAGCTCACCGGGTATAAAATCGACATCAAGTCCGCCTCCGCCGCCCACGAGTGGGAGGCCGAGGACGCCGCCGCAGAAGCCGCCCGGGCCGCCGCCGAAGAAGAGCAGGCCCGGCTGGCCGCCGAGGAGGCCGCCCTGGACGAGGACCTGGACGACACCCTGGACCAGGAGGAGGCCGTCTCCCCCGAGGAGACTGCCGCCGGGGAGACCGACGCGCCCCTGGAGGCAGCTCCCGCCGAGGAGGAGCCTGCCGCCGCCCCGGATGCTCCGGCAGACGAGACCGCTGTGCCCGAGGACCCCAGCCTTTCCTGACGGTTCCAGACAAAAGGAGGTGGCACCGTGCCAAAGAAGATCCCCCTGCGCCAATGCCTTGGCTGCCGGGAAATGAAACCAAAGCGGGAGCTGATCCGGGTGGTCCGCTCTCCCCAGGGAGAGATCTCCCTGGACTTTCACGGGAAAAAGCCCGGGCGCGGAGCCTACCTC
>CAKTSK010000028.1 GCA_934597725.1 uncultured Eubacteriales bacterium
GGAAGCACCAGTCCTACTGCGTGCTGCTCTCGGACAGCCGGAACGAACACACCCGCCAGCGGCTCAAAGCCCTGGCCGCCACCACCGACGGCTTCGCCATCGCAGAAGAGGACCTGAAGCTGCGGGGGCCGGGAGACTTCTTCGGGGCCCGGCAGTCCGGCCTGCCCCAGCTGAAGCTGGCCAGCCTGGAGAGCGACATGCGCCTGCTCCACCAGGCCCAGGCCGCCGCCCGGGCCCTGCTGGCCCGGGACCCCACCCTGGCAGACCACGACCCCCTGCGCCGCCGGGTGGCCCAGCTGTTCCGGGACGCCGGAGACGGTTTGAACTGACACTGCCACAAAATCACGCGCCCCCTACCGGACCGATCGTCCGGCAGGGGGCGCGTAGTTACATTCTGTCACTTGAGATGGAGCAACCGAATCCTGCCCTCCATGGACCCGTCTGGGGTCATGAAGGAAATCGTGTGTTTCTTGGGGCGGGCATCGGTCACCAGAAAAGCCCGCTTTTCCCCGGCGGGCACCACAAAGCGGTGGGCCGGCTGGCGGTCACTGTACTGCACCGTAACGGTGGTAGTGACCTAGTTCGTGTTGTATGCAATCAGCAGATAGTCGTCCGTTCCCGCTTGCTGTTTCCAGGAAAAATCGTGCTGATGAAACGACTCGTCCAGACGAAAAACATAGTCCTTCAATATCTTGTCCTCTGTATAGATCGCCCCATCCGAGAGCAGTCCCTCTCTTTCCGGGCGATCCCACCAAAGGAACAGGCCGAGGCCCACCACGACCGCCAAAGCGCAGATCCCCGCCGCGATCCCTGCTTTTTTCCGCCGGGAAAGGGGGGGCCAGCAGGTCGGGCGTTGTCTCCTGCAATTCCTCTGCCAGCTTGGCCGGGGAGCCAAAAGCCTGCTCCAACGCAGCTATAGGTGGGGGCGGGGTCCTCTTCCAGCAGAGGGCGCAGCGACTGCCGGAAGGCCTCCTTGATCCGCTTCCGCCGGCGGAACCCGGACACCCGGCGCCCCAGCTCCCGCTCGTAGCGGAGAAGATCACGGTCGTTCATGGTCATCCCCTCCCTGCAAAATGGCTTCCACCCCTTCAAAAAAGAGGCGGTAGGTACGCAGCAGATCCTGAAGATAGGCGCGCCCCGCTTCCGTAATGGCATAGTACTGCCGCAGCCGCCCGTCCGGGGCGATCTTTTTTTCGGTCTCGCGGAGATACCCTGCCTGGGAAATGCGATAAATGGCCGCATAGGGGAACACGATGCTCAGGACCCCCTTGCTGCGCTCTTCCAGCAGCGGGGCCAGTTCCCCGATGTAGTGGGCCTTCTCCGCAAAAAGGAAAAGGATCAAAAGCTCGGTCAGCGCTTTCTTCAAGTTGTTCTCCAGGCCGTTGCTGCGGTTTTTCTCGTCTGTTGTGTGCTGCTTCACCACGGTTACCCTGCCTTTCTTCTCTGGAAGTTATTGTAACACGCGCCGCGCGTTTCGTCTACACTTCCTTTTCCTTGTTTTTCACAAATAGCTTTTTAAGAAACAAACTTTTTATTGACAACCCACACAATTCGTGTTAGAGTGTACATACCAAAGGAAGATACCAACGCCATTTACAGCAGTTTCCACAATCCAAACCAGGGGATCGTTCCCCAAACCGTTAGGAGGGATTTTTGCGATGAAAAAACAGCTTGGATTTCTTTGTACCCTTCTGGGCCTTGTCCTGGCAGGGATCAGCGGATGCTCGACCGCTTCCCCCGCTCCCGCCGACCCAGAACCCACTTCCCCCACCCTGGCCCCGGAACTGATGGAGTATCTACAGATCTCCGATCCTCTGGCAGAAGACCTGCGCGATGGGATACAAACCATTGAGAAAACCTCGGAAAAAGAAACCAGCACTGTCCAGGTGATGCAAGCGCTGGGAAACACACGGGAACTGTATGTCCTCTATACTGTGACGGTTCCAGAAGAAACCTTGTCCGCTGCGGCCGATCAGAGCGCCTTATTCTCCGTGACCCTTTCGGGGACCACCGGCAGTGTGATCCCTCTCCCCACAGGAGGGCACTACCTCTCCTATTTTGAGGGTCCCGCCCAGGGCTGGGACGGAGAGGAACTCCTGTTCATGCTGAAAAGCGACCTGTTCCAGGATACCCATGAACTGTCCTGGACCTCCACGGTCCAGGGAGAGATCCTCGACGGCAGCGTCACCACCGAAGCCGGCGAGACGGTCGGCACCGTGTCCCTGTCGCCCTACTCCCTCCGCTTTTCCATGAACGGCTCGGAGGAGACCGACACGATCGCTTTCTTGGACACCATTGCCCTCGTGGATCAAGACGGCAATGCCATCCCCCCCAAGGGTGGGCGCGGGGTCAGCTCCGGCACAGAACCCGCGACCTTCTCCGGCAGCATCGACTTCCAGCAGGTGCTGGACCTTTCCACCGTGACCGCCATTCAGATCGACGGGCACACGGTTACAATTTAGTAAATTGTTAAACCACAACTATACCGGGGATCGTGTTCTAAAAGAGAACACGGTCCCCCTTTCTTTGCCCCGTCAAATCCCAGGACACTGTTCCATTAAGATACAGCCTCTGATGACAACCGGATGCCAGCGTCCGGTACACTATGGATAGCCACCCCATCAAAATAAAAGGAGGTTATATCCATGTTCCGACGTCTCCAAATCGCAACGGCAGCGGCAGCTGCGCTGCTCTGTACGTTCCCTCTGTTTGCCAAGGCCAGAACCGCCTGGGTCTGGACCACCGACGGACGGCCCTTCTCCTTCCTGCTCGCCTTTGTCCTCGGCGCGTTGGCGCTGGAGACCCTGCTGCTGCCGGCCATCGCCCCGGGCCAGAAAAAGACGAAGGTTTTGGAGGTCCTCTGTCTGGGCAATCTGGTGACCTTCCTGCTGCCCTACCTGCTGCGGTATCTGGGGGAAGTCTATGAAATCATCTCTCCCAGCGATCACTATGTGGTGGGGGTCCTCTTCCTGGTGGTCCTGTTGGTGCTGGAGGTGCCGGTGGAGTACAACCTGCTGCACCGGGACGACTCACCCAATCCCCGGCTGCTGGCAGGGCTGCTGGTGGCCAACGCTGTCAGCACCGCCGGGATCGCGCTGTTGGAACGGCTGGCCTTCCACGGCTACTGGCACTGGATCTAAGATCCTCCCCTCTCTTCTCGTCTCCTTGCACAAGTTTTTTCGTTCGTTTTTGTGCATCTTTTTTGTGATTTTCTGTCACAAATCCGCCTGCTCAATCGTTATAAAAGATAGGGAGAGGTTTTCTTCTCCCCCAACGAAACGTCCGTGGTCTGCCCGTCTCGCGGGACGGGGGACACTATAGAAAGGAGCGCGATCCCCATGGTTTACCTTTGGAAAAAGATCCTCTGTGCCGTGTTTGTGCTTTGTTCGCTGTCTCTGCTCGGAACTGCGGTGGCCGCCGCAGCGGACAGGCCGGTTCACACAGCCGGGCCGATCGAACCCTTGGGAAGTATGTATGATCACGACACCGCCGAACCCCTGGGAAGCGGCCCTTCTTCCGGCAACGCCAACGAGGAGACTTCCGTCGGCCCCATCACTCTTGGCCTCGGCAAGGGGGAAAACATGGTCTCCGTCATTGACCAAGTCTTTGGAAAAGACCTCAGCGGCTATGACTACGTTTCCTTTGCCGAACTTTGGCGGAACGATGATGCCGCCATACCCCAGGAGTTGTTTCCCTTCCGCAAGCTCCTGACCGACCTCTTTGTGGAGACCGACGCAGGGGAAGGTTTGCCCCTGGGATTCCTCTATCGGGGAACCGAAGCATATACCGTGATCCGACAGGCCGACAACACCTTGCGCCTTACATCCTATGAGATCCTCTCCACCGAAGCGACCCAACCGGACTACCGGACGGCAACGACCGAAGTCAGGCCCGCCGCGCAAAGTGTGGTCCGCGCACTGTATCAATGATCCCCCTGCCGTCCCCCGTCTCGCAGGACGGGGGACACCCGAGACAGAAGGGAGGCATCCCCATGGAACCCAAGAAAAAAGTTTCTTCCAAAAAGCTCCTCTGGCTGTTCCTGCTGGCCATCCTCATCGTGATCCCGTTCCTGCTGCTGCCGTACCTGCTGGAAAACCGGCAGGTCCAGCAGCGGGTGCAGGACTATCGGCTGGCCGTTCTGGAAACGGAACAGACCGCGGCGCAGGCAATGGTGGACGGGCTGGGCTACTGGCAGGAGGACGACCGCCTCCTGGCCGAGCGGACCATCTCCTTCGGGACCTACCTGCCCCAGGAGCAGCAGCTTCCGGTCACGGTCTCCGTCCGGCCCAGGACCCCCGCCGACGAAGCCATCCTGACCCTGAACGGGGTCCAGGTGCCCATGGAACCGGCAGGAGAGACCTTCCAGGCCACCTTCCCTCTGTCCCTCCACCAGCGGGGGGAGATCACAGGGGTCACCTTCCGGGCAGAGGGCCGGGAGGTGACGGCAGTGGTCCATTGGGTGGCCGACCCCAAGGGGCAGCTGGTGCCCTGCTTCTACTCCAACTGCGACTACCTGGCCAGCAAGACCATACAGATGGCAAAGGACGAGACCGCCTACACAGGCAGGATCACCTTCGCCGCCTGCCGCTTCCCGCCCCAGGCCGGCAAGCTGGAAGAGGCCACGCTGCTGATCTATCGCAACAACGACCTGGAGACCCAAAAGGCCCTCTCCTTCCGCCAGACCCACTTCCGGGAGAGCGACGCGGTCCTGGTCTCCTCCCGGCTGCACGGGGCCGTCCCCAAGGACGGCGCGATGACCTGCGTCTTTGAGGCCACAGATTCCAACGGCTTCCGGTACCGGCACACAGCCCTGACCCAGAAGGACGGGCCGGTCTCGATGGACCCGGCCGACGTCACCCAGGTCTTTGACCCCAGCGGCCAGCCCCTCTTCGACTGCCCCACCGGGCACACCTGGGAGTAAGCCCCCGGACGGCGGTCTGGGAGAACAAACTGACAAAAAACGCGGAAAATTTAGCACCAAGCTATGGAAAGTGATAAATTTTCCAAAAGGACTTGCAATTCTTTTTGGTCCGTAGCATAATAGGGTTAGCACTTTGAGGGTTAGAGTGCTAACCCTATTTGATACAGGAGGCGTTTCCCCACCATGGAAAAGAAACAGTTTAAGGCCGAATCCCAGCGCCTGATGGATCTGATGATCAACTCCATTTACACCCACAAAGAGATCTTCCTCCGGGAGATCATCTCCAACGCCAGCGACGCCATCGACAAGCTGGCCTACCGGGCCCTCACCGACGAAAAGGTGGGCCTGAACCGGGACGACTTCAAGATCGTCGTGGTCCCCGACAAGGACGCCCGCACCCTCACCGTCAGCGACAACGGCATCGGCATGACCCAGGAGGAGATGGAAAACAACCTGGGCACCATCGCCAAGAGCGGCTCCCTGCAATTCAAGAAGGAGACCGAGGACGCCGACGACGCCGAGCTGGACATCATCGGCCAGTTTGGCGTGGGCTTCTACTCCGCCTTCATGGTGGCCGAGAAGGTCACCGTCCTGTCCAGAGCCTACGGCTCCGACACCGCCTGGAAGTGGGAGTCGGAGGGCGTGGACGGCTACACCATCGAGCCCTGCCAGAAGGACACCGTGGGCACCGAGGTCATCATGACCGTCAAGGCCGACACCGACGACGAGAAATACGGCGACTATCTGGACGCCTACCACCTGTCGGGCCTGATCAAGAAGTATTCCGACTACATCCGCTACCCCATCCGCATGGAGATGACCCACAGCCGCCAGAAGCCCAAGCCCGAGGACGCCGGCGAGGACTACAAGCCCGAGTATGAGCAGTATCAGGAGTGGGAGACCATCAACTCCATGGTCCCCATCTGGCAGCGGCCCAAGAGCGAGGTCACCCAGGAGGAGTACAACGAGTTCTACAAGTCCAAGTTCGGCGACTGGCAGGACCCCCTGCTGTCCATCCATGTGGCCGCCGAGGGCAACTTTGAGTATAAGGCCCTGCTGTACATCCCCAGCCAGGTCCCCATGAACTACTTCACCACCGACTTCAAGAAGGGCTTGCAGCTCTACTCCTCCGGCGTGATGATCATGGACAAGTGCTCCGACCTGCTGCCCGACCATTTCAGCTTCGTCCAGGGCATCGTGGACACCCCCGACGTGTCCCTGAACATCTCCCGCGAGATGCTCCAGCACGACCGGCAGCTGAAGGTCATCGCCAACAACATCGACAAGAAGATCAAGAACGAGCTGATCAAGCTCATGAAGGACGACCGGGAGAAGTACCAGCAGTTCTGGGCCGCTTTCGGGATGCAGTTCAAGTACGCCCTCATGAATTCTTACGGCCAGAACCGGGACACCATCCGGGAGCTGCTCCTCTTCTGGTCCTCCCAGGAGAACAAGCTCACCTCCCTGAAGGAATATGTGGACCGGATGCCCGAGTCTCAGGAGAAGATCTATTACGTCTGCGCCGACTCCGTGGAGCACGCCTCCAAGATGCCCCAGGCCGAGCGGGTCCTCAAGGCCGGCTATGAGGTCCTCTACCTCACCGTGGACGAGGACGAGATCGTGCTGCAAATGCTGGAGAACGCCTATGGCAAGTCCTTCGTGTCCGTCTCCGACGAGAACGCCCTGCCCGTCACCGACGCCGAGAAGGCCAGCGTGGAGCAGGCCGAGAAGGACCACAAGGAGCTGCTGGACTTCGCCCAGGAGACCCTTAAGGGCGAGGTCACCAAGGTCCGCATCTCCAAGATCCTCCAGAGCGGCGCCGTCTGCCTGACCGCCGAAGGCCCGGTCTCCCTGGAAATGGAGAAGTATTTCCGCAAAATGCGCCGGGACTTCCCCATGAGCGCCCAGCGGGTGCTGGAGCTCAACCCCGATTCCTCCGCCTTCCAGGCCCTGTGCAAGGCGTTCGAGGAGGACAAGGACAAGGCCGCTGCCTATGTGGAGGTCCTGTACAACCAGGCCCTCATCATCGCCGACCTGCCCCTGCCCGATCCCGCCCACTACGCCGACCTGGTGTGCGGGCTGCTCCAGTGATCCTCTGATCCGACAAGACCCGGACCGCTCCCTGCAAAGGGAGTGGGTCCGGGTCTTTTTTTCCATGGTCTGTGGGAGAAGACCGGGCCGGTGGCCATCAGATCTCCAGCTTTTTTCGCAGATAAGGGCCTACCTGGTCGCCGCTGATCTCCAGCACAAAGCCCACCTGATTCTCAATGAGGGCTTCGGCCCGCTGGAGGTATCCCTCGTCCGACGCGCCCAGCTTTTTGCCGGCGGCCACCAGCGCCTGCTTGCGCTGGTAGAGGCAGACTGCCAGACAGATCAGGCTGCGCAGATCGCAGTCTTTCACAATGGTCTGGAACTGCGCCAGACGGGCTTTGCGGTCCTCGATCCAGGGAAAATGGCTGCCCTTGGTGGACAGGATCAGCCGGTCCAGCTCTTCCCGGTTTGGCAGGCGGGACATTTTTTGCACCAGGGTCATGCTGCCTGTGGGGACAAAGATGGTCGAGTTCGGGTTGCTGACCGGCTTCAGGATGTAAAACTCTTTGGGGGCTTCCTTGCGGGCGAGGCTGTCTAAGCGCACATCGTCCACCAGACAGACGCCGTTGGCGGCGTAGCGGACATACTCGCCTTTGTGAAACAGTTCTTCCATGATGGGGGATCCTCCTTTCAGTTGGGTGGGTCGCCGCAGCGAAGCGCAGCGAGGAAGGAAAAAGCGGCTCAGCAAGCGGAGATGCGCTGTCAAGCCACTTATTACCTATAGCATACCAAATTTCTAAGGAAATTTCAAAGGTTTCTTTCCGAAACCACACAAATTTTTCCACCGCGCAAAAATCCCCTTGACAAGTTGTCCACACGCCGCCCGGTTTTTGACAAGAAAAAAGGAGGGCCGCGCCTGCAAGCGCGCAGGCGCGGCCCCCGGTATCCTGGAAAGGAGCGCGTTTTCTTTACAGCGCCTTGGCCCAGGCGGCCACGGCGGCCTCGTTGTCGTCTGGCTCGCCGTCCACCTTCAAGGGGGCGCAGACCAGGTTGGCCCCGCACTCCCGGACCTTCTTGCTCAGCAGGTCCGCTGCCCAGCAGAAGTAGTCCTCATAGTTCTCCTTGTCCCCCAGGCCGAACACGGCCACGTCCTTGCCCTTGAGCAGGGCCGGGGTCATGCGGTTCTCATAGTAGGGCACGAAATCGTCCTGGAGCTCGCCCAGGCCCATGGTGGAGCAGCCGTACACCACCAGGTCGGCCTCCCGGACCAGGGCGTCGTCCTTGGCGTCGGTGACATAGACCACCTGGGTCTCATAGCCGTCCAGGCACTCGGCCAGCTTGTGGGCCACGATCTCGGTGTTGCCGGTGGTGGTACCAAAAATAATCGTTGCTTTCTTCATCGGATTCCACACTTCTTTCTGTTTTGATTTCTTTGATTAGCTATAGCTAACTCCCGACCCCTCAGATGTTAGCACTCGCTAACTGTTTTGTCAAGCCTTTTTTGCCGCAGGACAAAAAAAGACCGCCGACGGCCCCTCTCACGGGGCGTGTCGGCGATTCTGGGCCTTTCGTTCTCAGCCGGCGCGCAGCGCGTCCAAGATGGTGTTCAGTTCGGTCGCCAGCTGCTCTGTGTTGGCGGCGCAGCCCTCTTCAAAAATCAGGGCATTCCACAAATCATGCAGCTGCTTGGCCAATGCAGGAGAATCACAGGACCAGGACGCCGCATAGACATTGCTGATCAGCCCTTCCTGGATCTCCCGCTCGGACAGGTCCTGATGCTCCACTTTATCGAGGGCAAACGAAAGAAACGACTGGCACTGCTGCTTTCTCATGGCCGCGGATTCTTTTTCCTGCACAGCTCCCTGCACCGCGCCCCCCGCAGCGAAAGCAAGCAGCATCGCGGCGAGAAAGACGACAACCAGCACGATTTTTCTTCTCTTTTTCATGGCGGCATTCCTCTTCTCTTCTGATTTTTGTGATAGACCTTGCTGGTGTGGCTAAATGATACCATAAACGAGCATGACGTTCCATCCATTCTTTTACAACATGGCAAAGCCAAAAATAAATTCACAGCCCGGACTTCCTCTCTCTCCCGCTCCCCTCTGTCCCTTTCCCCCGCCGCCGCGCCGCCCTGACACACCGCCCCCTGCAAAGCCGTTTTTCTCTCTGCAAACCCAGGGCAGAAAGAACAGCCCTGGCAGTTGACAATCGTTTTCCCGCCCCATATAATAAAAAGTAGATTTCCCTTGGGAAGTCTGCTTTTTATGGATTTCTAGCGTGGAGTGAGGTGAAAACAATGGACGCTGGCGGTAGTAACGGCACTTTGGCAGGCCGAGGCTCCGGGCTGATGGAGGAACCGCCCTGGTGGGCGTCCATCTGTCCTCCCGCGCGGTAAGGCCCACCGGTGTGTCTTACTTCCTGCTCAGAAACTGGACGCATCTGCGTCTTGAAACGCAAACAGCTGGGAGGAGATGCCAATGGCAGAAAGAACGGTCGTCACGCTGGGGGAGACCCTGGCTGCCCTGGTGGAGGGCAAGAAATACACCACCCTTCGGGACATCCTGGTGACCATGAACGCAGTGGACGTGGCCGCCGTGTTCGAGGATATGCCCGAGGAAAAACTCCCCCTGCTCTTTCGGCTGCTGCCCAAAGAGCTGGCCGCGGAGACTTTTGTGGAAATGGACCCCGAAGCCCAGGAGCTGCTCATCCGGGGCTTTTCCGACAACGAACTGAAAGAGGTCGTCGACGAACTCTACGTGGACGACGCGGTGGACATCGTGGAAGAGATGCCCGCCAACGTGGTCAAGCGCATCCTGCGGCAGGCCGACCCGGAGATGCGCAAGATGATCAACGAGATCCTCAAGTATCCCGACGACTGCGCCGGGAGCATCATGACCACGGAATACGTCAGCCTCCGGCCCAACATGACGGCAGAGGAGGCCATCAAACGCATCCGGCGCACCGGCGTGGACAAGGAGACCATCTACACCTGCTACGTCACCGACAACAACCGCAAGCTCATCGGCATGATCTCCATGCGTACCCTCATCCTGGCCGAGGACGACGACGTGCTGGAGGACATCATGGAGAGCAACGTCATCTCCGTGAACACCCTGGAGGACCAGGAGAGCGTGGCCCAGATGTTCACCAAGTATGACTTCGTGGCCCTGCCGGTGGTGGACCAGGAAAACCGCCTGGTGGGCATCGTCACCGTGGACGACGCCATCGACGTGCTCCAGGAAGAGACCACCGAGGACTTTGAAAAGATGGCCGGTATGGCCCCCTCGGATAAGCCCTACCTGCGCACCGGCGTGCTGGAGACCTGGAAGTCCCGGGTGCCGTGGCTGCTCATCCTCATGCTCTCGGCCACCCTGACCAGCCTGGTCCTCACCAGCTATGAGACCTCCCTGGCGGCCTGCTCGGCCCTGGTGGCCTTCATCCCCATGCTCACCGGCACCGGCGGCAACAGCGGCACCCAGGCCTCGGTGGCCGTCATCCGCGGCCTGTCCCTGGGCGACGTGGCCTTCTCCGACAGCCTGCGGGTGGTGTGGAAGGAGATCCGGGTGGCGGTGCTGTGCGGCCTCACCCTGGCCGCCTGCAACTTCGTCAAGCTCATGGTGGTGGACCGGATGCTGCTGCACAACACCGGGGTGACCATCGCCGTGGCGGCGGTGATCTGCCTGACCATGGTCTTTACGGTGCTGTGCGCCAAGACGGTGGGCTGTCTGCTGCCCCTGCTGGCCGAGCGGGTCCACCTGGACCCGGCGGTGATGGCCAGCCCCTTCATTTCCACGGTGGTGGACGTGGTGACCCTGGTCATCTATTTCCAGGTGGCCCGGTTCATCCTGCACATCTGATCAAACAAGGCCCCCCTCTTTGCCGGATCTCGCAGATCCGCCAAAGAGAGGGGCGTTCTCTTGTGCCGACCGGTCAGCCCCGATAGGCTTTTCCCGTCAGCGACACCGGTTCCAGGCGCAGCACAGCGGTCTTGTCCAGCTGTTTTTCAATCATCCGCGCCCCGACGTCCTCAAACCCGGCGCACCGGGTGGTGACAAAGGCCTCCAGGACCCGCTGCTTTTCCGCCCGATCCTCCACAAAGACCGCCCGGCCGGTGAGGATGACGCTCTCAAAGGCCGCGGTGATCTTGCTGGGGACAATGTGGGTGCTGATGATGGCAGAGAAGCAGCACTTGCTGTCCCGGTTCAGGCAGTCGATCTTATAGCCATAGGGGGCCGAGTGCAGGTAAACCTTGCCGTCCAGTAGGATGTAGTTGACCGGCGTAGCATAGGGATACCCGTCGTCCCCCTGCATGGACAGGGTGCCATGGTCGCCCCGTTCCAGCAGGGCCATGGTCTCCTGGGCCGACAGCTGGCGTTCCGGCTTGTGCATCTTTCTTTCCATTCTATCTTCCTCCTTGGTCGTTCTGGATACCCTTACCATACCAGAGACAGAGGAACCTTCCTGTTGCCATTGCATCAGCAGCAAAATTATTTTACACTATAGACAGTATCGAAATCCTTGTACAGGAGGTGCCGACCATGATCGATCCCGTCAAACTGTCCGCCATCCCCCTCTTCCGGGGCATCCAGCCCGAGGACCTGCGCGCCATGCTGACCTGCCTCAGCGCCCGGGAGACTGCCCCGGCCCGGGGCGCGTTCATCATGCAAAGCCCCGGCCCCCAGCCCCTCATGGGGGTGGTCCTGGCCGGGGAGGTGGAGATGATCAGCGAGGATGCCTTTGGCAAGAAGTCCCTGCTGTCGGTGCTGCCGGCGGGGAGCATCTTCGGGGAGAGCTACACCTGTGTCAAGGCCCGCAACCGGACCATCGCCTACCAGGCCCGCACCCCCTGCCGGGTGCTGCTGCTGGACTACGGGCGCATCCTCCACGCCTGCAGCCTGGTCTGTCGGTTCCACCACCGGATGATCGAGAACATGGTGGAGCTGATCGCCGAAAAGAACCTGATCCTGGTGGAAAAGCTGGAGGTCATCTCCCGCACCACCATCCGGGAAAAGCTGCTCACCTACCTGGCCCATCAGGCCAGAGCCGCCGGCAGCCGCACCGTCACCCTGCCCATCAGCCGCACCGCCCTGGCAGAATACCTCTGCACCGACCGGGCCGCCATGACCCGGGAGCTGGGCCGGATGAAGGCCGAGGGGCTGGTGGACTATGACAAGCGGACCTTCACCCTGTCCCAAAACGTCATCGACCTGCCGTGAGCCACGGCAGGCCGATCGCACTTTTTTGATTGGGGTGGCCGGGGGCTTACAGCCCCCAGTGCCAGTAGCCGTGGCCGTGGCCGCCCACGCAGTGGCGCACCAGCAGGGCCGTGGCCGCAATGAGCGCCCCCAGCAGGATCATCACCAGCGCCGATTCTCCGCCCATGCTGGTGGGGCCGGTGGCCAGGAAATACACGATCGAAGCGATCACCTGCCAGCGGACCACACATTCTCTGGCCCCCGCCTGGGGGCGGTCCCAGGTGCCGATCACCACCAGCACCGGCAGGGCAAACAACACCATCGTCAACATCCAAAAGTACAACATCGTATGGCCCTCCTTTCCGGGGCAGACAAAAACCGCAAGGAACCGTTTTTCTCCGTCCTTCCCCGTCTCGTCCAGGATGGCCCGGGGCCCTCAGACAGGGCCCGCCGGCAAACGCAGAAGGCCGGAGAACCATACCCCACTGCCGTGGGTACGGCGCATGACCTGATGCATGGGACTCTCCTCCTTTCCTTCCGCCTGCAGGGCGTGTTTCTTTTCTCCTTTATTATAGTCTCTTGCAGGAAAAAAATCCACCCCTTTTTGTGCATTTTCCTGCTTCTTTTTTCGTGCCGCCCCGTGGTTTCTGTATCACTCCACCAACGGCGCGCCCCTGCGCCGCCTTTACAAATCGCCCCGTTGGTGGTAGGATAAGGACGACCATCGGGGGCCTCCCGCCTGGGCGCGGCCCCCGGAAACCACGATTCCCGGCAGGCCCCTCCCCACCGGACGGCCCCGGGACCCTTCAAAAGAAAGGAAGACGACCATGAAGCACGGGTTGGTCCTGGAAGGAGGCGCCATGCGGGGGCTGTTCACCGCCGGCGTCATGGATGTGATGATGGAAGAAGGACTCACCTTCGACGGCGCCATCGGCGTCTCTGCCGGAGCGGTGTTCGGGTGCAACTACAAGTCCCGGCAGCCAGGCCGGGTCCTGCGGTACAACCTGCGCTTTTGCCGGGACCCCCGCTACAGCAGCTTCCGCTCCCTGGTGCGCACCGGCGACCTGTTCGGGGCAGAGTTCTGCTACCGGGAGATCCCCGACCAGCTGGACCTGTTTGACCGGGAGACCTACGCCGCCTCCCCCATGGCCTTCTATGTGGTGGCCACCGACGTCCACACCGGCCAGCCGGTCTACCACGCCTGCCCCACGGGAGACGAGGAGGACCTGACCTGGTTCCGGGCCTCGGCCTCCATGCCCCTGGCCGCCCGCATCGTGTCCGTGGGGGGCTATGATCTGCTGGACGGCGGCATCTCCGACTCCATCCCCCTGCACCACCTGGAACACCTGGGCTACCAGCGCAATGTGGTCGTGCTCACCCAGCCCATGGGCTATGTGAAGCAGAAGAACAAGGCCCTGCCCCTGATGAAGCGGGCTTATGCCCAGTACCCCCGCCTGCTGGAGACCATGGCCCGCCGGCAGGACGTTTACAACGAGACCACCGCTTACATCCGCGCCCGGGAGCGCCAGGGGGAAATCTTCGTCCTCCGCCCCGAGGCCCCGCTGGACATCAAGCGGGTGGAGCACCGCCGGGAAAAGATCCAGGGGGCCTATGACCAGGGCCGGGCCGTGGCCCGCAAGCGGCTGGCCGCCCTGAAAGCCTTTTTGAACCAAGGAGGAGACCATGACTGACAACACCCCCCAGGCCCGCCTGGCCGGCCTGACCACCGAATGGCGCACCATGTCCTACCAGTGGCGGGACTGCGCCCTGTACGCTTTGGCCGTGGGCGCCCAGGAGCCCCTGTACACCTATGAGAAAGACCAGCAGGTGCTGCCCACCTTCGGCGTCACCCCCTACTGGGGCACGGTCAACGTCACCCCCAAGTTCCCCCGTCCCCGGGCCATCCCGGTGCTGGTGGAGGAGCTTTTGCAGCCCGAAGCCTCCTATGTCAACCTGGACTATGAGTTCCTCTACCACCGGCCCATCCCTGCCAGCAAGGGGTCTCTGGTCTATCGGGACGTGCTGACCGACCTCTTTGACCGGGGTCAGGGCCGGGGCATGGCCGTGCGCTCTCAGGTTGAAGTCTTTGACGAGGGCGGCACCCTGCTGTGTACCAACCGCTGCACCACCCTCTTCCCCACCCTGGGCGGCTACGGCGGCGACCCCATGCCCCGGAAGGAGAGCGCCATCCCCCAGCGGGACCCCGATCTCGTGGCAGAGGACCACGTCGGCCCCACCCAGCACCTGCTCTACCGGCTCACCGGCGACACCAACCTGGTCCATGTGGACCGGGACGTGGCCACCAGCCGGGGGTTGGAAGGCCCCTTTGTCCACGATCTGTGCGCCTTCGGCTATGCCTGCCGCCTGGCCATCGGCCAGCTCTTCCCCGGCCAGCCCGCCCGGCTGCGGCGGATGTTCGCGGCCATGAAGACCGTCCTCTACCCCGACACCCCCGTTGCCCTCCACCTGTGGAAGCTGGACGAGGGCCGCGCCGCCTTCCGCCTGGTGAACACCGCCACCGGCAAGGCGATCCTGGACCGGGGCGAACTGGACTACGATCCCCTGTAACCACCCGTCTCAAGCCACAAAGGTGACTGGTATGATCTCAAGTGTCTCTCTCATACAGGGGAACGATTTTTGTTGCCAAGCGGTCAAGAAATCCCTTCTTACGATCATACTCTCATAAACACAACAGCTTAAAACATTGAAAAAGGAGCCGCCTCGATCGAGGCGGCTCCTTTCATTTTTTCCTATTCAGCCAACTCTTCCGAGGCGGCAAGCGCAGGTCAGGGCTCGTGGACCTTGCCGGGATAGAGGAAGATCTTCCGCCCGAGGAAATTCCAGAAGAAGACCAGAATGCTGCTGATGAGCTTGGAGAGCATAAAATGCAGGTGGACATAGCCGGTAAAGAAATACATCAGCAGCATCGTCAGCACCAGGCCGCCCACAGAGATGCCCACAAAGACCAGCACCTCCACCCCCGGCCCCACGGTGGGGTCCACGGCCTTGAAGGCGAAAAACTTGGTCAGGAAGAAGTTGCAAACGATCCCCACGGCAAAGGCCCCGGCGGCGGCGGGCAGGTAATGGACCCCCACCGCCTCCAGCCCAAACAGCAGCAGGTAGTCCACCAGGAAGGAGGACACGCCGGTGATGACATAGCGGAAGAGCTGGATGACGTTGTTTTCCGTGGGCTGGCGCAGCAGCACCCGCCCCTGGCCCTGCCGCAGCAGCTGCCAGAAGGCCAGCGCATCCTCCAGGGTATCCTTTTGGAAAAAGACCCGCTTCACGGCGCCAGGGACTCCCGCTCTTTCCTGCTCTGGGCCAGGGCCAGGTCCCGGGGGGCGACCTCCTCCAGGTGGAACAGACCCAGGTCGTAGAAGATCTCCAGCCGGATCTCGCCCCACCGGGGGCTGGGGTAGTTCCCCCGCATCCAGGTGGTTTTCCCCTGGACGTCCCGGTTGATGTGGTTTTCCACCAGGTCCAGGGAGGACAGATGGCCGTATTCATGGTTGACGAACTTCTCCAGGCAGTCCTGAAGGAAGGGAGCCAGGGCCGGGTCCTGGGCGGCCAGACGGGCCACTTTGTCGTCTAAGTAAAGGTCTGGAAAGAGAAATTCACTTTTTTCGGCATAGCCGTACTCCCGGGTCCAGTCCCGGCTGCCGGGGTCGGTTCGGAGGACCCCGGCGGGGCGAAACAGCTGCATGGCGCGCACCTCTCGATCAACAGATTTTATGGTACGGAAAGTATAGCCCATTTCTCTGCAAAAGTAAAGGGGCGGCCCGGTTCTGCTCTTTGCCGCACAAACAGCGCGCCGCGGTCTTTTCCCGCGGCGCGCTGCTGATCGGTTCGGTTGTCTGTGGGGGTGCTCAGATGGCCTCGGCGATCCGCCGGCCCATCTCCGCCGTGCCCACCAGGGTCCCCTCCCCGGCAAAGAGGTCGGGGGTGCGGCAGCCCTGGTCCAGGACGGCCTTGACGGCGTTCTCCACTGCGTCGGCCTCCTGGCTCAGGCCAAAGGTGTAGCGGAGCATCATGGCCGCCGAGAGGATGGTGGCCATGGGGTTGGCCTTGTCCTGGCCGGCGATGTCCGGGGCCGAGCCGTGGACCGGCTCGTACATGCCAAAGTTCCCCTGGGCCAGAGAGGCCGAGGGCAGCATCCCGATGGAGCCGGTGATCTGGCTGGCCTCGTCGGAGAGGATGTCCCCGAAGATGTTGCTGGTCACGATCACGTCAAACTGCCGGGGGTTCCGCACCAGCTGCATGGCGGCGTTGTCCACATAGAGGTTGTCCAGGGTGACCTCGGGATAGTCCTTGCCCACCTCGGCCACCACCCGCCGCCACAGGCGGGAGGACTCCAAGACGTTGGCCTTGTCCACGCTGGTCACATGCTTATTGCGCTTCATGGCCATGTCGAAGGCCACCTTGGCGATCCGGCGGACCTCCTCCTCGGCGTACTGCTCCACGTCGTAGGCGGCGGGGCCCAGGTCGGTGTCCCGGAAGCCCTTTTCGCCGAAGTAGATGCCGCCGGTCAGCTCCCGCACCACCACGATGTCCAGGCCCCCGGCCAGGATCTCCGGCTTGAGGGGGGAGGCGTCGGCCAGCTGCTCAAAGAGCAGGGCGGGCCGCAGGTTGGCGAACAGCCCCAGGGCCTTCCGCAGGCCCAGCAAGGCCCGCTCGGGCCGCTGATCGCCGGGCAGGTTGTCCCACTTCCAGCCGCCGACGGCCCCCAGCAGGACCGCGTCGGCCTGTTTGCACACGTCAATGGTCTCCTGGGGCAGGCAGGCGCCGGTGGCGTCGATGGCACAGCCGCCGGCCAGGACCTTCTGATAGTGGAAGGTGTGGCCGAACTTTTCTCCTACCTTGTCCAGCACCCGCAGGGTCTGCTCCACCACGTCCGGGCCGATGCCGTCGCCGGGAATGACCGCAAGTCGATATTCCATGGTCCCTTACGCCTCCTGTCTGTTCTTGATGTCCGCCATCAAGCCGCCGGCCTGGATGATCTCCTTGATGAAGGCCGGGAAGGGGTTGGCCTGGTAGGTCTCCCCTTTGGTGGCGTTGGTGATGAGGCCCGTGTCAAAGTCCACGGTGACCTCGTCGCCGTTGTCGATCTTCTCGCTGGCCTCGGGGCATTCCAGAATGGCCAGGCCGATGTTGATGGCGTTGCGGTAGAAGATCCGGGCAAAGGTCTTGGCGATGACGCAGGAAATGCCCGACTCCTTGATGACCATGGGGGCGTGCTCCCGGGAGGAGCCGCAGCCGAAGTTCAGGCCCCCCACCATCACGTCCCCGGCCTTCACGGCCTGGACGAAGTTCTTGTCGATGTCCTCCATGCAGTGGGCCGCCAGCTCTTTCTTGTCGGCAATGTTCAGGTAGCGGGCGGGGATGATGACGTCGGTGTCCACATTGTCCCCATATTTATGTACGAATCCGTTTGCATTCATGTCTGTCACACCTTTCTCGGGTCGGCGATGATCCCGGCCACCGCAGAGGCCGCGGCCACCGCCGGGCTGGCCAGATAGATCTCAGAGGTGATGCCGCCCATCCGGCCCACAAAGTTTCGGTTGGTGGTGGCCACGCACTTCTCCCCGTCGGCCATGACCCCCATGTGTCCGCCCAGGCAGGGCCCGCAGGTGGGGGTGGAGACGGCGCAGCCGGCATCGATGAAGGTGGCCATGTAGCCCAGCTCGATGCACTGCTTGAAAATGTGCTGGGTGGCGGGCATCACGATGCACCGCACATGATCGGCCACCTTCTTGCCGGCCAGGATCTTGGCCGCCACGGCCATGTCCTCCAGCCGGCCGTTGGTGCAGGAGCCGATGACCACCTGGTCGATCTTGATCTCCTCCACCTGGGAGATGGGGCGGGCGTTCTCCGGCAGGTGGGGGAAGGCCACGGTGGGCTCGATCTGGCTCAGGTCGATCTCCACGGTGCGGACATACTCTGCGTCGGGGTCGGCCTCGTAGGCGGTGTAGGGGCGGTCCACCCGGCCGTCCAGATAGGCCCGGGTGATCTCGTCCACGGGGAAGATGCCGTTCTTGGCCCCGGCCTCGATGGACATGTTGGCGATGCACAGCCGGTCGTCCATGGAGAGCGCGGCCACCCCTTCCCCGCAGTATTCCAGGCTCTGGTACAGGGCGCCGTCCACGCCGATCAGGCCGATCAGGTGCAGGATCACGTCCTTGCCGCTGACCCAGGGCCGGAGCTTGCCGGTCAGGTGGACCTTGATGGCCTCGGGGACCTTGAACCAGGTCTCCCCTGTGGCCATGCCGGCGGCCATGTCCGTGGACCCCACGCCGGTGGAGAAGGCCCCCAGGGCCCCATAGGTGCAGGTGTGGGAGTCTGCGCCGATGATGCACTCGCCGGCGGCCACCAGGCCCTTTTCCGGCAGCAGGGCGTGCTCCACGCCCATCTGGCCCACATCATAGAAATTGTCCAGGTCGAACCGCTTGGCAAAGGTGCGGCACTGGAGGCACTGCTCGGCGGCCTTGATGTCCTTGTTGGGGGCAAAGTGGTCCATGACCATGGAGATCTTGCTCTTGTCAAAGACCCCGGTAAAGCCCTCTTTCTCAAACTCCCGGATGGCCACCGGCGACGTGATGTCGTTGCCCAAAACCATATCCAGCTTGGCCCGGATGAGCTGGCCCGCCGTGACCTCCGGCAGGCCGGCGTGGGCGGCCAGGATCTTCTGTGTCATTGTCATTCCCATAGAAATACATTCCTCCTGTATCTTCCCGTTGGCGGGAACTCACTGCCCCTTGGCGCCGCTCTGCCCGGCAGAGGGCGCGGCGGGGATAAACTGCTTGACCCGGTTCTCCCGGTTGACGGCGGTGACCAGGGCGTACACCGATGCCATGGTGATGTCGCTGTCCACGCCGACGCCCCAGTAGTGGTTGCCCTCCTCGTCGGCGATGACCACATAGGCCGAGGCCAGGGAGTCGGAGTCGGTCTCCAGGGCGTGCTCCTCGTAGTCCACAAAGTGGTACTTGATGTTGGGGTTGGCGATCTTCAGCACGTTGCTCACGGCGTCCAGCGGGCCGTTGCCCCGGGCGCTGAGATAGAACAGCTCGTTGTGGATGGCCAGGGTCACGTCGGCCACCGTGGAGCCGTTCTCCCGCAGCCAGGTGGCCTCCTGGAGGGCAATGGGTTCGTCCTTGTTCTGGTACTCATGCTGGAAGGCGGCCAGGATCTCCTGGGGCGAAAGCTCCTTGTGGGCGTGGTCCGAAATGCCCTTGATGAAGTAGCCCACCTCGGTGGCCATCTCCTTGGGCAGGTCGTAGCCGAAGTTGTGCTCCAGGATGTAGGAGATGCCGCCCTTGCCCGACTGGCTGTTGATGCGGATGACGTCGGTCTCGTACTCCCGGTTGACGTCGTGGGGGTCCAGGGGCAGGTAGGGCACGGTCCAGAACTTCTCGTCCCGCTCCTGGCGGAACTTCATGCCCTTGGAGATGGCGTCCTGGTGAGAGCCGGAGAAGGCCGCAAAGACCAGGTGGCCGGAGTAGGGCTGGCGATAGCCCACGCTCATGCCCGTGAGGTCCTCATAGAACTGGACGATCCGGGGCATGTCGGAGAAGTTCAGCTGGGGGTCCACCCCGTGGGTGAAGAGGTTCATGGCCATGGTCACGATGTCCACGTTGCCCGTGCGCTCGCCGTTGCCGAACAGGGTCCCCTCGATCCGGTCGCCCCCGGCCAGCAGGGCCAGCTCGCCGGCGGCCACGGCCGTGCCCCGGTCGTTGTGGGGGTGGATGGAGAGAATGACGTTCTCCCGGTCGTGCAGGTTCTTGCTCATGTACTCGATCTGCTGGGCGTAGACGTGGGGCATGGACATCTCCACGGTAGAGGGCAGGTTGATGATGACCTGACGCTCCGGCCGGGGCTTCCAGACGTCGATGACGGCGTTGCAGATCCGCAGGGCGAACTCCACCTCTGTGCCGGTAAAGCTCTCCGGGGAGTATTCAAAGCGGAAGTTGGTCTCGGGCAGCTTGGCGGCGTACTCGTCAAAGAGCTTGGCCCCGGAGACGGCGATGTCCACGATCTCGTCCTCGCTCATGCGGAAGACCTGCTGCCGCTGGGCAAAGGAGGTGGAGTTGTACAGGTGGACCACCACGTTCTTGGCCCCCTTCACGGCGGCGAAGGTCTTTTCGATGATGTGGGGGCGGGACTGGGTGAGCACCTGGATGGACACGTCCTCGGGGATCAGATGGTCCTCGATGATGGTGCGCAGGAACTCATACTCGGTCTCCGAGGCGGCGGGGAAGCCCACCTCGATCTCTTTGAAGCCCAGCTCCAGCAGGAAGCGGTAGAAGGCCAGCTTCTCCTCCAGGTTCATGGGGGTGATGAGGGCCTGGTTGCCGTCCCGCAGGTCCACGCTGCACCAGGCGGGGGCCTTGGTCAGCCGGTCCTTTTTGGCCCAGTCCATGCAGGTCTCCGGGGGCATATAGTATCCGGGGCGGTACTTTTCAAAGTTTTTCATGGGAACACACGATCCTTTCCATGTCAGGCGGAGAGGATAAAAAAATCTCCGCCTCTTTTGATGCAAAGAGACGAAGAGTATTTTCTCCGCGGTACCACTCTTATTGGCGTCCAACAACGCCCACTCAAATAGCTCACGCTCCGGGGTGAGACGCCAGCTCCCTCCATGCGGTCTTGCACCAGCCGGCCGCTCTCTGTCATGGATCTGGAAAAGGCATATTCCCTTCATCGCGCAACGGTATCAAATTTTCCACTGCATACAGAATAGCCGATGCCCTCCCCTTTGTCAAGAGGGCAATTTTCCACAAAACCCACCGGCCTATCGTCCACTAAGGCTACCCCATCCGTCCCACAAACACCCAAAGCGTCGCAGATCAGCCCACAAGTGCAAACACCCCGGCCGCGGGCGGCCGGGGTGTTTGCGCGCAGGGGGCTGCATCCCCCTAAGTTTTGAAGCCCCGCGCAGCGGGTTCAAACCTTACTTGCTATAATCGTAGAAGCCCTTGCCGCTCTTCCGGCCCAGACGGCCGGCACGATAGAGGACCTTATACAGGTGGGCGGGACGATACTTGGAGTCGGCGGTCTCCCGATACAGGGACTCCATGACCTCGATCATCACGTCGATGCCGATGGCGTCGGCCAGCTTCAGGGGACCCATGGGCAGGTTGTAGCCCAGCTCGCAGGCCTTGTCGATGTCCTCATAAGAGCACACGTTCTCCCCGGCCAGGATGGCGGCCTCGTTCATCATGGGGCACATGACCCGGTTGGCGATGAACATGGGCACGTCGGTGACGGTGACGAACTCCTTGCCGAAGCCCTTGGCCACGACCTTGCCGGTCTCGATGGTGTCCTCGGAGGTGTCGTAAGCGTTGATGATCTCCACCAGCTTCATGGCAGGCACGGGGCTGAAGAAGTGCATCCCCAGGAACTTCTCGGGGCGCTGAGAGGCAGCGGCCAGCTCCGTGATGCTCAGGGAGGAGGTGTTGGAGACGAAAATGGCCTCGGGCTTGATGACGGGCGCCATCTTGGCAAAGGCGTCCTTCTTCAGCTCCATGTTCTCCACCATGGCCTCGAAGACGATGTCCACGTCCTTCAGGTCGTCCAGCTCGATGGTGGCCTTCAGGCGGCCCAGCCAGGCGTCGGCCTGCTCCTGGGTGATCTTTCCCTTGGCGATCTTCTTTTCAAAGTTCTTCTTGATGCCAGCCACGCCCTTCTCCAGGGTGGGGGTTCTGTGGTTGTAGAGGACCACGTCATAGCCGCCCTCCAGTGCCACCTGGGCGATGCCTCTGCCCATCAGGCCTGCGCCGTACACGCCAACAGTCTTCACGTCCATGTTTCTGCAACTCCTTAAATACATTGATCTCTTCCCCGGCATCGGGGAGTATACGCAGCGGGTGCGGGATGGCCCGACGCCGCCGTTTCATTCAGAATCAGGATGACGCGGATGGTGCATTTTCTGCCCGGCCGCCCGGACCGGGCGTTTCTGCCCCGCGTCTGTCCTATCTTACAGGAAGAACCCGTCCTCGTCAAGGGTTGTTTTTCCCTTTCTTACAATTTTTCTCCCCCCTGCCCCGACAGCCATAGCAGTTTCCACAGAACCGCCGCCGACGGAAGACCCCCATGTTTTCTTCTATTTTGCAGATAATATGCAGGTTTTCCGTCACTTTTTTGTGCCCTTTGTCCCCTTCCGGCTGCGTGTGCCAATTTTTTGTAGTGCGCTTTAACTAACAAAGCGGTCAAAAATAATCAATATATGGCATGTGCCCCCCCATTTCTTATGATATAATAATCCTGTAGAAGTTGCCCCGTGTGGAAGGCACATCGCTGTGGGCAGTCTTCTGATTGCCCAGGCAAATTGTCTCAATGCTTGTGACGCAAGACATTATTTACAGGAGGAATCTTTATCATGGAATTCAAACTGAATGAAGACCAGCAGATGATCCACGACCTCGCGAAGGATTTTGCTGAGTCTGTACTGCAGCCCCGTATCGACGAGATCGAAGCCGGCGAGATGGTCGAGGTCAGCAATGGCCAGAAGCATCCCCAGCTGCCCCACGACATCCACGAGCAGCTGGCCGAGTGCGGCTTCATCGGCATCAGCTTCCCCGAGGAGTATGACGGCCTGGGTATGGGCCACGTGGAGCAGGCTATCGTCATCAAGGAACTCAGCCGTGTCTCCCCCTCCGTGGGCAAGTGCCTGGACGTGTACATCCTGGGCCTGGAGGCTCTGGACCTGTATGCCAACCACGAGCAGAAGCTGAAGTATCTGGCTCCCTGCTGCCGCGGTGAGCAGACCGTCTCCTTCGCTTTCACCGAGCCCGAGACCGGTTCCGACCCCAAGATGCTGAAGACCCGTCTGGAGAAGCAGGCCGACGGCACCTACAAGCTCAACGGCGTCAAGCGCTTCATCTCCAACGCTGGTTATGACGGCCCCTGCGTGCTGTTCGCTCTGCAGAAGGACGAGGAGTCCGGCAAGGACCTGGTCACCGGCCTGGTCATCGACAAGTTCTGCGAGGGTTACTCCATCTCCTCCCCCTGGGAGAAGATCGGCTATCGCGGCTCCGAGGTCTATGACATCTTCATGGACGACATCGTCGTGACCGAGGACCAGATCCTGGGCAAGCCCGGTGACGGCTTCACCCAGCTGCTGGGCACCACCGCTTATGGTAAGCTGGGCTTCACCGCCGTGTTCGTTGGTACTGCTCTGGGCGCTGCCGACCTGGCTCTGAAGTACTGCCAGGAGAAGCTGCACCGCGGCAAGTCCATCACCAAGTTCCCCACCACTCAGCTGCGTCTGTCCACCATGCTGACCTATGCTCACACCGCTGAGCTGCTGATGCTGGAGGCTGCTGACTACTGCGACCACAACCACTTCGCCAACGACGACATCGACACCATGCGTGCTGTCCAGGCCCGTACCGCTCAGGCCAAGGGCTATGCCGCCGAGACCGCTACCAAGGTCGCTACCATGGCTGTCAACGCCATGGGCGCTTACGGCGTGTGCGATGAGTACCAGGCTGAGCGCTTCCTGCGCGACGCTGCTGTGGCTCCCAACATCGAGGGCTCCGGCGACATCCAGTACCTCATCCACGGCATGTATGTCGCTGCCAACGGCAACACCAACTAATTTTTCTTCGTTTGAACCGTTTCCGCGTACCGCGTGTCAGTCGGCCCCTCGGGGTCGGCTGGCATCGGTGCGGGGAGACGCTGGCCGAAGAGGCCAAATAATAATGATGGAGGATTTTTATCATGAAACCTGTTTATCCCGCAGCCAGAGAGTTGCCTTCTTATGAGAACCTGCTGCTCGAGATGATCGAGCCCCACATCCTGAAGGTCACCCTGAACAGACCCAAGGCATACAACGCTCTGTCCCACGACCTGGTCCGTGAGCTGACCGAGCTGTCCCAGTGGCTGGTCGACGAGTACTACAACATCCGTGTTGTCCTGCTGTACGGCGGCGACGAGGGCAAGGGCTTCTGCGCTGGCCTGGACGTCAAGCAGGGTCTGACCGACTATGAGAAGACCGTCCCCGGTTTCTATCACTATCAGATCAAGCTGGGCGAGCTGGAGATGTACATGTCCAAGACTCCTCAGCCCTGGATCACCCTGATCGACAACGTGTCCGGCGGCGGCGGCTTCTCTCTGGCTATGGCTTCCGACATCCGTGTCTGCACCAAGACCGCTCGCTTCTCCTGCTTCTATGCTAACGTGGGCATCGGCGGCTGCGACATGTCCTCCTCCTACTTCCTGCCCCGTCTGATCGGCACCGGCCGTGCATTCGAGATGATGCTGACCGGCAACTTCATCGACGCTGAGGAAGCTTGGAACCTGGGCCTGGTGTCCAAGGTTGTCGAGGACCGTGCTGCTCTGGTTCCCGCTGGCCTGGAGCTGGCTCGCGTGATCGCTGCCAAGGACCCCATGGCTGTCCGCCTGACCAAGGAAGCTATGCGCGCCAACGTCGACTCCGCTGGTTTCGACAACGCCCTGCAGGTTGAGAACCGCAACCAGACCCTGATGATCGCCCACAACATGAACAAGGACGCTTCTCAGGATCCCATCGGCAAGTATTGGATCGAGGATCGTACCGATCCCATGAACCCCAAGGGTGCCAACTAATTGATCGTTTGATCATCTCAAAAACCTCCGGCTTCGGCCGGAGGTTTTTTTGTGCCCTGGACAGACCGCCCCACCGGTGGACCGGCGCCCGCAGCCGGCGGGGCTGTGTGTCCGGGACAGACAGTTCGGACCACTCCCCTCCCCTGCTCACCGGTTTGTTTTTGGGGGAAGCAGCGCCGGTGAATTTCGGCCCGGCCTCAGAAGAAGGTTCTGAGCCTGGTGCTCTGCCTGGCCG
>CAKTSK010000029.1 GCA_934597725.1 uncultured Eubacteriales bacterium
TGCTGGAGCAGGCCCTTGGGGGGATTTGTTTGGGGTTGGTCTGCCGTTCCAGCTGCCGGACGCTCTACGCAGACTTTATCACAAGATCCATGCTTTTTTATACGCTGGCATCGTTCTCACAAAGCGCGTATAACCTCCGAATTGCTTTCATGATCACATCCCATTCCAACGCAGAAGCATAAGAGAATTTTTTGCGGTATGCCTCCCAGAAGTTTTGCATGGCTGGATCGTGTTCCACAAAATCTGCGCGTCTGCGGATTTTTCTCTGGAAAGGTTTCGTATTAAATCTTTCAGCTGTCTTGCTGTTTTGATCATAAAAGCACCTCCAAATACTGCCGTAAAATTTTTTCCACCCTGAACCTCCCGGCATATTGCATTAACGTCCGCAGGTTCTTATCTTTTCTGCGGGCATACGCTTTCAATGCGCCCTGAACGGTCTGCATTTCCATTCTGCTGCGGCTTCGGATCAAATCACAGATCGTCCGCTCCATATCATAAACCGGCACGGTATGCCCAAATGGCGTTTGGGCTGTCGTAAGCCCGACATCATGCAGATCTGCTTTGATCGTAAAGACCTGCATACCTTCTGCCTTCATTTTGGTTGGATTGCAGCCTGTTTTCACCGTAACTGTATATTGCATTGGCTCACGGTCTGTCAGATCGTGAAAAAACAGCGCTGTTTCGTGGGAAAACACTGCCTGGGCAAAGCGCAAATGAAGCAGATACATGGCATCCACCCAGGAATCTTTGGACAGATACATCCCGTGTGCGACCCTATCCAAACCTCGTGAACGCACATAATCATAAAACACCGGCTTTGAAATTCCTGCGGATACGACCTGCGAGGTCAGCAGCATTCCTTCCTGTGCCGTCAGCATCTGATCCAACTGTTCAAATCGTCCCATCCTATCACTTCCTTTTACACTAATATTATATGTAATATTAGTGTAAAAGTAAAATCATGGGCAATAAAAAATCCCGCCTAATTCCGGTTAGGAATCAGACGGGAGTTTCGTATACACCCAAAAACCGGCAGCTAACAGTTGATAAGTGATCTAGTTCCTTATCACTGTTAAGTCGAGGTTTTCGGGACTTCTGCAAGCAAACAGAAACAAATCAGCGCGAGGGCCTGCCGCTTTGACCCGCCTTGGCCGGCCAACATTATAACGCCTCCAATTTGGCAAGCAGATAGGTCAGGGAGCTGTCGTAAAAGACAAAGTCATCTGCCAGGCCCCTGTTTTTGGCGTCCACGGCCACGTTTCGCACACCGGCTTGTCCTGGTCTGACCAACAGCAAGATCTTGACATCCCATTTCTTCCACCGAACGGTCTGGCAGATCTCAACCGACCGGTCCATATCTGCCTGATCCACAATGTCCAATATCACCACATCGGCATGGAAAACATCGATCCCAAGGACAGCCAACGGGTCATTGAGTTGGGCTACCCACTGGAACTTGAGTTCCGGCCTTGGCTGCATGGCCGCCGACAAGCCCTGTCCCAGCACCTTGTTGGAGGATATAAATACCACTGTTTTCATGATCGACACCCTCTCTCCAACACGACAACTATGCTTGTTTTCCGCTCGTTCCCAGTGGCCGTTCCGGCCGTCATAGTCCGCGCTTCCCCTCAGCCGTAGGTACGCGTCAGATCCGCAGACGTCATACCCTCGCCGAAAAAGGGCGGGCACACAGCGGTTTCTCCGTCCTGCCAGACGTGGAGATGCTCCCCGGCGGGATCGATCAGCACCGGGAAATTCCCGCTGACGGAGACACCCTCACTGTCAGAGAGCTCCAGATGCAGGCAGTCATTCTCCATGCGCCAGACACCGGAATACACAAGTTCATACACCTGCCCTTCCTCCGCCTGATGGTAGAGCTCAACAGAGCCGGAATAGTCCGGGGCGCAGTCTCCCCAGCCGAGCTCGATGTACCAGGGTTCACAGGTCCAATTTGTGTCGGCCAGCCCCCCCTCCGCAGGCGGCAGCGGCCAGCAGTCCCCCGGCGGCATCCACGCCCCGGAATGCTCCCAGCCCTCGGGGTAGTCCAGCCCGGTCACCTCGTCCCTGATCCCAAAATCCATCAGCATGGGGAGGCTGTCCTTCCCGGTGGGCACGACAGGAACGCCGTACTCATCGGTCAGCGGGCACCAGTTCACTGTTACGCCGTCCTTGGTCACCAGGAGGATCTCTGTATCCGGCTCGTCACACCACTGCCCAAAATTCACGAACACCAGCACAGGCTGGGCGCCCGTCTCCCGATAGTGTACCCCATCTGCCACAGGCCAGACGCCGTTGCCGAGAGGCTCCCATGTGACATGGTTCACAGCAAGGCTGGTGTTCTCATCCCGGGGGACGATACAATAGAGATCTCCCCATCCCGCACCGAGAACACGCTCGGCCGGGATGTCCAGCAAAAACGGCATTTGCGCGGTCAGCCCAGGGCAATTTCCCCGCAGCCAATCTGGCAGCGGCGTTGTTTCTTCCTGCTCCCGGAAACCAAGATACGCCACCGCACCGACGATCTGGCCGCTGTCTGTCATGCTGTCGCGAAGCCGGGCAAGAGACTCCTCTTCCGGTTCCGTCTGGGGCACAGCTGCGTTTTCTGGTTCCCCTTCGCTGCCGGACCGTGTGACCACAGGAACGCTCTGGCTGCCGCTTTCCTCTGCCGGGGGCGGCTTATTGGGCTCGCTGCAGGCAGCCAGGCCAAGGGCCAGCGCCATACACGCGGGGAACACTCGATAGAACATCCGCTTTTTCATCCTCCAGCCTCCTTTTCAGAATTTCCCGCTGCGGCCGCTGCCGCCGCCGCTCTCACTGCAGGTGCCGCCGCCCGAGTCGTCTTCTTGAATTTTGGTGCGGGTCTCGGTGGTATGGGTGTAGCGGTCGTACTGCTCCGTCAGGTGCAGGCCCCCTTCGGTGAGGTATCCATTGGCTTCCGTCTTTTGACGGACGGTCTTCCTCTTACGCAGGAGCACAAGACAGACCGCCCCGGCAACCAGACAGGACCCCCCGGCCGCAAAGACGAACCACATCCAATCCGCACGGCGCACCGGCTTGCCGTCCGCAGCCTTCGTCAGGTATTCGTCACAGGCATCCAGATAGCGGGAGATCCCGCTATACCAGTCATCGCTGCCAAACTCGCCGAGGAATCTTTCCTCCAGCTTCTCCTGTCCATACTCATCAAAGGCATACTCTGCGTACTGGCCATAGACGAACATGGCATAGTCCCGTTCCTCCAGGCTCAGCAGAACGAAGATCCCATCCCGCCCGTCGCCCAGGCCGAGCTGATCGCCGTGATAGAGCTGATGGGTCACCTCAAAGACACTGCCGCCTCCGTATACCGTGTGATCCTCCAAAAGCGCAAAATAAACGCCGCAATGCTGCTTTTCGGAAATATCTTTGGCCCGGTCCTCCAGCTCCTCCCACTGCTCATAGGAGAGGCGATCCGCAACGTCAAATATATACTGCATCGCGACGCCGTCCTGCTCCGGCTCCCCTGCCGCCAGCGCAGAGGGGCTGAAGGACAGCAGGAGCGCCAGCGCGAAAACCGCGTATGCTTTCTTCATATCCGTCCTCCCTTCTCACAGCGCCAGAAGCAACGCCGAGCTGATCACAGACAGGGGGACGGCGATGGCAGCAAACAGCCCCCAGAACTTCCCCCAGCTGACCGGCAGATCGCCCACCAGTTTTCCGGTCTGTCCATTCATGGCAAACAGGAACTCCTTTCCGCGCCATTGGGTATTCAGCATCTAGACGGGCATTAGGGCGTAATGCACCTTGCCTCTGCGGAGGCTGATGCTGCTGTCCTTGAGGAGGCAGAGGTCATATCCCCTCACCGTGCTGCGCAGCGCAGAGGCCAGGGTCCCCTCACAGCGCTGATCCGCCCGCTGCCAGCTCTGCTCCACTGTCACATCGAATTTGTCGGCCAGAAAGCCGGGGAGATACGCCGCGGAAAACGGCTTCAGCTCCTTATAGTCATAGGGCTCAATGGCGTCCATGTGGTCATCTGACAGCTTGCTGGAGGCGTCCACCGGCACTTTCTCAAATGTAACGCTTCCGGCCCGGTAAACGTCATAGTGCTTCGTCTCCGTGATCTCGTAGTCGCCGGAGCGGTATGTACGGGTGCGGGTGGTCTCGTAACGGGCGTTGCCCTCCGCCTCCCCATCGAACATCCAGAACGGGACATAGATCCCCCGGATCTCCTGCACATGGTTTTCCCCGGTAAACCGTTTCGGCAAGAAAAACTTCCCTTTATAGTGGGCCTTGAGGGCCGCTACCGCATCTTCTTTGCTCAGCTTGAAGGGAACAATGAAGTCCGGCCGCAGCGCCCCGGAGAACTGGCCCGGCACCACCGCAGGATTTCCGCAATAGGGACAGGAGGTTGCCGCCGTGCTTTCCTCACAGAGGAGTTCTGCGCCGCAGCTCGGGCAGCCGTAGGTTCGCATACCGCCGCCCTCCGCGCCCCAGTCCTCACAGAAGCCGGAGGTGTCCCAGGCATCTCCGCCAGCGGACGGCGCGGCCTGCTCCATGTTCGTTTCCTCTGCTGCCCGTTCCTCTTTCTCTGCATAAAACGCCTCGATCTCTGCTGCATCATAGCTGGCGCCGCAGTATTCGCACGCCAACCGGCCAGTCGCACCCGAGAAGTGCAGCGGCCCGGTGCAGCCGGGGCATTGATAGTTGGTGACCTGTGCTGGCATTGGATCTCCTCCCTTTCTGGGCTTATGTATATCCGAACCGGCTCCCGCTCCGCTCGGGGGCGGGAGCCGGTTTTGCAGATGGGACCGCGGCCCTTCTCAACGGCAGATGATGCAGAGGCGCGTACAGCGCCCCATGCATTGGAACGGCCGGCATCGCCGTCGTCTGTCTGCGCTTTCATTGGGCTGCCGGGAACGCCTCAGCCCTCTGCACCCGCTCCGATGCGCGCCGGCATCGCCTGCCCTTGCTCGACCAGCGGCAGATACCAGTCATCATAGCGGTCGGGACGATCCTCTTTGTCCATATCATCCCAGGCGGTCCCCCACGGGCGCAGATAGATATCATAGCGAAATGCATCGTCTCCGTTTGCATAGTCACCCTCAATGTGGAGCATGTCCTCATGATCCACCAGGCCCGGGTCCACGATCCAGTCCCCGTCCTCCAGCGCAATATCCGTGAAGAAGCCGCCCTCGGACGTCATGGTTCCCTGTGCACTGGTTCCGGCATCGCTGAAACTGACCGATGCAGAGACCATAGGGTCCGATTTCGTGTAGTCCTCGTCCCAGAGGGTGACCGTGCCCATGCTGTCTGCGTCCAGCGCAATGGTGCCGCAGATATCCCACCAATCGCCCTCCATATCCTCATAGCAGCCCGCGCAATCCGTCATCATCCACCAGCCGTACCAGTCCCCCTTCCACCAGTCCAGCTGCTGGTTGCCGGCCCCCGCAGGCTGGGCCGCGCCGCCCGTTTCCCGGCTGAGCACGGACGGGTCGACGGTGATCTTGCCGCTTTTGTCGCCGAAGACCTCTTCAAAGGTCACCTCGACCTTGCTGGTCGTATCCGCCAGCACAAAAGAGGTTTTGATCTCAAGGGTCGCGCCCGGCGCCACATCCGTAAATTGGCTGTCGATCACCGTGTCGTAAGTGTCACTGCCTGTAAAGACTGCAGCAACTTCCAGCTCCGTGCCCTTCTGCATCGCCGTTTCAGTGATCGACCAGACATAGGATCTGCTGTCCTCACCGTGGTTGGTAAAGTCCAGCGTCAGCACAAGGGCGTCCTTCCCGTCAGGATCCTCCATGATGCTTGCACCCTTGTAGCGCAGCTCGTACGATCCGAGCTGGAGCAGATCGGCATCTGTTGTTGTGTCCTCGCCGCAAGCAGTGAGAGTGAACAGCATCACCACAGCAAACAGAACCCCGCATCGCTTGGTGTGTTTCATATTTGCCCCTCCTCAGAAGCCGCTGAGTTTGAATGCGACCAGCTCCTCGGCGGATCGGTCCGCTCTGGTTTCTGTCATCAGGACCAGTACGCTGCCGTCGGCCAGCTTCGTGCCGCCGCAAAGCCACGGATCCTTCGTGCCGAACAAATCCTCGTCATCCGCCGCGCCGACCGGCGTGCCGTCTTTTGTCCAGAGCACCACCTCGCGCATGTTTCCATCCAGCGCAAGATAGCCCTTTGCAGTCTCTGCAACAAAGGTGATGCTCCCCAGGCCGCCGCCGTCAGGATCTGCCAGCGTCATTTGCAAGGCGCCATTCGTGTCGTAGACAAACACCTTATGACCGCTGCCATCTGCCGCAGAGCCGCAGACATAGATGTGATTCTCATCAAGCAGCAACCGGCTGAGCGTATCCACTTCCCGGAATTCCACAGGCTCTGTCTGGAGCGTTCCACCGGAGAGGGTGATCCTTTCACACGCCGCACTGGAGAACCAACTGATACCCCAACGCCCGGATGGGTGCATGGTGACGTGATCCGGATCCTCATAGGATGCCGTCTGTGCCCCGTCCTTCCAGCTGATCAGCGGTTCCATAAAGTTCGCCAGCCAGATGGTCCCTGTGGTGTCAGCGGAAATGTCCTCGTATGCCGCCTCCAGCGCGATATCCTCCGCAAATTTCAGGCAGGCACCGTCGTAATCATAGCGTTTCAGCGCGCCGTCCACCAGAAGGTAGACCTGCTCTCCGCTGACCGCAGCTGCATGTTGGAAGGTCTCCTTGGTGACGATGCAGTCTGTGATGGGCAGCCACTGACTGCTGAGCGTGTGTGTCCCGACCATGACGCTGTGCGGCTGGGCAGAGAAGGGCTCGCCCTCCCAGTACCAAGGCCCGTCCTCGTTTCCGGTGTCCTCCAGATGGATCGTCAGGCCGGACAGCAGCTTGTCCACCCGCGCATCCTCATATTCGCCGATGATCTCCAGAAATACGGTGGCGCCAGCCTCTTCTACCCGGTTAAAATACCGCAGACACGGCTCGCCCCAGTAGTTCCCTTCCTGCTTGAGGCAGCCGACGCCGCCGATCTCGGACAGGTCGTAGGCCTGATTGACGGCGTATTCGTACTCGTCAAACCCGTAGCTGGTGAGAAAGTCGCGGAAGGAATCCGGCTCTTCCAGATCCACGCGGATCTCCGCGCTGACGATGCTGCTGTCTTCTCCCTCTTCGGGGATCGTCATGGTGATCCTGGAGGAGGCCGCATCATCAGAAAAGTCCTCCTCCCCATAGACCCAGCCGTCCTGTTCGTCGTAAGTCAGCTCCCACAGGCTGGCATTGACGGTTTTGGGGGATCTCATCGCAGCAGACGGTTCTCTCCCCTCCGGCGCCGGGTCGTGCTGGCCGCAGGCGGTGAGGGGGCACAGTGTCAGTGCCGCGAGGAGCAGATACGATATTCCGACCTTGTTCTTCATGACCATACACCTCTTTCGATCCCTTATTTTTTATCGGTGAAGAATGGCGCCAGCAATTCGGCCACCTTACTGATGGGCATGGTCTGCAAGATCACCTTGCCCGGCCCTCTGACAACGGTATGAAAGATACCCTCTCCGCCCAGCAGCATATTTTTGGCTCCCTTGACCGCCACCACATCCATGGTGCAGCTTTCCTCCATGGCCGCCAGGTACCCCGTGCCAACCAGCAGTTCCTGGCCGGCGCGCAGATCATACTCCACCGCATGACCGTCGATCTCGAGAAACGCAATTCCATGTCCGCTCAGCTTCTGCATGAGGAAACCTTCGCCGCCAAACAGGCCCTTCCCCAGTTTTTTCTGGAAGTACATGGACAGATCCACGCTCTCCTCAGAGGCAAGAAATGCGCTTTTCTGCACGATCATGGCGTGGCCGGCGTTGATATTCAGCGCCTTGATGGTCCCCGGAAAGCTGGAGGCAAAGGCAATGGTCCCGTCTCCGCCCTCTGCGGTGAACCTGTTCTGGAACGCAGAGTCCCCGGACACCAGCCGTCCCAGCATCTTCTTCACACCGCCGCCGGTCGTGGTCTCCATTTTCATATTTGGGCTCATCCAGCTCATGCTCCCGCTCTCTGTGATCATGGATTCCCCTGCAGACAACTCACATATAACGACCGGCAGATTCTCTCCTGAAATTTCATACTTTTTCATGGTGCAGCTCCTTTCGTTTCCGTTGCGCTCTGGTTCTTCAAAGCCCTCTTATCCGCTGACGGCGCCGCCGCAGAATTCACAGCAGCCGCCGGCGTCCGGTGTGGTGGTCGCCCCGCAGAAGGGGCAGGTCACCGCCGCCTTGGGCGCTGCGGCCGCCGCCTCGTCCCGTGCCTGTCGGCGGACCTGAAGCAGCGCCTCCCGGATCTCCTGCCCCATTGCCTCATATTGCTGGTATGCCACACTGGCACGCACTTCCTCTGCGTTGGAGGTCAGTGCGCCGCCTCTCCTGGCCCACAGGCCGCCGCGAGGCGAACCCGCGCTGTTCGGCCCATCCAGCAGCGTCTCCGCATCATTGTCCACCGCAGTGCTGTTCAGCCGAAAACGGATCTCCTGGAAGTAGGGATTGTTGACGCTGATCACGATATAGAAATCGTAGGAACAAGCATACCGTTTGGGGTCGAAGCTCTGCCGTTCTCCCGCAGCGTCTCTGTATTCGATCTCCGTTTTCCTCTCCTCGATGTCCAGCTTGCAGCCGGTCACCTCAGAGAAGGACAAGACATCTGGGTTGGCCTGCCGCAGATCTCTGGCAGAGGTGACCATAAACAATCCTGCATCCTCGTCCAGCAGCAGCTTGGTGCGTTCGCCCAGGGTGCGGGTGGTGCGGAAGGCAGCCACCTTCTCCTGATTGGCCTCCCGACAGGCCAGCTGCTCCCGGATCTCTGCCACCGTGCTCTGGCGGCGGTCGCTGAACCACGGGGAGAGCCTGGCGGCGCAATCTTTGCAGAGATTACCGTCCTCCAGCTTGCGGTTGCCAAGCAGCCCAATCTCACCGCCGCAGACAGAACACGCCTTTTTCTCAAACAGCTTCCCAAAGAATCCCATATCCCTCGCTCCTTTCTGCCGCTGCCATCAAACACTGCCCCGCATCTGCATCGCGCCGCAGACATACAACCCTGGCAGCAGCAGGTTGAGCACCAGGCTGGTGATGCTGAACTCTCCTCCGCCGGCAATCCCAAGGAGAAGAGAGAGGATCGTCAACACCGCAACGGCAATGCCCCACTTGATGCAGGAGGCCGCCTTCTGGGGCGCATTGCAGGCACCAATGCCCTTGATGCCGGCAACAAACTGGATGACCGACGCCACCATCACAAGCATGGCGCTGGCATAGAGCAAACCGGTTCCCTCCGCACTTCCCGACAACGCTGCCAAGGCGCTGACGCCAAGAACGGCGGCGACGCCTGCAACGGCGGCAATGACACCGCCGATGAGCATGAGAATGGCTGTTACCTTCAAAATCTTCTGACCTTTCATGCGCCTGTCCTCCTGTTTCCCATTTTGTGGATCCCCGCCGGTCGTTCTGTCGTCTGGCCGCGCCTTCTGCGCGAGCTCCCCGCTTTATCCCTGCAGGTCGCCATCGTCAAAAGGATCTCCGCACTCCGGGCAAAATTTGGGGGGATGGGCGGGGTCGGCCGGCTCCCAGCCGCACTTGTCGCACCGGTACTGGGGCACCCCGGCAGGCTTTTTCGCCCCGCACGCAGTGCAGAACTTTCCTTTGTTCGCCGCGCCGCAGCCACAGGTCCAGCTGTCCGCAGCAGGCTTGGGCTTGCCACATTCGGGGCAGAACTTGCCGGTGGCCGCCGCGCCGCAGGCACACTGCCAGCGCTCTGCCGAGACGGGCTGAGGCTGACCGCATCCCGCGCAGAATCTCCCGGTGTTGCCCGCCTGCCCGCAGGCGCAGGTCCAGCCGGCGGACGCAGCAGGCCCGGCGGCCTGGCCCATCTGATAGAGGTCCTGCATCTTCATGCCGCCCACCTGTCCGGCCAGTCCCATCCCCATAAACGCCATGGCAGGGCCGGCGTTTGGGTTGGTTGCCGCCGCTTTCATCGCCTCGGCCTGAGCCCGGGCCAGCGCACCTGCCGCGCGGGTGGGGTCGGCGTAGGCCGCCTCCCGGCGCATCTCCTTCTGCATCTCGCGGATCTCTTTTTCAACTTCTTCATCCGCACTGACCGAGTTGATGCCGAAGGCCACGATCTCAATCCCTCGGAAATCTCGCCATTTGGCGGAGAGAACCTCCTTCAGGATCTCCGTCAGCTCGGTGGTGTGGCCGGCCAGCATGGAATAGCGGATGCCCATGGCACTGAGCTTGGCAAAGGCGGTCTGGAGGGCCGTCATCAGGTCCGTTCTCAACGCCCCATCCAGCGCCGAACGCGGGTATTCCTCCGAGATGTTGCTGCAGATATTGGTGTAAAACAGGAGGGGGTTCACGATCCGGTAGCTGTATTCCCCAAAACAGCGGATGGGGATATCCATGTCGATGGCAGCGCCCTCATCCACCACCCGGAATCCGATCGGTTTGGCGGTGCCGTATTTGTTGCCCATGATCTCCTTGGTATTGAAATAGTAGATCCGCTGGTTCTTGGGCGCCTCTCCGCCGAAGGTGAAGCGCTTTCCCATGTTCTGAAACACACCCTTGATCGATTCGCCCAGATCCCCGGAGAAAACGCTGGGCTCTGTGGACATATCGTAGGTGTATTCCCCCGGCTCGGCGCACATGTCCACCACCTTGCCCTGCTCCACAATGAGCATACACTGGCCGTCTGCCACCGCAATGACAGAGCCGTTGGTGATGATGTTGTCGTCCCCCTTGCGGTTGCTGGAGCGGCCTGTGACCTTCTTTTTTCCCTTGACTGCCAGGATGTCCGCCGGGATGGCTTCGCAATAGAAAAATTCCTTCCACTGATCGGCCAACGTGCCGCCGACCGTTCCGAATGCAGCTTTGATCAATCCCATCGTGCGATCTCCTCTCTCATTTTTGTGTTGAGGCCGCAGGAACATCTGTGTTTGTCTATCCCCGGCATACTCTATTCTGGTTCTATTTTACGTCTTTCCCCGGTTCGCCGCCCTACCCGCAGCGGATAGTCTTTCGGGGCCGCAGCAAAAAAGCGGAGCGGCAGCTGCCGCTCCGCTGGCGCTGTGCGCGCCGGTGTGCTTTTTCGTGGCACCTCACTGCTTCTCAAAGGTGAGGCCCTCGCCGTCCAGATCCACAACGATGGTCTTGCCGTCGTAATCAACAGACAGGTTGTCGCCCTCGGCGCTCAGGATCAGGTCACTGCCGTCCATCTTCCAGGTGCCGCTGACGCTCTCGCCCTCGCCCAAAAAGCCCATATCCAGAGTGAAGCTGTTGTCCTCCTTCATCTCCAGGGTGACTTCGATCTCCGTTCCGAACAGCGCGGCCATCTCTTCCACGCTCATTTCCATGCCGTCGGTGTTCAATGTGGTCAGTTTGTAGGTGCCGGCAGCGCTTTTGTCTCCGCTGTCGCCGCCGCTGCCGCCGCCGCAGGCCGCCAGACTGGCAATCATCGCCAGAGCCATCAGAATCGTCAATACTTGCTTCTTCATGTTCCTCTTCCTTTCAGTGCAAAATAGTTTCTGTGTTTTCATCGATGCAGGGCTGCATCTCCACCACCCGCCCCAGTTTATCGGTTCGGACTGTCCAGCGCGCGCCATCTGTCAACAGCCACTCAGGCAGGGACGCCAGCACCACCTGCGGCGCTGCCAGATAGGGCAGCGCCTCATACCGGCCGACATTGCTGCCGTCTTCCGCTGCATCGTCCAACCAGATCAGCTGCGCCTCGCCCTCCGCTTTCCAGACTGCCGCGCAGAAGGTGTCCCCTTCTCTCCTCTCGCTCTGGGGCTGCCAGCCGGTGTATCGTTTCAGGGTCGGGGCCCAATCGTCAAAGTACAGAGAGAACGTGCTTTCCCCGTTATTCAGCTGCAACAGGCTCAGTACGATCTCTCCATCACAAAGGGTTTTCTGCCGGATGAGATAATCCCCGACGCCGTCCACCGGCCTGTTGGCCGGCTCATCGGCCGCTGTTGGCGCCAGCCTGAGCATCATCATGTCGTATACCTCGTCTTCCCCGGCGTTCCAGCGTTCCAGCTGGCAGAAGCCTGCCCCCTCCCATACCGCACCGCTTGCCGGGTCTTTGACCCGTATGCGGAACCGACCGCTCTCGGAAAACCTGATCCATGCCGCCGGCGTATGCGACGCCGGCGGACAGTAGACCCACTCTCCCTCCAAGGCCGCTCTCAGCGCAGCGCTGTTGGCAAAGTCCAGGGGATCGGATGCCTCAAGATCGAATGAGACCCGCAGGTCCTCGTCGACCACGCGGGCGACAAGCGCCGCGACCTCGGCCCGGCAGATGGGGGTCTCCGGCAGGCAGGCGCCGTGCTTGTCGGTGCCAGTGACGACTCCCATCCGGTAGAGCGTGTAGACATTGTCTCTGTAATCCGCGTTGGTGCAGAGGTCGGGGATGGCGCCGTCGGGGATGCTATTGATCTCCTTGCGCTGGGCCGGGGGGATGGCGCGGCAGATCATATCCATGAATGCGGCACGCATGATGGCGTCGTGCAAGAGGTATTGATCGAGTTCCTCATCGAGGATGCCGTTTTCGACCGCATAGTCCATGTAACTTGCGTACCAGGGCGAGCCGTTCGTGAGACGGACAGTTCCCTCAGACAGGACCTGGCCAAGGCAGGCCGCCAGTTTCACGGCCTCTGCGCCGGTGACGCTGTCCTCCGGGGCGAACACGCCGTTTCCACGGCCATTGATCAGCCCGGAGCTCACCGCTGTGTCGAGGTATCGGAGATACCAGGCATGCCCCTCCACGTCACGAAATCCGCCGGCGGCCAGCGCCGGGACGCCAAGCGAGACGCAAAGGGTCAGGGTGAAAACGAGCGCGCAAATACGTTTTTTCATGGCAGCCTCCCTTTCTTTTGGTGCTTGCGGGCATGTCATGCCTCTGTCAAATTGCTTCGTGTCTTTTTCGTGTCTTTTGGTGCAGCGCACGGCGTTTCAGAGGGCGGGCCACGCCTTTGCGCGGCCGCATCTGACGGCCGAGGGCCTCTTCTCAAAGAGACTCCAAGCTGGCAGCCAGATAGTCCAGAGATACATCATAAAATACGAAGTCGTCGATCTTGCCTCTCCGCTTCGCCTCAACGGCGCTGCTGACCGCCTCTGTCTGTCCCTCGGGGCACATCAGCATCAGCCGGCAGCCGGGCGCGGCCTCACGCAGCCGCGCGCACAAAGCCAAGCAGAAGTCGATGTCATGTACGCCGTCCTCGGAGACCTCCAGCAGGGCTCCGACGGCCAGATGGGCTCGGATGGCCACCTCTGCGTTGGCATAGTCTGGCTCATAGCACAGCTGGATCCCAGAGACCGCGCGCACCTTCTCGATCAGTCCCTGCGCCAGCGACGCCCGCTGCATGATCAAGATCACTGTTTTCAGCGCATCCACCTCCCAACACACTCTGAATGACAGCTTTATTGTAAAACAGATCGCCAGCCTGCGCCCTACCCGCAACGGATAGTCTTTTCTCCAAACCCCAAAAAGTCTCTGTTTGCTTAATACAGCGGATTGATCCACCCCTTGGAGATCATGTAAAAGGCCAGGTCCACCGCCTTGGAAAAACCTGTCTTGCCCAGCATGTTCATTTTGTGGTACTTGACCGTATTTTCGCTGATAAACAGTTCCTGGGCGATCTCCTTGTTGGTCATGTGCCTGCACATCAGCCGGAGCACCTCCATCTCCCGGTCGGTCAGCGGCGCCTCTCCCTGGGGCACGGGAATGGTCTTTGGCTCCGGGAAACTGCCGCCGCCTGCCATCACCTCCCGGGCGGCCTCCAGAAAATCGTGCAGGCTCCGGCTCTTATAGATAAAGCCGTTGGCCCCGGCCGCCTTGGCCCGCGGAATATAGGTGATCTCGTCAAAGGCCGTCATGACGATGATCTTGATCTCCGAAAAGGTTTTGTGAATGGCCTCCACCGCTTTCAGACCGGACGCGCCGCCCTCGGTGCAGACGTCCATCAGCACCAGATCCGGCTGCAGGTGCCTGCAAAAATCCAGGGCGTAGTCCGCATTGGGCACTTCGCCCACCACGGAAAACTCTCCCGCAGCCGTCAGCGCCGCGGTCAGCGATTCCCGCATGGAGGCATGATCCTCCACGATCAAAACTTTGGTCATTTCTCCTCAACCTCCTTTGGAACAGAGAGCTCGATCCGAAATCTGGGGACGGTATACAGCGCCAGTGTCCCGCCGAGCCGGCGGATCTTACGGCGCATCCCGCCAATGCCGCCGCCCTCCCGGATCGGCCCGGCCGGAGGGATGCCGTTGTCCGTCACCGTCATGCGCCAGCAGTCATTCTGGAAAAAATGGAACTGGATGCGCGTGGCATACCCGTGGCGAACGGCATTGGTGACGCACTCCACAGCGATCTCGGCAAAACTGTCGGCCACTGCTACGTCCTCCGGCAGCGCGCCCTGGAACTCCACCGCCACCTCCATACCCTGAAAGGTTTCCTTCAGCATCTCCAGGCGGCAAGCAGGGCTGAGCACATGGTCCTCCCGGAGGGCTGTGGGCAGGCTGCGGGCAAAGTCCAGCAGCAGCGCTTCGTCCGGCTGCTGATCATCCCGCAGCGCCCGGAGCAGCAGGCTGATGCGCTGCCCCAACAGATCGTGGACCCGACCTTTGCTCCGGGCGATCTCCTCCGCTTCACAAATCGCCTGCAAATGTGCAATGGTATGGCGAAGCTCCTGTCCCCGTTTCTCCAGCGCCTGATTCTGCTGGGCCAGGAGGGTCACAGCGTCCCACTGCTGTGTGACATCATCGGCAGTCAGCAGGAGCATCGTCCGGCGGCCCAGGGGGATCTCATAGACAGAGATGCTCCACACCGAGGCGTCTGGAACACGAAACACCCGTTGCCCTCCCAGAACCTCCTGTGCGCAGCCGCTGCACAGAGGACCGCACGACAAACGCTGCCGGAACAGCCTGCCATCCTGGATGGGCCGGCCTGTCATCTGCCGGGCCAGCCCATCCATGCGGCGGTTGCACAGCAGGACCTCTCCCTCCGGCCGGAAGAACAGCAGGCCGGTATGCAGGGTATCAATGGCCTCCTTGATGGATCCCGCAGACAGCTGGGTGTCCTGTTCCCATCGGCGAAGCAGGTAGATGTGGGCGCTGCGAAGCAGGAAGAACAACATGCTCCCAAGAAAACAGAACGGATATGCAGGCCCTGCGATCTTCTCTGACAAGGGGAGAATGACCACCGCGCCGCCAACGGCGAACAACGGCCAGAGCAGCTCCATGCCCACCGCCGTGGCAGCACCCAGCACCGCAACCAGCAAAAACACCGCCTGCCGGGCGGGGCCGTAGGAGCTGGGCGCCAAAAAGCCGCAGGAGAGCGCATACTGCACTTGTGCCAGAAGCCCGGCAAAGAGGAACAGCACCGCCAGGACGGCACATTCCAGCCCGTTTTCCACCCTGCGCACCCAGCCGGTATACAGGCGGCTGGCGCTATACGAGATAACCCTGGTTTGCAGCACGATGCATAGCGCAGCTGCCATGACCAGCGTGGTCAGCACCCAGTGGGGATACCGATAAAACTCAGCCACAAGTCTCACCTCCCAACGGCAGCATCATACAGACCCCAACGGCATCGTCCAGATCCTTGCACGCGATCTGCCCGCCCATCGCAGCCGCAGCCGTCACCAACTCCTCCGAGAAACGCCATTGCCCGGGGTCCCCGCCCGGAATAAAGCGAAACACCAGACAGGCGCCCTCCGGTTCCAGCTGCCCCACCAAGGGAGAGGCGTTCTCCCGCAGCGCCCAGGATATGCTTTCAAAGGCAAAGTCGTAGCAAAGCGCCGCGCTGCGGATCTCCAGCGTGCCTCTTTGCCCATAGCGGATCAAGATCTGCAGCCCCGCATAGCGCGCCAGCTCCACCAGCTCGTCCAGATAGACGCTCAGCTCCTCCCCCAAAAGTCCTTCCCCCTGGCGCGCCAGGAAGAACAGGTTGCATCTGCGCTTGATGTGGCACAGACACAGAGTAATGTAAGCGGTCAGGCTTCTGGGGTGGTCCGTCTCCGACAGGCTTTCGATCAGGCGTCCGAGCGTTTGGATGCGGTGCTCCATGTCCTGATCCAGCTGCTCAAACAGGGTCCGGTTTGTTTCTGCGGTCAGCAGACGCTTTTTGACCTCTCCCTCCTCCCGTAGCAGCCCATTGGCCGCTTCCAGACGGAACTGCACATCCTGGATTTCCTGCCGCAGCCGGTTGAGCTGGGAGAGGTCCTCCTGCCACACGGCCATGCCGCCGTGAATGGGGACCGCATGGAGCTGGGTGTCGTTGTCCCGCAGCAGAGGATGGTCCATATCCATGCAGATCCGCTGCCAGATGGAACGGGAAACCGGGGGCGCACCCTGGGAGGACAGAACGGCATGGCCGTTCTCATCCAACAGCGTCAGGCCAATAGGCGCAGAAACAAACAACCGCTGATATTGAAGATTGACTGGGATCAGCCCTGCGTGGAGCGCCGCTTCAAAGAACAGCGTGGACAGAAGGCAGATGTTCACCGTAAGGTCGCTCTCCCACGCCAGAGGCACCCGCTTGATGTAGGCGGCGATGTAGACCAGCAGCACCGCACAGAACAGCAGCGGAACCACGATGCCCTTTCGGCAGGCGCTCCTGCATCCCTTGCGAAGCAGCTTCCAGACCGCAGAGGCCAAAAACAGCAGCGCCCCGGCCGTCACGATCCAATACCCTGGGCCGTAGTCATAATCATGGGACCAATTTCCCGCCGGGTCAAAGCGGAACACCAGCTGGTGGAGATCATTGGTCAGGACCAGCAGCACCGAGAGCGCATAGCAGGCAGCCGGCGGCCACAGAGGGCGCAGCAGTCGCTTTTCTCCCTCTGCACCCTCCAGGAGCACAGCCAGGTACAACAGCGCGGCCGGCAGTGCCAGCTGAAAGATGTAGTAGCCATACCAGCACAGCCGGCACAGGAGCCCTTCCGATACCAGCTGATATTTGAACAGGCGCAGCAGCAACCAGCTCACCATCAGCCAGCCCATGGCATCGACGACCCGACGCAGATCCCGGCGGATCATTCGGTTGGATACCGTCCCCTTCCACAGCAATATCGCGGCGGCAATGAGCAGCGCGGATAAAATGTGCTCCCGGATGTCTGCCGTGGCATAGCGCCGGGTGTGGAACACCTGCCGGCGCAGATCCCGGACGCTGTCCCCGGTGAGCGCCAGAAACCAGTCGTACTCTTCTTCCCCCAGGGCGTGGGCGGACCGGTAATCCGCCGGAGATCCCCAGGGGCGCTCTCCCTCCGCCAGCGGCAGGCCCGCAGACAGAAGGGCCTCTCCCAGCCCGGGCTCCAGCGTCAGCGGGACCTCTGACAAAAGGCCCATGGAGAAGGACAGCGTCCCCTCCGCCGGCACGATGATCTCATACTGCGCCCCGTTTCGATTCCATGCAGCAGCCTCATAGTCCAGACAGATCAGAACGGGGGCGTCCGAGGCATCCAGCTTGTATCCACTCTTCCCGCTGAGGTGTTCCAACAGGTCCAGGGCCTCCCGTTTTGCGGGTTCCTCCCGGTTCAGCCCGTAAGCAAGTGCCCCCATGACCAGCATATGGCGGACGGACGAGCTGCCGAAGATGCCAACGGGTACCCGGCCCTCCCACAGGCTGTTCCAGCCGGTGATGACGGCGTCGGTCTGTGCGCGATCGACGGCGAGGACCACGGTGGCCGATACGTGGGGGTACCAATACCGGCCAACGCCCCGTTCCATGGCTGGGATGGCCTGCACATCGAAGCAGGCAACGGCGTTTCCCCGGGTCACCTCTGCGTAGAGGGTGTCCTCTGCCGCCTGAAGAGAATACCCGGAGAGGAAAGGCGCCAGTGCCGTGCTGTATGCGTCGGCGCCCTCCGTCCCGGAGAGCAGCTGTCCCCCGGAAGCCGACCCACTGCAGCCTGTAAGCAGCAGGCACAGCAGGAGGCCCGGCAGCCATCGGAGCCTCATGGCGCCACCGGCTCTCCGGCTTCTTTCATCCGACCGGCGCACTCCCGGCACAGATCGATCTCCTCGCAGATGAGAAAACAGGCGTCACAGACCAGCCGCCGGCAGATGGGGCATTGGCTGAACCGCTCTCTGGCCTCCTGGCTGGCGGCCTGTCTGGCCCGCTGTTTCTCTCGTTGGTAAAGAGCATCATAGAGTTCCTTCTTTTCCCGGTGCTCCACCGCCTGTGCCGCCTTGGAAAACTGGATGCTGCTGCTGTACCAAAACTCGCCGCATACCTCACAGCGGATGGAAAAGCAGAAATACCGGGGGGTAGATCGATCCTCCAGATGACCGGACAACAAGTCAACCATCTCACATGCCTCCTTCCGTTTCTACTCCTGTTATAGCAGGAGGCAGGGCTGGCGGCTATGGTCTGCCGGATACTTTTTCTCCTTTTGGGCAAAAGGTATCCATTGGATAATAGAGAAAGCGCACAAAACCAGTCTCTCGGTTTTGTGCGCTTTGCTGTGTTTTTGCCCCATCGCTCAGAAAAGTTCCTGGAGCCTTCCGCAGCGGCGGAGCAGATCCAGGTAGAGCATCAGCTCATCCCGGGAGGCGACCCCCAGTTTCTCATAGATGCTCCGATTGTGCTTGCGGACCGTACTCATGCTGATAAAGGCCAGGTCCGGGATCTCCGCAATCTCATGCCCGTCGATATAATAGCGCAGGATGTTCCGCTCGGCCTCTGTCAGCAGATCCTTGCGCTCCACAAACTGGTCGAAAAGCTCCGCAATGTTCGGCGGAAGCTCTCCCTGCTTCAACCGCTGGTTCCGCGCCCGGGCGTTGAGAAACTCTGCCAGCTCATCCACCTCTGAGATGCCGGAGAACAGCCCCTGTTCCAGTGTCTCCTCCTGCTGGAAGCGCTTCAAGCTGTCCGTGATAGGCCGGACGAATCGCCGCGCAAGGAAGAAGGACAGGGCCAGAAGGGCCAGAAGGAGTCCCAGCGCCGCAAAGATCCAGGTCTGCTGGACCCCGGCGGTGTATGCGGCGTAGCTCTCCTGGGGGATCAGGATCGCAGCGGCCCAGACGGTATCCCCTGGTTCTCCCTTGGAGATGGGCACGGTCTGGTGCAGGCCGATATACTGCTCGGCGCCTGTGTCGTATTCGTTATAGTAGCGCCCCTGATGAATGGCGAGGGTCTCCTGCCCATTTAAGTAGGTGCCCTTGACGCTGCCCACCAAGCCGTCCCGCAGGAGGAGACGGCTGTCCTGGAGCGGCGCCAGCACGGTAACAACGGAACCAAAGGCCCCCTCCACCGTGGGATAGGAAAACTGGAAATACAGGGCGCTGACCTCCACCCCGCAGACGCCGTATATCGTTCCGTCGCTGCCCACGATGGGAACGCACAGCAGCATGGCGGATTCCCAGGTGTCTTTCAGGTCGATCCGGCGGGTCCAGAAATAGCACTCTGCAGGCCGGTCCAGCGGGGTCTCCATCAATTCCCTGTAGCCTGAGATCTGATCGATGTCAAACTCCAAATTCCATCGGTTGTGCAGCTCCAGGTCCTTTTGACGGGCGATGTCCGGGATGCCGCGGAAGAACACCACGGTAGGGGTGACCGGACTGCTGGCGCTGAGGTTGGAGTAGCGCAGGTGGAGCCCGCTCCGGGAGTGATCTGCCCCGTCCAGGCTGGTGTTGGTGGTCGCGTCCAGGATCGCATACGCGCCATTGCAGTTGGCGGTCTGCAGGGTCGCGCTGATCGGTGCGTACAGGACCTCCTGCAGTTTCAGCAGCCGCTCCGGGTCGTCGCTGACCCCCTGCAGCGCGATCCCCTCCTGCACCAGCACCCCTTCAATCTCGCGGCTGAGCTCCTTGGAGAGATTCAGGCTCTGGGCCGTCAGAAGATCCAGGTGGTTCTCCAGATCGTCCCGTGTATTGTTCAGGTGAAGCTCCATCACCTCGTGGAGCTGTTCCTCATCCTGGGAAAAGGCGCCGGCAATGGACAAGAGGAGGATCACCGCCGCAAAGACCACCAGGATCATAGACGCCCAGTAGAGCATCAGCTTTCGCTGCATGCCCACGCTCTGCCGCTTGGCAAAAGCGTTGAGTGCCTTGAGCTCCTTCAGCTTGTTCCACACGGTGGTCCCTCCTCTCTTGGTGTTATCGCTCCATGATCTCCCGGAAGGACTGGAACCGCTGGGCGCTGATCTGCTCCAGTTCTGTCTCCCCGGCGGCCAGATAATCCCGGCGGCCCAGGACCAGCTGCGCCCGCACATGATCCTCCCAGGTCGTTTCCAGGCTCAAATAAGTTTCCAGCTGGGGCGGCACATAAAAGGCATAGTTTTCCTGCGTGTCCAGGTATGCCTGATAGAGGGAGGCATATTTGGCGCTCTCCAGGTTTTCGATGGCCTTGGGCAGCTCCCGTTCAAAGGCCGCATGGGTCACCGGCATATAGCCCGTCCGGGTCACGAAGGCCACATTGTGCTCCGGTTCGGTCAGCCATTTGAGGAAGGTGACTGCGGCCTGCTCCCGCTCCGGGGTGGAGCGGACGGTACAGAAGCCCGCGCCCCGCTGCATCACCAGCTTTTCCCCGTTTTCAAACACCGGACAGGGCCGGGAAATGATGGTGATGTCCTCAGACGTGTTGTCCGGGTAGGTCACCACATCGCTGTAATAGAGAATGCTGGCAGAGGAGGCCACGCTGACGATGCTGTCGCCCGTGCGGATGGACTCGGTGGCGTAGCCGCCTTTGAGCCAGACGCCGCCCTGGAGCGCGGCCCTGGCCAGCGGCTCCCATGCCGTCTGGAACGCGGGGCCAAACGCCAGCTCGTCCCCCAGGAAGAAGTCCTCGCCCAGCGACCGGGCCCCCACCTGGAAGTAATTGAAGTAGTAGTCATGGACGAACATGGATCTGGCGTCTCCCGGAACGTCCGGGGTCTGTGCATCGGTCCACTCCGCATAGATCTCCGCAGCCCTGAACAGCCCTTCCCAAGTGTCCAGATCTTCTATGGTGACACCGGTCGCCTGGGAGAAGCGGTCGAAGATGGTCTGGTTGATGAACATGATCTCCGTGGACTTTGCCACCGGCAGCATCACCAGACGGTCCTCCACCGTGCCCTCTTCTACGAAAGCCGGGAGAAAGGCGGACAGCTCTTCCTCGCTGAAGTGATCCTTGTAGTCCACCAGAATGCTGTCGTCCGGCAGGGCCATCACGGTCTTGGGGTAGGAGATGAAGAGATCAGGCAGCTCCGAGGCCCCCGGCTCACCGTTGGCAGCCGCCAGCACCAGCTCATGGATCGTGTTGGTGTTGGACACTGAGGTGACCTGTACATTGATCCCTTGCTCTTTTCCCACCGTCCGGTTGAACTGGTCGATGGAATCATTGAGGGGAGAATCCGTCTGGCCGCCATAGACGTGCCAAACGGTAATGGTGGTTGGCGTTTCTTCCTTCTTCGCCGTCCCGGAACAGCTCGCCGCAAGCAGCAGAACCGCAAGCAGCAAAACGAGGAACCTTCTCTTTTTCATGCATCCATCCCCTTGTGTGTTTATCGTTGTGCAAAGACCCAACCGGCTTTCCAAGACCGCTCTATTGCAGGCTGATGAAACTTATTTTCTTCCAGTATCGCACGGATCTCTCTCTCCTTCCCTACCCGCAGCGGGTAGTTTTGCGCTCAGGCAACGTCACAATTCATGTTTTCATTATTATATAGGCTGCAAACGGACATTTCAAGCACAACACCCCGGCCCGCACCAGAGGACACGGCCGGCAGACTGTAAACGCTCCCCCACATCCATGGCGGGCACCGCTTCGGTGAGACAAAAAAGCCCCGAAAACCGAGGTTTTCGGGGCTTTTGCAAGCAAACAGAAACAAATCAGCGCTTGGAGAACTGGGGAGCGCGACGGGCGGCTTTCAGGCCGTATTTCTATCGTCTAAGCGCTCATTTTCCTTGATATTCCGGCCTTTTTTCGATGTCGGCTTATCGGTTGTCCTATTCCTTAACCCAAGAAATAGGCCGCTTTTAAGAGGGAACCGCTTGGTGAAATGCAGAATTTACTACATCAACCAGCTGTTCTGGCTTATTATACTTCACTCTTGCATAGATGTCCATAGTTGTCTTACTGTTTTCATGTCCGGCAAGGTATTGAACTGTTTTGGGGTCAACGCCTGCATACAAGAGATTGGTAATGTAGGTATGGCGCAACAGGTGAGGAGTTACCTCAAAGTCCAGGCTATACACAATGTTGGGGTTATTTTTCTGATGCCCGCCCAGGCTCGGCTGAACCGTGTACTTGATGCTCTGTCCGTTCACATACTTATAATAGGTGCGCTCTTTGGCAGATCGAACGACGATGTACTGCCAGACCCGTTTGAACTGCGAATATGACAAGGGCTGTCCCTCACTATCGGCAATCACATATTCCGATTTGGAGGCAGCCTTGGCTTCCCGCAGACAATTCACAAGGCATTTGGGAATGGGAATATCCCTTCTGGCCGCTTTCGTCTTAAGCGTTGTAGAGATAACCGGTCTGTTATGCTCTGCTCGCCATGCGCGCCGCACAGAGATATACGGAGTAGGCACATCAAGAAACACACAATCCCATTGTAAAGCAAGAGCTTCTTCCCGGCGCAAACCCGAATATAGTCCGATCATGGTAAACAGATACGGCGGAAGTCCTTTGACGGTTTCCAGCAGCACTTCCACCTGCTGGTCTGTCAGCGCATCTTTCTTTTGGGTCGGTTTCCCGCCCCTTGCTGAAATTCCCTCACACGGATTGTATTCCAGCAACTGGCTCCGCTCTGCCGAGTAGAAAATGCACTTGAGGAGCATATTCACCGTATTGTGCAGGCTCTCGGATTTGTTGGACAATGGAATCAGCGCCAGACGAATATCATCCGCCGTCACCTCCTCCATATACATATCACCCAAAGGCTTGATGATGTAATTCTTCATATTGGAAGTGTAGCCTTTCAGCGTAGCCGGTGATACTTTTGAGGATTGCATCAGCAGCCACTTCTCACAATACTCAGCTACGGTAGGATGTTCCCGGTGGAAAGTGATCTCCGCCACCTGGCGTCTCGCTTCCTGTTCCTTATCGTACAGTTCCTCGCAGGTAGTCCCATACAGGCTCACCTGCTTACCGTCTGCGTCCAGAATCCGGGTTCTGTAATACAGCACACCTTTTCGTGTGACGGTGCCATATTGAGGTATGTTCTTTTTCTTCTTCGCCATAATGAATTTCCTTTCTCGCGTGGTGATGTATCTACACCCCCTTTTTATCAGATATTTCAAATTGAATCAAAGATACGGCCAAGGCAAAAGAAAGAGCGAGACATCCTTGCCTCGCTCTTTCTTCATCTTCTGTTTTGTTCCGGGCTTATACAGCGTCCCATAAGTCAAAGGCACAACCCATCGTTTTAACAAGATCATCGGGTCTGTTGTATTTGACCTTTGCGTAAATATCCATTGTGATTTTGCTACTTTCATGGCCCGCCAAATATTGAACTGTTTTGGGGTCCACTGAAGCATGAATTAAGTTGGTAATGTAAGTGTGCCGCAGTTGGTGCGGTGTCACTTCAAAATCCAGGCTATATACCACATGGCCGTTATTCCTGGCTTTTTCTCCAAGTTTCGGGTAAAGCATATATTTTACATACTTCCCGTCAACAAGTTTTCTGGCCATTCTCGGCTTTGCGGTCCGTGTCACAATATACTGCCACAGTCGCTTAAACTGTGTGTAGGACAGCGGATCGCCGTCCCTATTGGCAACCACATAATCCGAAGTGGACTTTTTCTTTGCCTCTTTCAGACACTCTACCAGACAAACCGGGATAGGAATGTTCCTCTGTGCAGCTTTGGTCTTTAGCTCGGTGAGAATGACTGGCCTGTTATGCTCTGTGTGCCATGCCCGTCGTACCGTCAAATACGGAGCTTCCGCATCCAGATACACGGAATCCCATTGCAGCGCCAGGATTTCCTCCCTCCGCAGACCGGCATATAAACCAATCATCACGAATACATAAGGCGGCAAATCCCGGATTGTGTCCAAGAGCCTCTTGACCTGTTCATCCGTCAATGCCTGCCTTTCTTCCTGGGGAACTCCGCCGCCTTTTGCGTCCAGAAATATAGTCGGGTCCTCGTCGATCACATGACTTTCTTTGGCCGCCCGGAAAATGGACTTGCAGAGGATTACCACAGATTTATAGACCGAAGCAGACTTCTTGGAAACAGGTACAAGTGCAAGCTGGATGTCATCCAGCATTACATCAGCCATCCGCTTCTCTCCCAACCCGCCTATAATGTGACGCCGCACCTTGGAGGTATAATCTGTCAAGGTAGTAGCCCGAACATGGACGGACTGCATCAGCAACCACTTCTCACAGTATTCAGCAACCGTAGGGGACCTTCGGCGGAATGTAGTGCTGTCGATCTGCTCTAACGCCTCCAGCTCCTTGTCATAGAGCTTTTCCGGCGTCTTTGCATAAAGCGCGACTCTGTTTCCATCTGAATCTTCGATCCGGGTCCTATAATATTCAATGCCGTTCAGCACGACTGTACCATATTGAGGAATTGCCCTTTTTCTTTTCGCCAATTCCGTCACCTCCTAAGAATAATCTCCAGCGCTGTACCTTTGTTTTATCAAACATCGTAGGTTCCAGCAAGGATACGGAATTGCTCAAACTCGGACGCTTCGAGGCTTGCGATATGTAGTGCTTTTTTCCATCGGCTTTGCACGATGGGTGCATTTTGCGATATACTCCTGAAGGCCCGCATCTGTAAAATACACACAGCCGTTCTGCACATACTGAACATAAGAAATCAGCCCGCTGCTGCGCGCTGCATCCAAAGTGGCAATGCTGATACCCAGGATTTTGGCCGCCTCTTTTCGAGAAATCAGTTTTTCCATAAATGTTCCCCCTTTCTGTCAAGGATGTGGTTGTGGCTTTCAAAATCACATGAATGCGCTGGCAACCGAAGCTGCCAGCGCATGGTATCTGACTTTGAAAAATTTACTCGCC
>CAKTSK010000030.1 GCA_934597725.1 uncultured Eubacteriales bacterium
ACTCCGAATCTCTTGCCTGTATGACAGGCACTACCTCACGCTGTTGGTAACGGCGGCTCTTTCTGACCAACGTGGTCGGTCGTCGGTGGTCCCACCCACCCGCTGGCAGGTGTCCGGTGGTCGGCGTCTAAGGTCGCCTCCTACGGCTGCGCCGTTGGCCGTTGGCAGCGGCGTCTCTGGAGACCAACGTGGTTGGTCTCCGGCTTTCTGACCAACATAGTTGGTTGTCGGTTTTTCCGCCAACGGCGTTGGTGGTCCCCGGTTTTCCCCAACGGTGTTGGGAAATGGCCCCCGGAACCGCTGCGGTTCCCCCAAAATCTTGGTTGGAACCACCCTCCCCCTCCCCCACGGAGCGGGGTTTTCCACCCCTTTGTGGACAAAAAAGGAGATCCCCCATGCTTGTATCGCCTCATTTGCAGCAGCGTATGGCCCGGCGGCAGCTGGCCCACGCTTATCTGGTGGTGGGACCCCGGCGGCGGGAGCTGGCCGATACCCTGGCCGCCGCCTGGGTCTGCACCGGCCCCACGCCACCCTGCGGACAGTGCGCCGGGTGCCGGAAAGCCCGCCTGGGCATCCACCCGGACATCCTCCGGGCCGACCCCGACGGCGAGGGCCTGAAAGCCGACGCCGTCCGGGCCCTCCGGTCGGACGCCTATATCCGCCCCAACGAAGCCCCCCGCAAGGTCTATCTGCTGGAACACAGCGAGCTGCTGGGCACCACCGGCCAGAACATCCTCCTGAAACTCCTGGAGGAAGGCCCCGCCTACGCCGCCTTCCTCTTCCTGGCCCCCCAGCCCGAGGCCCTGCTGCCCACCGTCCGCTCCCGCTGCGAGACCCTGCTGGCCCCCGGCCAGGAGACCGCCGCCGCCAACGAACTGGCCGACACCCTGACCCAGCTCATCCTCACCGGCGCGCCGCCCCGGGAACGGCTGCCCTTCCTGGTGAGCCTGGAAAAACAGGACCGGGAGGACCTGCGCCTGCTGCTGGCCGACACCCTGGCCCGGCTCACCCAGGCCCTGCCCCAGCGGCCCGACCTGCTGCCGGTGGTGGACCGGCTCAGGCCCATCCTGGCCGCCTGCGAGTATCACATCAGCCCCGGCCACCTGAGCGGGTGGCTGGCCGCTGCCCTGTAAACAAAGGAGACAACTATGGCAGAGATCGTCAGCGTTCGCTTTCGCAGCGAAGGCAAACAATACTACTTCGATCCCCGGGGCCTGTACTTTCAGCCCGGGGACGACCTCATCGTGGAGACCGCCTCCGGCCTGGAATACGCCCAGTGCGTCCGGGGCAACTTCACCCTGGCCGACGCCGAACTGGCTGCGCCCCTGCGCCCGGTGGTCCGCCACGCCACCACCATCGACCGGAAAACCGTGGAGAAAAACCGGGAGAAAGAGGCCTACGCCTTCCGGGTCTGTCAGGAAAAGATCGCCGAGCATAAGCTGGACATGAAGCTGGTGGGGGTGGAGTGCAGTTTTGAGGGCAACAAGATCCTCTTCTTCTTCACCTCCGATGGCCGGGTGGACTTCCGTGGTCTGGTGAAAAGCCTGGCCGCCGTCTTCCACACCCGCATCGAGCTGCGCCAGATCGGCATCCGGGACGAGGCCAAAATGCTGGGGGGCCTGGGCATCTGCGGCCGGCCCTTCTGCTGCAGCTCCTTCCTGCGGGAGTTCCAGCCGGTGTCCATCAAAATGGCCAAAACCCAGAACCTCTCCCTGAACCCCACCAAGATCTCCGGCACCTGCGGCCGCCTCATGTGCTGCCTGAAATATGAGCAGGAGGCCTACGAGGACCTGATGAAAGACGCCCCCCGCATGGACTCCTTCGTGGAGACCCCCGACGGCGCGGGCACCATCATCAGCGTCAACACCCTGCGGGAAAAGGTCCGGGTCCGCCTGGACGACGCCCCGGACACCCTGAAAACCTACCACAACAGCGAGATCCGGGTGGTCCGGGCCGGCAAGGGCAAGCGCCCCGAGGGCTACGTCCAGCCCCCCAAGGAAGAGCTGGCCAAACTGCGGAAGGTCACCCAGTCCCCCGAGGACCAGTACCGCCAGGAGCAGGCCGCCCTGGCCGCCGCCCTGGACCAGTTCATTGCCGAGCATGAGCCTGCCGCCTCTCCGGCTGAACCCTCCCGCCGCCGGGGGAACCGTCCCGCCGGCCCCCGCCCGACCGAGGGAGAGGGCGAAAAGCGCCACCGCCCCCGGCACCACCGCAGCGGCCCCCGTCCGGCCCCCGGCCACCAGGAGCCTGCCGCCCCCGGCGGCGAGCTCCACCAGGAGGAGGCCCCCCGCCGCCGCACCAACCGCAGCCGCCGGCCCAACCAGGACACCGCCCCCAAAACCCCCAACCAGCCCGGCAAGACCGGGGAGGGCAAGAAGGGCCGCGGCACCTGGCACCGCCGGAACCACCGCCGCCCCGGCGGACAGAACGGCGGTCAGGGCGGCGGGACCCCCAACACGCCCTGACACCCTGCCCCGCCGGTCTCCGGCCGCCGGAGAGACAGGGACCGGTAGAACGATCGACCGGGCGGCCGGCCCGTGACGGGACCGGCCGCAGCCCATGTCTTTGGGAGGCGAACCCCTTTGTCTGAACAACCTTCTTTTTCTCCCCAGCAGGCCAAAGCCCTGGCCATGCGGGTCTCCTGGGTGAGCGTGGCGGTCAACCTGCTCCTGTCGGCGGGCAAGCTGCTGGCAGGCATCGTGGCCCACTCGGGGGCCATGGTCTCCGACGCGGTCCACTCGGCCTCGGACGTCTTTTCCACCATCATCGTCATGGTGGGCGTGCAGCTGTCCAGCCGCCAGGCCGACGACGACCACCGCTACGGCCACGAGCGCTTCGAGTCCGTGGCCTCGGTGGCCCTGGCCCTCATCCTGCTGGAAACCGGCCTGCTCATCGGCTGGAAGGGCCTGAAAACCATCTTCTCCGGCTCCTATGCCGACCTCACCGCCCCCGGCGCTCTGGCCCTGGCGGCGGCGGTGGTGTCCATCCTGGTCAAGGAGTGGATGTACTGGTACACCCGCAGCGCGGCCAAAAAGATCCGCTCCGACGCCCTCATGGCCGACGCCTGGCACCACCGGTCGGACAGTCTGTCCTCGGTGGGCGCCCTGGTGGGCATCGCCTTTGCCATGGCCGGCTACCCCATCCTGGACAGCGTGGCCAGCGTGGTCATCTGCCTGTTCATCGTCAAGGCGGCGGTGGACATCTTCCGGGACGCGGTGGACAAAATGGTGGACCGCTCCTGCGACCAGCAGACCCTGGAGGCCATGACCGGCCTCATCCAGGCCCAGCCCGGCGTGGTGCGGCTGGACCTGCTCCAGACCCGCCTGTTCGGGGCCAGGATCTATGTGGACGCGGAGATCGCCGTGGACGGCGGCCTGTCTTTGTGCCAGGCCCACGCCATCGCCGAGCAGGTCCACGAGGCCATGGAGGCCGACTTCCCCATGGTCAAACACTGTATGGTCCATGTGAACCCCGCCTGAACGGGGCCCCTTTGCCAGCTCCTGTCCGGAAAAGTACGGACAGGAGCTGGCTTCTTATGGGGGCGAGGAAGCGATCTCGCCCTTGTTCGACGACATAACACAAATTTAACACAAGACGGGTGGTATCTTTTACCGGCGCGGGCGTATGCTAAAGAAAACATGCCTTGGTCTGCTATGCCGCCCCTGAGGAGGAAACCATGAAACAAGCCGTCATTGATATCGGGTCCAATTCCATGCGCCTGACCGTTTACGAAACCACCGAGAGCGGGGGTTTTTCTATTTTGTTCAAGGAGAAGTTCATGGCCGGTCTGGCCAACTATGTGGAGGACGGGGCCATGACCCAGGAGGGCATCGCACGGGCTGCGCTGGGATTACAGGGCTTCCACAACACCCTCACGGCCCTGGGCATCCGGGCGGTGCTGGTCTTTGCCACCGCCTCCCTGCGGAACATCCGCAACACGGAGCAGGCCGTGCAGGCCATCGAGCAGGCCACGGGCTTTGCCATCGAGGTGCTCTCCGGCGAGGAGGAGGCCCGCTGCGGCTACCTGGGGGCCATGGAGGAGCTGGTCTTGTCCGACGGGCTGTTCGTGGACATCGGCGGGGCCAGCACCGAGGTGGTCCGCTTCACCGGCAGCCGGCTGGTCACCGCCGCCAGCTGCCCGGTGGGGTCCCTGAAGCTCTACCGGGACTGGGTGAAAAAGATCCTGCCCAACCAGGAGGCCATCGAGAACATGGAGCAGGCCATCGCCCGGGCCACCCTGGGGGTGGTCACCCACCAGCCGGGCCGGGAGGACCTGCCCCTGGTGTGCGTGGGCGGCACCGCCCGGGCGGCGCTGAAGCTGGCCAAGCGGGTCTGCCGCCTGCCCGAGAGCGTCAACTGGATCTCCACCGCCCAGCTGGAAGAGGTCTGCGCCGCCCTGTGCGCCTCCCAGAAAGCCGCTGCGGACCTCATCCTAAAGACCGAGCCGGAACGAATTCACACGTTGATCCCGGGCCTGCTCATCCTGCGGCACATCGTGCAGGGCTTTGGGGCCAGCCAGATGATCGTGAGTAAATACGGGGTAAGAGAGGGATATCTATGTCAAAAGATCCGCACTGTGAACGAGACTACAGCTACAGCCAGAACCGGGAGTTAAGCTGGCTGCGCTTTAACCGGCGGGTGCTGGAGGAGAGCGCCGACGAGACAGTGCCGCTGCTGGAACGGCTGAAATTCATCGCCATCTTTGCCAGCAACCTGGACGAGTTTTTCATGGTCCGGGTGGGCAGCCTGGTGGACCTGTCCGCCGTGTCCCCCGACGAGGTGGACAACAAAACCGGCCAGACCCCCGGCCAGCAGCTCAAGGCCATCTATGACACCATCCCCTCCCTCATTGAGATCAAGGACCACCTCTATCACCGGGTCAGCGGCCTGCTGGCCGGCCATGGCATCGTGGACCTGGACGAGGACACCGTGACCCAGGAGGAGCGCCGGCAGGCCGACGAATACTTCCGCTCCCTGGTGCTGCCCATCCTCTCCCCCCAGATCGTCAGCCAGCGCCACCCCACCCCCCACCTGGGCAACAAGGAGCTTTATGTGGTCGCCCTGCTGCGGAGCAAGAGCGGCAAGGCCTCCCTGGGCTTTGTGCCCCTGCCGGCCTCCCTGCCCCGGTTTTTCCTGCTGCCCGGCAGCCAGGGGCGCTATCTGCGGCTGGAGACCATCCTGCGCCACTGGACCCCCTCCCTGTTCAGCAAGTACAAGGTGGAGGAGACCTGCGTCATCGCTGCCACCCGCAACGCCGACCTGAGCTTTGACGGGGAGAAGTTCGAGGACCAGGAGGGGGACTTCCGCCAGCTCATGACCCAGATGCTGAAAAAGCGGGCCAACCAGTCCATCGTCCGCCTGGAGCTGGGCCAGAAGCCCTCCCAGGAGATGCTGCGCCTGCTGGAACAGATCATCCAGGTCAAGACCCACCAGATCTATTACGACAGCGCGCCCCTCTCCCTGCAATTTGTCTATGACCTGGAAAAGGCCCTGCCCGACGAGCTGCGGACCAAGCTGACCTATCTGCCCTACCAGCCCCGCTGGCCCGAGGACCTGACCCGGGGGCAGTCCATGATCGAGCAGATCCGCCAGCGGGACCGCCTGCTCTTCTTCCCCTATGACAGCATCGACCCCTTCCTGCGCCTGCTGGAAGAGGCCGCCGAGCGGCCGGACGTGGCCTCCATCAAGATCACCATTTACCGCCTGGCCTCCACCTCCCGCATCGCCCGCATCCTCTGCCGGGCGGCGGAGAACGGGAAAGAGGTGGTGGCCCTCATGGAGCTGCGGGCCCGCTTCGACGAGGCCAACAACATCGCCTGGTCCAAGATGCTGGAGGAGGCCGGGTGCAAGGTCATCTATGGCATGGAGAACTTCAAGTGCCACAGCAAGCTCTGCCTCATCACCCTCCAGGACCGCAAGGGCACCCATTACATCACCCAGGTGGGCACCGGCAACTACAACGAAAAGACCAGCGCCCTTTACACCGACCTGAGCGTCATGACCGCTGACCCGGTGATCGGGGCCGACGGCGCGGCCTTCTTCCGCAACATGCTCACCGACAACCTGGAGGGAGACTATCAGGCCCTGCTGGTGGCCCCCAACAGCCTGAAAAGCCAGCTGCTGGCCCTCATCCAGGAGCAGATCGACCGGGGGCCGGAGGGCTATCTGTGCTTCAAGGTCAACTCCGTCACCGAGCGGGAGATCATCGACAAGCTCCAGGAGGCCTCTCAGGCCGGGGTGACGGTGGAGATGATCGTCCGGGGCATCTGCTGTCTGCGGCCGGGGGTCCTCCACCGGACCGAGCGGGTCCGGGTCACCAGCATCGTGGGCCGCTACCTGGAGCACGCCCGGATCTATGCCTTTGGCCGGGGGGAAGAGGCCAAGTATTATATCGCCTCGGCCGACCTCATGACCCGCAACTTACAGCGGCGGGTGGAGATCGCCTGCCCCATCCGGGACAAGCAGATCCGGGAGCAGCTGCGGTATCTGCTGGATGTTCAGCTGCAGGACAACGCCAAAGCCTCCTTCCTCCAGCCCAGCGGGGCCTATCTGCGGAAGGAGGCCGGCCGCCTGCCCCGGCTGGACAGCCAGCAGGCGTTTATGGAGACCAGCCTGCACACCGCCCCGGCGGAGCCGCTGCCCGAGAAGCGGCCGGGGGTGTTCCGGCGGCTGGGCGGGCTGCTGCGCCGGAAGCGGTGAGGGAGATCCTGTCGAACACGAAAAAAGGCCCGCTGCAAAATGCAGCCTGGGGCCTGTGTATAAAATCTATTATGTGAAAAAAGTTGCTGAGAACCGTATCAATGGCGGTTCTCAGCAACTTTTTCTTTGCACGGATTTTCTGAAATTCTATGCATACTGTGCGGCTTTATCAGAGATATATCAACGCTTTCGTTATATATCTCTGATGATGATTGACTTTCTTCTGCAAAGAAGGCATAATAATACTGTATGCGGAAGACGAGGAGGCCGATTGAATGACTGACTATATGCATGTAAAAGAAGCAGCCAGACGATGGAATATTGGAGAGCGCCAGGTCTCTCACCTTTGTAAGCTCGGCAAAATTGATGGTGCGGTGAAGCAGGGGCGGAGTTGGTTGATCCCGGCTGGTGCCCAAAAGCCTGCGGATCAGCGGATCAAAACCGGCGCTTATATGCAGTCTGTAAAGAGTCCTAAGCTCCCCTTACCCATAGGTATCTCCGATTACCGTCTGGCATCTTCCAGCTACTATTACATCGATAAGACCATGATGATCAAGGACTTCATTGATGAGCGTCCAATGGTGTCTTTGTTTACTCGTCCTCGCCGCTTCGGAAAGACCTTGAATATGGACATGCTCCGGGTATTCTTTGAAAAGACTGACGCCGACACCTCCGTTTATTTCAAGGATAAAAAGATATGGGCCTGTGGGGAAGAGTATCGTGCCTATCAGGGTAAGTATCCAGTCATCTATGTGACCTTTAAGGACGTAAAATGTGAGAACTGGGAATCTACCTACGGTCTGATCTGCCAGATCCTGCGCAACGAAGTTCAGCGGCATATCGAGCTGCTCGACAGCAATCAGATCACTCCCTATGATAAAAAGTATCTTGAAGGTGTTTTGGATGGCTCTGCCAGTGAGATCGATATGGCCATGCTCTTTATGAATCTGTCCAGAATGCTTGATGCACATTACAATAAGGCGCCAATCATCATCATTGACGAATACGACACGCCGATCCAGCAGGGGCATACCCTTGGTTATTATGATAAGGTCATTGCCTTCATGCGCAACCTTTTCTCCGGTGGCTTGAAGGACAACAAGCACTTGTCCTTTGGCTTCCTGACCGGTATCCTGCGTGTTGCAAAGGAGAGTATCTTCAGCGGTCTCAATAACCTCGTCATAAATTCCGTCCTTGACAATAAGTACAGCGCCTACTTTGGCTTTACCCCCGATGAGGTCAGAGAGATAGCTGCATATTACGGTGTCTCTCAGAAATACGATGAGATCTGCGAATGGTATGACGGCTATCGCTTCGGCAATTCCGAAATCTTTAATCCCTGGTCCGTAATCAACTACTTCAATAACGAATGCAAGCCAAAAGCATTCTGGCTGTCCACCGGCAGCAACGATATCATTGGGGAGATCATTGCCCAGGCAGATCAGGACATCTATGATAAGCTGACCTCTCTGATCTCTGGCAATACCATTGTTTCCTATATCGACACAAGCGTGATCTATCCGCAGATCAAACAGAATCCCTCGGCCATCTATAGTTTTCTTCTTGTAGCAGGTTATCTGAATGCCGTTAAGGTGGAATCCTCTTACGGTGTTGACTTTATGTGTGAGCTGGCGCTCCCAAACAAAGAAATTTCTTTCGTTTATAACAAGGAGATCTTGCAGAAGCTTAACCATATCATTCCTCAGTCTATGGCCATTTCTATACAGGAGGCCATATACTCTGGGGACAGCAAACGAATTCAAGCTCTGATCCATTCTCTGCTGCTTCAGTCGGCCAGCAGTTTTGATACCGCTGGGGAGAATTTCTATCATGGATTTATGCTCGGCCTTTGCGCTATGCTGAGCAATTCCTATACGACCTCCAACAGAGAGTCCGGTGAGGGCCGCTACGATCTCCAGATGATGCCTGTGGATAGGAAACTTCCAGGCATCCTCATCGAACTGAAAGCGGAGAAGAACTGTACAGAAGGTGAGCTAAAGAAACTCTCTGAAGCTGCCCTACAGCAAATCAAGGACAAAAAATATGATACAGAGATGGTCAACAGGGGCGTGAAAACCATCTACAAGTACGGTGTTGCTTTCAGTGGAAAGAATGTTCAGGTGACGGTCGGTTGATGTTCGACCATTCCAGAGGAGGCCAGGTATGACATCGCCTCGACCTCATGACCCGCAACTTACAGCGGTGGGTGGAGATCGCCTGCCCCGGCTGGACAGCCAGCAGGCGTTTCTGGAGACCAGCCTGCACACTGCCCCGGCGGAGCCTCTGCCCGAGAAGCGGCCGGGGGTGTTCCGGCGGCTGGGCGGGCTGCTGCACCGGAAGCGGTGAGGGAGATCCTATCAAAAACGAAAACCACCCTGCGGCAAGCTGCCGCAGGGTGGTTTGTGTTGGGGGGCGGGTCAGGAGGAGTACGGATCTTTTGTTCAGGCCGCAGCCCACCGACGTAGGTTCGGCGAATGGGGTCCCGTCCTTCCTGACGGCAGGGAGGGGAAAATCGTTTAGCTGCCGAAACGCAGCCGGTGTTGCCAGAGGTCCAAGGTCATGGTGTTGGTGTTTTTATCCCAGCCGTTAATGAAGCAGAAAAATCTGTCAGGCCGGTCCTCATGAAGCACCTCAGCGTCATAAACCGGGACCATTACCTCACCATACAGCATCCGGGCTGGTGCAATGAACTTATAGTGACTATTCTCATCATTCCAAACGAGGGGGCTACTTAAGATATCATCGCCGAATGGCTGGTAAATCGGTGAACCGGCTCTGACTTGCCAGATGTAATACCCTTCATCAATGCCGCAAAAGTCTTGCTTGATCGGATTCCAAAATTTGTTCCCAGAGTAGTCACGGGCTTCCAACCAAGTCTCATAAACATGCCGAAAGGAAACGTATAGTTTCCCATCGACCCATTGTGTCAGCGCATCGGTGACCGGCAAATCAAGGATGACGGTTTCGTCTCGATTGACATAGTGGACCATCACCGAGACAGAGGGGTCCAGCCCGACTTCCATCTCTTCCAGCACACGGGAAACCATGACTACAGCTTCCGCACGGGTGGCGGTCTTTTTTGGGCCAAAGGTCCCGTCCGGATAGCCTTGGATCACCCCAGCTTTGACGGCTTCCGCAACATAGCCCTTGGCCCAATCCTGGATGTCAGCGGCATCCGTAAAGGGCAGCGGTTCTGTTAGGGGGCGGTTGGCCGGGAAGACCAGACCCAAAGCACGGTCAGCCATCAAGGCGATCTCGTATCGGGCAATGGCCTTTGTGGGTTGGAATTTCTTTCCGTTGTAGTCATCCGGGACCACCATTCCAGAGGCAATGGCGGCATCGGTCCACCCTTGTTTTGTAAGCCAGTTTTGGTCCATGTCCACAAAGGAGTCGCGATACGGTTTGGTTTCATAAGGACTAACATAGGTTGCTGCATAGTCCTTCATCCACTTGACGGTCTCGCTATCCGGCGTGAGCTTCGTCGCCGCCAGCAGCATTTTGGTGAATTCGGCGCGGGAGATGGTCTTCTCCGGGCGGAAGGTGTCGTCCGGGTAGCCGTTGACCCAGCCTCGGTCGATGGCCTCCTCGATCTCCTTCTGTGCCCAGTGGCCCTGAATGTCCGAGAGACCCGCCGGCGCGGCGGCAGCGGACGGAAGGAGGGAGCCGCACAGCAGCGCGGCCAGGAGGACGGAGAGGAAACGGGTTCGTCTCATGGTGAGACACTTCCTTTCTGTTCTGTGAATCGTAACCCCTACACCATAAAAGACATAAAAGCACCCAAAAAGCAACTGTATTTTGGAAAATTCGTCAACTTTTTTGCAGTGCTCCATCCGGGCATAAAAAAAGCCGCAGTCCTTCTCTGCGGTTTTTCTTAGGCTCGGCGCTGCGCCCCGGGAGAACGCGCCGAAAAGAAAATATTTCGAGAAATGAAGTCCTTAAAAAGATAGAAATTCCATATCTTTTCCTTGCTATCCCCCAAAAGTATGGTTAAACTAAATAAAATAGCAAAAATCACAAATATCAGGACCTGGGTTCCCCGTCCCATCCCAACCGGCTTTTCCGGAGAAGGAGGACGGCACAATGCCGCACAAGAGAAGGAGGCAGTACCTTACATTGCTTTGCGAACAGATCCCAGACGCCCCGGGGCGGGCATTCATGCGGAAGCTATACCATGACTATGGCCGGTTGATGTACCGCATTGCCAACAAATGCTGCTCAGACCGGTTTGCCCAAGAGGACATCGTCCAGGACACTCTGCTCAAGCTCATGGAGAAGAACGCCCTCTTGCAGACGTTGGAGGAAAAAGCCCTGGTGGCATACGTATCCGTGTCGGTGCGGAACACGGCCTATTCCTATCTCCGCAAGCAGGCAAAGGAGCAGGAGATCTTTGTCCCCCTGGAGGAGGGGGTCCAGTCTCTGAACACGGCCTCTGTGGAGGAGACAATGGACCTGTGGGAGACCAAGGGGATTTTGGCGAAAATATGGAGGACGCTGTCGGCAGAGGAGCGTTTTTTGCTGGAAGGGCGCTACATTTTGCAGTATACTGATCGTGAGTTGTCAGAAGGGCTGGACTGTAAACCGGGCAGCGTCAGGATGAAGCTGACCCGGGTCCGGCGCAAGGTGCTGAAGGCATTGCGGGAACAGGAGCGCAAAGGAGACGGGAAGCCATGAACTACCAGAATGAGCGGAGAGAACAACAGGAAGACGAAGCCCTTGCCCGTCTGATGGACCAGGTGTTCCAGGCAGAGGGCGCCTGGGCCATGGAATGGCACCGGCGGCTGCGGCAGGACCCGGCGGCGGCGGTGCCAAAGGAGGTGGAGGCCCGGTGCCTGGACGCCCTGCGCCGGGGGGCTGCCCGCAGACAGCGGGCTTCCAGGGGACGGGTCCTCCAATGGGCCGCCCTTGCTGCGGTCCTCGTGTTCACGGCGGCGCTTGTTCTCCGCCATCCATGATGCAGGAGGTGTTACAATGTATCCCACCACAAGAAACCCGGAAAAGAAGGAACTCCTTCTCTTTTTGGCCGTGACCTACGGCCTGCCGCTGCTGATGACCCTCCCCATGGCGGTCCTGTTTCAGGCGGGGAGAGACGTCAGCCTCTTCCCTGCCGCCCAAATGTTTTACCCGGCGGCGGGTCTCATCCTGGCGAACCTGATTTGCCGCAAAGGGGACCCCTTGCTGCCCCGGAGATTTTTCCTGGCCTTCCTGGCCTTGACGGGGGTGATGGTGTTCTGGTGCCTGGCCGGCTTCCTTCTGCCGGGGAAGGCGGCGGTCAACGGGGGCAGCTATTCCTCCCTCCTCGGGACCGTCCTCTTGATTGTCCTCTACTTATCCGAGGGGAAGGAAAAACGCGCGGCGTATCAGTTGACCGGCAAAAACTGGGGGCGCTCTGCGCTGCTCCTGCTGTTGTTTGTGGCCCTGACCTATGGCAGCGCGCTGCTGTTTGCCCTGTTTTCCGAAGGACTGTCCGGCGCAGCAGCGATCATTTCCGCCATCGAGCCGAAAAAGCTGCCCTTTCTGGTCTTTCTCCCCCTGGTGGCCCTGCTGTCGCTGGCGCCCTTCTTTGGGGAGGAATACGGCTGGAGAACCTATTTCCAGCCCCTGCTGCAACAGAAATTTGGCGGGATCAAAGGGGTGCTCCTCTTTGGGCTTCTGTGGGAGTCCTGGCATTTGCCCCTGGTCGTTTTCTATTATGCCCCGGCCCTTCCCGGTGCCTCGCTGCCGCAGCTGCTTGTGCTTCGTTACGGGGTCACGATCCTGCTGGCCATTTTCATGGCCTACGCCTATGGGAAGACACAGAATGTCTGGCTGCCTGTGCTGGTCCACTTTGTCAATAATTTCTTGGCCACCGGCGAAGGGACGGTTGTGTTTTCCTGGGGAATGATCGGCGGTTTGCTGCTGATCAAAGGGGCCTGCTATTTGCCCTTCCTGTTCTCCAAGGTGTTCCGGGCGCAGGAGACGGCCAGCCCAGAGGAGGCCCCGTCGGAAGGACTCTGATCTCCGGCGCGGCAACGCGGAGGAGCGCCAGGTTTTCCCCAAAACGGCCCCGGTTTGTGGACAAGTTTCCCGTCCCACCGGGGCCGCTGTCCATTCTGTATGTCTTGTGGGCAAAAGCAGGGTATGGTATACTGAAAAAAAGTCCCTCAAACCACAACAAGAAAGAGAGGAACGCCTATGAGAACCTACCCATCCCGCCTCCGCCGCGCGCTGGCCGGGCTGCTGTCCCTGGCGCTGGTGCTGTCCCTGTGGACCCTGCCCGCCGCCGCCGGAGAGACCACCGATCAGCAGCGCCCCAGCCCCGAGCCTCTTTGGGGCCAGACCGTGCCCCGGGGCCTGCCGGCCCAGGAGAGAGCGGCCTTCTGGCCCCAGGACCTGCCCGACCAGTTCCGCACCCTGTGGAGCCAGACCGACCCCAAGGCCCTGCTGACCCAGCTGGACCGCCAGCTGGCCGAGGTCACCGCCGCCATCCAGGCCGGCGCCCCAGCCGAGCAGGTCCTGTGGCGCTACCATCAGATGAGCAGCGCCGTCAGCCAGATCTACACCGGTTACGCCATGGCCTACTGGGACTACTTCCGCCAGCCCCAGGCCAACGGGGCGCGCTTTGCCCGGTGGAGCAGCGCGGCCAACGAGACCCAGGCCAAGGGCACCGCCCTGGAGCACGACCTGCTGAACGGCCCCTACGCCGCCGCCATGAGAGACTATCTGGGCCAGGCCACGGTGACCCTGATCAAGCGGCAGCCGGTCTCCGGCCCGGAGCAGCTGGCCCTGCAGGAACAGGAAACGGCCCTGGTGGACCGCTACAACACTCTCAAGCTGGAGCAGGAGAACAAGACCGTGTCCTGGCAGGGCAAGGACTGGACCCTGGACCAGCTGTACGACGCCTATGTCCAGGGGACCCTGGACGCCAGGCCCTACCTCACCCTTTCGGAGCAGCTCCTGAAGGAGAAGAACCAGGTCCTGGGCCAGATCTATCTGGAGCTGGTGGCCCTGCGGAACCGCTTCGCCCAGAGCCTGGGTTATGAGAACTACGCCGCCTATGCCTATGAGGCGATCTACGACCGGGACTACTCCCTGGAGCAGGCCCAGCGCTTTTGCAGCGACCTGCTCTCCCAGTTCGGCTCCTGGTACCACGACTGGGAGAACGTCATGTACCTCAGCCCGAACCTGGATCTGGATGAGGTGAGCGCCTTTTACCAGGGCATCACCGCCGGCCAGATGCTGGAGCTGGTCCAAGGCCCCCTGGCCCAGCTGGACCAGGAGCTGGGCGAGCTGTTCCGGTACATGCAGGACAACCAGCTGCTGGACCTGAACGACAGCGAGGAGAACCTGCCTTCTGCCTTCTGCAACACCCTGCCCGCCTATGGCAGCGCCTACCTCTTCGTCAGCGAGGAGTATTTCGATCCCTTCACGCTGGTCCACGAGTTCGGCCACTACACCAACAGCTGCCTGGCCCCCGACGTCAGCGGGAGCCAGATGGATGTGGCAGAGATCCACTCCACCGGGTTGGAGGCCATCTATCATGTCAGCGGCCTGCCCCAGGTGGTGGACCCCTCCCTGCTCCCCGGCATGACCTGGTCGCACCTGCGGTACAACTTCCGCACGCTGCTGGACGCCGCCGTCTTTGGCTCCCTGGAGCTGGCCGCTTACACCAAAAAGGACCTGGACCTGGACTGGCTCAACCGGTATGCCGCCCAGCTGTTCCGGCAGGCGGGCTATCAGCTCTCCTATGGCGACGTCAATTACACCTGGGTCGATGTCCACCACCTGTTCCAGGCCCCCTGCTACTACATCAGCTACGGCTTTGCCAACGCCAACGCCCTGGAGCTGATGGCCCTGGCCCAGGAGGACCCCCAGGCCGCCCTCGCCTGCTGGCAGGCCCTGGTGGACCAGACCGACGTGCTGGGCTACCAGAAGAGCGTGGAGCAGGCCGGCCTGCAAAACATGCTCCAGAGCGAGAACCTGACCGGCCTGCGGCAGGACATGGCCGACTACCTCTATGAGGACTTCTGCCAGGGCAAGCCCCTGACGGACGTGTCCAAGGACCGCTGGTCCTATGACACCATCCACATCGTGGCAGGCGCGGCCCTGCTGCCCGCTGCGGCGGAGGGCCGCTACGAACCCGCCCGGGCCATCACCGGCGGCGAGCTGGCCGCCGCCCTGGACAAGCTGGTGGGCAACCTGACCCAGATCGCGGCGCCCCCGGAACAGGGCTGGGGCCTGGACCCCAAGGCCCCCCTCACCCGGGCCGACCTGGCCCAGGCGTTCTACCGGCTGGGAGAGGTCCTGGGCATGGACCTGACCCAGCAGGCCGACCTGTCCGGCTATGCCGACGCGGGGCAGCTCTCCCCCGAGACCGCCAAGGCCTTTGGCTGGACCTGCGCCCAGGGCCTGCTGCAAGGCACCGCCGCCGGCCGCCTCTCCCCCCAGGCACCCGCCACCCGGGAGCAGGCCGCCACCGTGCTGCTGCGGGCGGCAGACTTTGCCGTGGCGTACCTCTGAGTTTTTCCCGTTTTCTGGCGTGTGGGAGACGGAACGGATCTCCCACCAGCAAAAAAACGCTGGCCCCTACAGGGGCCAGCGTTTTTTGCCGTCTGTGGCGCAACCCTTCTTCGGCCATGAAAAAAGGAACCCCTGCTCGGCGTTCCTTTCTGCATCATTTTTTCAGTTGCTGTGCCCAATCGTTTGGAAATGCCAAATGATAAAGGTCAATATCCTCTTGTTCAGGCAAAAGTCCCCGAATAAAAAATGTCTCCCCTGGGACACATCGTTGAGAGGTGCGGGGAATCCTATTATATATAATAATACTCAGATTATGTGTTTTTGTCAACTATGCTTTGCAGCAGAATGTGATGCTTTTTGCCGCTTGCAGCATCACCCTATCCATGAGGGGCAAGCTGTCTGGCGTTGGTGCTTGCCAAAGGCTCCTTGGCTCGGTATAATCAGAACGATCGATCCGATCGGACGATGGAAGGAGTGGGATCGCGTGGCGCAGGAGTACATGCTTCGCCTTTACGATACGGATATGCTGGCCTTTACCATGGCAGATCAGGGCATCGAAGGGTTGAAAGTTCATATTCAATGGATCAACAATGAGAACCAGAAGCTGTTGCCTCTGGACATGGAAGTGACCGATACCGGTGTGCTGAAGTGGCTGCAGAGACGTGTGATCCCCAAAAACCGTGCCTATGTAGCGGAGATTTTGAAAACCTTCGGGTTGCGTATCAACGATACCAGGGGGATCATCGACATCTGCAAAGGCTTGTCTCTGAACGACAGCTATTGGGTCGTGCCAAGAGGGTTCGACGGAAAATTCGCACAGTACAATCTATATGAGAATCGGTTTTCAGAGATCTTGGCTTTGGTGGCCTATACCGGCATCGGGCAAAGCGACGCTGCCTTTACCACCTCCCCTGAGCTGACCACAAATGGGATGCTGCCCAAGGCATGGCGCTTTCTCCCGGAGGATGGCATTTACCTGTATAAAGGCGGCACCTCTGGCGCGGCCAACGCAGGCAATGAGCCATACAGCGAATATTACGCCAGCCAGATCGCCCAGACCATGGGGTTGAACGCGGTGACCTACGAATTGGAACATTGGAAGGGGATCACGGCGTCTCGCTGTAAGCTGTTTACGGATATCCATACGGCCTACATTCCCATTGGCCGTATCGTCCGGGAGGGCGGTTTGAAAGCCTGCCTGGAATTTTATAAGGGGCTGGGCAATGACGCCTATGAGCAGATCAAAAGCATGTTGGTGTTTGACGCTGTGATCTATAATGAAGACCGGCATTTTGGAAACTTTGGTATTCTGCGGAATGAGCACAGCGGTGAGATCATCGGAGCCGCGCCTGCCTTCGATCATGGGATGTCATTGTTTAACTTCGCCATGCCGGAAGATTTTCGGGATCTGGACAGTTACGCAAAGACCCGTGGGACCGCATATGGCATCAGCTTTGAGAGTGTCTGCCGAGAGGTGATGGGACCTGTGCAGACCCGACAGCTCCGTCGTCTCATCGGCTTTACCTTCCGGCGGCATCCGAAGATCAATCTGCCGGAATACCGTTTGCAGGCCATTGAGAAGCACATACAGGAACGGTGCCAGCAGCTGCTCCGCCTCCAGCCGGCGCACAAAAAACGATGACATAGTTCCCGCTTTCAAAAAATAAAAATTTTTGTCCTGTTCTGCCGGGAAACCCCACGGTTTATGACCGTGTAATAGGAGATCAAATCCCCCCTGTGGCTTTTGGCCCCTTTCCGCCCCAACCAAAACCGCCCCCAACAGCGTTTGCTGCCGGAGGCGGAAACAGAGGAGAGAGGAAGGTCAGGCAGGATCAGTTCACGGCAAAGACCACCGCGAGCAGGGCGGACAGCAGAACAGCGCCGGTGAGACAGACGGTGTTGAGGATCGTACGCCAGCGCCTGCCGGAGAGCCTGGACAGGACAATGGCCAGGAAGATCCCCAGGCATCCGCCGCAGGAATTGGTGATAAGGTCGGTGATATCCGTGCCGCCAATGGCGAAGAGAAATTGCAGCAGTTCAAAGAGCAGGCTGGTACAGACGATGGGCAGAATTTGTTGGAACAGAGGCTTTTCCTCCCACAGAACATGGAGGAGCAGGCCATAGGGAACAAAGGCCAGCAGATTCTGGACCATTTCCCCCACACTGACGGCCCCATTGACGATCATCGGATCGGCAAAGGGGATGAGGTTGATGGTTCTGAGATGCGGTAAGTCTGCGACGGAAACCTGTAGCTTGAACACGATGATCCAGGTCAACGCGGCCAGATAGAACAGCAGCAGACCCAACGTACATTTTTTGGACTTCACGGCGATCCTGCCCCCTTTCTTCTAAGGATAGCACAGAATTCTGAACATGATCTTGAGCGTTTCTTAAATCTTTCATAAATTTCCCCGCCACAAAAAACGCCCCCGGCAGCAAACGCTGCCGGGGGCGGTGCGATCCAGGAACGGGTTCCGGGAATTAGTTGTACTTGTAGAAGCCCTCGCCGGTCTTCTGGCCCAGCAGGCCGGCGCGGACCATCTTCTTCATGGTCAGAGCGGGACGATACTTGGAGTCGCCGGTCTCGGTGAAGATGGTCTCCATGATGGCCAGGCAGATGTCCAGACCAACCAGGTCAGCCAGAGCCAAGGGGCCCATCTTGTGGTTGGCGCCGTACATCATGGCGGTGTCGATGTCTTCCTTGGAAGCGATGCCGTTCTCCAGGACGATAATGGCCTCGTTGATCATGGGGAACAGGATGCGGTTGACCACGAAACCGGGGGCCTCACCGACCTCGACGGGGCTCTTGCCGATCTCCTTGGCGCAGGCATAGACAGCCTGGAAGGTCTCGTCGTTGGTCCGAGCGCCGCGGATGACTTCCACCAGCTTCATGGCGGGAGCGGGGTTGAAGAAGTGCATGCCCAGCACCTTCTCGGGTCGGTTGGTGCCGGCAGCGATGGCGGTGATGGAGATGGAGGAGGTGTTGGAAGCCAGGATGGTGTCGGGCTTGCAGATCTCGTCCAGTTCCTTGAAGATGCTCTTCTTGATGTCCAGCACCTCGATGGCAGCCTCGACCACCAGGTCGCAATCCTTGGCGTCAGCCAGGTCCAGGGTGAAGGAGACGTGAGCCAGCATGTCGTTCTTCTGGTCCACGGTGATCTTGCCCTTGCTGACCTTCTTCTCCAGGTTCTTCTTCAGAACGCCCTCGCCGCGCTGAATGAACTCGTCCTTGATGTCGCGGACGATCACGGTCTTGCCAGCCTCGGCGAACACCTGAGCAATGCCCATGCCCATGGTGCCAGCGCCCAGGACCATAATCTTATTGATAGCCATTGTAAGATTCCTCCTATGATGTTATGTGAAAAAAGTTTCCAACGATAGAACGGGGACCCGGCGGGGTCCGGGGTAGAAGATTACCGGTTCTTGAAGCCGTCCAGCTTCTTCTTCTCCACGAAGGCCTTCATGGCGTCCTTCTGGTCCTCGGTGCCGAAGCAGGTGCCGAATGCCAGGGCCTCGTAGGTGGCGGCGGTGGCCATGTCGCACTCCAGGCCGAAACGGATGGCCTGCTTGGCGGCGCGGACGGCGACCTGTGCCTTGGAGGCGATCTTGTTGGCCAGCTCCAGGGCGGTGTCCATCAGAGCCTCGGGAGCCACGACCTTGCTCACCAGGCCGATCTCCAGGGCCTGCTGGGCGTTGATGGTGTCAGCGGTGAGGATCAGCTCCATGGCGTGTGCGGTGCCGCAGATGCGGGGCATCCGCTGGGTGCCGCCGAAGCCGGGGGTGATGCCCAGGCCCACCTCGGGCTGGCCGAACTTGGCCTTCTCGGAAGCGATGCGGATGTCGCAGGACATGGACAGCTCGCAGCCGCCGCCCAGAGCGAAGCCGTTGATGGCGGCGATGGTGGGCTTTTCCATTCTCTCCAGGCGCAGCATGGCCTGGTTGCCCAGGTCGCCGAAGTTCTTGCCGGCGGCCACGTTCATGGTGGCCATCTCGCTGATGTCAGCGCCTGCCACGAAGGAGCGGCCAGCGCCGGTGACCACGACCACATAGATGTCGTCGTTGTTCTCCACCACGTCGAAAGCCTTCAGCAGGTCGGCAAAGACCTCGCTGCTCAGTGCGTTCAGGGTCTCGGGGCGGTTCATGGTGATGATACCGACATGGCCCTGCTGGGTTACCTCTACAAATGCCATAGGGATGTTCCTCCTAACATTGGTCATACAGGGCGTACGAACCCCCTGTATCTAAATACTTCGTGCAATAGTATACTGCATTTTCCGTCAAGGAACAAGGCAAACCTTTTCGCCGTTTTACCGAAAAAACCCCTAAAAAAAGAACCATTTCCGTGGAAGTTACAACAGCTGCGCGGCCCTACGCCGCCCTTCCCCCGGCCCTGTCCGTCTCATCCTTTTCGTAAAGGGAAAAAAGGGGCCTGATCCTCTCTGTTTTCTACAAGAACAGGCGTCCTGACAGCAGTTTGATTGGCAGATTGATAAAATCCTTTTGGCGTAAGCGCCGTTGGCCTGAAAACCCGGCAGACCGGGGGCAAAAAGCGCCCCAAAGCACCCGAAACGACAGTCCTTCCCCTGCATCCTGCTTCCTTCCCCGCTTTGGTCCGGCGCGGATCGGGGCGCGCGCGGCGGAAAAAGGGCCGTCGGGCCGCGCCTTGACAGGGACCGGGGAATCCCGTATGATGGCAGGACATGCCCGGGGGCATGGAGTTTGAGGAGGAACGAGATGGAAGAAAAGAGACACAACAAGCGCGTCCCGTCCTATGGGATGTACATGCTGGCCCTGCTGATTTTCGGCACAAACGGGCTCCTTGTCTCCCGCATCTCCCTGGCCAGCAGCCAGATCGTGCTGATGCGGACCCTGATCGGCGGCGTCCTGCTGACGGCGCTGGTGCTGCTCTGCGGGGGATTTGACAAAACCAGCGTGCGGAAGGAGTGGCGGCCGCTCCTGCTGGGCGGCGCGGCCCTTGGCCTGAACTGGGTCACGCTGTTTGAGTCCTACAGGGCGCTGAACGTCAGCCTGGCGACCCTGATCTACTATGTAGGCCCCATTCTGGTGCTGCTGTTTTCCCCGGTGTTTTTTCGGGAAAAGCTGACGGGAAGAAAGCTGCTCTCGGTGCTCCTCGTGGCGGCCGGCCTGCTGTGCATCAGCGGCAGCATCGTGGTCACGGGCATGGACCCTCTGGGGCTGCTGGTGGCGGGGCTTTCGGCCCTGCTGTATGCGGCGCTCATCGTGGCCAACAAAAAGATCTTCCATACCAGCGGGATGCAGACGGCGGCCATCGAGCTGGACGTGGCGTTTGTCGTCGTGCTGGTGTATACGCTGTGTACGGCGGGGCTGCCGCGCCTGACAGGAGGCGACCTGCCCTATCTTGCGGTGATCGGGCTGGTGAACACGGGGCTTGCCTATCTGCTGTATTTTTCCGGGCTGCAAAAGCTGCCCGGCCAGTCGGTCGCCCTGATCAGCTATCTTGATCCGGTCTCTGCGCTGCTGTTCTCGGCCTGCTTCCTGCACGAGGTGATGACGCCCGTGCAGGTGGCGGGGGCCGTGCTGATCCTCGGCGGGGCCATGTTTGGGGAGATCAAAACGCGCAGACCGTGACCGGCCCGGTGCGCGGGGGCATAGGTGCCCACCCAGTCCTCATAAGGTAGTGGGGAATGGGAGGTGAGTCTGTGCGCAGTGTGGCGGTGCTGACCCTCACCGGGGTGCTGTCCCAGGTGGTGGGGTTTGTGTATCGGATCGCCCTCACCCGCCTGGCCGGGGCGGAGGTGATGGGGCTGTATCAGCTGATCCTGCCGGTGTATTCGGTGCTGCTGAGCCTGACCTCGGTGGGGCTGACCACGGCGGTGTCCAATCTCTCGGCCTGGTACCAGGCCCTGGGGAACCGGCGGGCCATCCATCAGGTGCGGGGGCAGGCGGTGAAGCTGTTTTTCCTGCTGGCCCTGGCGCCCTGTTCCCTGCTGCTGCTCTGCTCGGACGGGGCCTCGGTGTATCTGCTGGGGGACGCCAGGACCCAGCTGGGCCTGCTCCTCCTGGTCCCCTGCCTGCTGCTGACGGGGACGGAAAATTTACAGAAGCATTATTTTTACGGCACCGGCCGGGTCTGCCCCGCCGCCGTGACGGAGCTGGCCGAGCAGCTCCTGCGGGCGCTGCTGGTGCTGGCCCTGCTGTGGCGGCTGGCCCCCGCCACTGCCGAGCAGGCGGTGGGGACCATCGTGCTGGGCATGGCCCTGTGCGAGGTGGTCTCGGCCCTCACCCAGACGGTGCTGTTCCGGCTGTCTCTGGGGCCGGCGGACCGCCTGCCCGGGGAGCGGCTCTCCCCCAAAGCCCTGCGGGGCAAGATCGGGCGGATCGCCCTGCCTCTGGGGCTGGCGGCCCTGCTGGGGAACCTGCTCTCCTCGGCCAACGCGGTGCTGCTGCCCCGGCTGCTGGTGCGGGGCGGGATGGACCAGGGGGCGGCGGTGTCGGCCTACGGGGTGACCTTTGGCATGACCCTGCCCATGCTGCTGGTGCCCACGGCCTTTCTCAGCGCCCTGGGGCTGGTGCTCTCCCCCAAGCTCTCCCGGGCCAGCGCCCTGGGGCAGAAGGGGGTCATTTGCCGCCAGGTCCGCCGGGCGGTGGGGATGGCCAACCGGGTGCTGATCCCGGCCCTGGCCCTGCTGGCGGTGCTGGGCCGGCCCATCGGCCAGAGCTTGTATGGCGACCCCCGGGTGGGAGAGCAGCTGCCGCTGCTGGCCCTGGGCGTGTTGTTTTCCTGCTGGCAAAGCCTGTTTTCCTGTGTCCTCAGCGGCGTGGGGCGGCAAGGGACCGCCGCGGCGGCGGCGCTGGGGGCCGACGCCTTGCAGCTGGTGCTGACCTGCCTGACCGTGAGCCGGTGGGGCATGGGGGGCTATGGGGTGGCCTTTGTCCTGTCCTCGCTGGCGGGGGCGTGGATCAGCTGGCGGGGGGTGGCCCGGGCCATCGGGCTGACCCTGCCGGTGTTCGACTGGTTTGCCGGGCCGACCCTGGCCGCCTGTCTGGCGGCCTCCTGCGGGGGGCTGATGGAGACGGTGCTGCTGGGGGCCGCCCTGGCGGTGCTGCCGGCGGCGGTGGGGGCCTTGGGCTTTGGGCTGCTGCTGTATCTGGCGGCGCTGCAAGCCATGGGCCTGCCGCCCTTCGGGCCGTCGGGGTAAGGGTTGCGCCGGGAGCGGAAATGGGCTACAATACGGGCACGGACCACACCGACAGGAGGACGACGGCATGGAGCATGAGGAGTATATGGCCCAGGCGCTGGACCTGGCCCGGGAGGCGGCCGCCGCCGGCGAGGTGCCGGTGGGCTGCGTGATCGTAGCCCGGAACGGGGAGATCCTGGGCCGGGGACGGAACCGCCGGGAGGAGGACCACAGCCCCCTGGCCCACGCGGAGCTGGAGGCCATCGCGGATGCCTGCCGCCGCCACGGGGACTGGCGGCTGAAGGGGGCGCGGCTGTATGTGACCCTGGAGCCTTGCCCCATGTGCGCGGGGGGGATCATCTCGGCCCGGATCCCAGAGGTCTACTACGGGGCCAAGGACGCGGGCTTTGGGGCCTGCGGGTCGGTGCTGAATCTGTTTGAGGAGGAGTTCCGCCACCACCCAAAGATCGTGGGGCACATCCTGGAGGAACCCTGTGGGGCTTTGCTGCGGGAGTTCTTTGCGGGGGTGCGGGAAAAACGTCCCGAAAACTTAAAGATTCTGTAACATTTGTGGCCTTTTTTTGTAACAAGTCCTTGGTAAGATACTCTTGCAAGAGTCAAGAAAGCTTCTTTTCATTTTTTAACCTTCAGAAAGACAGAGCCGGCGAGTGGTTTACGCAGGCTCTGTTTTTCTATGCCGCCGCAGGCGGCTGGCGGGACATCGGACCACGGCGGTCAGAAGGCCGGAGACCAACCGCGTTGGTCTCGAACGACGCCGTTGCCAACGGCCAACGGCGCAGCCGTAGGAGGCGACCTTAGACGCCGACCACCGAACGCCTGCCAGCGGG
>CAKTSK010000031.1 GCA_934597725.1 uncultured Eubacteriales bacterium
CTGACCCGCTACACCGGGGTGCGGATCTGCCTGCATTCTGAGATGAGGAACGCCGCCGGAGAAGTGGTTTTTGAGGGAGATACGGAGAGCTGCTTTGTCGACGGGGAAGGGAAGATCCTGCGGCTGAAAAAAGCGTGCCCCGGCTTCTCTCAGGCGCTGGAAGCCCAGTTGGCCGCTGCCGACAGCCAGGCAGCGGAACGGTGAGGAGGGTTATACATGTTGGAACAGGTGACAGCCACGCTGAAGGTGATCTTCTTAGGGATCGTTGAGGGAATCACCGAGTGGCTTCCCATCAGCAGCACCGGGCACATGCTGCTGGTGGATGAATTTTTGCAGCTGAATGCCAGTGAGGCGTTCAAGGATATGTTTTTTGTGGTCATCCAGCTGGGCGCGATCCTGGCGGTGGTCCTGCTGTTCTGGAAAAAGATGTGGCCCTTTCAGCGGCGGACGGCGTCCCAGGGCGCGGTCCGGTGGGACACCATGCAGATGTGGTGCAAGGTGGTGGTCGCCTGCATCCCCGGGGCCGTGGTCACGATCCTGTTTGACAACTACATCGAGGCCCACCTGCACACCCCGTGGGTCATTGCGGCGGCGCTGATCGTATACGGCGTGGCCTTCATTCTCATCGAAAACTGGAACAAGTCCCGCACGCCCCGGGTGCAGACACTGGGGGAGATCACCTACCGCACGGCTTTTTTCATTGGCCTGTTCCAGGTCCTGTCCATTATCCCCGGCACCTCCCGCTCCGGCTCTACCATCATCGGGGCCTTGCTGCTGGGTGTGTCCCGGGTGGCGGCGGCGGAGTTCACCTTCTTCCTGGCGGTGCCGGTGATGTTTGGCCTGAGCCTGTTCAAGCTGCTGAAATTCGGCTTTGTGTTCACCAGCGTGGAGCTGGCTACCCTGGTGGTGGGCAGTCTGGTGGCCTTCCTGGTCTCTCTGGTGGTGATCAAGTTCCTGATGGGCTACATCAAGAAGCATGACTTCAAAGTGTTCGGCTGGTATCGGATCGCCCTGGGCGCCGTGGTGCTGGCCTACTTTGCCCTTCGGTAAACATCCGCAGATAAAACGCCTGTCATCGTCTGGATGGCAGGCGTTTTTTCGCCTGGATCTGACGGAATTTGTCACCGGAAATGCCCCCGGCACATAGAGTGGAGTGATCTTATAGAAAGTTATGGTGAAGGCAATGAAGTATGTTGTACGGATCGGTACCTTCCTGCTCCTGCTCTGTCTGTTGGTGGTGCCGGTAAGCGCACAGGCAAGCGCAATGCCGGGGCTGGATGTCAGTGTCTGGCAGGGAGAGATCGACTTTGCACAGGTCAAAGCCGCCGGCCGCTCGGTGGTCTATATCCGAGCGGGAGAAGGCTTGTTTGAGGACCGCCGCTTCCGGGAGAATGCCCGTCATGCCCGGGAGGCAGGGATGAAGGTCGGGTTTTATTTTTTTGTCACGGCTGCTGATGCTGCCCAGGCCCGCCAGCAGGCGGAATATTTCGCGGAACTGATCCGCCCTGTCCCTTACGACTGCCGTCCCGCAGTGGATTTTGAACAGTATGGCCACCTGTCCCGGCCGATCCTGAACCAGATCGCCCAGACCTTTGCCCGGACACTGGAGGAGAAAACAGGGATCGTCCCCCTGTTCTATACCAACGTTTCCAGCGTGGAGACCATCTGGGAGGAATCTCTGACCAGATATCCGCTGTGGATCGCGGAGTACGGTCCTTCGGAACCGGCGTCCCTGGGACATTGGCGCACCTGGGCCGGGTTTCAATACCGGGACAATGGGCGGGTGCCGGGCATTCAGGGGCCGGTAGATCTGGACTGGTTTACGGCTGAGGTCCTGCTGGAGGGCAGCAGACCGTGGCCCTTTGCGGATGTCAGCCGCCGGGACTGGTACTATGGCGGCGTGAAAAGTCTCTACGACCAGGGACTACTCCAAGGGGTGGCCCCCCACCGGTTTGCCCCGGATGCACCGGCCCAGCGGGCGGCTGCGGTGACGATCCTGTACCGGGCCGCCGGTAAGCCTGCGGTCTCCGGTCCCACGGGATTTTCTGATGTTCCGGCATCTGCATGGTTTGCGGAAGCCGTCCGTTGGGCGGAGGAACAGGGGATCGCCCGGGGGGATGCCCCCCAACGCTTTTCCCCGGACCGGGGCGTGAGCCGCCAGGAGCTGGCCCTGTTCCTGTTCCGGGACGCGCGGGCCCGGGGGGCCTCGGTCAACCAGCGGGCTTCCTTATCCCCTTATGACGACGGCAGCCAAGTTTCCCCCTGGGCCAGGGAGGCTGTGTCCTGGGCCGTGGCAGAGGGCATCCTGACGGGGACCGGGCCGAAGACGCTGGCGCCCCGGGCACAAGCGGACCGGGCACAGCTGGCGGTGATGGTCCACCGTTATCTGGTTCGTTATGGCGATCTGTCTGCCGCATAAGCAGTTGGCCCCTGTGCAACCCATGCACAGGGGCCAACATCATGCCTCTTCCGGGAAGTGGATCGGAATGCCGTTGACGGTGACCTCGTCCGGCACCGGCAGCAGGAGAAATTTGCGGCCATGAATGACCCTGGCCTCGACCAGACTGCTGCTCTCCGGGTCCAGGGACAGGCGCAGCTGCGGCGTCTCCACCTTTACCTGCTTGCTGTCCATGAGGTTGCCGGGGGAGAGGACCGCGCCCTCTCCGAAGTCCGCCAGACAAGTCTCTTCAAAGGCCTGGATCTGCTCCTCTGCCACGCCGCTCTCCCGCAGCATCGCCCCCATGTCCCGGACCGACAGGTCCAGAGGGGCGGGGTCCTTGCTCTCTTTGTGCTGTTCAATGCGTTCCCGGAGCTGTTCGTGGACGCCTTGGACCACATCGTAACTACAGGATTCGTTCAGACAGCTGGTGAGGGCATTCTGGAAGGTCTCTCGCTGCTGGGCGGCAGAGAGAAGGGGACCGGTGCAGAACAGGGCGTCGATCAGTTCCTGGTGGCTCTCCTCCTCGCTCTTGGTGTAGTACAAGGCGTGGTAGAGATTGGCCGCCCGGTCATCAAAGGTGGGGAACAGGAAGCCCAGCACCGGGGCCGAGAGGATCTGGCTGATACCCCGGGTGAGGAAGATCTTTTCCTGGGGGGCATAGGCCAGGGCGGGCTTTTCCTCCTTGACTGGGCAGATGGCGCACAGCAGGTAGGAAAATACCTGGTCCGAGGCGTCGGCCTGGTCCTCGTCGTCTTTTCCCCGGTAGGGAACGTCGTAGGTGTCGTGGGCCAGGAGGATCAGATAGGGCGTGTCCCCCAGAGACAGCGCGTCGATGATCGTCTGAAAAAAGTCTTCCCGCAGGGCAGGGTCCTCCAGCTTGCTCTCCCGCAGGGCGGACAGGCGTTTGTGTTCCGGGCTGTCCACCACCTGCTGGGTGGAGAAGGAGAGGTCCAGCAGATTTTTTCCCAGTGCGCCGGACAGGGATTTTTTCAGCAGGGCCAGGTAGGTTTCGCCTTCAAATTCACTCAGCAGCCCCAGAGAGGCTTGAAACTGGGAGATGATCTCCCGCCCGCCGCTGACATAGCAGCCGTATAGTTTGCTGATGCCGCACTTGCTGGGAGAGAGATGGCGGCGCAGTTCATTGAGTTCTTTTTGGTTCATCGTGTGCCTCACAAATCAGAATGGGAATGGAGACACTATACCACGTCTTTGCCCGCCGGTCAAATGGGACATATCCCTTCTGCCGCAGCGCATAAAGTGGGGGAGCAATGTTTTTTACAGGAGGGGATCTTATGGCAGAAACAGACTGGGTTTGCAGCAGCGTGTTCCAGGATGGGACAGATCAGGTCACACCCCAGCGCCTGACCGCCGCCTGGATCGCCGTGATCCGCCAGCTGCAAGACAGCGGCCAGGAGCTGCCCTGGCGCAAGGCAGCCCCACAGACCGAAGAGGAGAAGCCATGAAAGCCGCGCTCTACTGCCGCCTGTCTGAGGAGGACCGCGGCAAACAGACCGACACCGAGGACAGCGGCAGCATCCGAAACCAGAAAGCAATGCTGCTGCAATATGCCATGGAGCAGGGGTGGGAGGTCTATCAGATCTACAGCGACGATGACTATACCGGGGCAGACCGCCGCCGCCCGGCCTTCAACCGGCTGCTGCGGGACGCCCAGGACCGGAAGTTTGACATCGTGCTGTGCAAGACCCAGTCCCGGTTTACCAGAGAGTTAGAGTTGGTAGAAAAATATCTCCACGGTCTTTTCCCGCAGTGGGGGATTCGTTTTGTCAGCGTCGTGGACAACGCCGACACGGCCAACAAGGGGAACAAAAAGTCCCGGCAGATCAACGGTCTGGTCAATGAATGGTACCTGGAAGACCTGTCCGAAAACATCCGCAGCGTGCTGAACAACCGGCGGGAAAATGGCTTTCACATTGGCTCCTTTGCCCTCTATGGCTACCGCAAGGACCCGGAACACAAGGGCCGCCTGCTCGTGGATGAGGAGGCGGCCGCTGTGGTGCGGGAGGTCTTTCTGCTTTTTTCTCAGGGCTATGGCAAAACGGCCATTGCCCGTGCGCTCAACGACCGGGGCGTCCCCAACCCGACGGAGTACAAGCGCCTGCACGGCCTGCGCTACCGCCAGCCCCAGAACCGGGGCAGCACCCTGTGGAAATACCCTGCCATTGCCTCCATGCTGACCAATGAGATCTACCTGGGAAACATGGTCCAGGGAAAGTACGGCAGCGTCTCCTATAAGACGAAAGACAACCGCCCTCGTCCCCCTGCTGCCTGGTATCGGGTGGAGGGGACCCACGAAGCCATCATTGACCGCCCCTTGTGGGACCGGGTACAGGCTCTGCTGGCCCAGCGGGCCAAACCCTTTGCCGGGGGGACCATTGGCCTGTTTTCCCGGAAAGCCCGGTGCGCCTGCTGTGGTGCGGCGCTGCGTTCCAGCAAGAGCCATGGACGGCACTACCTGCAATGTGCCACGCGCTATGTATCCCAGGAGGCTTGCCCCGGTGTGTTTCTTCCGGTGGCTTTGCTGGAACGGGCGGTTTTGGGGGAGCTGCGCCGCTTGTTGGCGGACTTCCTGGACCATGCCCTGCTGCGGCAGGCGTTGGCAGATCAGCCTCGCCCCAGAAGCGCAGCCGAGCGGTTAAAAGAGGAACTGGACACCGCGCGAAAACGAGCGGCGGAAGCCTCGCAGGCCATTCGGACCCTGTATCGGGACAAGGCAAAGGGCCTGCTTTCCGAGCGGGATTTTGCCGCGCTGTCTCAGGAATTTGCCGCCGAGCGGACGCGGCTGGAGCAGTGGATTCGGGAGGGGGAGACACGCCTGACCCAAGCCGCCTGTCCCCCTGTTCCGGCGTCTTCCGAGGACCGGCTCTCCCGTTGGAGCCAACCGGACCACCTGACCCGGGCGCTGGTAGAGCTGACCATCGACAAGATCTTCGTGGGGCCCCGGTGCCCGGAGGGCAGAAGGATCGAGATTCATTGGCGTTTCTGAGCCGGCAGGTCAGGCGGGGGAGAAGAGTTCATCCACCGTCGTCTGCAATTCTCTGGCCAGATGGAAGGCCAGGGCCAGGGTGGGGTCGTACTTATTGTTTTCGATGGCGTTGACGGTCTGCCGGGACACCCCACATCGTTTGGCCAGCTCTTCCTGGGACAGGCCCAGCTCTTTCCGTCTGCTTCGGATGCTGTTTTCCATCTCAGCCACCGTGCCTTCTTTTGTAGTATAGCAGGATGACGAAATACAGGATGGCGGTGGTTTCCAGTTGGATGAGAGAATTTTGCATCAGAGGCTGCGCCCGCACAAAACTGTACACCACATTCAGCAGGTTTGCACCAACCATACTAAGCAAGGTAAAGGAACTGGCTTTCCAGACAATGATCTGGTTCCGTTCGTCCCCCGGCTTTGCCAGGGACACCACCATCATGATATCCAATGCGGCGAAGATCACCAAAATCACGCCTAAGAAAATCATGGCACCAATGGGCATTTTCATATGTACTCGCTCCTTTCGCAGATCATCAGGATGATTTGTTGTCAGATCGGTTTCCACGTTGTACTCTAAGCGGCAGACAGCAGCCAGAGCAGTCCGTAGAATATCATGGTGCTGAGCGTCATACCAGATCCCTCCGTTTCCCTCAGTCGAATTTCAAAATGTAAAATACTTTTGACATCTTGATCTTATCAAATCTGTTTTGAAATGTCAAGACTTTTTGACATTTCTTTCGGGCAGAAAACAAGCGCAGTCCGTTTTTTCTGGACTGCGCTTGATGTGTTGTTTGTTTGCTTTTGGGTGTTTGCCTTCTGTTATATCCGGCGAAACAGCCCCATCAGCGGGACCAGCAGCGCGTGGGGGATCACCTTTGCCGCCACGCGATGGAGGGTACAGACGATCCCCGGCGTGGCGACCCAGAGGTTCAGCGCGCTGGCCGCCCGGGACAGGGTGACCACCGAGCGGGACCGGGAGGCCAGGGGAAAGTGACGGAACTGCCCGGGCTTTCCCTCCTTGGCCAAAGGGATGAACTCCGTATCCTTGACCCAATAGGGACACACGGCGGTGACGTGGATGCCCCGGGGCCGCAGCTCATAGTGCAGGGTTTTGGTGTAGCTTTGCAGGAATGCTTTGGTGGCGGCGTAGACACCCAGCCCCGGCAGAGGCTGAAAGGCGGCCGTGGAACAGAACTCCACCACCCGGCTGCCCCGGTGCAGATAGGGCAGACACATCTCCGTCACGGCAACCACGGCCCGACAGTTCAGGTCGATCATGCCGAGGCTTTCCGCCGGGTCCAGCGCGGCGATGCTGCCCATCCGGCCAAACCCGGCGGCACACACCAGGCAGCGGATCTTGGGCTTCTGCTGATCCAGTAAGTCCCGCAGCCGGTCCAGTCCGGCGGGGTCTGCCAGGTCCAGGGGGATCGGCCGCACCGGACAGTCGGTCCAAGAGGACAATTCCTCCAAGCGTTCGGCGCGTCGGGCCACGGCCCAGATCTCCTGGACGTGGGGGTCCCGGCCCACCTGACGAACGTATTCCCGGCCCAGACCGCTGGATGCGCCGGTGATGAGGGCGATGCCCATGCTGCCATCTCCTTTCTGAGGGAAGCGTCAGGGACGGGACGAGATCCTGCCCTTTTGGTTCAGTTCCTGAATGGCCTGGTCGATCTGCCGGCCTACCTGCTCCACTTCCAGCCAGAGTTCCTTGGCGGACAGACGCAGCACGCCCGCCCGCAGGGCGGAAAGCTGGATGAGGCTGTCAGAGGTGGCCACACGAACGGCGTAGTTTTTGCCGATGTCCTGGAGCAGGCGTTCAATGAACAGGTCTCCTGTCTCATCCTGTTTGGTGTAGACCACCTGGATGTGGTGGTAATCGAACGTGCTGCCGGCGTTGCCTTTGACCTTATAGCCGTCAAAGACCAGGACCAGGCGGCAGGATTTGTACCCGCAGTAGTTGCTGAGAATATCCATCAGCCGCTGGCGGGCGGTGTCCAGACTGTCCCGGGCCAACTCTTTTAGGATGTCCCAGGAAAAGATCATATTATACCCGTCCACGATAAGACACTGCGGCTTGGGCGGGGCGATGGTCCGTTTGGGGGCCGCCGAGGAGCCCTGTCCCAGAAACTGGTATTCCCGCCGGCGCTGGGGTCCGAAGGTGCGCTCGAAGATGGCTTCCAGCTCTTTTTCGTCGATGTCCAGGTTTTTGCTGTATACGCGGGGCACGGTGGGCGGGTCGGTCCGGGGCACAGCAAGACAGCTTTCCAGATGCATATAGTCCGGGACATCCCGCCACTTCACGGAAAAGCCGCCTCCGTGGGCGCAGAAGACCGAGTCCGGCGTGTGTTCCAGGTCGGCCTCCGGGTCATAGGCTGCGGCCTGCACCACCTGCTTTTGGTCGTGGCAGGGGGCATAGCCGTGCAGAGAGCAGGAGAACCGTCCCCGGCCTCTGGTGTAGGAGGCCACTTCCAGGGGATAGTCTTTCATGGCGGACACCGGCGCAGTGCCGCTCAGCGTGGCCCAGACCCCATCGTTGTCGGGGGAGGAGAAGGTGCCGCCCATGGTTTGCAGGTCGCTGATGGCCCGGCCCAGCTGCTCTGCGGGAAGGGTGAGCTGAAAGGCGTACCACGGCTCCAACAGAATGCTTTCCGCCTGCATCAGCCCTTGACGGACCGCCCGATAGGTGGCCTGGCGGAAGTCTCCGCCCTCGGTGTGCTTGAGGTGGGCGCGTCCGGACATGAGGGTGATCTTCATGTCCGTGATCGGCGCACCGGTGAGCACCCCCCGGTGGGAGCGCTCCGCCAGATGGGTCAGGATCAGCCGCTGCCAGTTGCGGTCCAGCAGGTCCTCGCTGCACTGGCTGTCAAAGACCAGGCCCGAGCCCTGGGGGAGGGGTTCCAGCAGCAGGTGGACCTCGGCGTAGTGGCGCAGAGGCTCATAGTGGCCCACCCCTTCCACCGGCGCGGCGATGGTCTCCTTGTAGAGGATACGGCCGGCATCCACCTGGACCTGCACATCAAAGCGCTCGGCAATGAGACTTTTCAGCACCTCGATCTGGACCTGGCCCATGAGCCTGGCGTGGATCTGCCGGCTGTGTTCGTCCCAGGTGATGTGTAACTGAGGGTCCTCTTCCTCCAACTGCCGCAGCTTGGGCAGCATCACCTGAGCTTGACAGTCCGGCGGGAGGACCAGGCGATAGGTGACCACCGGCTCCAGCAGGGGCGGCGGCGCAGGGGCGGCAGCCCCCAATCCCTGGCCGGGATAGGTGGCGGTCAGGCCCAGCAGGGCGCAGACCTGCCCCGCTGAGACAGATTCCACGGGCTGGAACTTCGCACCGGAGTAGCGCCGCAGCTGCGTGATTTTTTCTTCGATCTCATCCTCGCCGTCCGCAGGCGCGTAGCGCAAGGGTGTGCGGACGGAAAGGGTCCCGCCGGTGATCTTGACAAAGGTCAGGCGGCCCCCCTGGGGGTCCCGGGCGATCTTAAAGACCCGGGCGGAAAAGGCCTCGGGGTAACGCGGCGGCTCTGCGAAGGTCTCCAGACCGGTCAGGAATGCCTCGACCCCGTCCAGATGCAGCGGCGCGCCAAAGTAACAGGGGAAGAGCTTTCCCAGGCGGATCAGGCCGGAGACATCCCGGGGAGAGAGGGTGCCGGTCTCCAGATAGCGGTCCAGCAGGGCTTCTTCTCCCAGGGCCACCGTTTCCGCCCAGGCTTCATCCTGGGTGGTAAAGTCCACGCATCGCTCGTCCAGCTGGCGGCACAGCTGCGCCATCAGGGCCTGGCGGCCGGGGTTGGGCAGGTCCATCTTGGTCACAAAGAGAAAGGTGGGGATCTGCCGCTGCCGGAGCAGCCGCCAAAGGGTCTCCGTGTGGGCCTGGACGCCGTCGGTGGCGGAGATGACCAGAATGGCGCAATCCAGCACTTGCAGGGTGCGTTCCATCTCTGTGGAGAAATCCACATGGCCCGGGGTGTCCAGCAGGGTGATCGACAGCCGTTCGGTTTCCAGGGTGGCCTGCTTGGAGAAAATGGTGATCCCTCTGGCCCGTTCCAGCTGATGGTTGTCCAGGTGCGCGTCGCCGTGGTCCACGCGCCCCAGGGTAGAAATGGCGCCGGCGGTGTAGAGCAGGGCCTCCGAGAGGGTGGTTTTCCCGGCGTCTACATGGGCCAACAGACCAGCACAAAGATGCTCTTTTTTTGTTCCTGTTCCCATAGAAAAAATCTCCTCTCGCGGCAGGTCGTTGTGGTTTAGTATACCATAAGGGGCGGGAAACGTCGAGAGCAGGGGCGTTCTAATTTGGAACATGTTTTTCTGATCGTGTCAGATATCTTCTTTGTGCGGAGATATCTGGGAATTTGAAGCAGAACGTTGAAAAATCACCTGTTTTCCTAAGATCGTAATGGCTTTTTGGCGGCATTGATCAACACAGCGATAACACAACGTACATCGCCCCGCGGCGGTGATATGTCCCTGAGCTTGTGACAAATTGTTCATAGGGCATACCGTGATGCAGTGACCGCACTGTATACAGGTGTTTGGGTTGATTCGGATGAGATCGGAATAGTGCTGCGTTTTGCGGAAAAACCAGAGCCGTTGTCCAAACAGTCCGGCAATATGGGCGAGAAATCCCAACCCGTTTTGGGGAGGCGTTCCATTTTTCATTTGTTTGACAGAAGAGGCAATGCGTGTTTCCGCGTGGATGACAAGTTGGTTGTTTTGTGCTGGTGTACGTTTCAATGCCTTCACATCACAAATACAATCTGGCATTTTCAAATGGAGTCCTCCCCAGATCTGTGCGCCGTACGAACGAAATAATCTTGCAGCGACTCCTGCACCATCTCCGCTGAACAGACCCATCGTAACAAGGATGAAAATTCGTTTTCCACGCCAAAACAAGGCATAGTCCTGGATAAAATCCCGTACGATTTTAGGAAGGTTGCTGTAATAGATCGGATACGCAAAAACGATGTCCTTCTGTCCTGCCAGTTGTTCTGGGGTGTGGATCGATTCCAGAGGAATCATTGTTGCTTCCCGGTCGTAAAGAGAGAGAAATCGTTCTAAACAATACTTTGTATTTCCTGTTCCACTAAAATAAATTCCGATCATGTTGGGTCTCCATTCCCATCCAAGCAGGGAAGTTGAAAAACCTCCATAAAATCTAACACTTTCTGTGTCCAGTCTTTTTGATAGGAAACATTATCCATGGTAGCGAGGGCGGTAACACCATGGATAAAGGCCCAAATGGAGATGATCATATCATTTTGTTTCTCTGTGGGATGCTTGGTCTGTGCCAGCAATCTGCACACGACATCTCGATAGATGATATAAGGCTGATAATTTTGTTCATCTGGTATGGAGAGGGATAAATCGATTTTTATATTGGAGTGAGTATACAAAAACTGGAAATAAGCGGGATGTTCGACAAAGAAGGACACATAGGTTACGCCAAGGTCTCTCAATAATGCTGCGACAGGTTTTCTTTTTTGTACGGTATATTCTAACAGGGCAGAAAATTTTTCTGTAATAAACACTTGCATGGCATCAAGCAGAGCTTCCTTGTTTTGAAAATGGCTGTATGGCGCAGCATGACTGACACCACAGGCTGCGGCGACTTTTCGCAGGGAAAAAGAGTGGATACCTTCGGTGTGTACCAGTTCAATACCTGTTTCGATCAAGGTGTTCCGTAAGTTTTTATGATGATAAGATTGTCGTTCCAGTGCCATAGAAAACCTCCGAGTGTTGTGTTGCTGATAGAATAACCCAAAAACTTTACAGTGTTAAGATTGGGAGGAAAATTATGCTATTTTGGTTTTCGAAATATCCAACGCCTTTGTTCCGTTGGGCTTCTCATCTCTCCCGGTTGACAGTCCGCACGGGGATGCTATAATAAAAACTACCCCTCCCCAGTCCGGGAGAAGAAAAGGAGGAGATGCGGGTTGAACAAACGACGACAGACCGACCACAGCATGACCCAGGGCAATATTTTCCGGCAGCTCTTGCTCTACTCCCTTCCTCTTCTGGCGGGGAATTTTTTTCAGCAATGCTACAACACGGTGGACAGCATCGTCCTGGGCAACTTTGTGGGCAAGGCCGCCCTGGCGGCGGTGGGGACCACCATGCCCATCATCAACACCCTGATCGGCCTGTTTCTGGGCCTGTCCACCGGCATCGGGGTCGTGATCTCCCAGTTCTATGGAGCGGGAGAGGAGAAAAAGGTAGGGCAGGCGGTTCAGACCAGCCTGGTGCTGGTGCTGATCCTCTGCGGTCTGTTTACGGCAGTGGGGATCGGCATGGTCCCGTTCATGCTCCGTCTGATGGCCACGCCGGCGGATGTATTCGCGCCGGCGCAGCTGTATCTGCGGCTCTACTTTGCCGGCGTGTCCGGCCTGATGCTCTATAATCTGGGCGCGGGGATCTTGCGGGCGGTGGGAGACTCCCGCCGGCCACTGTACTTTCTGATCTTCTCGGCAGTTGTCAACACAGGGCTGGACCTGCTGTTTGTGGCCGGGTTCCGCTGGGGGATCGCCGGCGCGGCGCTGGCTACCGTGGTGGCCCAGGGCCTCTCGGCGCTGCTGGTGTTGGTGGTCCTCACCCGGAGCGACGCCTGCTACCGCATCCAGTGGCGGGGGCTGCGGGTCCAGAAAGGGATTTTGCGGAACATCTTTGTGGTGGGCATCCCGTCGGGCTTGCAGTTGGCGATCACGTCCTTTTCCAACGTCTTTGTGCAGTCTTATGTCAATCGCTTTGCGTCGTCCTGCATGGCGGGCTGGGCGGCGTATCAGAAGATCGACGCCTTTGTGCTCCTGCCCATGACCACGCTGTCCGTGGCGGCGACCACCTTTGTGGGGCAGAACGTAGGCGCGGGGAACTGGGACCGGGCCAAACGGGGCGTCCGGTGCGCCATGGGAATGGCCACGGTGGTGACGGTGATCATCCTGATCCCCCTGATGCTCTTTGCCCGGCCGCTGTGTGCGCTGTTCAACCAGGAGGCGGAAGTGCTGTTCTATGGGAGCTACTTCATCCGCCTGATCTCCCCCTTCTATCTGGTGGCCAACTTCAACCAGATCTACACCGGCGCACTGCGGGGGGCAGGGGATGCCAAAGTGCCCATGGTGATCATGCTGGGCTCTTTCGTTGTCTTCCGGCAGATCTACCTGTTTGTGACCTATCGTTTGTTTGGCACCCTGCTGCCGGTGGCGCTGGGCTACCCGGTGGGGTGGGTGCTGTGCAGCATCCTGCTGTTTTTCTATTACCGCAGCGGCAAATGGATGTCCCATAGTTTTGTAACGGAACCGGCGCAGACGGAGGAGACGGTCGGAAACTGATCGGAACAAAAACAAAAAACACCCCAGGCAGCGCCCTTCTGAGGAAGGGGTTCTGCCTGGGGTGTTTTGGGGTTACGGAGGCGTCTCACAGAGTTCTCTCCCGCATGACGCTCATATAAGCCGGACGAATGATCTTGTTCATGCAGACCAGCTCTTCGATCCGATGGGCGCTCCAGCCCACGATCCGCGCAATGGCGAACAGAGGGGTGTACAGCTCCATGGGGATGCCCAGCAAATCATAGAGGAAGCCGCTGTACAGGTCGATGTTGGCGCTGACGCCCTTATAGATGGGCCGGTTCTTCGAGATCAGCTTGGGAGCTTCCTCCTCGATGTTCCGGTAGAGGGCCAGGTCATCCTGACGGCCCTTTTCCAGCGCCAGCTGGTTGACGAAGGACCGCAGGATCTGTTCTCTGGGGTCCGAAATGGAATAGACAGCATGGCCCATGCCATAGATGAGGCCGCTGTGGTCAAAGGCCTCCTTACGCAGGATCTTGCGCAGGTAGTCGCTGGTCTGGCCGGGGTCGGTCCAGTCGCTGAGGTTGCTCTTGAGGTCCTTGATCATCTCCATCACCTTGATGTTGGCGCCGCCGTGTCGGGGACCTTTCAGGGACGAAAGCGCGGCTGCCACCGTGGAATAGGTATCCGACCCGGAGGAGGTGACCACGCGGGTGGTGAAGGTGGAGTTGTTGCCGCCACCGTGCTCCATGTGCAGGATGAGGGCGATGTCCAGGGCCTTGGCCTCCAGCTTGGTGTAGGACATGTCATGGCGAAGCATCCGCAGGATGTTTTCCGCCGTGGACAGGTTGGGGTCCGGCCGGTGGATGTACATGCTGTCGTTGTTTTCGTAGTGGTTGTAGGCGTGGTAGCCGTAGACCGCCAGCATGGGGAACTCAGAGATCAGGCGGATGCACTGGCGGATGGAGTTGCCCAGGTCGCCGTTGACCCGGTCGTCGTAGCTGGCCAGGGTCAGAACGCTGCGGGTCATGGAGTTCATGATGTCCTTGGAGGGGGCCTTCATGATCACGTCCCGGGTGAAGTTGGTGGGCAGGGTGCGGCAGTCGCTGAGGACCCCGGAGAACTCTGCCAGCTCTTCCTGGTTGGGCAGGTCTCCAAACAGGAGCAGATAGGCGATCTTCTCAAAGCCGAATTCTTCGGGGCCCAGGTCGCCGATGAGGTCCTTGACATCATAGCCCCGGTACCAGAGCCGGCCTTCACAGGGCTCCCGCTTGCCGCCCACGTTCTGGAACGAGACGATCTTGGAAATGTTGGTCAGGCCCGTGAGGACCCCGACGCCGTTGACATCCCGCAGGCCCCGGTTGACGCCGTACTCCTGGAACAGAGAGTCGGGAATGGCATCGTTCTGCCGGCACAGGGTCTGCTGGGCGGCGGCGTATTCTTCTACCTTACGTCGGTTCATGGGCATCTCCTACTTTCTCGGCTTCCTGCCGCAAGATCTCCTCCAGCTGGGCGATCTCCCCCAGCAGATGGAGGAAGCGCTCCTCACCATAGGCAGCCACCACCCGCTGGTGATAGTCGCGCATGGCCTGACGGTGAGACTGGACAGAGGTGACGGCCGTTTCTGTGAGCAGGATATAGGTTCCTTCCTCGCCGTTGCCGTCGTGGGTCCAGCGGACCAGGCCCTGGTCCTTCAGAGAGCGGGCGATGGCCGAAACTTTGGGCATCGGCAGCCCCAGCTCCTGAACCATATCCTTCAGGTAGATCTTCTCGCTGCCGGTGTCTTGGGTGTGCTTGGACAGCAGCCAGATGAGCACATATTCGTCAGAGGCGTTCTCCTGGAATACATGCCGCAGAGCGGGGCTGTGAAAGAGTTTATCGACCCGCTCGGGGGAGAGGGTGCTCAGCACGCCGCCGGGCGCACGATCAGCCGTGTTGATGTCGGTCATTTTGCGTTCACCTCGATAGAAAAAATGGCAAGAGTAAAAGCCACTTCAGTTAGACGGTGGGACTTGCTGTGGTCAGGTTGGACAGCAGTTTTTTCTGGATGCGGACCAGTTCCCGGGCATCCTCCGGCCCCAGATCTGCCAGCATCCGGGCAGCGGAGCGGATGGCGTTGGTCCGCAGGCGCTGGATCACCTCCAGCCCCTGGGGGCAGAGGGTGACGATGACCTGCCGGTTGTTCAGGGGGTCTGGCCCGCGGCAGATCAGGTGCTTGTCCTCCATCCGGTTGAGCAGGGCGGCGATGCGGGCCGTGCTGACCATGAGCCCCCGGCTCAGCTCCACCGGGTGGGCCTGCTGACGATGGGTGAGCAGGTAGTTCAGCACGAAGGATTCTCCCTGAGACAACCGGGTCATCATCTGCTGGTCAGGCATCCGCAGCAGTTCTTCATTCACTTGCAGCAGTTCGGTGGCTAAGCCCTCGTAGTTTGCCGTCATATCCATTGTCACTCCCACAATGACTAACTATGTTAGCTATTGTACCAGAAAACGGAAAGCAAGTCAACATTTCCCCTGGGGAAAAGGGGAACCGAACGGGGCAGAACCCCGCAAAAATAGCTGAAAATCGCTGGAAATGTTAACAAAATGTAACATTTTGCTGGGAGCAAACGTCCTAGCTCAGGGCAGCTCCCAGGCAAACAGCGCTGCGCCCAGAGCGCCGCACAGCTGGGCGTCGGGATGAATGAACAGCGGCTGGTTCAGCTTTTCCTCGATGGCCGTCACCACGCCCCGGTTGCGGGAGACGCCGCCGGTCATCATACAGGGACCCTGTCCGCTGACCCGGCGGAAGAGGGCGGCAGCCCGGGTGGCCACGGATTGGTTCAGCCCGTGGACGATGTCCGGCAGCGCTTTGTTCTGGGCCACCAAGGAGACCACCTCCGAGTCGGCAAAGACCGTACACATGGAGGAAATGGTGATCTCCTCCTTCCAGTTCAGGCCGATGGCAGAGATCTCTTCCAGGGAGATCTCCAGGGTCCGGGCCATCATTTCCAGAAAGCGGCCGGTGCCGGCGGCGCACTTGTCATTCATGACAAAGTTGGCCACGCTGCCGTCGGCTTCCAGGCGGATGACCTTGCTGTCCTGGCCGCCGATGTCGATGACGGTGCGCACGGCGGGATTTAGATGGTGCGCGCCCTTGGCGTGGCAGGTGATCTCCGTGATGGACTTGTCGCCGGTCTGGATGACGCTCCGGCCATAGCCGGTGGTCACTGTGGCGGTGAGGTCCTTCTGGGTCAGCCCTGCTTGCTGCAAAGCCTGTTCCAGGGCGCGCTGGGCGCCGTTGGAGGCTCCGGCCCCGGTGGGCAGGATGACCTTGGAGACGATGGTGCGCTCCTTGTCCAGAATGACCACGTCCGTGGTGGCCGAGCCGCTGTCGATGCCGGCGTAATAGCCGTGTTTTTCCATGGGAGGTTCTCCTTTCAGGGCGCCGAACCCCTCGGCGAAAGCGTCCAGCCGGGTGCGCAGCTGCTCCCGGCTCTGGGTGGTGCCGTCGGACTCGATCTTCAGCAGGGGGCGGGAAAGCTGGTCCCGCAGGCTGGCGTATTCAAAGCCGTAGTAGTCGCAGAATTGCAGGGTGTGATAGACCACGCCCTCCAACCCCGGCGTATTGTAAAGGGCCCGGCGGGCGGTGTTGTCTGTCATACGCATACAGGGAAGCTGCCCCAGCAGGTGGCGGGCATAGTCCTCCATGAGGGCGGCGAAGTCCTCGGTGTCCTCGGGGGGATCGACCTGGCGGTTGTTGGCACAGGTGTTGTTGACCACCGGCAGGGGCATGGTGTCCTCCACCAGAGAGAACAGGTGTGAGCCCATCTTTGCCCCCAGCACCGCGATGTGCGGGCCGGGCAGGGGGGCGGGCTTCTGGAAGGCGGCAAAGAACGCCTTGCGGTCAAACTGGGTGCCTTTGTATGCGCTGTAGGCGTCCGCCAGGGCCAGAAGCTGGTCCCGGGCATGTTGGACGGAGCAGGCTTCCTGCTTGTGGAGCAGGTCCAGTAAGTAGAGAAAATCCAGGTTGCCAAAGGCCTTCAAAATGTCATAGGCGCTGCGGATGGTATCGCAGCAGTTGACCAGGACCAGTTCCTTGACCTGCCCGGCCATGGCCGCCTGGATGACCGATTTGCCGAAGCCGCACAGGTTGGGATGGGCCACCTGGTCGGACAGGTCGAAGTTTTCCGGGGCCTCGTCCAGCAGCTGGCACTGTCCGCCCAGCGCGGTGAGAAGCTCGGTGGGCGTGTATTTACAAACGTGATAGGTGATGCTCATGCCTTGCCCTCCAATACTTCCAGAAAGGCTTCCACCCGGGTGGCGGCCTGTCCTTCTCCGCCGAAGCCCCGGTCGCAGCTGTCGCCGTCCAGGATCAGGGTGGGCAGCCCGGCCTCCTCCAGGAATTTCTTCCCCAGGCGCGCGCCGCCCAGGGTGTGCTTGCAGCCCCAGTGGCAGAACCAGACTGCGCCGTCGGCCTCCACGGTTTTGGCCACCTCCAGCGCCCGCTGGATCCGCCGCTCTGCCGGGCCGTTGAAGGGAGAGTAGACCAGGCGGCGGGCCATGGCCTCATAGGGCTTGGTGGGGTCGGCCTCCACGATGCCCTCGTAGCTCATGTCGCAGGCGGCGATCTGGACCCGGCTGCTCTGATCAAAGAGCTGCCGGAGCGGGGCGACCCAGTAGGGGGTGGTGTGGATCCACAGCAGCTGCTTGCCTTGGGAGGGCGGCGCGGTCTCCACTTCCCGGGCCAGCTGGCGGACATAGGCCTCGGTTTCCGGGGTCCCCAGCAGGAAGTGAAGGGCCGCTGTACGCAGCAATTCGCTGGTCAGGCTGCTGCGGACCAGCTTTCCTGCCCGCCGGCGGAGGGTCCGGTCAAAGAGGGCCATGGTGCGCTGGCTGCGGGCGACGGTGCGGACCAGCTGGCCGTCGTCCACGGGGATGCCGGTCTGTCGGGTCAGGAATTCACTCATCTGGCGCAGCTGGCCTGCCACATACTCCACCGCCTGGGGAGAGGACTCGAAGGGGATGTCCAGGTTGAAGTGGGGGACCCCGTAGAACTCTGACAGGTGGCGGAAGGTGAGGGTGTTGGCATCGCAGGCCAGGGAGGTGGAGAGGATAAACCGAGGCTTGGGCATCAGGTCCATCCGGGCTGCGCCGATAAAGACCTTGTGATAGGAACACAAGCTGTTGGGGATGCCGGTGTCCTCTGCCTGATGGAGAAAAGGCTGTTCTGCCATCGCGCCGGAGAGGTAACTGGAAAATCCCTCACAGGAATAGGGATGCAGTCCCTGCAGGTGCAGGATCTCACAGGGCGTAAACAGGCTGACCATCACATTGTTCTGGGGCTTGGACAGGCAGGTGACCATGGCCTGATTGACCAGCTGAAAGAGCATCCGGTCCGACTTGGTGCTTTTCCGGGGCGTGAGTTTGTTTTTGATCCCGTTGGCCTGGAAGCCAACGGTCAGCAGCTGGCGTGCCCGCTGGGGATTGCTGACGGAAAGGGTGCCGATCTTGGCACCGAACTGTTCGATGATGTCCATAGGACCTCCTTTGTAAACCGGCAGAGGAGAGCCGGAGGGATCAGCGGCAAACGGCGCCGCGAAGAAACGATGGGGAAAGCTGCCGGGGCAGCCGGGCCTCGTTACGGGCTGACAGCGCCGCCGGTGCCCATATTGACCAGGAAACGCCAGAGGTATGCCAGCATATCCCGCCGGGTCTCCGGCGGCAGAGCGGCATAGGCTTCCACCACGGCCAGCGCGCTGTCTGCCCAGCTTTGGGACAGCTCAGACAAGGTCTCTGCCTGAGAAGCAGACAGAAGGGAGAAAAAGACCTCGGTAAACTCTTCCCGCTCCTGAGAGGACATGGAGTCCACCCAGCCCTGAAAACCGGCGGACTCCCGCTCTCCTCTGCGGGAGCGGCGGGGCAGGGGGAGAAAGGTGGTGCCCTGCACCTCCCAGGAGAAGGGATCGTGCTGCCCCACAGTCCCTGCGCCGTGGCTCCGAATGACGATGGCCCGGTCATCCTGGTGCAGCAGCGTGCCGACCAGGGAGGCTTGGGGAACGTAGGTGACGATCCGGTCGGCCAGGGCTTCGTAGGCGGGGGTGGCAGTCAGATCCCGGCCAAATCCGGGGCCGTCGTTGCTGTAGACTTGCAGGACCCGCTGCCGGAGGGGCAGGGGCGCGTGGACAGCGGCCCACACCGCCAGATTGCCGCCCTTGGAATGGCCGCCAATGCGGAGCCGCCCCGGGTGGCGCTGGGCCACCTGGATCAGGTATTCCTGGGCCAGAGCCTGGGCCGGGACCGGGAAGGCATAGCTCATGGCGAAGCACTCTTTCCAGCCGACCAGGGTGTCGTCTGTCCCGCGGAAGGCCAGGTATAGGGTGCCGTCGGGCAGACGGTAGGTGAGCGCGGCAAACTGGGTGTCGTCATCCAGAACACTCTGGCAAGAGCCGATCTGGACCTCGCGGAAACGGGGGCTTTGGGCGGCCTGCAGGAGCAGCTCGGGGGTATCTTTGGCCATCACCAGGCCGATGGCGTCCCAGCCGGGACATTGGGTCAGGGCTTCTGCCGCTTGGGGGAGGGGGAGCCAACGGTCCTCCTCCGGTCCGGGAAGAATATCCTCGAAGGGAAGATAGGCGCAGGTGGAGAGGATCAGGTTATCCACCGGGCAGAAGGGGGCCACCCGGAAGGGCAGCACCCCCCGGACCTGGAGATAGTCCATGCAATTCTGGTAGCGCACAAAGCATCGCCTCCTTGGGAGTGTGTCTTCGTCAGGGTCATAGTATAGCACAGGTCACGGCTGGAGGGAAGAGGTTGTCAGACAACGATGTGTTGTCTGTGCAGAGCCGCCCACCCAGCCGGGGGTGACGGAAGCCCAAAAGGGCAGCCCCCAGCGGCTGATCCCCGCCGGGGGCTGCACAAAGAGTCACCTTCACCCCACCCAAGGGGCGCCAGAGAACAGAAAGTCCGTTGCAGATGCGCTCGGGACTTTTGCAGTCATAGCACCGCAGCTCCTCTCCCTTGGCGCAGGGCGTTTTCCGTGCCAGACGGCGGGCGTTCAGGGGGGCGGCGACGTTTCTCGCCCGCCAGAGCGCTTCGTCAAAGGTAGGGGCCACCTTGTTTTGGCCCACCAGATAGCATACGGTCTCATGGGCGGCGGTGGCGGCGGAGATCCGGTTCCCGGTGCCGTCGATGTTGAGCAGCTCTCCTGTTTCCGCTGCGGCGTTGACACTGGAAAGATAGACCTGCGCGGTGGCAGCTTGTGCTATGGTTTGGGGGCCGGGGGTGATCCAGTGCCAGTAGACGGTGTTCTGGGCAGAGAGTGCGTCATAGAGTCCCAGGTCGCGGATGGTGACGCTGCCGCCCAGGCCGATGGTTTTGCCGGAAAATCGGTCGGTCAGCCGGTCGACCGCGTCCTGTCCGGTGGGACAGCGGAAAACGGTGAAGCCGGCGGTTTCCAGATTGTGTTGCAGACGGTCAAGATCCATGGAAGGTTTTCTCCTTTCAGGCGATGGATGGCACTTTTTTGTGGGTCTCAGTATACCACGGGACGAAAAGAAAGACAAGAAAAACGACAGCCGGACCCGGGGGATGGTGCGGGCGGACCGGTCTATCCCGGGACAGGGTGACATACACATGAGAGGAGCCAACCTGAAACCACCCAGACGGAGGAGACAGATTATGAATACCCTGACAAGCATTTATCAAGACATCGCCCAGCGCACAGCGGGGGATATCTACATCGGTGTGGTGGGCCCGGCCCGGACGGGGAAATCCACCTTCATCAAGCGCTTCATGGAGACCATGGTCCTGCCCAATATCCAGGACAGCTATCGCCGGGAGCGCGCCCGGGACGAGCTGCCGCAAAGCGGCTCCGGCCGCACGGTGATGACGGCCGAACCCAAGTTTGTGCCCGAGGAGGCGGCCCAGATCGACCTGGAGGGGGGCGGTTCCTGTGCGGTGCGCCTGGTGGACTGCGTGGGGTACCTGGTCCCCGGCGCGGTGGGGCAGCTGGAGGACGAGATGCCCCGGATGGTCCATACCCCTTGGTTTCCGCAGGAGATCCCCATGGCCGAGGCGGCGGAGATCGGGACCCGGAAGGTCATCGCAGAGCACGCGACCATTGGGTTGGTGGTGACCACCGACGGCACGATCACCGATCTGCCCCGGGAATCCTATCTGGAAGCAGAGGCCCGGGTGGTGGAGGAGCTGAAGGAGCTGGGCAAGCCCTTCCTGCTCCTGCTCAATTCTGCCCGCCCGGACGCGCCGGAGACCCAGGCGCTGCGGGAAGAGCTGGCCCAGCAGTATGACGTCACCTGTCTGGCAGTGAGCTGCCTGGACCTGAACCAGCGAACGGTCACGGAAGTGCTGCAATCGGTGCTGTTTGAGTTCCCCTTGGAGGAGCTGCAGCTGTTCCTGCCGGATTGGGTAGATGCGCTGGCCCAGGATCATCCCATCAAGACGGCGGTGTTTGAAAGCATCCGGGGGGCGATGGGGAGCCTCAAGCGCATTCGGGATGTGTCTCCGGCCGTAGAGCAGATGGCCCAGTGTGAACACGTCACAGCCGGAGAGGTCACGGCGATGCGCCTGGGGGCAGGAAGCTGCCAGGCCCGGCTGGCGCTGCCCCGGCGGCTGTTCTATGAAACCATGTCTCAGCAGACAGGATTTCCCGTTCACAATGACGGGGAGCTGCTGAGTCTGCTGCGGGAGTTGGCCCAGGTGCAATCGCAGTATAAAAAAGTTGCGGCAGCCATGGAAGAGGTCCGGGCGACAGGATATGGCATCGTGATCCCGGACGCGGAAGAACTGGAGCTGGCAGAGCCGGAGATCATCAAGCAGGGCAGCCGGTATGCCGTTCGGCTGCGGGCCAACGCCCCCAGTATCCACATGATCCGGGCGGACATCCAGGCGGAGGTCTCGCCCATTGTGGGCAGCGAGAAGCAGTCGGAGGATATGCTTGGCTTCTTGCTGCAGGAGTTTGAAGGGGAACCCCAGCGGATCTGGCAGTCCAATATCTTTGGGCGTTCGTTCCATGAGCTGATCAACGAAGACCTGGCCTCGAAACTCAAGCACATGCCGGAGGATGCGCGGGAGAAGATGCGGCAGACCTTGGAGAAGATCATCAACGAGGGGTCTGGCGGATTGATCTGTATCATTCTTTGAAAGGACGGACCACGGTGGTTCGAGGGCCTGGGACCGACGGCGTTGGTCCCGCCGGGCGCCGTTCTCGACGGCGGGGATTTGCCTACTGTAGGCAACGACAGTGGGAGGCGCCGCCTCCGGGGGGGCCACTGCCCGTGGCGGGGCCTGCTTTCTCTGGAGAAAGCAGGGGAAAGAGCACCAGGAAGGGCAATGCTGC
>CAKTSK010000032.1 GCA_934597725.1 uncultured Eubacteriales bacterium
TTTCAGGATTTTAACCTGCTGGACACTCTGACAATCTCGGAAAACATTGCCTTGGCACTGACTATCAACAAGGTTCCCGCAGGCGAGATTGATGGGCGGGTGCGGGAAATGGCCGGAAAGCTGAATATCACGGATATTCTGGATAAATACCCCTATCAGGTGTCCGGCGGCCAGAAGCAGCGGTGCGCCTGTGCCAGAGCTATTATCAACCATCCTAAGCTGATCTTGGCGGACGAACCCACCGGCGCGTTAGATAGTCACTCGTCCCAGATGCTGCTCTCGACGATCCAGAGTATCAACGAAGATCTCGGAGCCACGATCCTGATGGTGACACACGATGCTTTCTCAGCAAGCTACGCCAATCGTATTCTCTTTTTGAGGGATGGCGCGATCTTCACAGAAATCCGTAAGGGTGGTGATTCCCGCAGGACTTTCTTTGAAAAAATCCTGGATGTCCTCACCATGATGGGAGGGGGCATGAATGATGTACGCTAAACTCATTTTCAAAAATGCAAAGCGGTCTGTGAAGGACTATCTAATTTACCTCGTGACCATGACACTCTGTGTCACCCTGTTCTATGCGTTTTTGTCTATCAGCAGCAGCCACTATCATCCAACCATTGGTGCGGAATATAACATTTCCCTGCTGGCCGGAGGGATGAAACTGGCGATTTGCGGCATTAGTCTGCTGCTATTGTTTCTGATCCACTATGTCAATCGTTTCATGCTGAGAAAAAAACAAAAGGAGTTTGCCGTTGAGGCAACGCTGGGAATGGAACAACGAACCATAGGGCTGCTCTTTTTCAGCGAGACGTTCTTTCTGCTCATCCTCTCTGTGGCGGTTGGTATCCTTCTGGGGATGATGGTCTCTCAGGTCATTACGGCCATGCTGCTTTCCTCTTTTGGGGAACCATACACGTTTTCCTGGTCATTTTTTCCCGATACCGTGCTGCTGACGGTGGGATTCTTTCTCTTTTGTCAGATTTTGGTCGGGATAGGAAATGTCCGCATCCTGAATAAAAGCAGGATCATCGAGCTTATGACGGCAAACCAGCAGAATGAAAAGCCTCTTCATAAAAGCAGGTGGATGCCGATGATCTGTATTTTCTATGGCATCCTGCTGCTATGGATGCTGGAAGTGGGTGTTGTAAAACATCATTTCTATTTCGATGCCAGACATCCCCTTCCTGTCAAGTTCATGTATTGGGGGAATATCATTTTCCCTGCACTGACGCTGCTTTGGGGGATCGCAGGTGCTTTTTTACGCAAAAAAATAGGATTTTCCAACTATCTTTGCGGGCTTCTGGCTGGCGTCATCATGACCGCCATACCGACTTTTTCCATCGCAAAACTGGAAAATACCTATTTTCTTGGATTTGATGCCCCTACCCTGAATCAATATCTGATGTTTGGGATCGCGGATATTTTGTTTATCATTTCCTCGGTTATATATTTATCCAATGCGGCGCTCCTATACTGGAAGGAGTCTAAAGTGTCCCGCAAATATCATAATACGAGTTTATTTCTGTTTGGACAGCTCTTATCTAAACTTGCTACCAACACAAAAACGATGACGATAATTTGTGTTACCCTGACCTTTTCGATCTGCCTGTTTGTCATCGCGCCGATTCTGACAGGATGGAGTCTGGGCTATCTGGATAGCCGGTCTGTCTATGATATTCAAATTTCAAGTCGCTACAACGATATTTATGACGTGAAAAAGCTCCCGGATACAGACTATCAGGAAATTACTGCGTTTATAGAACAAAACAAACTTGCGATAAAGGATGATTTGATTTTTCCGGAATATCTTCCCAAACGAGAAGACTTTCACCAGCGGGTAAAGTACGATTTTCCTCCCCTGGCGGTCGCACTGACGGATTATAATGCAGTGCGGGAAATGTTGGGATATGAACCGGTGACCTTAAAGGCAGATGAATTCACCACACACTGGCATCGTGCAGTGGATGTCAAGGACATCGAGAATTACATCGCTGCCCACGCCGTACTGGAAACTGACGCAGGTACACTGAAACGCAGTGAAAACGCAGCGTTTCAAGAGCCTTTGGGGGAATCCATCTATAATCTTTATACGGATGTGGTGTACATTATCCCTGACGAAACAGCGCAAGCCCTGCTTCCAGTTCAGCGCAACCGGTTTGTGATGACCCAACATCCCCTTCCCTTCAAAACCGCAGAAATGCTGGAACAGCTCCTGGGAAGTGCTTATCCAGAGGACCCTGAGAAAGACGATCTGCCAGGCTACAGTACCACCATCCATACTACTGAAGTAAACCGCATCATCGCCCTGAACTTTATCCTAAAAGCATCCTTGATCTACAGTGCAATTGTGTTGGTGGTGATGTGTCTCACTGTGCTGGCGCTCCAACAACTCTTGGATGCAGAAAAATATCATTACAGGTTTTCGGTTCTGCGAAAAATGGGAGTGGAAGAAAAGGAATTAAATGCTTTGGTTCTAAAGCAGCTTGGTGTTTGGTTTGGCCTGCCAATCATAGCGGCAATTACTGTAGCGATTGTTGTAATCAGCTATTTTTTTCAAAGTGTTTCTGTGGAGATCTCAGCCTATATTGGCTGCGGAGTCTTGATGCGGCAAATAGGCATCATTGTCGGGATTTTTGCTTTGCTGCTGAGTTGCTATTTTCTCAGTACATGGCTGCTGTTCCAGCGTTCGATTCGCCGCAACTCCGATGGCGCAAGGTGATGGGAGGAAGAGATGTACTGGAAGTTAGCAATTCAAAATATCCGCAGAAGCCTGCGGGATTATATCATTTACTTTGTGACGCTTACCTTGACTGCGGCATTGATGTACTCATTTTTGGCATTGGGCTTTTCATCAGATGTTCTTGCTATGGCAGAAAATATGTCGATGCTGACGACTGGAATTTTGCTTATGTCCGCTCTGGTTGCTTTTATGTCCTCGTTTGTGATCGGTTATGCGATCCGCTTTATGCTGGGACGACGGAAAAAGGAGTTTGCAACCTACGAATTGATTGGCATGGAAGCAAAGTCAGTACGGAATTTGTTCCTTGCTGAAAACAGTATCATCGGTATAGGAGCCTTTCTGCTTGGTTCTTTGGTTGGCACAGGATTTTCCGGTTTGCTGAATCAGGTGGTAAAAAATATCTTTGAGGTGCCGCATCCCTATCAGGTTTCCTTTTCTCTTCAGGCATGGACAGTAACCTTCTTGTTTTTTGCCTTGATGTATGGTTTTGGGATGTTTCGGGCGGCAAAGATTATTCGGCATCAGAAAGTGATCGATCTGCTGTATGATAACCGCAAGAATGAAGAATACCGTTTCAAATCGTTCCGCCATAGTCTTTTGGTAGTATTGCTTTCAATCGCCGCAATGGTTGCAGGCGTGATTTTGCTTGGGCGGATGCTTCAGACACAAACCAATGAAGCATTTTTGTACCTTGGCGGAGCCTGCCTGCTCATTCTGGTGGGTGTTTACGAGCTGCATCGCCAGATTCCGCTTTTGTTGCACCGATTTGCAAAACAAAATCTGCGCCATAAGTACAAAAAAGAAAATCTGTTCTTCCTGGGGCAGATTGGGCGGCGCATCCATTCCGCTGGCCGGACAATGGCTGTGGTGGCGATCCTGTTGACCATATCCCTGGCAACCATGTTTGTGGGGCTTACCATGGGAGCAGGCTACAAAGCCAATATGAAAGCCTATTATCCCTATGATGCAGGCGTGGCGATTGATGCACCTTTGGAAAAATCCAGCATGGATTCCATCGTTTCCTTTACTGAAGAATTATGCAGTCATTGACCGTTTGGGTGTACCGGGCTGCAGGCAGGCTTCCCTGATTCGCAGGGAACTGTCCACAGTCTTTTTGATCCCACTGCTATTCCCTCTTTTGCTGACGGTTTTGCTGATAGCAGGGGCACAGTTCTTTTTCGGAGAGGCGATCTTGCAGGAGGGGCTTGTGACGTTCTATGGGCTGATAACGCTTCTTGTTTTTGTCACGATCTATCTGCTCTACTTCGCAGCAACCAGCATTCTTTTCCGAAAAATCGTCCTCAGACCCACAAGGACATGACCTCACGGCACGACCTCAAACTATAAAACACAAGCGCTGCAAGGACTCTCCCCGTGCAGCGCTTGTGTTTTTCTTTCAGCAGACAGGATTCCCCTGCTTGTTGTCCTTTAGAGGTCGTAATACATGGCGAACTCTGCGGGGGTCGGCTGACGGTTCATCTCGTCCAGCTCCGCCCGTTTCTTCTCCAGCCACAGCGTAATGAGCCGCTCCGGGAACACCCCGCCCTGGGTGAGGTACTCATGGTCGGCCTCCAGCGCATCCAGCGCCTCGTTCAAGGTCGTGGGCAGGCTGTCGATCTGGGCCTTTTCCTCGTCGGAGAGGGTGTAAAGGTTAAAGTCATAGGGTCCCCAGCCTCTTTCGTGGGGATCGATCTGATTCTGGATCCCGTCCAGGCCAGCCATGAGAATGGCTGCAAAGGCATAGTAGGGGTTGCAGGTGGCGTCGGGATTCCGCAGCTCAAACCGCTTGTCTTTGGGCGCTTTGGCATAAGCAGGAATACGGACCACCGCAGAGCGGTTGGCCATGGCATAGCCAATGGTCACCGGCGCCTCGAACCCGGGAACCAGCCGCTTGTAGGAGTTGGTGGACGGATTGGTGAAGGCACAGAGAGAGGCTGCGTGCTCCAGCATACCGCCGATGAACCACAGGGCCTCCTTGCTCAGCTGGGCATACCCTTCCTCGTCATAAAAAATCGGCTGGCCGTCCTTGAACAGGTGCATGTGTACATGCATACCGCTGCCGGCCTCTCCTGCCACCGGCTTGGGCATAAAGGTCGCAGTGCGTCCGTCCCGGGCGGCGGCGTTCTTGATGATGTATTTGCAGACCATGGTGTTGTCCGCCATCTGGGTCATTTCGCCCAAAGCCACCTCGATCTCAAGCTGGCCGCAGCCGCCGACCTCGGGGTGGTGATACTTCACCGCTACGCCCCAGTCCTCCATCATGAGGCAGATGCGGTTGCGCAGGTCCTGGTTGACATCCCGGGGCAGGCTGGCGTGATACCCTGCCTTGTTCGGCACCTGGTAGCCGTTGTTGCCGTCGGTCCAGGCAGCCTGGCGCGCGGAAATATCATAGCCGGCGTGGTCGGGGCGGTTGGTATAGCTCACCCCGTCAAACACATAAAACTCATATTCCGGGCCGACGATCATCTCATCGGCCACCCCAAGCTCCTTCATGTAAGCAACTGCACGCTTGGACACGTTGCGGGGATACTGATCAAAGGGACGGTTTTCCGGCCGGTCAATGATCATCACATCGCCGATCATGGTGAGCGTAGGGACCTCCGAGAAGGGGTCCACTGTGGCCGAGTCCAGATCGGGGACAAAGACCATGTCGCTGTTTTCCACCGGTGCATAGCCGTAGTTGGACCCGTCAAAGCCGATCCCATAGGTCATGGTATCTTCATTGAGGCGTCCGACCGGAATGCTCAGATGTCTCCACCGGCCGTCGATGTCCGTCATTTTGAAGTCTACGATTTTAATTTCCTTTTCCTGACAAAGATGCAGAATGTCCTGCAATGTTTTTCCCATAAGGGCGCCTCCTTTGGTTTCCTCGACGCATGTGTATCGCGTGCGTTTTAACGATACCCAGTTTCCTCTGTCTTGTCAAGGAAAAGATGAATTCTATGCTTCGTCGCCGTGCAGGAGCACAGCATCTGCCGGACAGCTCAAGAAAGAAGGCGAAGGAAGAAGATCCCCTCGGTTCATGCAGCACACAGAAAAACAAGGCGCCCTCAGAGACCGCCAGACCCGCCGGAAACACGATAACAGCCGGTCTTTCCTCTGCGTTCACAGCCCCCCAACCGGTACACAGAAACGGCTGGAACTCACCATGGGCGTGCGCGGACCACGATGTATGGTACTCCTACAACTTCCCCCTCTCTTTTTCGCTTCTTTTCTTGCAATCTCACCGGCAATGTGGTATGCTTAATAAAATGGTAGGCTTTTTTATCCTATGGAATCCCCAGCTGCTTGCGTTGTCAGGCAGCAAAAAATTTATGTGGAAAGCTGAGATGATGCGTCCCTTATGGACAGTACCTGTATAGCAATTATCGTGATCCTGATAATTCTGGTGGCCCTCTCCGCCTGGTGTTCTTCCACGGAGACCGCCTATTCCTCCGTCAACAAGGTCCGGCTGAAAAACAAAGCCGATGACGGGAACGTCCGCGCACAAAAGGCGCTGGAGCTGCTGGAGCAGTACGACAAAGTCCTCTCCTGCATCCTCATCGGCAACAACATCGTCAACCTCACCGCTGCGACGCTGGGCACCGTCCTGTTCACCAAGCTGTTCGGTCCTGTCTATGGTCCGGCTGCCTCTACCATTGTCCTCACCGTTGTGGTGCTGATCTTCGGTGAGATCACCCCCAAGACCCTGGCCAACGACCAGGCCGAAAAGTTCTGTATGCGGGCAGCGCCCGCGCTGCGGGTCTGTCTGGTCCTCCTTTCTCCCCTTCAGTGGTTCTTTGGCCTGTTCCAAAAAGCCGCCATCAAGCTCTTCCACTCCTCCGAAGACGAGGGGATCACGGAAGAAGAGCTGATCACCATGGTGGAAGAAGCGGAAAACGAGGGTGGCTTGGAGCACCACGAAAGCGAACTGATCCGTGCTGCCATCGAGTTCAACGACATGGAGGTCGAGGAGATCCTCACCCCCCGGGTGGACATCGTGGCCGCGCCGGACACCATCACCATGGAGGAGTTTGCCGTCCTCTTCGCAGAAAACGGTTATTCGCGGATTCCGGTCTACCACGCCTCCATCGACAACATCATCGGTCTGGTCCACGAAAAGGACTTCTTCTCTGCCCGCTATCACAACCACACGGATGTGATGAGTCTGGTCAGCAAGGTCTTTTACACGACCGGCTCGGCGAAGATCTCCGATCTGCTTCGCCTGCTCCAGCTGCGCAAGGCCCACATGGCCGTCGTGGTGGACGAGTATGGCGGGACCATGGGGATCGTCACCATGGAGGACATCCTGGAAGAGCTGGTGGGCGAGATCTGGGATGAGCACGATGAAGTGATCGAGGAGTTCAAGCCCCAGGAAGACGGCAGCTATCTGATCTCCTGCTCCGCCAGCCTGGACGACCTGTTCGACCGCTTCTCCCTCCGCGCCGTCGACATTGATTCGGCCTCCATCAGCGGCTGGGTCCTGGAAGAACTGGGCCGGGTCCCGGTGGAAGGAGACCACTTCGTCTACGAATCCCTGGACGTGACCGTAACTAAGGTAGACCACCGCCGGATCCTGGAGATCCGCGTGGCCGTGATCCCGCCAGAGGAAGAAGACAACTGAACACACAAACGGGACGTCGGAAACCACACCGACGTCCCGTTTTTTCTGCCCGAAAGCAGGTCATAATCCCCCTCCGCCCGGGGAAACTACCGACACCAACTTGTGAAGGAGGGCCTCCCATGACGCTCATTCCCTGTACCGATCCCTGCATCTACCAGCAGGACGGCTGCTGTACCCTGGCCCGGGCCGGGTCCGGCGGCACACCGGCCGAAGGGATCGGCTGCATCCACTTTGTGCCCCGGCAAACGTCCTCACCGCAGGACCGCCAGCGCCTGCCGCACGTTCTTGACCGGGATCAGCTGTAATCCCTCCGGCGGGGTCAGCGCCTCCCGCCCGTGGCGCTGGGGGATCAGGCATTTGGTGAACCCCAGGCGGCGGACCTCTGACAGGCGCTGATTCAGGGCAGAGACCGACCGCAGCTCCCCGGTCAGCCCCACCTCCCCCATGGCCACCAGATCCGCCGGCACCGGCTTGTCCCGGAAGCTGGATGCCAGCGCCAGCACAGCGGCCAGGTCCGCACCGGGCTCGTCCAGATACAGTCCGCCGATGACGTTCAGATAGGCGTCGCAGGTATTGACCGCCAACCCGCCGCGCTTCTCCAGCACCGCCATGAGCAGCATGGCCCGGTTGTAGTCAAACCCGTTGCTGCTGCGCCGGGGCGTTCCGAACGCGCTGGGGGTCAGCAGAGCCTGGACCTCTGCCAGCACCGGGCGTGCGCCCTCCATGACGCAGGTGACACAGGTGCCCGGCTCCTCCGTCAGCCGCCCTTCCAGCAGGGCCTGGGAGGGATTGGGGACCTCCTGCAAGCCGGTGTCGTTCATTTCAAACACGCCGATCTCATTCGTCGCGCCGTACCGGTTTTTGGCAGCGCGCAGGATGCGGTAGGAGGTGTGCCGGTCCCCTTCAAAGTACAGGACGCAGTCTACCATGTGTTCCAGGACCTTGGGGCCGGCCAAGCTCCCTTCCTTGTTCACATGCCCGATGACAAACACCGTGATCCCCCGGCCTTTGGCCAGCTGCATCAGCGCCATCGTGCATTCCTTGACCTGGGACACGCTGCCCGGCGAGGAGGTCTGTTCCCCATGGTACATCGTCTGAATGGAATCGACGATGAGGATCTCAGGACCGGTCTCCTCCACTGCGGACACCACCAGATCCAGGTCGGTCTCGGAAAGCAGATACAACGGCATCTGTCCCACACCCAGCCGGTCCGCCCGGAGCTTGAGCTGCCGCTGGGATTCCTCCCCGGAAACATACAGCACTTTGGCAAACTTACACAGCTGATCACAGATCTGCAACATCAGCGTAGACTTTCCGATCCCCGGCGCGCCGCCGATCAGAACCAGGGACCCCTGAACCGCCCCGCCCCCCAGGACCCGGTCCAGCTCTGCCAGACCGGTGGGAAAGCGGATCTCCCGGTCCAGGGTCATTTCAGAGATCCGCTGGGTCCTGGGGGCCGTCCGCAACGGGACCGCAGCGTTTGTACGGCTGCTTTTCCCCTTGGGGGCGGCAGGCTGCTCGACAATGGTATTCCAGGCACCGCAGGCGCTGCACTGCCCCTGCCACTTGGGGGTCTCGTTGCCGCACTGGGTGCAGTAAAAAACAGTTTTCGCTTTCATATCAACGCTCCTTCTTGCTGGGTGCTTCCGGCGCCGAGATACCCGGCAGCCAAGGACATGGCCAGCTTTCGTTGGTACGCAGGTTCCCGCAGCAGGCATTCCTCCTCCGGGTTGGACAAAAAGCCGCATTCCACCAAAATCGCCGGGCAGGTGACGTGGGCCATCAGGTACACCGAGTCGGGCGCTGCCTGGGCTTTGCGCTCCTTTTCCGGTGCAAGCGTTTCCGTCAGCAGCCTCTGGACCTGCTGCGCCAGCGGGCGGGACTGCGCCTGTGTGCCATAAAACACCTGAATTCCCCGGTGGCTGGCCACCGGCGAGGCATTCTGGTGGATGCTGATCAGCGTGGCGTTCTCCACCGATTGGATCAGCGCCACGCGGTTTTTCAAATCCGATCTCTTTTTCTCCCGCAAGGTCTTGGCAGAGGGATCGTGGATCGAAACGTCCTCTGTGCGGGTCATTCTGGCAGACACGCCGTAAAAGCCCATCAGGGCATCCAGCGAACGGGCGATCTCCAGATTGACCTGGCTCTCCTCCTGGCCCGAGGGAGAAACCGCCCCGCCGTCCTCCCCGCCGTGGCCGGGGTCGATGACCAGAGTCTGCCGCGCCAGGCGGGCAAAGGCCGGGGCCGCCGGCTCGGTACAAATGCCTGCCAGCCAAAGGGCGGCGGCCAGTATCACCAGACAGTTGCCGATCAAACGCATGCGCTTCCACATGACACATCCCTCCCCGGCAACCCTATGCCGCTGCCGCCGGGGAGATACCCCGGGAGGTTCGGCAAGATTATAACAAACAACTTGTTCTTCTGCAATCCTCTTCTCTGTTGGTTCCCTTTTCACCCCTTTCGACATAAGCTGTAGTGAACGCGGGAGAGACCCTCCCACGTCCCATTGTCAAAGGAGGTTACCTGCATTGTCCAACACAAATCCCAACGGTTCCCAGCCCGGGCACAACCCCGGCGCCTGCCCTGACGGCCAGGGCTCCCTTCCCTCTTGCGGCCCCATGGCGGTGGCCTATGTCCCCGATCACAGCGGCACGCCCCAGCGGTATTCCAAAACCAAGGCGCTGGAAAGCGGCACCCTGTTCGTCGACCTGGACCTGCCCTTCCACTTGAAGGTCACCGCGCCGCAGCTGGCTGACACCGAGCTCAACCAGCTGCGCGCCCTGGACTTCGTCATCCAGGAGCTGGGCCTGTATCTGGACACCCACCCCCACGACAGCGAGGCGTTCACCCTCTTCCGGAATTATGTGGAGCTGGAAAAAGCCGCCCGGGAAAGCTATGTGGCCCAGCACGGCCCGCTGACCCAGGCCGACGCAGCCCAGAGCAGTTCCTATTCCTGGGGCAACGGCCCCTGGCCCTGGCAGTATCGCGAAGAGGAGGCGTAAGGCATGTTTGTATACCAGAAAAAGCTGCAGTATCCCGTGCGGATCAAGAACACCAACCCCAAGCTGGCGGCCCAGATCATCTCCCAGTACGGTGGGCCTGATGGCAAGAGGGTACGACAGCGCCCCGTCCCCGTTCTCTGCCAATTTTGACAGCGATCCCGCCGGCCATGACAGCCCCGCCCCCACCCCGCACCAAAGTGGACCGGGAGACGGGGAGAAATGACAGGGCCGGTTGCCGCGCCCTCCCCTTGCCAGTACCATGGAACTATACCGGAACGCATTTATGATTTCTTCCTGTTCTCTTAAGCAACTGTTTAGAATCTCTTAAGCGAAACCAAAGATTTTCCGGCTATACTGTATGCATGCAAAGGTACAATTCAAATGGAACTGCAAGGAGGGAGATCCATGAACGTTTTGATTTTAACTGGAAACTTCGGCATGGGGCATCGCTTTGCGGCCCAGGCTGTGCAGGAAAATATCCTCCGTCGGGACCCCACGGCCTGTGTGACCGTGGTAGACGTGGTCACCGCCTGCTTTCCCCAGATGTATGGCTTCGTATACGGCTGCTTTGATTTCACCGTGAACTACTGCGCCGGTGTCTATAATCTGCTCAATCGGATGGCCGGCCGGTTTCGCGGCGCGCCGGTGAAACGGGCCACCATCCAAAAGCTGGAACAGCTTCTGGACCGCACCCAGGCGGACTTTGTGGTCTCTACCCTGCCGCTGAGCTCTCAGTATGTCTCTGCGTACAAGCAGAGCACCGGCAGCACCCTGCCGCTTTATACTTACGTCACCGACATCTCCGCCCACAGCGAATGGATCGCCCCGGAGACCGACGGCTATTTCGTGGGGGATGAGTCCACCCGCCGGCAGCTGCTCCGTTTGGGCGTCCCCAGCCACCAGGTCGTCGTCAGCGGCATCCCCGTGCGGCAGGCCTTTCGGCCCCGGCCCCGGCGGGCGGAGCATCGCCCGAAAGAGCTGCTGGTCATGGGCGGCGGGTTGGGGCTGATCCCGCGGGCGGAGGAGCTTCTCTCCTCTCTGGCCGCCGCGCCGGATGTCCACGTCACCGTCATCACCGGCAAGAACGAGGGGCTGCGCCGCGCACTGACAGAGACCTATCCCACCTTTACCGTGCTGGGGTTCACCACGAACGTGGCAGAATACATGGCCCAGGCTGACCTTCTTCTGACCAAAGCCGGCGGCAGCACCACCTTTGAGGCCATTCACACCGGCACGCCTCTGTGCCTGCTCCGCCCCTTTCTGATGCAGGAGGAAGCCAACGCCGCCTATGTCCAGGCCCAGGGCTTTGGCACGGTTCTGTGGGACAAGAACGCCGAGCCGCAGCAGATCCTCTCCCTGCTCCGGGACGAGGAAGCGCTGGCAGATATGCGGCAGCGCATGGCGGTGGCGCTGCGCAGCCTGGACCGGGTCTCTCCGGTCGATCTGTTTGACGCAAGGGGGCAGGCAGCATGTTGATCCCTCTGCTCCTTCTGGCCGTGGCCGCAGGAAGCTATGCCTTTCTCCCCTCTTCCTGGCGAAAGCTGCGCCACCGTCTGGGGCGGAAGAAGCGGCAGCAGGAAGGCGTTCTCTACCTCACCTTTGACGACGGCCCCAGCCCACAGGACACCGCCGCACTGTTGGATCTTCTGGCCCGCTGGAACATTCCCGCCACGTTCTTTGTGGTCGCCGACTTTGCCCGGGAAGCGCCTCAGCTCATCCGGCGGATGCAGGCAGAGGGCCATCAGATCGGCTTCCACTCCGCCCACCACCACAGCGCCTACCTGATGACCCCCGAACAAACCAGACGGGATTTCGAGGAAGGGTTGGCTGCGCTGGCCCAGGTGGGCGTCCATCCCCAGTGCTTCCGCCCGCCTTGGGGCGTGGTCAACTGGGCGTCCTTGCTCCAGGTCCGCCGTCTCCAGCTGCGCCCTGTCCTCTGGGATGTGATGGCCCAGGATTGGAAGAAGGACCTCACGCCGGAGGAGATCGCCCGCCGTCTGCGCCGACGCGCTTGGCCCGGGGCGGTGATCTGCCTCCACGACGGCCGGGGTGCGCCCGGGGCCCCGGCCCGCACCATACAAGCTCTGACCCTGCAGCTGCCCCAGTGGCTGGCCCAGGGATACCGTTTCGAGGCGTTGCCCTATGACACATAACTACAAAAAAGGCATCCTGTGCGGCCTCCTGTTTCTGTCGCTGCTGGGCCTTACCTTCTATCTGGTCTTTCACGGACAGGACCCCGGTCAGCTCCGGGCTGCGCTGCGGCAGGCAGACCCTGTGCCGCTGGGGATCGGTGCCGGCTGTATGGCATTCTTTTTCTGCTGTGAGGCCAAAAATTTACAGCGCGGGCTGGTGATGTTCGGTTCCCCCGCCTCATACCGCGCCTGTCTGCGGTATGCCATCACCGGTTTTTTCTTCAGCTCGGTCACCCCCTCCGCATCCGGCGGACAACCCATGCAGGTGTATGCCATGTACCGGGACGGCCACTCGCCCGCACCGGGCGCCATGGCCCTGCTGGTGGAGTTTTTCTCCTTTCAGCTGGTGGCAGTGGCCCTGGGGATCGGGGGCTTCCTGTTCCACCGCCAGCAGCTGCTGGCCATGCCGCAGGGGATCTTGGCCTGTTTTCTGGTGGGCTGTGGTCTGAACCTGTTGGTGGCCCTGGTCCTGACGGGCGCGGTGGTTTCTCCACGCCTGCTGCCGGCGGTGGGACGCAGACTCTTGGTCCCCGCCAACCGGCTCTTTCCCCGGCGGGCTCCCGGTTGGGCCGACAGCATCAAAGCCCAATGGCAGGAGCTGCGGCACTGTGTACAATGCTTCCGCACCCACCCCAAACAGTGGGCCGCGATGCTCGGCACCACGCTGCTCCAGCTGCTGGCGTATCACAGCATTCCCTTCTGGGTCTCGCTGGCCCTGGGTGTGGACGGTACCTCTCTCCCCGCGATGCTCGCCATGCAGTCTGTTCTCTTCCTGTCGGTCTCCTCCCTGCCGCTGCCCGGTGCAGTTGGTCTGACAGAAGGCGGCTTTCTGCTGCTCTACCAGACCATATTTCCTGCCGCGCTGCTGCCCGGTGCCATGCTGCTCAGCCGGACCCTCAGCTTCTATCTGTTCCTTTTGCTGAGCGGCACGGTTCTGGCTGTATATTTTCTCCGCCTGGCCTGGCGGCCCCCGACGCCTGCCGCAACACCATAACCAACGGCTCCCCTCTGTTTTCCAACATTGTGAAACGCAGAGGGGAGCCGTTTTCGGTCTTCCCGGTTATTCAATGGCAAAGGAAGGACGGCGCAGACCAAGACGGACCTGTGTCCCCTCTCCCGGTACAGAAGTGATGGTCAAGCTGTGGCCCAGAAGGTCCGCCGTCCGGCGGCAAAGATAGAGGCCGATCCCCGTGGACTTGTTCTCCATCCGGCCGTTCTGCCCGGTAAATCCCCGTTCAAAAACCCGGGGCAGGTCCTCCGGCGCGATGCCGATGCCGTTGTCGGCAACGACCAGCGTATGGTCCTCTTCCCAGAACACGGAGATCTCTCCCCCGACCGGCGTGTATTTCAGGGCATTGGACAGCAGTTGCTCCAACAAAAAAGACAACCACTTTTCGTCGCTGAGAACTGTCGCTCCCGTTTCCTGAAATACCAGCCGGATCTTCTTCAAAATAAAGAGTTTGGCAAACTTCCGCACCGTCTGCCGCACCACGTCATCCAGCTGGCAGCGGCGCAGGACCAGGTCCCGGCTGTCCCCGTCCAGACGCTGGTATTGAAGGACCATGTCTACATATTGCTGGATCTTCTGCAGCTCCACCTCCATCTCCGCTTTCTTTTCCGGCCCCGCCTGGAACAGCAGGTCCAGCGTCGCGATAGGGGTCTTGATCTGGTGGACCCAAAGGGTATAATACGCCGTCCGATCCACCAGCGCCCCGTCGGCTTCCGCCTGCTGCCGGCGGGCGTCCCGGGCCAGGCGGCGGATCAGGCGGCTATAGTCTGCCTCGATCAGCGTCGTTGCCTCCGGCAGATTGTCCGGGTCTACCAGCATGCTCTCCTCCAACTGTGTCAGCACCTTGTGCTTGTGCCAAAACCGCACAAAACTAAGCCCTGACAACAGCAGCACCCCTGCCAGACACAGGGAAACGCCATACCACCCCACTTCCGCAGGCAGGTCATAGAGCCAGAAGAGCAGCAGGAGCATCGCCAAACAGAACAGCCCCGCAGCAGCCACCAGCTTGCGGCTGGCCAGCCAGGCGCCCAGCAGGGCAAGTTTCCCCTTTCTCATGGCACAAAATACCCCAAGCCCTTTTTGGTCTGCACAAACTCCCGCATGCCGATGCCCTCCAAGGTTTTTCGCAGGCGGGCCATGTTCACATACAGCGCGTTTTCATCGACATAGGCGTCGCAGGCCCACAGCGCCGCCATCAGGTCCTCCCGGGAGACCACGTTGGGCTTGTTTTCCAGCAGCAGCTGCATGATCCGGGTCTCGTTCTTGGTCAGCACCGCGCGCTGGCCCTCATAGACCACCGTGCAGTCCAGGCGGTTGAACACCGCTCCCTTGTGCTCGATCAGGTGGCTGTCCCCCTGGTAGTCGTAAGCCCGGCGCAAAGCCGCCTGGACCTTTGCCAGCAGGACCGACAGATCAAAGGGTTTGCTGATGAAGTCATCGGCCCCCAGATGAATGGCCGTCACGATATTGATGTTTTCCGCCGCAGAAGAGAGAAAGAGGATCGGGACCCGGGACACCTGGCGGATCTGCTGGCACCAGTGGTACCCGTTGAAGAAGGGCAGGGTGATATCCAGCAGGACCAGATGGGGCTGGAAGGAGACAAATTCCCCCATCACGTTGGAAAAATCCTCCGGGCAGTGGACGGTAAATCCCCACGCCGTCAGCCGTTGGGCGATTGTGTCGGCGATGACCCGATCGTCCTCCACCAGATAAATACGGTACATGACCTCAGCACTCCTTTCCGCCGCACAGCACGCAGCCGCTGACAGTATCATACCCCACGGCCGCAGAAATGACAATGATTTCTGCGGTCGTGGGGTCGTTTCTTCTCAGAACCTCAACCGTTTTCACCAGCGATCCTGATCTGTCCTGTCAGCGCACGATCTTATAATAAGTCCTGGCCGTCAGGCGATAGATGAGCAGATAGCCCACGCCAAAGACGGCCACCGTTCCCAGGCAGCACTGGGCAAACAGCACCACGTCAGTCAGACTCAATGCCGAAAGAATTTTAACGATCATCCGAAAGGCAGCCGCCAGATGGATCACAGCGCCCAGCAGGGGCAGGAAAAATACTGCCCGCACCTGGCTTCGGATGGCGCTGCGCACCTGCTGCTGGCTCATGCCCACCTTTTCCAGAATAGCAAACCGTTCCTTGTCCTCATACCCTTCCGAGATCTGCTTGTAGTAGATGATCAGCACGGTGGCCATCAGGAACAAAGCCCCCAGGAAGAGTCCCAAAAACAGAAAGCCGCCATACAGCAAATAAAACTCCATTTCTTGTGCTGGGCGACAGGAGATGTCATCCCTGTGTTCCGTTTGTTCTATGAGAGGGCGCAGATCTTGATACAAAGACTCTATCTCCTCCCGGCTATTGTCGTCAAAGTCCACGGAGAACTCCCAGACCGGCACTTGGCCGGATGACGGATCTTGGGCCAGTGCTTCCAGAACCGAGACATCAGGCACCACCACCAGCATCGTCCAATCCGAGTAAGGATTTTTGCGGCTAAGCGGCGAGTCCTCCAGCCACTGTGCCACAGAGAACGTCTGCCCAAACACCGTGACCTGCGGCCATTTCCCTTCATTTTTGGTGGTATACAGCGCCGCCTGTCCGTCAGAAAGCGACAGGGCCTGTCCTGTCATCTGTTCGTAACTCTGCGCCGGGATGATCTCCAGATAGGTCAGATCCTTCATCTCGCTCTCCTCCCCCAGAGTAACGACACCATCTTCTGTCATCAGACCAACGGTACGCATCAGATCCACGGACTGGACTTTTGTGGGGACCATGCCCGCTTGCTGTGCCTTGGCCAGGACTGCCTCCTGGACCTCTTGCTTCGAGAGATCACTTTCTTCCTGATGATACTGTGTATAAGTAATGTCGTGAGGATACATGGTGTCCAGCGCACTGTCCACCCCCAGATACATACAGACGCAGGTGGAGAGCATCACCAGGACCATGGTCGAGAGGATACAGATGTTGGCCAATCCCACGGCGTTCTGCTTCATGCGGTACAGCATCCCGGAGACCCCGATGAAATGCTTTGCCTGATAATAATAGGACTTGCGTTTCTTCATCGCCTTCAAAAAGGCAATGGAGCCGGCGAGGAACAGCAGATAGGTCCCCAAGATCACCAACAGCACCGCCAGGAAAAAGAGGGTCAGCGCATCCAGAGGCGATGTGGTCGTCAGCGCAATGAAGTACCCCGCGCCCAGGCTGATCAGGCCAAGGACGGCCAGCACCCCTTTGGTTTTCGGCTCTTTCTCCCCCACGTTGCCCCCGTGCAGCAGCTCCACCGGCTTGGACAGGCGCACATGGAGCAGGTTTCTGCCCAAGGCCACCAGATAAATGGCCACAAACAACACCACCGTCACACCCACAGAAACCAGATCGACCGAAAAGCCAAAGGTGACCGGGAAAAACAGCAGTTTATAGAGCAGCAAAAGCAGCAGCTTGGACAGGAGAATCCCCAACAGGAGTCCGCCCAGAATCGTGATCAGGCAGGTATACACCGTCTCCCAGAACAGGACCAGCGCAATGTGCCCCTTGGACAGACCCAGGATGTTGTACAGGCCCAGTTCCTTCTGGCGGCGTTTGATGAGAAAGCTGTTGGTATACAGCAAAAAGATCGCCGCAAACAGCCCCACTACGATCGTCCCCAGCGACATGATCGAGGGAACGATGGCGCCGCCGGGCAGGTTCTCCAGCTCCTGGTTCCACTTGAGAAAGGTGATGTTGTAGAACATGGCCACCGTCAGCATCCCCGTCAGCAGATAGGGGAAGAAGAAGCGACGGTTGCGGACCAGATTCCCCGCCGCCAGCTTGGGGAAAAAGAGTTTACCCACGGTCGCCACCTCCTGTAGCCAGCGCGGCGAGGGTGTCTGCGATCTGGGTGAACATCGCCTCATTGGAGCGCTCTCCCCGGTAAAGCTGATGGTAGACCTCGCCGTCCTTGATGAACAGGACCCGGCCGGCCCGGCTGGCGGCCCGGGCGGAGTGGGTGACCATCAGGATCGTCTGCCCCTCCCGGTTGAGCTGGGCAAACAGGTCCAGCAGTTGGTCGGCTGCCCGGGAGTCCAGCGCGCCGGTAGGCTCATCTGCCAGCAGAAGCTGCGGCGCAGTGATACAGGCCCGGGCCACAGCGGCCCGCTGTTTCTGTCCCCCGGAGACCTCATAGGGATACTTGTCCAGAATGTCTGTGATCCCCAGCTTCTTCGCCAGCGGCAGCAGGCGGCGCTCCATTTCTCCATGGCCTACCCCGGACAGGACCAGGGGCAGATAGATGTTGTCCCGCAGAGAAAAGGTATCCAACAGGTTGAAATCCTGAAAGACGAAGCCCAGGTTTTCCCGGCGGAAAGCCGCCAGGTCCCGTTCCCGGATCTGGCTCAGGTCCTTTCCTTCCAGCAAAACCTGGCCGCCGGTGGGATGGTCCAGCGTGGCCAGGATGTTCAGCAGGGTCGTTTTTCCGGAGCCGGACTCCCCCATGATGGCCAGATATTCTCCCCGATCCACAGAAAAATTCACGTTGGTCAGGGCCGGGACCAAATGGCCGCCCAGACGGGTGGTATAGGTTTTCTTCAATGCTTTGACTTCCAACAGCGTCATCGCGATCCCTCCTTGTCGGTTTCAGTTCTCTTATATGATACACTTAATACAACAGAACATCCATCGCTTTTCCTTACATTTGGGACAGAAACCTTACCATTTTGAAAGGTTCCCGTTTCAAACAGAAAAAATGCCCGGCAGAACGGCAACATTCTGTCAGGCATTCTGTAGCACAGACGCAGTCAGTTCGTGTGTGAGATGGCGTAGTCCTCATATCCAGAGGAAGGAGTCTGTGTGCCGTCGGTGGCAATGAACAGTGCTTCCACCCCTTCCAGCTGCTCAACCAGCGCCATTCCTTTCTCCTGTCCCATCAGCAGGCAGGCGGTAGACAGGGCATCTCCCTGCGCAGAGTTATCGGAGAGGATGGTCACCGAGGCCAGCCCATTGTCCGCCGGAAAGCCCGTGAAGGGGTCCAGCACATGATGATAGGTTTTTCCTTCGTAGACGAAATTGCGCTCGTCGATGCCGGAGGTCACCACGCTCTTATCGGCAGCGGCCACCACGCCGGCCAGTTCTCCTTCCTTGCCGCCGGGGTCCTGAATGCCCACCGTAAAGGGGGTGTCGTTGCCCTTGTCCCCAATGAGCAGGATGTTCCGGCCCAGGTTCAGCACCGCGTGCTCCACGCCCTGGCCGACCAAAAAATCCTTCACCCGGTCGGCGATGTAACCCTTGGCAATGGCGCCCAGGTTGGCTTCCATCCCGGGCCGCGCCAGATAGGCCCGGCCCTCCTCCACCAGCAGGTCGTCGCTGCCGATCAGCGGCAACACCTGCGCCAGCTCTTCCTGGCTGGGATAATGCCCCTGGCCATCATGGATGTTCCACAGATCTACCAGCGGGCCAATGGTCACGTCAAAGTATCCTTGGGAGAGGGCGGCATACTCTTTGGACAGCCGAAGGACCTCTTCGGTTTCGGGGGAGATCTCCACCCACGCTGTTCCGGCTGCCTGGGCCAGCTGAAACAGTTCGCTGCCCTCCTGCTCCACGCTGAGCAGCCCTTCCAGCCGGCGGATCTCGTCAAAGGCCAGATCAATGGTTCCCTCATCCTGCCAGTCATATAACGTGATCTGAATGATGGTGTCCAGCATGAGATTGGTCTTGGACACGCTTTCCGGTTCCGCGCGAACACCCTCGCATCCAGCCACAGAGAGCGCCAGAAGGAGGACTGCTCCAAAGGCGGCAAAGCATCGTTTCATAAACAAGGTCTCCTGTTGTCAAAAAGTTTGTCCCATTATAGCCCATTCCTCTCTCCAGCGCAAGAGCCGGGCAAGTTTCCCGCCGGAACCGCATACCGTTTAGGAGATCGTTAGGAGGTGGCCTATGAGATCCCGTGGACCCAAACTGGCCGAGGGGGTGGCCCTGCTTCTGCTGGGCATCCTGCTCTTTCGCTTTCCCGAAGCCAGCGCCGCAGCGGCGCAAGAAGGGGTGCGCTTATGCCTGGACCTGCTGGTCCCCTCTCTGTTTCCCTTTTTTGTGTTTTCCTCCCTGGTCATCGTCACCGGTCTGGCAGACGCCGTGTCCCGGCCTTTCCAGACCCTGATGCTGCCGCTGTTCGGCGTGGGCGGTCCAGGAGCCGCTGCCCTGGGCCTGGGGCTGATCGGGGGGTATCCTGTGGGGGCCAGGACCATTGCCCAGCTGGTCGACAGCCACGCCTGTTCCCGGGAAGAGGCATGCCGCTTGTCCCGGTTCTGCAACAACTGTGGCCCCGCCTTTTTTCTGGGGGCGGCGGGCGTTGGCATCTTTGGCTCCAAGGAAGCAGGTATCCTGCTGATGGGCGCCAATCTCGCCGCCGCTCTGTTGATGGGCGTCCTGACCCGGATCACAGAGGGTCCCTTGCTCCCCTCTTCTGTCGGGAATATATCTTCGCCGCGTTCTTCCCTGGCCGCCGCCCTGCCAGACTGTGTGCGGGACAGCTTTTCCTCTACCTTGGGCGTGTGCGCCTATGTGATCCTCTTTTCCGTCCTGACGGCGCTGGCGGATGCCTCCGGGCTGCTTCCCCTCTGCGTGGATGCCTTGACCGACCTTTTCCCCGGAGAACACACCGAAGCGCTGGGCCGCAGTCTGTTTGCCGGGTTCCTGGAGCTTTCCACCGGGACCGCCGCCCTGGCCGACGGCAAAACCGCGCCCCTGGCGTTGCCGCTGGCTGCGTTCCTGCTGGGCTGGGGCGGGCTGTCTGTCCACTGTCAGTCGCTCCCCTTCTGGCGGTCCGCCGGCGTACCGGCCGGGCCGTATCTGCGCGCCAAAGCGCTTCAAGGGCTGCTGTCTGCCGGGTTTACCGCTCTGTTTCTGCGGGTCCATCCGCTGGCGCTGCCGGCGATGGCCTCTTCGCTGCCGCTGTCCGCTGCCGTTCCCTTCCGCCGGGAGCTTCTTCTGCTCTGGAGCCTTGCCGGCCTCTCTTTTTTTCTCTCTCCTAAAAAAGGGATGGAAAAGACAGGAAAACAACGATATAATACAAAGTAACAAACACTCTGCCGGGAGGAAAAGGTTATGCTGTTTTCTAAAAAGATCGCCCCCAGCTGTGCATATTGCAAACGGGGCAACGCCGTCGGCCCGGAGACCATTCTCTGCCGGAGAAAGGGCGTCACCTCAGGAGAATTGTCCTGCCGTGGGTTCCGTTACGATCCCCTCAAACGGGTCCCGCCCCGTCCTGTCCTGCCTGATTTCGGCCGCTTTGACGACGCTGATTTTACCTTGTGATCCCTTGCAGGATCACGCCGACGATCCTTTTTCCTTTCGATAGCCTGGGGCTTTTTCTTTCCTGACCAAATACCAGAGGGCAGCCGGAAGATCCGGCTGCCCTCTCAGTCTGCCTGAAAACCAATGCTTCCTCGTGTTCTGCCGCTTTCTGGCAGCAGAACCTCCGGCTTTCTTTGCCGCATGTTCCGGTACGCCTGCGCCCGGGTCAGGAACCCTGCCCAGGCATCTCACACCAGCGTATCCGGATGCAGCCCGAAGCTGACGGCAATGGCGGCGTCTACCCGGTGCATCACCGGGCCGTCCACCCGGCCCATATGCTCCCGCAGCCGCTTTTTGTCCAAGGTGCGGATCTGTTCCAACAGGACCACAGAGTCCTTGGGCAGGCCGAACTGCCGGGCCGCCAGCGCAATGTGGGTGGGCAGCTTCGCCTTCCCGGTCTGGGAGGTGATGGCTGCCGCGATGACAGTAGGGCTGTGGCGGTTGCCGGTGTCGTTCTGCACGATCAGCACCGGCCGCACACCCCCCTGTTCGCTGCCCACCACCGGGCTGAGGTCTGCATAAAAAATGTCTCCACGCTTTACGCTATGATCCACAAAAGCTCACACTCCGCCGGAAATAGGATCCTGCGT
>CAKTSK010000033.1 GCA_934597725.1 uncultured Eubacteriales bacterium
CACCCCCGGCATCCTCTGGCCCAAGTTTGAGGATGAGACCATCGGCCTGCACCTGGCCTTCACCGGCGCGGTGCGGGACGCCATCATGGACGTGGAGACCCTGGCCTGCCACCTCATGGAGCTGCTGGCCCGGCGCAAGCCGGAGGCGGTCACCGCCCGCTTCAAGTTCGAGCCACAGGAGGGCATGACCGGCTGGGAGATGCTGGAGGCCGGCGCGCGGAAGCGGGGCTTCCTCATCTCCGGCGGCGAGGTGGACCTGGAACGGATGGCCAACATCCTGCTGGACGAGTTCCGGGGCGGCAAACTGGGCCGGATCACCCTGGAGCTGCCGGAGGACCTGGAGAGGGGAGCGGACCATGACGGAACACCCTGATCTGTGGCAGCTGGAGGAAGCCGCCTTTGCCCAGGGCCTGTCGGTGGTCTGCGGCGTGGACGAGGCCGGCGCGGGACCCCTGGCCGGACGGGTCTACGCCGGGGCGGTGATCCTGCCCCGGGGGTGGAGCCACCCCTACCTGAACGACTCGAAAAAAGTCACCCCCCGCCGTCGGGAGATCCTGTATGACCTGATCTGCCAGCAGGCGGAGGCCTGGTCGGTGGCCTGGGCCGAGCCGGAGGAGATCGACCGGATCAACATCCTCAACGCCCGGATGCTGGCCATGGAACGGGCCATCCAGGGCCTGCCCCGTCGGCCGGACCTGGCACTCATCGACGGCAATCGGGCCACCGGCATCACCGTGCCCACCCAGACAGTGGTGAAGGGAGACGGAAAGAGCGCCTCCATTGCCGCCGCCTCTATCCTGGCCAAGGTGGCCCGGGACCGGTATATGGTGGACATGGCGGCGCAGTATCCCCAGTATGCCTTTGAGCGCCACAAAGGATACCCCACCAAGCTCCACTACGCCCTGCTGGACCAGTACGGCCCCTGTCCCATCCACCGCAAGACCTTCCTGAAGGGACGATGAGGGGCGGGGACCGGTCCGCCCTGGGCCTGTGGGGAGAGCAGCAGGCCGCCGCCTATCTGCAAGAGCGAGGGCACCGCTTGCTGGCCTCCCGCTACCGCTGCCGGGAAGGGGAGATCGACCTGGTGACCGCCTGGGAGGGCTACCTCTGCTTCGTGGAGGTCAAGCTGCGGAAAGACGCCCGTCTGGCCCAGGCCCGGGAGTTTGTCACCCGGCGCAAGCAGGAAAAACTCCGTCTGGCCGCGCTACATTATTTAATAGAACATCCCTCCGCCCTCCAACCCCGGTTCGATGTGGTGGAGGTTTACGCCCCCTGCGGGGCGGCGACCCAAACCCCGGTGATCCGTCACTGGGAAAACGCGTTTTAACCGATACGCCAAAGGAAAGGTGTGTGCATCGTATCATGAAGTATCTCAGTACAAGAGACAAGACCCTCCGCCTCACAGCCAGCCAGGCCATTGCCCAGGGCCTGTCCCGGGACGGCGGTCTGCTGACCCCGGAATCCTTTCCCACGCTGACCCCGGCCATGCTGGAGGAGCTGCGGGGGATGTCCTACGGCCAGCGGGCCGTGGCGGTGATGGAGCTGTTCCTGGACGGGTTTTCCCGGCAGGAGCTGACCGCTTTCACCCAGGCCGGCTATGCCCCGGACAAGTTTGACGACCCCAAGGTGGCCCCCCTCCACCGGCTGGAGGAGGACACCTACTGCCTGGAGCTGTGGCACGGCCCCACCTCGGCCTTCAAGGACATGGCCCTGCAGATCCTGCCCCACCTGCTGTCGGCCTCTCTGGAGAAGAACCAGGAGGACAAGACCGTCTGTATTCTGGTGGCCACCTCCGGCGACACCGGCAAGGCGGCGCTGGAAGGCTTCAAGGACGTGGACCGGACCAAGATCCTGGTCTTTTATCCCAAGGACGGCGTTTCGGCGGTCCAGGCCCTGCAGATGCAGACCCAGCAGGGGAACAACGTGGGCGTGTGCGCCGTGCACGGCAACTTTGACGACGCCCAGACCGGCGTGAAGATCCTCTTCTCCGACGAGAAGCTGCGGGAGGACCTGGCCCAGCGGGGCTACTTCCTCTCCTCGGCCAACTCCATCAACTGGGGCCGCATCCTGCCCCAGCTGGTCTACTACATCTCCGCCTACTGCGACCTGCTCAACGAGGGGAAGATCCAGATGGGAGACCGGGTCAACTACTGCGTGCCGACGGGCAACTTCGGCAACATCCTGGCCTGCTGGTACGCCGGTCAGATGGGCCTGCCGGTGGGCAAGCTCATCTGCGCCTCCAACAGCAACAACGTGCTCACCGACTTCCTGGCCACCGGGACCTATGACCGCAACCGCCCCTTCCACACCACCATGTCCCCCTCCATGGACATTCTGGTCTCCAGCAACCTGGAGCGGCTGCTCTTCGCCCTGTCCGGCCAGAACGACCAGGAGGTGGCCGGGTACATGGAGCAGCTCAAGCAGACCGGCCGCTATACCGTCTCCGACGCCATCCGCGCCCGGCTGACGGAGGACTTCTACGGCGGCTTCTGCGACGAGAGCAAGACCGGCCAGATCATCGCCAAGGTCTGGCAGGAGCACCACTACCTCATCGACCCCCACACCGCCGTGGCCTACCAGGTGATGCAGGAATACCGGGAAAAGACCGGCGACAAGAGACCGACGGTCTTTGTCTCCACCGCCAGCCCCTTCAAGTTCTGCGACAGCGTGCTGCACAGCCTGGGCGTGGACCAGGTCCGGGAGGGCATCGGCGCCCTGGACCAGCTGACCGAGACCTCCGGTCGCCCCGCGCCTGTGCCTCTGGCCAGCCTGCGGGACAAGGCCGTGCGCTTTGACCAGAGCGTGGACAAGGAGCAGATGATGGACGTGGTCCTGGACATGCTGCGCTAAAAGGACGGTGAGCCTATGGCGCTGTATACCATCGGAGACCCTCACCTCTCGCTGGGCAGCAGCAAGCCCATGGATGTGTTCGGCGGCGCCTGGAAGGGGTATCTGGACAAGCTGACCCAGGGGCTGTCGGTGCTGCGGCCCGAGGACACCCTGGTCCTGGCCGGCGACATCTCCTGGGGCATGAGCCTGGAGGAGTCGGCGGCGGACTTTGCCTGGCTGGACGCCCTGCCGGGGCGGAAGATCCTGATGAAGGGCAACCACGACTACTGGTGGAACACGGCGGCCAAGATGACCCGCTTTTTCGCCGAGCGGGGGTTTACCAGCCTGGAGATCCTCCACAACAACTGCCATCTCTATGGCTCGGTGGCCCTGTGCGGCACCCGGGGATGGTTCTATGAGGAGGAAAAGCCGGGCCAGAGCCAGAAGGTCTTTCTCCGGGAGCTGCAGCGGCTGGAGACCTCGCTGAAAGCGGCCGGAGACCGGGAGAAGCTCTGCTTTCTCCACTATCCCCCCTGCTACACCGGCTACCGCTGCCAGCCCATCCTGGATCTGCTGGAACAATACCAGGTCCGGGCCTGCTATTACGGCCATCTCCACGGCGGCAGCCACCGCCTGGCCCTGCAAGGCTGGCAGGGCGGGGTGGAGTACCACCTGGTCTCGGCGGATTACCTAAACTTTTGCCCGGAAAAAATCTTGGAATGAGGAAAAAAAGTCTGGTAATTCGCAAAGGAATCTGATAATATAGCCTATATATACTGCAATACAATGCCTTTTCAGGCCCTCACGGGCGCAGAAAGGGTGTTTCACAGGAGGAAAAATGGACATGAATGTCAAGAGCGTTGTAGAAAACAAAGAGAAGTACGAGGTCGAACTGACCATCGAAGTGGATCAGAAGACCTTTGAGGAGGGTCTGGACAAGGCGTATCGCAAGAGCCGCAGCAACATCTCCGTCCCCGGCTTCCGCAAGGGCAAGGCCCCCCGGAAGGTGATCGAGGGAATGTATGGCGCCGGCGTGTTCTATGAAGACGCCGTGGAAGAGATCTATCCCCAGGCTTGTCTCGAGGCCATCCAGGAGCAGGGGCTGGATTCCGTCGCTCCCCCCAAGGTGGAGATCACCGAGCTGGGGAAGGAGGGCTTTACCTTTAAGGCAATCGTGACCGTTCGTCCCGTGATCACCCTGAAGCAGTATAAGGGCCTGGAGGCTGACAAGGTCCTGCCCACCGTCACCGACGAGGCAGTGGAGAACGAGCTGAAGCAGTATGTGGACCGTGCCACCCAGCTCGAGCCCGTGGACCGCGCCGCCGAGATGGGCGACAGCATGGTCATGGACTACGAAGGCCGCAAGGACGGCGTGCCCTTTGACGGCGGCGCTGCCAAGGGCTATGAGCTGGCCCTGGGCTCCCACACCTTCATCCCCGGCTTTGAAGAGCAGGTGGTGGGCATGAAGGCCGGCGAGGAGAAGACCATCGACCTGACCTTCCCCGAGAACTATCACGCCGAGGATCTGGCCGGCAAGCCCGTCCAGTTCACCGTCAAGTGCATCGAGGTCAAGGAGAAGAAGGCCCCCGCCATCGACGACGAGTTCGCCAAGGACGTGTCCGAGTTCGAGACCCTGGCCGAGTTCAAGGAAGACCTGAAGCAGAAGATCGTGGACCGGAACATGGCCCAGAGCGAGGCCAAGTTCCGCCAGGCCCTGCTGGCCCAGATGTGCGACCAGGTGGACATCGAGCTGCCCGAGGCCATGATCGACAACCAGATCAACGGCCTGGTGGAGAACTATGCTGCCCGCCTGGAGCAGCAGGGCATCAGCCTGGACCTCTACCTGCAGTACATGCAGATGAGCGTGGAGAAGCTGCGCGAGGACCTGAAGGAGCCCGCCGTGACCCAGATCAAGCAGCAGATGGCCCTGGACGCCGTCGTGGCTGCCGAGGGGATCGAGGTCAGCGACGAGGACATGGACGAGGAGATCAAGAAGGCTGCCGCCAACCTCAATGTTCCCTATGAGCGGGTCATCGAGGGCCTGGACCGGGCCGGCCTGAAGAAGGACCTGGCCCGCGACCGCGCCATGGCTGTGGTGGCCGCCGCCGCCAAGCCCCACCTGATCGCTGCCGAAGCAGACGACGGGGAGATCAAGCTCACCGAAGTGACCAAGGACGAGGAGCCCAAGGCCGAGGAGAGCAAGGAAGAGGCCAAGCCCAAGAAGCGCACCACCAAGGCCAAGGCTGAGGAGAGCGCAGAGGACGGCGCCGAGAAGAAGCCTGCCAAGAAGACCACCAGAGCCAAGAAGACTGCCGCCGAGGGCGAGGAAGCCCCCAAGAAGACCACCCGCAAGAAGAAGGCCGAGGAGAAGGCCGAAGAACCCAAGGGTGAGGAATAATTTTCCGTCAGGCGGGCATACTGTGCTCTGAATGGAAAAGGAGATCATGCAATTATGAGTTTAGTGCCCTATGTAGTCGAACAAACCAACCGGGGAGAGCGGTCCTATGACATTTTCTCCCGCTTGCTCAACGACCGGATCATTTTCCTGTCGGAGGAGGTCAACGATACCACTGCCAGCCTTGTGGTGGCCCAGCTGCTGTATCTGGAGTCTCAGAACCCGGACCAGGACATCCAGTTCTACATCAACAGCCCCGGCGGCTCTGTCACCGCGGGCATGGCCATCTATGACACCATGCAGTATATCAAGTGCGACGTGTCCACCATCTGCATCGGCATGGCGGCCAGTATGGGCGCCTTCCTCCTGGCAGCCGGGACCAAGGGCAAGCGGATGGCGCTGCCCAACGCAGAGATCATGATCCATCAGCCCTCTGCCGGGACCCAGGGTCAGATCACGGACATGGCCATCCATCTCAAGCGCCTGGAAGTGATCAAGAAGCGGATGAACCATATCCTCTCGGAAAACACCGGAAAGCCCCTGGATGTGGTCACTGCCGACTGCGAGCGGGACAATTTCATGTCTGCCCAAGAGGCCATGGAATACGGCCTGATTGATAAAGTGATCGAGAAACGCTGATATGCCAAGAAAAAAGGGGGGCGTGGGTCCCCCTTTTTTCCGCGTTAGAAAGAGGTGAAACAGTTTTGTCCAAGAACGATGAAAAACGGGCCATCCGCTGCTCCTTCTGCGGCAAGCACCAGGACCAGGTGGCCAAGATCATCGCCGGGCCGGGCGCCTACATCTGCAACGAATGTGTCCATCTGTGCATGGACATTTTGGATAACATGAATCCCCCGGAAGAGCCCCTGGTGAACCCGGATATGCCGGAGATCATCCCCAGCCCCAAGGAGATCAAGTCCTACCTGGACGAGTATGTCATCGGCCAGGACGCGGCCAAGGTCGCCCTGTCGGTGGCGGTGTACAACCACTATAAGCGGATCTACTTCGGCGGAGACGACGTGGAGCTGCAAAAGAGCAACATCCTGCTGCTCGGCCCCACCGGCAGCGGGAAGACGCTGCTGGCCCAGACCTTGGCCAAGATCCTCAAGGTCCCCTTCGCCATCGCCGACGCCACCACCCTCACCGAGGCCGGCTATGTGGGCGACGACGTGGAGAACATTCTGCTGCGCCTGGTCCAGGCCGCCGATTACGACATCGAGCAGGCGGAACGGGGGATCATCTATATCGACGAGATGGATAAGATCGCCCGCAAGAGTGAGAACACCTCCATCACCCGGGACGTGTCCGGGGAAGGGGTGCAGCAGGCCCTGCTGAAGATCCTGGAGGGCACCGTGGCCAACGTCCCCCCCCAGGGCGGCCGGAAGCACCCCCACCAGGAGTTCATCCAGGTCAACACCAAGAACATTCTCTTCATCTGCGGCGGCGCCTTTGACGGCGTGGAAAAGATCATCGAAAAGCGGGTCAATCAGAATGGCATCGGCTTTGGGGCAGAGATCCTGAGCAAGGAAGAGATGGAACAGCGCAACGTGCTGGGGCAGCTCCAGCCCCACGACCTGCTCAAGTTCGGCATCATTCCCGAGCTGGTGGGCCGCCTGCCGGTGATCACGGCCCTGGAGCCTCTGCGCCGGGAGGATCTGGTGCGGATCCTCACCGAGCCGAAGAACGCGCTGGTCAAGCAGTATCAGAAGCTGCTGGAGTATGACATGGTGAAGCTGGTCTTTACCCCCGGGGCCTTGGAGGCGGTGGCCGACAAGTCCATGGAGCGGGGCATCGGCGCCAGAGGCCTGCGGGCGGTGCTGGAGGAGATCATGTCTCCCATCATGTATGACATCCCCTCGGACAACACCATCGTGGAGGTGGACATCACCCCCGAGAGCGTGAAGGACGGGACGGAACCTGTGCTCATCCGGGATGCCGACCGGCCGCCCCGCCCCCATCTGGGTGCGGCGGCCCTGCGCGCCCAAAGCGGGGGCCTGGCCCATCAGGACGGCACAGCCTGAACAACACAGGAAATGCAGGGCGGAGGGGGAAACTTCTCCGCCCTTTCTTCTTTCGCCGCGCTGTCGGCGGAGCATGTTTCATGAAAGGATGTGATTCGGTTTGCCTGAGCAAGAAAAGAACGAGACCCTGGAACAGGAAGCGATGGAACGACTGACGCTCCCGGTGGTGGCCCTGCGGGGCCTCACAGTCTATCCCCAGATGATGGTCCACTTCGACGTGGGCCGGGAGGCCTCGGTCAAGGCGGTGGAGGAGGCCATGTCCCTCAACCAGCCGCTGTTCCTGGTGGCCCAGAAAGATATCCGCGTGGAGGCGCCGGACCAGGCCCATCTGTTTTCCATGGGGACGGTGTCGGTGGTGCGCCAGATCCTTCGCCTGCCGGGCAAGACCGTGCGGGTGATGGTGGAAGGCCAGTACCGGGCCAGACTGCTGCACCTGACCGAGACCGAGCCCTATCTGGTGGGCGAGGTAGAGCAGATGGAACGGGAAGAGCCCTATGAGGGCAAGACCAACTCCCTGCGGGCCGAGGCGGCCATCCGCCAGGCCTATGAGCTGTTCGACCGTTACAGCGACCTGTCCCCCAAAGCGGCGGCGGCAGAGATGCTCATGAATATCCTCTCCAGCGAGGACCCCGGCTATATCGCCGACTTCATCGCCCAGAACGTCTCCATGCGGGTGCTGGACAAGCAGTCCATCCTGGAGGAGCTGCGCCCGGTCCAGCGGCTGAACAAGGTCAACCGCCTGTTGCGCCGGGAGGTGGAGATCCTGGAGATGGAGCAGAGCATCCAGCGCCGGGTCCAGGAGAACATGACCCAGAACCAGAAGGACGCCTTCCTGCGGGAGCAGGTGCGGGTGATCCAGGAGGAGCTGGGCGAGGACGGCGACAACGAGATCGCCGCCTACCGCCGGCAGATCGCCGAGGCCAAGCTGCCCCAGGAGGTCGAGGAAAAGCTGATCAAAGAGGTCATGCACCTGGAGAAGCAGCCCTTCGGCTCGGCCGAGGCATCGGTGCTGCGGAACTATCTGGACGTCTGCCTGGAGCTGCCCTGGACCAAGACCTCCCGGGAGCGGGCCAACGTCCAGGCGGCCCGGAAGATCCTGGATGCCGACCACTTCGGCCTGGACAAGGTGAAGGAGCGCATCCTGGAGTTTGTGGCCGTCAAGCAGCTGGCCCCGGACCTGAAGGGGCAGATCATCTGTCTGGTGGGCCCGCCGGGGGTGGGCAAGACCTCCATCGGCATGTCCATGGCCCGGGCCTTGAACCGGAAGCTGGCCCGGATCTCTCTGGGCGGCGTCCACGACGAGGCGGACATCCGGGGCCACCGGAAGACCTATGTGGGCGCCATGCCCGGGCGGATCATCAACGCCGTGCGCCAGGCGGGCACCAAAAACCCCCTGCTGCTGCTGGATGAGATCGACAAGATGGGCAGCGACCTGCGGGGCGACCCCGCCGCCGCCCTGCTGGAGGTGCTGGACGGCGAGCAGAACAGCACCTTCCGGGACCACTTTGTGGAGCTGCCCTTCGACCTGTCGGATGTGCTCTTCCTCACCACGGCCAACACCACCTCCACCATCCCCAAGCCCTTGCTGGACCGGATGGAGGTCATCGAGCTGCCCAGCTACACCGACGAGGAGAAGCTGCAGATCGCCAAGCAGCACCTGCTGCCCAAGCAGCTCAAGCGCCACGGCCTGAAAAAGAGCCAGCTGAAAATGACCGACGACGCCATCCGGGAGATCATCGTCTCCTACACCCGGGAGTCCGGGGTCCGTGTGCTGGAACGGGAGCTGGGCGGCGTCTGCCGGAAGGCGGCCATGGGCATCGTCTCCCAGGCGTACAAGCAGGCCCATGTGAACGGGGACAACGTGGAGCAGTTCCTGGGTCCCCGGAAATTCCACCCGGAGAAGAAGGGGCTGGAAAACCAGGTGGGTCTGGTCAACGGCCTGGCCTGGACCTCGGTGGGCGGCACCCTGCTGGAAGCCGAGGCCAACGTGATCCCCGGCAGCGGCAAGGTGGAGCTGACCGGCAACCTGGGCAACGTGATGAAAGAGTCCGCCCGGGCGGCCTTCACCTACCTCCGCAGCCGGGCGGTGCAGCTGGGCCTGTCTGCCGATTTCTATAAGGAAAAGGACATCCATGTCCACTTCCCGGAGGGGGCCGTGCCCAAGGACGGGCCTTCTGCCGGCATCACCATCACCACGGCCATGGTCTCGGCCCTGACGGGCATCCCCGTGCGGGGCGACGTGGCCATGACGGGAGAGGTCACCCTGCGGGGCCGGGTGCTGCCCATCGGCGGCCTGCGGGAGAAATCCATGGCGGCCCTGCGAAACGGCATCCACACGGTCATCATCCCCCAGGACAACGAGTCTGACCTGGAGGAGATCGACCAGACCGTCCGCAGCGCCCTGCAGTTCATCCCGGTCTCCCATGTGGACCAGGTGCTGGCCCACGCCCTGGAGCGTCCGCCCCTGGCCCAGCCGGACGCAGAGGACGGAGACGTTCCCCTGGGCGGGACCGGCAGCCCTGCGGCCCAGCCGTCCCTGCCCACCGCCTGAGAGGAATGCCATGAAACTGAACACACAAAACGCGGAGTTCATCCGCTCTGCCGCCAAAATGGCGGACTGCCCCCGGGACAGCCTGCCCCAGATCGCCTTTGCCGGGCGGTCCAACGTGGGCAAGTCGTCGGTGATCAACCGCCTGCTGGGGCGCAAGAACTTTGCCCGGGTCGGCTCTGCGCCGGGCAAGACCACCCACATCAACTATTTCCGCATCGACCAGAAGGTCTACTTTGTGGACCTGCCCGGCTACGGCTATGCCAAGGTCTCCAAGCAGGAGCGGGCCCGGTGGGGCCGCCTGATCGAGCAGTGGTTTGCCGACACGGAGCTGCTGACCCTGGGGGTGCTCATCGTAGACCTGCGCCATAAGCCCACCGAGGACGACTGCGTCATGGCCCAGTGGTTCAAGGACTCGGGCAAGCCCTTTGTGGTGGTGGCCAACAAGCACGACAAGATCAAGAAAAGCGAGTGGGAACCCAACCTGGCCCGGATCCGGGAGACCCTGACGCTGGACGAGCAGACCCCGGTGCTCTCCTTCTCTGCCGAGAAGGGGCTGGGCCGGGAGGAGCTGCTGGGCGTCATCCTGGACCACATCCGGGAGGCCGGCGGCGCATAGGGGCCGAGAGAGGGAAGCGATATGAAACGAGTGGGAGGTCTGTTCCTCTATGCCATCCTGGCCGGCTTCTGCATCGGCCTGGGCGGCACGATCTTTCTCAGGCTGAAGGATGCCTTTCCCGGGGGCAACGTGGTGGGCGCGCTGCTGTTCACCATCGGCCTGTTTACCGTCTGTACCCGGGGCTATGCCTTGTTCACCGGCAAGGCGTGCTATCTGTTTGACAACCCCCTGCCCGGCTACCTGCTGGACCTGCTGATCTTCTGGGTGGGCAACCTCCTGGGGACCATGCTCCTGGCGGGGCTGGAACACCTGACGGTGCTGGTGGGGGCGGAGACGGGCATCAACGTCACCGCCCGGGGGCTGGTGGAAGGGAAGATGGCAGGACCGTACCTGAGCCTGTTTGTGCTGGGCATCCTGTGCAACATCTTTATCTTCATCGCCGTCAACGGCTATGCCAACAATCCCCACCCGGTGGGGAAATACTTAGCCCTCTTTCTGGGTGTGTCGGTCTTTATCCTCTGCGGCACAGAGCATAGCGTGGCCGACATGTATTACTGGACAGTGTCCGGGGTGCTGTATGAGCAGCCGGGGGAATCCTTCCTCCGCTTGGCGGTCATCTCCCTGGGCAACATCGTGGGCGGCGTTTTCCTGCCTTTGATGGAAAAGGCCAAAGCCCGCCTGGACGCCCCGTCTGCGTCCTGATCGGACGGAGGAAAAGCCGAGGCACTTGTGCCTCGGCTTTTTGCCGTGGTGAGAGAGAAGGAGAGAATCCCTATGTGGTATCTGTTGCAGGGCCTGACCATGGGGCTGGCCTATGTGGCCCCCATCGGGGTCCAGAATCTGTTTGTCATCCACACCGCCCTGACCGGACCCCGCCGCCGTGCGCTGGGAACGGCAGGGATCGTGATTTTTTTTGACGTTTCCCTGGCCCTGGCGTGCTTCTTCGGCGTGGGGGCGGCGATGGAAGCCTTTCCCATCCTGCGCGGGGGAGTGCTGCTGGTGGGCAGCCTGGTGGTGCTGGCCATCGGCGTGGGGCTGCTGCGGGACAAGGGTGAGCTGGAAGGGGGAACGCCTCTGCCGGCCACCCTGCCCAAGACCATCTCGACGGCCTGTCTGGTCACCTGGTGCAACCCCCAGGCGCTGGTGGACGGCACCCTCATGCTGGGGGCCTTCCGGGCGTCGCTGCCGGCGGCCCAGGCGGCGCCCTTTATCTGCGGGGTGGGGCTGGCCTCCTGCCTGTGGTTTCTGGGGCTGACGCTGGTGGTCTCTCTGCTCAGCTGCCGGTTCACCCCCCGGGTGGTCCGGCTCATCAACCGGATCTGCGGCGTGTGGATCCTTTTCTATGGCGGGAAGCTCCTCTGGTCCTTCCTGGCCATGATGTGACAGCGCGGAAAGGAGAGGCGATATGGTACAGATCGCTGTGATCGAGGACGACCCGTCCATCGGAGATTTTCTGGAAGAGGCCCTCCGGGCGGAGGGCTATCTGGTCCTGCGGGCCTACTCGGGGACCGAGGCCCGCTATCTGCTGGCGCAGCACACCCCGGATCTGGTGCTGCTGGACCTGATGCTGCCGGGGCTGACGGGGGAGGAGCTGCTTCCCCTGATCGGGAACATCCCGGTGATCGTGGTCAGCGCCAAGGTGGGGGTGGACGACAAGGTAAACGCCCTGCTGGCCGGGGCGGCAGACTATGTGACCAAGCCCTTTGCCCTGCGGGAGCTGCTGGCCCGGATCACCGTGCAGCTGCGCCAGCCCCGGCCCGCCGCCGGGGTGCTGACCTTCCAGGACCTGACCATGGACCCGGCGACCCACGAGGTGACCGCCGGCGGCCAGCCGGTGAAGCTCACCAAGACCGAGTATGCCATCCTCCGTCTGCTGCTGGAGAATCCCCGGCAGGTCCTGGCCAAGAGCGTGATCCTGGACCGGATCAGCCAGGAGACCCCCGACGGGACTGAAGGCTCCCTGAAGCAGCACATGAGCAACCTGCGGAAAAAGCTCCGGCAGGCTGGGGGGCGGGAGTATATCCAGGCAGTGTGGGGCATCGGGTTTCGGATGACGGAAGAACAGCCTTGACCAAATCTTGACGCCTTCCTTGACCGCTTTCTTGACCGGTGGGGCGTATGCTGGGGATACCAAACGAAGAAGGAGGAACTCTCATGGAACTTTGTTTTGCGACCCAGTCTTTGTGCAAGTCCTACCGGCACAGCCAGGTGCTGCGCGGCCTGACCATGCAGGTGCCCCAGGGGGCCATTTATGGTCTGGTGGGGCAGAACGGCGCGGGCAAGACCACCCTGATCCGGCTGCTCTGCGGCTTGCAGCGGCCGACGGCGGGGGGCTATACCCTCTACGGCATTCCCCACACGGATCAGGCCATCGTCCGGGCCCGCCGCCGGATGGGAGCCGTGGTGGAGTCCCCGGCCCTCTACCTGGACCTGACGGCCCGGGACAACCTGCGCCTCCAGCACCGGATGCTGGGCCTGCCCGAGGAGAAGGAGATCCCGGCGCTGCTGGATCTGGTGGGCCTGGGGGAGACGGGAAAAAAGGCCGTCCGTCATTTCTCTCTGGGGATGCGCCAGCGCCTGGGGATCGCCATGGCCCTGTGCGGCAGCCCGGATTTTCTGGTGCTGGACGAACCCATCAACGGCTTGGACCCCCAGGGGATCATTGAAATGCGGGAGCTGATCCTGACCCTGAACCGGTCCTACCAGATCACGGTCCTTCTGTCCAGCCATATTTTGGCCGAATTGTCCCGTCTGGCCACCCATTATGGGTTTCTTCACCAGGGAAAGCTGGCCCGGGAGATCACCGCCGCAGAATTGGAGCGGGTCTGCCGCAAATGCCTCCGCCTGACGGTCACCGACCCGGCGGCCTGCTGCCGGGGCCTGGACGAGCAGGGGCTGGACTATACCCTGGCCGGTGAGCGGGAGGTGGATGTGTATGAGGTGGAAAACCTGACGCAGCTGATCCTGGCCCTGGACCGGGCGGGCTGTCAGGTCCTCACCATCCAGCAGCGGGACGAGAGCCTGGAAAGCTATTACATGAATCTGGTGGGAGGGGATGGCCATGCGTAATCTGCTCAGTACCCACCTGCTCCGCCTGCGGAAGGACGTGCTGTTCTGGCTGGCGTTGGCGGTTTGTCTGGTGTCCGGCGTTGTGTTTGCGGTGAGCTTTGGCAAGACGCCTGCCTTTGACGACTTTTATTTCTTCCCCTTGTCCATTGCCCTCTGCGTCCTGGTGTCCTTTTTCCTGGGCCGGGAGTATCGGGACGGGACCCTGCGGAGCAAGCTCATTGCCGGCTACCGGCGGGGACAGCTCTATGGGGCGGGCCTGCTGGTCGCGGTGGGGAGCACGCTGCTGTGTCTGCTCCTCTTTTTCCTGCCCCTTGTGGTGCTCAACTACCAGACGCTGGCGGCGTTGGGGACAGAGATCCTGCTGCCGGTGCTGGCGGGGGTCGTGCTGCTGACCGTAGCGCTGGCGGCCATCCTCACGGCGGTGGGTTTTTCCGTGCCCAGCCTGGCGGCGGGGGCCATCGTCAGCCTGGCCCTGTGGCTGGGGATGATGCTGGGAGCCTATCAGATCGAGTTCGCCCTGGTCCAGCCGGAGTATGTGCAGGAGATCACGGTCACCGCGAAGGGAGAGGAGATCCGAGGGCCGAAGACCCCGAACCCGAACTATCTGGGCGGTCCTCTGCGGCCGGTGTTCCAGGTGTTAGAGCTTTGTTTGCCAAATGGACAGCTCAATTATTATGTGTCCTATCTGACCAGCTGCCTGTATCAGCAGGAACATTTCGATCTGGACCCGGAGGTGGAAGAGAGCGCCTTCCTCTCCCGGGCTCCGGTCTGCTCCCTGGCCGTGACAGCCGGTGCCTCGGCGTTGGGGCTGGCGGTTTTCCGGCGCAAGGATCTGAAGTAAACGATCCGGTGTTCTGCCGCCACAAAAGGGGGGGATCGTGTTGAGATAGGTTGGCCTTTACCATCAAAAGGCCGGGAAGGGAAAGGAGCGTGCGCCATGCTGCCGTGGCTGCTGTGTATCGGGCTGGGCCTGCTGGCCCTGTATCTGGGCGGAAAAGTCTATGGTCTCCGCCGGACCATGGAGGACATCGGGGACCGGCTGGAAACGTGGCTGGACGAGGACAGCAACACGCTCCTCACCCTCACAGCCTCCCGGGACCCCTATGCCCGCCGGCTGCTCCGGCGGCTCAATGACCAGCTGCGCCTGCTGCGGCAGCAGCGCCGGCGCTGGCAGCAAGGGGACCGGGAACTGAAAGAGGCGGTGACCAACGTCGCGCACGATCTGCGGACCCCTCTCACCGCCCTCTGCGGCTATCTGGACCTGCTGGACCGGACGGAACACGACCCCGACACGGCGCGGTATCTGGCGCAGATCCAGAACCGGGTGGAGGCCATGAAGCAGCTGACGGAGGAATTGTTCCGCTATTCCGTCCTCACAGCGGCCCCGCCGCTGGAACGGGAGCCGGTGGTCCTGAACCGGGTCCTGGAGGAAAGCCTGCTGGCCCACTACGGAGCCTTCACCCAGCGGGGGATCACGCCGGTGTTGTCCCTGACCGATCCCCCCGTGCGCCGGGATCTGGACCCGACGGCCCTGCGGCGGATCTTGGACAATTTGTTCAGCAATGCCCTCAAGTACAGCCCGGGGGACCTGGCGGTGACGCTGACGGCAGAAGGGGAGATCACCGTCTCCAACAAGGCCCCGGCCCTGGACCCGGTGTCGGTGGGCCGGCTCTTCGACCGGTTCTACACGGTGGAGACCGGCCGCAGCAGCACCGGCCTTGGGCTGTCCATTGCCAGGCTGCTCACCGAGGCCATGGGGGGAGAGCTCCAGGCCCGGTGGCAGGCGGGCCGCCTGACCATGCACCTGCAATTTCCCGGGCCGGTCAATTTGCCGTAGCCAAACCGCCGCCGCTATGGTAAACTATGGATACCCCCCTATCGGGTTGAAAGGAGGCACTCTATGTATCAGATCTCAAACTTTACCAACAACGATGACATCCGTACCCTGGACCAGCTGGGTCCCTTCCAGGTCATCGAATACCAGCGCGACCTGAGCGTGACCCCGGGCAACGCGGCCACGGCCTATTTCAGCAGCGCCATGAACGTCCGCAAGCGCCAAGTCCTGTGCGACCTGAAACAGGCCAACATCACCTTGCAGGCCGGCGCCATGCAGTGGACCGTGGGCAACGTCAACGCCACCACCGGCGTCAAGGGCGTGGGCGATCTGTTCGGCAAGGCCATCCGGGGCAAGGTCAGCGGCGAGTCGGCCATCAAGCCGGAGTACACCGGCGACGGCCTGCTGGTGCTGGAACCCACCTACCGCCACATCCTCCTGCTGGATCTGGCCGACTGGAACGGCGCCATCGTCCTGGACGACGGCCTCTTCCTGGCCTGTGACGCGCGGATCAAGCACAAGGCCATCATGCGCTCCAACCTCTCCTCCGCCGTGGCCGGCAACGAGGGCCTGTTCAACCTGGGCCTCGTCGGCAGCGGGGTGGTCTGCCTGGAGGCAGAGTGTCCCCGGGAGGAATTGATCGAGGTCACCCTCCAGGACGACGTGCTGAAGATCGACGGCAACCTGGCCGTGGCCTGGAGCGCCAGCCTGAACTTTACCGTCGAGCGCTCGGGCAAGACCCTCATCGGCTCCGCCGCTTCCGGCGAAGGGTTGGTGAACGTCTATCGCGGCACCGGCAAGGTGCTCATGGCCCCGGTGTCCCAGTCCGTTTGATCGGCGTGAGGGTCCGCCCCATCTCCGCCGCACATCCCACCGGATGTGCGGCGTTTTTTGGGCGCGCAGAGGGCGGACCCGTCCGCCGCTTCGGAATGGCCGGGGCGGCAAAAAAGTTCGACCAGGGGTGTCTCTGCCCCGGAAAGAAGGCTTTATGGCAAAAAAACTTGACCTGCGGCAGGGGATCTTGTGGAAACAGATCCTCCTGTTTTCCCTTCCCATCGCCGCCACCAGTATGCTCCAGCAGCTGTTCAACTCGGCAGACGTGGCGGTGGTGGGGCGCTTTTCTGCCCAAAAGGAACTGGCCCTGGCGGCAGTGGGCAGCACCACCTCCATCGTCAACCTGTATATCACCATCTTCACCGGCCTGGCCGTGGGGGCCAACGTGGTCATTGCCCGCTGTCTGGGGGCCGGCGAGGAGGGAGAGGTGCGAAAGGCGGTCCATACCTCCCTGGTGGCGGCGGTGGTCAGCGGCGCGGCCCTGCTGGTGGTGGGGCAGCTGTCGGCGGGGCCGCTGCTGCTGTGGATGGATACCCCCCAGGACATCCTTCCGCTGGCCCGGCAGTATTTGCGGATCTATCTGCTGGGCGCGGTTTTTCAGATGGTGTATAACTTTGAAGCGGCCATCCTCCGGGCCAGCGGCGACACCCGGCGGCCGCTGCTGTGCCTGCTGCTGTCCGGCGGGGTCAACGTGGGCCTGAACCTGCTCTTTGTGATCGGCCTCCGCCTGGACGTGGCGGGGGTGGCCCTGGCCACGGTGATCGCCGACGTGGTGGGCGCGGCCCTGCTGTGGGTCTGCCTGCGCCGGGAGACCGGGGCCATCCGGGTGGAGCCCGCCCTGCTGCGGCCCGACCGGAAGCTGCTGCGGGCCATCCTGTACATCGGCATCCCGGCGGCGGTGCAGGGCATGATGTTCAACATTGCCAACGTCATCATCCAGGCGGGCATCAACCGCCTGGGCTCTCAGGTGGTGGCGGCTTCGACCATCGGGGTCACGGCAGAGATCTTTGTCTATTATTTGCTCAACAGCTTCGGTCAGGCCAGCATGACTTTCACCGGCCAGAACTACGGGGCGGGGGACCTGGGCCGCTGCCGCCGGGCCACCCGGTGGTGTCTGGCGCTGGGCGGTCTGCTCTCGGAAGCGTTCGCGCTGCTGCTGGTGGCGGCCGGGTGGTCCTTTGCGGGTCTGTATACCACCGAGCCTGCCATTCTGGCCCTGGCGCTGGTGCGGCTGCGGTGGGTGCTGCCCTTTGAATTGTTCAACACGGTCATCGAGGTCCTCTCGGGAACGCTGCGGGGGCTGGGCTATTCCTTTGTGCCGACCCTTCTCTGCGCGGTCTTTGTCTGCGGGCTGCGGATCTTGTGGGTGGCCTTTGTGTTTCCTCTCCATCCGACCTTCCAGGGGCTGCTGCTGGTCTATCCGGTCAGTTGGCTGGCGGCCGGCGGGGCTTTGGCAGTGGCCTATGGGATGCTGAAAAAGAAGCTGCTGTCGGACCAAAGCCAGCCTCTGGCGGTGTGAGCAACGGAGGGACCCATGAAAACACGACGAATGATCGGTCTGGTGCTGCTGCTGGGGGGACTGCTGGCCTCCTGCGGCCTGCCCTCGGCCCCGCCGCCGCCGGCATCCTCTCCGCCGCCGCAGTTTGCCGTATCACCGGATGCCCCGACAGCGCTGGATGAACTGATCCTGTATGAGATCGAGCACAAGCGCACGGAGGACCTGCTGGCCCGGGTCAGTCCCAGCAGCCTGGAGCACTACGGGGAACCAGCGCTGCGGGAGACGATCGGCCGCATGAACGACCTGCTCCACGGCACCGTGATCCGCTGGCAGGCAGAGACCACGGGGTATTCTTCCTATCGCGGGCGGGGCGGAAG
>CAKTSK010000034.1 GCA_934597725.1 uncultured Eubacteriales bacterium
GGCTCACCGGGGCGGCCAGCTCGATGTGGCCCATGCGCTCACGGCGCACCTTGGCACGGGTGACCTCCACGCCGCAGCGATCGCAGATCTTGCCCTTGTAGCGGATCTTCTTGTACTTGCCGCAGTGGCACTCCCAGTCCTTGGTGGGGCCAAAGATCCGTTCGCAAAACAGGCCGTCCCGCTCGGGCTTCAGGGTGCGGTAGTTGATGGTCTCGGGCTTCTTCACCTCGCCATAGGACCAGTCGCGGATCTGTTCCGGGGAAGCGATACCAATACGAATGGCGTCAAACTCAGCATAACTCATATCCATCGTCCTCCCTTTATTTATTCTTCATAGTCGCCGTCGCCGTAATCGTCGCCGTCGCTGTCGGTTTCCTCTTCGCCAGCCATCCCGACGCTCAGGTCGTCGTCATCGCTGGACTCCTTGATGGTGTAGCCTGCGGCGGAGAACTGGGCGTCGGCGTCCTCCCGATAGGGCTCGTAGTCGTCGTCCCGGATCTGGTTGATGTTCTGATAGCCTTCGTCCTCGTCGTCCCGCAGCTCGATCTCCTCGCCCTGGGCGTCCAGGACCTTGATGTCCAGGCAGAGGGCCTGGAGCTCTTTGACCAGGACCTTGAAGGACTCGGGGATGCCGGGGGCGGGCACGTTGTGGCCCTTGACGATGGCCTCATAGGTCCGCACACGGCCGGTGACGTCGTCGGACTTCACCGTCAGGATCTCCTGCAGGGTGTAAGCGGCGCCGTAAGCCTCCAGGGCCCAGACCTCCATCTCGCCGAAGCGCTGGCCGCCGAACTGGGCCTTGCCGCCCAGAGGCTGCTGGGTGACCAGGGAGTAGGGGCCGGTGGAGCGGGCGTGGATCTTGTCGTCCACCAGATGGTGCAGCTTGAGAAAGTAGACGTAGCCCACGGTAACGGGGTTTTCAAACATCTCGCCGGTCCGGCCGTCGTACAGCTTGGTCTTGCCATCGGCCAGACGCAGCCGGCCTTCCTTCCGCCAGACGCGGACCTGGTGAATGTCGTCCATCTCCTCCTGGTCCAGGCGGCGCACGTCGGTGCCGTCCTCGGTGACCAGGTAGAGCTGTTTGCCGGCGATGGTCTCGTTGGGATAGACCTCACGGAAGAGGCCGGCCTGGGCCAGAAGCTCCATGATGTCCTTCTCGTCTGCGCCGTTGAAGACGGGGGTGGCCACCTTCCAGCCCAGGGCCTGGGCAGCGCGGCCCAGATGGACCTCCAGCACCTGCCCGATGTTCATACGGGAGGGCACGCCCAGGGGGTTCAGGACGATGTCCAGGGGGGTGCCGTCGGGCAGGAAGGGCATATCCTCCTGGGGCATGATCCGGGAGACCACGCCCTTGTTGCCGTGACGGCCGGCCATTTTATCGCCCACGGAGATCTTCCGCTTCTGGGCGATGTACACGCGCACGACCATGTTCACGCCGGGGCCCAGCTCGTCGCCGGCTTCCCGGGTAAAGACCTTCACGTCCACGATGATGCCGCTCTCGCCGTGGGGCACCTTCAGGGAGGTATCACGGACTTCCCGGGCCTTTTCGCCGAAAATGGCCCGCAGCAGACGCTCCTCGGCGGTCAGGTCGGTCTCGCCCTTGGGGGTGACCTTACCCACCAGGATATCGCCGGCGTGGACCTCAGCGCCCACCCGGATGATGCCCCGCTCGTCCAGATCCTTCAGGGCGTCGTCGCCCACGTTGGGGATGTCGCGGGTGATCTCCTCGGGACCCAGCTTGGTGTCCCGGGCTTCGGTCTCATACTCCTCGATGTGGATGGAGGTGAACACGTCGTCCTTGACCATCCGCTCATTGAGGAGGATGGCGTCCTCGTAGTTATAACCTTCCCAGGTCATAAAGCCCATGAGGATGTTCTTGCCCAGGGAGATCTCGCCCTGGTTGGTGGAGGGGCCGTCGGCAATGACATCGCCCTTCTTCACCCGGTCCCGCAGGGAGACGATGGGCCGCTGGTTGATGCAGGTGCCGTGGTTGGAGCGGAGGAACTTGATGAGGGGGTACTCCACCACATTGCCGCTGTCATAGCGCACGGTGATGCTGGTGGCAGAGACCCGGGTGACCTCGCCGTCGCCCTCGGCCAGGACGGCGATCTCCGAGTCGATGCAGTTTTTGTGCTCCATACCGGTGGCCACGATGGGGGCCTGGGTGGTGAGCAGGGGCACGGCCTGCCGCTGCATGTTGGCGCCCATGAGGGCCCGGTTGGCGTCGTCGTTTTCCAGGAAGGGGATCATGGCCGTGGCGATGGAGACCATCATCTTGGGGGAGACGTCGATGTAGTCCACCTTCTCCCGGTCCACTTCCACGATCTCGCTGCGGTGGCGGCAGGTGATACGCTTGTTGGCCAGGCAGCCGTTCTCGTCCACAGGCTCCGTGGCCTGGCCCACCATGTACTCGTCCTCCACGTCGGCGGTCATGTACTCCACCTCGTCGGTGAGGAAGCCGGTGGCTTTGTCCACCTTGCGGAAGGGGGCCTCGATGAAGCCATAGCGGTTGATGCGGGCGTAGGTGGCCAGATAGGAGATCAGGCCGATGTTGGGACCTTCTGGGGTCTCGATGGGACACATCCGGCCGTAGTGGCTGTAGTGAACGTCACGCACATCGAAGGAGGCACGGTCTCTGGACAGACCGCCGGGGCCCAGAGCGGACATACGTCGCTTGTGGGTCAGCTCGGCCAGGGGGTTGGTCTGGTCCATGAACTGGCTCAGGGGGGAGGAGCCGAAGAACTCCTTGATGGCGGCGGTAACGGGCCGGATGTTGATCAGGGACTGGGGGGTGACGATATCCAGGTCCTGGATGGTCATGCGCTCCCGGATGACCCGCTCCATCCGGCTGAAGCCGATGCGGAACTGGTTCTGGAGCAGCTCGCCCACGCAGCGCAGGCGGCGGTTGCCCAGGTAGTCGATGTCATCGGGGGAGCCCACGCCGTGGGACAGGGTACACAGGTAGTTGATGGAGGCCATGATGTCGTCCACGATGATGTGCTTGGGCACCAGGTCGTCCTTCCGCTCTGCCACGGCCTCCTTCAAAGCCTCCTCGTCGCCGGCACACTCGTCCAGCAGCTGGCACAGGACCTCAAAGCGGACCTTTTCGCTGATGCCGCAGCTCTCGGGGTCGAAGGAGACGAAGGGCGCCATGTCCACCATGCGGTTGGAGAAGACCTTCACCACCTGGCTGTCGACCTCCACAAAGGCCTCGGATACGCCGCGGGCTTCCAGGTCCTGGGCCTGGGCGCGGGTCAGGGTCTGGCCGGCCTCGGCGATGATCTCGCCGGTGCGGGGATCGGCCACCGGTGCGGCCAGCTTCTGGCCGGACAGACGGGGCCAGAGGGAGAGCTTTTTGTTGAACTTATAGCGCCCCACGGCGGACAGATCGTACCGGCGGGGGTCAAAGAACAGGCTGTTGATGAGGGTCTCGGCAGAGTCCAGCGTGGGGGGCTCACCGGGGCGGAGCTTCCGGTAAATCTCCAGCATGGATTCCTCCCGGGTCTTGCAGGTGTCCTTTTCCAGGGTGCTCACCAGCAGGGGCTCCTCGCCGAAGAGCTCCAGGATCTCCGCGTCGGTCTGGGGGCCTACTGCCCGGATCAGACAGGTGACGGGGAGTTTGCGGTTCTTGTCGATGCGGACGCTGAAGATGTCCGACAGGTCGGTCTCATACTCCAGCCAGGCGCCCCGGTACGGGATGACCGTGACGGCATAGGTGATGTTCTCTGCCTTGTCGGCGTTGCGGGCGTAATAAACGCCGGGAGAACGAACGATCTGAGAGACGATGACTCGTTCGGCGCCGTTGATGACGAAGGTGCCGCCCTTGGTCATCAGGGGGAAATCTCCCATGAAGATCTCCTGCTCCTTGATCTCCTCAGTCTCCTTGTTGCGCAGGCGGACCCGCACCTTCAGGGGGGCGGCGTACGTTGCGTCCCGGGCCTTGCATTCCTCCACGGAATACTTGGGCTTCTCGTCCATGGTGAAGTCGATGAAGGACAGTTCCAGGTTGCCGTTGTAGTCGCCGATGGCGGCTACATCCCGAAACACCTCCTGCAGGCCGGTGTCCAAAAACCACTGGTAGGAATCCTTTTGGATCTCCAGCAGGTTGGGCATCTCCAGCACTTCCTCATGGCGGGCGAAACTCTTACGCAGGGTTTTTCCGTAGTATACATCCTTTACCATTGCTCTTGACCAGTCCTTTCGTCGAAAAGGTGTCGTATCCTATTTCTTGCGATCACGCGGCGGCGTGGAAAAAACTTTTCGGAAGCTGTTGTCTTTTTTGCTGATTTCTGCTATACTGTCCCCAGACTGGGAGGGAAATCCCCCTTTGTCCGCAGATAATATCAAGGTATTCTAACACTTGTCCCGAAGAAAGTCAATCCTTTCTTGGGATTTTTTTGTTTTTGTTTCCCCCTCTTTTCCAACAAGGCACCGGCCCGGCAGAAATTCCTCTGCCGGGCCGGTGCCGTCTTTGGGTATTTTCACGATTTTTTCATGGCGTATTGCAGGATGATCTCTGCACAGGCCTCTTTCCCGATGGGGCTGCTGTTGAGGGTGATGTGATAATTTTTCAAATCTCCCCACTTGGCCTTGGTCAGGTAGTGATAATAGGACTCCCGGGCCGCGTCGGTGTGATGGACCCGCCGGGCCGCCTCCTCGGGTGTGTCTCCATAGGTGTCCATCGCATACTGCAGCTTATCCTTTTTCTCTGCATAGAGAAAGGCGTTGACCACATTGGGCAGGTCCCGCAGGATATAGTCTGCACCCCGGCCCACGATGACACAGGGGCCGTCCTCTGCAATGCGGCGGATGGTCTGGGCCTGAGCCAGGATCGCCCGATCATAAGAGGACAGGCCACCGCTGGGAAAGAACCAGCTGAACAGGCTCCGGCCGGTGTCATGTTCCTCCGTCCCCTGGATCACGTCCTCGGCCAGGCCGGATTTCTCTGCTGCGATGCGGATGATCTCCTTGTCGTAGTAGGGAATGCCCAGAATGGCCGAGATCCGGCGGGCTACGGTCCTGCCGCCGGCGCCATATTCCCGGCCGATGGTGATGATGTGTTTGCAGGTATGCACGGCAGTCTCCCCTCTTCTGTCGGTTACTGCCAGCTCTGTACGGCAGCCCGGACCCGTTCCTCTGCTTTTTGCAGTTCTTCTTCCACAGGATAGCCGATCACGTCCGTGCATTCTGCCGCCACATAGTCCAGCTTGGTGAAGCCCATCATGTTGGACAGCAGGGTCTTGAGGTAGTCAAAGCCGCAGTTCCGGTCCAGGATCGGTCCGCCGGCGGTGGTCAGATACAGCAGGCGGTCCCCCTTGCACAGTCCGTGGGGGCGGCCGTCCTCCCCGTAGGCAAAGGTGACCCCGCTGACCGAGATATGCTCCACATAGCACCGCAGCAGGGACGGGAACTGATATTCCCAATAGGGCGCGCCCACCAGGATCACATCGGCCTGGGCAAACTGCCGGGCATAGCGGAACATGGGGTGATCAAACTCTTTGGCCACCTCTTTCTCATGGCGCTGCTGCAAGGTGTCGCTGTGCAGGGGCAGCAGCTCTTCTTTGTCCAGACACAGTTCCTCCACCTGGGCCTGGGGGAAGCGGGACGCGATCTCGTCCAGGGCCACCCGGCACAGGCGAAGCGTCCGGGACTCCTCCCCGCGGATGCAGCAGTTGACAAACAAAATCTTCATAGTCGCCCTTCCTTTCTCCACATGGATATCTTCTTGCATTGTACCATACAACCCGCCCCCTTGCAACTCACTCCCCAGGCCACAAAACAACCAAAAAAGCGACCCTCTCCCCCACCCGCAAAAGGCGAAAAAAAGCGTCGCAGACTTCCGGCTCTCGCAAGCGCCGGAAGAAAATCAAATGAAGTTTTTCGCCGGCTCCGCCGGGAAAAAACTACTTCTCAGCCCACAAGTGTGAACACCCGGCCGCCAAAGGCGACCGGGTGTTTGCACGCAGGGGGCTGTATCCCCCTAAATTGGGGAACCCAGCGCAGCGGGCCCCAAATTTCTCACACGAGCTGGATGATAGCCATCTCGGCCGCGTCGCCCCGACGGGGCCCCATGCGGACGATCCGGGTATAGCCGCCGTCCCGGCTCATGTACTTCTGGTTCATCTCCGTGAACAGCTTGTGAGCCACGTCCTCCTTGGTGATGAAGGACAGGGCCTGACGATACGCTGCCAGGTCGTTCTTCTTGGACAGAGTGATCATCTTCTCAGCCAGAGGAGCCACCTCCTTGGCGCGGGCCAGGGTGGTCTTGATCTGGCCGTTCTCCAGCAGATAGGTCACCATAGCACGGAGCATGGCCTTCCGCTGATCGGTCCGCTTGCCAAGCTTGCGATTACCGGACATGTTGGTTCAACTCCCTTCGTTTTCTTGGTTCGGTCGTGCCGAACCGAGGGTCAATTCTCGTCACTGGCCAGGGAAAGCCCCATCATGGCCAGTTTGTTGATAACTTCTTCCAGAGACTTCCGGCCCAGGTTACGCACCTTCATCATCTCGTCCTCCGTCTTGGAGATCAGATCCTCCACGGTGTTGATGTTGGCGCGCTTGAGGCAGTTGAAGCTTCTGACGGACAGATCCAGCTCCTCGATGGTCATCTCCAGCACCTTGTCGCGGATATCCGGGGACTTCTCCACCACCGTGGACTTGTTGCCCATGGTCTCGCTGAGATCCGTAAAGATCATAAAGTGGTCGCAGAGGATCCGTGCCCCCAGGGACACCGCGTCCCGGGCGGCAATGGTCCCGTTGGTCCAGACCTCCAGCGTCAGCTTGTCGAAGTCGGTCAGGTCCTTCACCCGGGTGTTCTCCACGGTGTAGTTGACCTTCTTCACGGGGGTGTACACCGAGTCAACGGGGATGACGCCGATGACAGTCTGGGGGGTCTTGTTCCGGTCTGCCGGCACATAGCCGCGGCCGTGAGACAGGGTCAGCTCCATGTTCAGGGTCGCGTCGGGACCCAAGGTGGCAATGGGATGATCCGGGTTGAGGATCTCCACCTCGCTGTCAGCCTTGATGTCGCCGGCAGTGACCACTCCTTCTCCAGAAGCCTCGATATACACTGTCTTGGTGCCCTCGCTGTACAGCTTAGCCACAATGCCCTTGACGTTCAGGACGATTTCTGTTACGTCCTCTTTCACACCGGGGACCGAGCTGAACTCATGCTGCACCCCTGCAATCTTGATGCTGGTGACTGCAGTGCCGGGCAAAGAGGACAGCAGAATCCGGCGAAGAGAGTTGCCTAACGTGGTGCCATAGCCGCGCTCCAAAGGCTCGACGATGCACTTTCCATAGGAGTTGTCTCCCGGCTTTTCGATGCATTCGATGCGCGGCTTTTCGATTTCTACCATTTGTTACCCTCCTTCTTACGTCAGCGGGACGGCGCCCGCTGTATCGTCATTCCGTTTTCCTGCCGAGGGTAGCGTATTACTTGGAGTACAACTCAACGATGAGGTGCTCCTCGATGGGCATGTCGATGTCCTCCCGTGCGGGCATCTTGGTGACGGTGCCCTTCAGGGTGTTCTTCTCCCGCTCCAGCCACTGGGGCAGGGTGACCATCACGGCGTCCTCACCAGTGAGTCTCTTGAACTTGACGGAAGAACGGCTCTTCTCTGCCACTTCCACCACGTCACCGGGCTTGACCAGGAAGGAGGGAATGTTCACTCTGCGGCCATTGACGGTGAAGTGACCGTGGTTGACCAGCTGACGAGCCTCACGCCGGGTCATGGCGAAGCCCAGGCGGTAGACCACATTGTCCAGACGGCGCTCGACCAGCACCAGCAGGTTCTCGCCGGTCTTGCCGGGCATCCGGGATGCCTTCTCATAGTAAGTGCGGAACTGCTTCTCCAGAATGCCATAGACAAACTTGACCTTCTGCTTCTCGGTCAGCTGCAGTGCGTACTCACTCTTCTTCTTTCTCATCTGACCGCCGGGGTTACGGTTGGTCTCCTTCTTGCTGTAACCCATCACGGTAGGAGAAATGCCCAGGGCCTTGCAGCGCTTGGCGATCGGCTGTGTATTCTTTGCCATAATTGTTGTTCTCCTTTCCTTCGCTCAGACGCGGCGTCTCTTGGGGGGACGGCATCCGTTGTGAGGAATGGGAGTCACATCCTTGATCATGGTGACTTCCAGCCCCACGGCCTGCAGGGCGCGGATGGCGGCTTCCCGGCCGGAACCGGGGCCCTTGACAAAGACCTCCACGCTCTTGAGCCCACAAGCCTCGATGGCAGCCTTGGCCGCAGTCTCGGCTGCGGTCTGGGCGGCATAGGGGGTGGACTTTCTGGAACCGCGGAAACCCAGGCCGCCGGCAGAAGCCCAGGACAGGGCGTTGCCGTTGGTGTCAGTCACGGTGACCATGGTGTTGTTGAAGGAAGAGCGGATATGGACGGCGCCCTTCTCAATGTTCTTGCGCTCACGGCGTCTTCTGACGACCTTCTTCTTGGGGTTAGCCATAACGTATCTTCCCTCCCTTACTTCTTCTTATTGGCGACGGTGCGCTTGGGACCCTTCCGGGTGCGCGCATTGGTCTTGGACCGCTGGCCACGCACGGGAAGGCCCTTGCGGTGACGCAGGCCGCGATAGCAGCCGATCTCGGTCAGGCGCTTGATGTCCATTGCCACGTTGCGGCGCAGGTCACCCTCGACCATGTACTCACGGCCGATGATCTCACGCAGGGCGACTTCGTCCTGCTCGCTCAGGTCCTTGACCCGGGTATCGGGGTTGATGCCCGTGGCAGCCAGGATCTTGCTGGCGCTGGTGCGGCCGATCCCGTAGATGTAGGTCAGGGCGATCTCGATTCTTTTATTCTTCGGCAGGTCAACGCCGGAAATTCTTGCCATACTTCTCCGCGCCTCCTTCTTAACCTTGTCTCTGCTTATGCTTCGGGTTTTCGCAAATGACCATGACTTTGCCCTTGCGCTTGATGATCTTGCACTTTTCGCACATGGGCTTGACGGACGGTCTTACTTTCATAACTTTTTACCTCCTGTAAGCCTGTTGCTTTACTTGGTGGATTTGCTTCGCCAGGTGATCCGACCCCGTGTCAGATCGTACGGGGAGATCTGGACCGTTACCTTGTCACCCGGCAGAATACGGATGAAATTCATCCTGAGCTTTCCGGAAATATGAGCCAGAATGATGTGGTCGTTTCCGATATCGACCCGGAACGTGGTGTTGGGCAGGGCCTCAACGACGGTTCCTTCCAGCTCGATCATGTCGCTTTTTGCCAAGCGTCATTCCTCCTTCATCTCACTGAACCTATTCTGGAAGGCGGCCAGCGCCCTCCTGATCTCAATGTCCAGCACCGGCTCGCCGTCTTCCAAGCGGCCGGCAACCGGGTGCGTCCAGACCCCCGCGGAAACAACATGCTTTCGCCGTTTTTTCTTGGGAGTCTCAAGTTTTCTGCGCTTTCCGTCGGCCAGCCAGAGAAAGTCTCCCTCTGCCCGGAGGACCAGGAAAAGGTCGCCCTTGTCATGGCCGGCCGCGGAGCGTACCACGTCTCCTTGCAGAAACGTCATACGCGCAGCTCCCCCACCCGGGTGAGGATCTCAGGCTCACCCTTGGTAATGAGGATCGAGTTCTCGTAATGGGCGGAGAGGGAGCCGTCGGCAGTCCTTACGGTCCAGCCGTCCTTCATCACCTTGATCCGCCAGTCCCCTTGGTTCACCATGGGCTCCACCGCCAGGGTCATCCCGGGAGCAAGCCGGGGGCCGTGGCCGGGTTTCCCATAGTTGGGCACCTCAGGGGCTTCGTGGAGGTTGGCGCCTACGCCGTGACCGACGTAGTCCCGCACCACAGAGAAGCCGTTTTCTTCCACGTACTTCTGCACAGCGTGGGATATATCCGAGACCCGGTAACCGAAGCGGGCATATTTCATGCCCTCCCAGAAGGACTGCTCCGTAACGGCGATCAGCTTCGCCGCCTCGTCGCTCACCTTCCCGCAGGCAAAGGTGCCCGCGCAGTCGCCGTGAAAGCCGCCGATATAGGCCCCCACATCCACACTGACGATGTCGCCTTCCTTCAGGACCTGATTGCTCGGGATCCCATGGATGACCTCATCGTTGACCGAAATGCAGGCAGAGCCCGGAAAGTTCCGCACACCGGGAGGACCCGGGAAGTTCAGGAACGACGGGATCGCCCCCTGCTTTTCGATAAATTTGCGTACTGCGGTATCTATTTCCAGGGTGGTCACGCCCGGACGTACCATTTCTCCCGCCAGCTGGCGGGCTGCCGCGGTAATTTGTCCGGCGCGACGCATCCCCTCGATATCTCTGGGAGACTTCAATGAGATCATAGTAATCAAAGCCCCAGCGCGTTTAGAATCACAGTCGTCGTCTCAGCCGCAGTGGGCTGATTGTCTACGGTCTTGAGCAGGTTTCTGGCCGCGTAGAAATCCTTCAGCGGAGCGGTCTCCTTGTGATAGACAGCCAGTCTGTCACGGACCACCTCAGGCTTATCGTCCGCCCGGGCTTCCAGCTTTCCGCCGCATGCGTCGCACACGCCCTCGGTCTTCGGAGGCATGTTCTTCACATGGTAGGGTGCGCCGCAGGAGGCGCACACCCGCCGGCCGCCCATGCGCTCCACGATCTCCTCGTCGGAGATCTCGATGGAGACCACGGCGTCGAAGGAGATCCCTGCCTTCTCCAGGGCTTCTGCCTGGGGAATGGTCCGGGGCACGCCGTCCAGGATGAAGCCCTTCTGGCAGTCTGCCTCGGCCAGGCGCTCGGTGATGACCCCGATGATCACCTCATCGGGCACCAGCTTGCCGGCGTCCATATACTCCTTGGCCTTCAGCCCCACGGGGGTGCCGTTCTTCACAGCAGCCCGGAGGATGTTGCCGGTGGAAATGGTGGGGATCCCCAGCTTCTTGTTGAGGATCTCGGCCTGGGTGCCTTTGCCGGCGCCCGGAGGGCCCAAAAGAATCAGTTTCATCTTATCATACCTCTCATTCCAGGAAGCCCTTGTAGTGCCGCATCAGCGTCTGTGCCTCGATCATCTTCACCGTCTCCAGCGCAACGCCCACCACGATGATGACGGACGTGCCGCCGATGGACATGTTGCGGATACCGGTGATGTTTTCCGTGATGATGGGCAGGATGGCGACGATACCCAGGTAAATGGCGCCGAAGAAGGTCAGACGGGAGAGGACCTTGGACAGGAACTCTGCCGTGGGACGGCCGGGCCGGAAGCCGGGGATAAAGCCGCCGTTCTTCTTCAGGTTGTTGGCAACCTCCACAGGGTTAAACTGAATGGTCGCGTAGAAGTAGCTGAACATGAGGATCAGCAGGAAATAGATCACTGCATACAACGCACTGGTGGAGTTGAAGACCGACAGGAACGTGTGCCAGGCGGAGCCTTCCTGCTGAGAGGAGGGCACGAACATGCCGATGGTTGCAGGGATCATGGCAATCGACTGCGCAAAGATGATGGGCAACACGCCGCTGAGGTTGACCTTGATGGGGATGTGGGTGGACTGACCACCGTACATCTTCCGGCCCACCACGCGCTTGGCGTACTGAACAGGGACCTTGCGCTCAGAGTTGGTGATAAAGACAATGAAGATCACCAGGGCCAGCATACCCACCACCATCATCACCGCGATACCGGGGTTCATCACCGCCACGGTGTCGGAGGCCTCCAGACCGGCAGCCCAGCTTCTCACGCCGCTGACCAGAGACATGATCATATGAGGCATACGGGAAACGATACCGGTAAAGAGGATGATGGAAATGCCGTTGCCCACACCAAATTCGGTGATCTGTTCGCCCAGCCACATGAGGAAGACCGCGCCGGCGGTGAAGGAGACGATGATCACCACAGCCGCCCACACGCCCTCGTTGCTCAGCAGACCATAGCTGCGGATCAGGGTGTAGTAGCCCCAGCCCTGCAGCAGGCCGATGGCCAGGGTGGCGTAACGGGTGATGGCCTGGATCTTCTTCTTCCCCTCTTCGCCGCCGTCTTTGGCCAGGCGTTCCAGGGCCGGGATGGCGATGGTCAGCAGCTGGATGATGATGGAGGCGTTGATATAGGGCTGGATGGACAAGGCAAACAACGTTGCCTGGGACAGGGCCGAGCCGCTCAAGGTGTTCAGCAGCCCGAAGATCGTCCCGGAATTTGCCGCAATATAGTTCTGCAAATACTCGGTGTTGATATAAGGCACCGGGATCGCAGCGCCGACCCGGAAGATCAGCAAAGCAAAGATCACGAACAGGAGCTTGCGGCGCAGCTCCGGCAGTTTCCATGCGTTCCGGATGGTCTTAAGCATCAGACCACCTCGGCCTTCCCGCCTGCCTCTTCAATTTTTGCCTTTGCGGAGGCGGAGAAAGCGCTGGCCCGAACGGTCAGCTTCTTGGTGAGGCTGCCCTCGCCCAGGATCTTCACACCATACTGGCACTTGGACAGGATGCCCTTTTCCAGCAGGTCACAGGCGCTGACCACAGCGCCGTCCTCAAACTTTTCCAGTGCGGAAACGTTCACGGCCTCCAGGGGCTTGGCAAAAATGTTGTTGAAACCTCTCTTGGGGACACGGCGTGCCAGAGGCATCTGGCCGCCCTCAAACCCCACGCGGACGCCGCCGCCGGAACGAGCCCACTGGCCCTTCTGACCGCGGCCGGCGGTCTTCCCGTTGCCGGAGCCATTGCCCCGGCCCTTGCGGTAGGCCTTGGGGTTGGAGCCGGGCACGGGAGAAAGTTCATGCAGTTTCATCTCGCGTACCTCCTTACTGTTCCTCGGTGACCTGGATCAGGTAACCGATGTGGGCGATCTTGCCCCGGGTGGCCGCGTTGTCGGGCTGCACGGTGGTGTCGCCGATCTTCCGCAGGCCGAGGGCTTCCGCGGTGGCCTTATGCTTTGCAATCCGGCCGTTGAGGCTCTTGACGAGCTTGATGTTCAGATTCGCCATGGTTCAGCCCTCCTTAGCCCACGATCTCTTCCACGCTCTTGCCCCGGATCCGGGCCACAGCCTCGGGACCACGCAGGGACTTCAGGCCCTCCATGGTGGCGGAGACCACGTTCTGGGGGTTGTTGGAGCGCAGGCACTTGGTACGAATGTCTTTGATCCCGGCCGCTTCCAGCACGGCACGGACGGGACCGCCGGCGATAACGCCGGTACCGGGGGCGGCGGGCTTCATCAGCACCCGGCCGGCGCCGAACTCACCGATCACCTCGTGGGGGATGGTGGTGCCGGACAGGGTGATGGTGAACATGTTCTTCTTCGCAGCCTCCAGGCCCTTCCGGATGGCCTCGGGGACCTCAGCGGCCTTACCCAGGCCAAAGCCCACCTTGCCCTTCTCGTCGCCGACGACGACCAGAGCGGAGAACTTCATGACACGGCCGCCCTTGACGGTCTTGGAGACACGGTTCAGGGAAACGACTTTTTCCACAAACTCGCTGGGTTCTCTTTCAAATCTAGGCATTTTCGTTTCCTCCTCCCATTAAAATTCCAGGCCGGCCTTGCGGGCGCCCTCGGCCAGGGCCTTCACGCGGCCGTGGTACAGGTAGCCGCCGCGGTCGAAGACCACGGTGTCGATGCCCTTGTCCTTGGCGCGCTGGCCAATGGCCTCGCCCACCTTGGCAGCGGCCTCGCAGTTGTTGCCGCGGCCCTCAAATCCCTTTTCCAGGGAGGATGCGGAGACCAGGGTGCAGCCCTTCACGTCGTCGATGATCTGGGCATAGATGTTGGTCCCGCTGCGGAACACGTTCAGACGGGGTCTCTCGGATGTGCCGGAGACTTTCCCGCGAACGCGGGTATGGCGCTTTTGACGCTGCGCGTTGGTATCGGGTCTCTTAATCATTTAGGCACACCTCTTTCTTACTTCTTCACGCCGGTCTTGCCTTCCTTGCGGCGGATGACCTCGTCAGTATATTTGATCCCCTTGCCCTTGTAGGGTTCCGGGGGTCTCTTCCCTCTGACCTCAGCAGCAAACTGGCCGACCTTCTGCTTGTCGATGCCGCTGATGATGATCTTGTTGGGGCTGGGGACCTCGATGGTGATGCCATCGATCTCCTCCATGACCACAGGGTGAGAGAAGCCGATGTTCATGTTCAGCTTCTTGCCTTCCTTGGCCACACGGTAGCCGACGCCGTTGACGTCCAGCTCCTTCTTGTAGCCGTCGGTGACACCCACCACCATGTTGTTGATCAGGGTGCGGGTCAGGCCGTGCAGGGCACGGTTTTCCTTCTCGTCGTTGGGGCGGGTCACGGTGAGGACGTTCTCCTCACGGGTCAGGGTCATCTTGTCGCTGACCTTCTGGGTCAGGGTACCCTTGGGGCCCTTGACGGTGACCAGATTGCCTTCGCCCACAGTCACTTCCACATTGCTGGGGAGAGAGATGGGCATTCTACCGATTCTCGACATAATAATCTCTCCTCCTTACCACACAAATGCCAGAACTTCACCGCCGACGTGGGCCGCACGGGCGGCTTTGTCGGTCATGATGCCCTTGGAAGTGGACACGATCGCAACACCCAGGCCACGCAGAACGCGGGGCAGCTCGTCAGCACCGGCATAGACACGCAGGCCGGGCTTGGAAACGCGGCGCAGGCCGGAGATGACCTTCTCCTTGCCGGGGTTGTTGTACTTCAGGGTCACGTGGATCACGCCCTGTGCACCGTCTTCCACCAGCTGGAAAGCCTTGATGTAGCCCTCGTCCAGCAGGATCTGCGCAATGGCCTTCTTCATGTTGGATGCGGGGATGTCGACGGTGTCGTGCTTGGCGTTGTTCGCGTTGCGGATGCGGGTGAGCATATCCGCAATGGGATCTGTAATGTGCATAGGGAATACCTCCTATAAGATTACAGGCATCGCCTGTATCAGCGGCAAGGTATCGGGTCTCGACGGAACCGACCTATTGCCGCCGGCTGGGGCAAGGCGCTCCGCCGCAGCGGAGAGCCGTGTATGGGAAAGCCGACCGGATGGTTGGGGCATCCGGTCCGGCCATTCCATCGGGGTAAGATTACCAGGAAGCCTTCCGCACGCCGGGGATCTGGCCCTTGTGAGCCAGTTCGCGGAAGCAGATGCGGCAGATTCCGTAGTCACGCAGATAGGCGTGGGGGCGGCCGCAGATCTTGCACCGGTTGTAGCGGCGGGTGGAAAACTTGGGCTCAGCCTGCTGCTTGAGCTTCATGGATAATTTCGCCATTGATCGTTCTCCTCCTAATTACTTTCCAAAGGGAGCGCCGATCAGGGTCAGCAGCTCTCTTGCCTCTTCGTCGGTCTCTGCGGTGGTGCAGATGACGATGTCCATGCCACGGATCTTGTCGATCTTGTCGTAGTCGATCTCGGGGAAGATCAGCTGCTCCTTCACGCCCAGGGCATAGTTGCCGCGGCCGTCAAAGGAATTGGCGCTGATGCCGCGGAAGTCACGGACACGGGGCAGGGCCACGTTGAACAGACGGTCCAGGAACTCCCACATCTTGTCCTGGCGCAGGGTGACCTTGGCGCCGATGGGCATTCCCTCACGGACCTTGAAGTTGGCCACGGACTTCTTGGCCTTGGTCACGATGGCCTTCTGGCCGGTGATGACACCCAGGTCGCGGACCACAGCGTCCAGGACCTTGGCGTTGTCCCGGGCCTCGCCGCAGCCGACGTTCACCACGATCTTGTCGATGCGGGGCACCTGCATGGTGCTCTTGTAGTTGAACTTCTGCATGAGAGCAGGAGCAACTTCTTCTCTGTACTTTGCTTTCAGGTTGGGCATGTCAGCCATGATTGACTCCTCCTCTCTCAGATCTCAGCGCCGCAGTGCTTGCACACGCGCACCTTCTTGCCGTCCACCATCTTGCTGGCGGCGCGGGTGGGCTTGTCGCACTTGGGGCACACGCGCATCACCTTGCAGGCGTACAGGGGAGCTTCCTTCTGCAGGATGCCGCCCTCTTCGCCCTGCTTGCGGGGCTTGGTGTGGCGGGAGACCATGTTGATCTTCTCCACCACCACTTTCCCCTCCTTGGGGATCACCTTGAGGACTTTGCCCCGCTGGCCCTTGTCCTTGCCGGTGATGACCACGACGGTGTCGTCCTTCTTAATGCTCATTTTATTCATCATCTTTGTACCCTCCCTTACAGTACTTCGGGAGCCAGAGACAGGATCTTCATGTAATCCTTGTCCCGCAGCTCACGGGCGACAGGGCCAAAGATACGGGTCCCTCTGGGGTTCTTGTCGTCCTTGATGAGGACGGCTGCGTTCTCGTCGAAGCGGACGTAGCTGCCGTCTGCCCGGCGCACGCCCTTGGCGGAACGGACCACCACGGCGCGGACCACATCGCCCTTCTTCACGGTGCCGCCGGGAGCGGCCTTCCGCACGGAGGCCACGATCACGTCGCCGATGTTGGCGTACTTGCGGGAGGAGCCTCCCAGCACGCGGATGGTCTTGATTTCCTTGGCGCCGGTATTGTCCGCCACCTTCAGATAGGTTTCCTGCTGGATCATTTACGGCACCTCCTTACTTCGCCTTTTCGATGATCTCAACCACACGCCATCTCTTATCCTTGGACAGAGGGCGGGTCTCCATGACCTTCACTCTGTCGCCGATGCCGCAGGTGTTGTTCTCGTCATGGGCCTTGAGCTTATAGGTCCGCTTGACGATCTTCTTATACAGGGGGTGTGCCACACGGTCGGCAATGGCCACCACCACGGTCTTATCCATCTTGTCCGAAACCACCAGGCCGACTCTGGTCTTACGGGAAGAAGTTCTGTTCTCAGGCATGATTCCGTTCCTCCTTACTGGCCAGCGAGCTGCTGCTCACGGATGATGGTTTTGACTCTGGCAATGTCGCGCTTCACTTCGTTGATGCGGACGGGATTTTCCAGCTGATTGGTGGCATGCTGGAGACGGAGCTGGAAAAGGTCCTTCTTCAGCTCGGTCAGCTTCTTTTCCAGATCAGCGGAAGACATCTTGCGTACCTCGTTTGCCTTCATCATGCTTCACCACCATTCTCGCTCTCAGGGGCCGTTTCTTCTTTGGTCACGATCTTCGTCTTGATGGGCAGCTTGTGGCTGGCCAGACGCAGAGCCTCCCGGGCGACCTCTTCGGACACGCCGGCGATCTCGAACATGACCCGGCCGGGCTTGACCACGGCCACCCAATACTCGGGGGAACCCTTACCGGAACCCATGCGGGTCTCGGCGGGCTTCTCGGTGATGGGCTTGTCGGGGAAGATCTTGATCCAGACCTTACCGCCACGCTTGGTGTAACGGGTCATGGCGATACGGGCGGCCTCGATCTG
>CAKTSK010000035.1 GCA_934597725.1 uncultured Eubacteriales bacterium
CGTGTCCTCGCCCTCTATCCCAAAACAGAGCGAGTGAGCAACGAGCGGCCTATCTCCCCCCGGGGTCCAGGGGCCGCGGCCCCTGGTGCTCTTTCCCCCGCTTTCTCCAGAGAAAGCGGGAACCCCCCACGGGCAGTGGCCCCCACGGAGTGGGTAGCTCCGAATCTCTTGCCTATATGACAGGCACTCTCTTACGCTGTTGGAAACGGCGGTTCCTTCGGACCAACGCGGTTGGTCATCGGCCTTCTAACCACCGTGGTTCGTCCTCGGCGGTCCCACCCACCCGCTGCAAGGCGTTCGGTGGTCGGCTTCTAAGGTCGCCTCCTACGGCTGCGCCGCTGCGCCGTTGGCAGCGGCGTCTCTTGAGACCGACGCAGTCGGTCACTGGCGTTCTCACCGCCGTGGTCCGCTGCGCCGGTGGCAGCGGGGTTCCCCTCCCCCTTGCAATCTGTTTTTGTTTGGGGTATCCTAAAATTACCACATCACGACAAAGGAGGAATGTTCCATGGCCTATGGCTCTATGAAATGCTGCCTGCAATGCGCCACCTGCTCCATGGTCTCGGCCTGCCTGTGCCGCGCCCTGCGCTTTCTGTCCCGCTGGGACCGGCGGGTGAAGGCAGAAGCCCACCAGTGGCCCAAGGGCAAGACCCTGCGCCTGGAGATCCCCGGCGCAAAGGGCTTTACCGTCACCGCCTCGGAAGAGGGCTTCCGAAAACTCCCCCAGGACACGCCGGGGGACGTGACCATCCGCTTCAAAAGCCCCGCCGACGCCTTCCGGGTCTTTACCGGCCAGATCAGCGTCGCCCAGGCCTATGCCCAGCACCGCTTCACCCTGCGGGGGACCCTCTCCCTGGCCCTGCCCTTCGTGCGGTGCGTGGACATCGCCGAGGGCTATCTCTTCCCCGCCGTGCTGGCCCGGCGCATCCTGAAACGACGGCCCAAAAAAGAATGCTCCACCGCCCGGGTCTACCTGGCGGCGGTCTTCGGGAGGTGACCCCATGGCTTCCTACTACGAATTCAAACTGCCCGCCAAGATCCTCTCCGGGGACGGCGCCTTAGAACACATCCCCCACGAGCTGGAGACCCTGGGCGCCCGCCGCCCCCTGCTGCTGAGCGACCAGGGCCTGGAACGGGTGGGCACCGTCAAGATCCTCCAGGCCGCCCTGCGCCAGGGCGGGATGCCCGCCGCAGAGACCTTCTGCGCCATCCCCCCGGACTCGTCCGTGGACACCGTCAACCACATCGCCGCCCTCTTCCGCCGCACCGGCTGCGACAGCCTCATCGCCCTGGGCGGCGGCTCGGTCATCGACACCGCCAAGGGCGTGGGCATGGTCCTGGCCCAGGCCGGCCACGACCTGCTGGACGCCGCCGGCTGTGAGGTCCTGCCCCGGGGCGACCACGTCCCCTTCGTGGCCGTCCCCACCACCGCCGGCACCGGCAGCGAGGCCACCCTGGTGGCCGTGGTGGCCGACCCCGCCGCCCAGGTGAAGCTGGAGTTCCTCAGCTACCACCTCCTGCCCGACGTGGCCGTGCTGGACCCCCGCATGACCCTCTCCCTGCCCCCCCGGGTCACCGCCTCCACGGGCTTCGACGCCCTGGTCCACGCCATCGAGGCCGCCTCCTGCCTGCAGCGCAACCCCGTCAGCGACTCCTTTGCCGAAAAGGCCATGCGCCTGCTGGTGCGCGCCCTGCCCCGGGCCGTCCGGGACGGCAAGGACAAGCAGGCCCGCATGGCCATGGCCAACGGCAGCCTGCTGGCCGGCGCCGCCTTCTCCAACGCCATGGTGGGCCTGGTCCACGCCATCGGCCACGCCCTGGGCGGGGTGTGCCGGGTGCCCCACGGCGAGGCCATGACCATCCTCCTGCCGGCGGTCATGACCTACAACCTGCCCCGCTGCCGGGGCCGGTACGCCGCCCTGCTGTTCCACCTGGCCGGCCCCACGGAATACACCGCCACGCCCCCGGCAGAGCGGGCCGAACGGGCCATCGCCCTGCTGGACCAGCTGCGCCGGGACCTGGCCCGGCAGACCGGCCTGCCCCTCACCCTGTCCCAGACCGGGAAGGTCCGGCGGGAGGACTTCCCCGCCGTGGCCCGCACGGCCCTGAACGACGGGGCCATCCTGGTCAACCCCGTGGAAGCCGACTACGACGACATCCTTGCCATTCTTGAGGAGGTGTGGGCATGAACCAGGACACCCAGAGCCAGAAGATCCAAGCCATCGTGGCCCGCCAGCGGGCCTTCTTCCACACCGGCGCCACCCGGCCCCCGGCGGTGCGGGTGGCCGCGCTGAAACGGCTGAAGGACGAGCTCCGCCAACGGGAGCCTCAGCTGCTGGCCGCCCTGCGGGCCGACCTGCACAAATCCCCCTTCGAGGGCTACATGGCCGAGCTGGGCCTGTGCCTGGACGAGCTGGGCTACCTGGCCAAACACCTGACCCGGTGGTCCCGGCCCCAGCGGCGGCCCACGCCCCTGGCCCAGTTCTGCGCCAAAAGCTATGAGCTGGCCGAGCCTTACGGGGTGGTGCTGGTCATGTCCCCCTGGAACTACCCCTATCTGCTCAGCCTGGAGCCGCTCTTCGGCGCGGTGGCGGCGGGCAACTGCGTGGTCCTCAAGCCCAGCGCCTACGCCCCCCACACCAGCCACGCCATGGCCGAGCTGCTGGCCGCCGTCTTCCCGCCCCAGTGGGTGACCACCGTGGAAGGGGGCCGGGACCAGAACACCGCCCTGCTGGAACAGCCCTTCGACTACATCTTCTTCACCGGCAGCGTGGCCGTGGGCAAGCAGGTCATGGAAAAGGCCAGCCGCCACCTGACCCCCGTCACCCTGGAGCTGGGAGGCAAAAGCCCGGTGATCGTGGACGAGACCGCCGACCTCCCCCTCACCGCCCGCCGCCTGGCCTTCGGCAAGCTCCTCAACGCCGGGCAGACCTGCGTGGCCCCGGATTACTGCCTGGTCCACCGGTCGGTCCGCAGCCAGCTGGTGGCGGAGCTGAAAAAACAGTGGGCGCGGATGCTGGGGCCGGACCCCCTGGCCAACGACCACCTGGTGCGGATCATCAACCGCAAGCACTACGACCGCCTGCGGGGCCTGCTGGAGGGCGAGGAGATCCTCTGCGGCGGCACCTGGCGGGACGACCCCGCCTCCGACAGCGGCTGGATCGCCCCCACCCTGGTGGCCGACACCTTGCAGGCTACGTCGAAACCCATGGGGGAGGAGATCTTTGGGCCGATCCTGCCCATCCTGCCCTATGACAGCCTGGACCAGGCCATTCAGTTCATCAACCACCGGGACAAGCCCCTGGCCCTGTACCTCTTCACCCGCAGCGAGCAGACCAAGCAGCGGGTCCTTCAGCGCTGCTCCTTTGGCGGCGGGTGCATCAACGACACCATCATCCATCTGGCCACCCACCACATGGGCTTCGGCGGCGTGGGCCACAGCGGCATGGGCAGCTACCACGGCAAGCGGAGCTTTGACACCTTCTCCCATTACCGGGCCATCGTGGACAAAGCCACCTGGATGGACCTGCCCATGCGGTACCATCCCTATACCGCCTTTCACGAGACCCTCATCCGCTGCTTCCTGCGGTGAGGCAAGACAACGCCCCCGGACCTGCACGACGCTGTGCGGGTCCGGGGGTGTTTTGTCTAAGGAAAAGTATTGAAAATTCGTCTCATAAATTAACAACGCAAATGCTTTCTTTCCTCATGCCATATCCCGATACAAAAAGGTTACGACTTGCCCTCGAGTGCAGTCATCATCAGGACTGAATGTATTCTTTCCTGTGCCGCCAGTAATCCCCATTTCAAGTGCCCATCTTACGGCATCTGCGTAATAGGCACTAGGAGGCACGTCACCAAATAGGCCTCCTTTAACTGTCGGTGATCCCGCAAATCGAAACAGGAAGGTTACAACCTGCGCTCGCGATATTGTATCATCTGGACTGAAAGTTGTTTTACTCGTGCCTCCTGTAATACCATTTTCCACTGCCCACAATACAGCATCATAGTAGTATGTGTCTAGGTGAACATCTACAAAAGGATTTGACAAACTAAGCGGCTTTGGAGATCCAGCTGTCCGCCAAAGGAATGTCACCATCTGTGCTCGAGTACAAGGTATATCTGGACTAAAGCGTTTTGAATCAGTACCGGCAGTAACACCATTGATAACAGCCCATTGAATGGGCCCAGCATAGTAGGCATCCACAGAAACGTCTTTGAAGGTAGCCGGGTACAAGTACATACCTTGTGGATATTTCGCACTATTGATAAACGCGGAGATTTCAATTGCCAGTTCTCCTGCGTTAGAAAATCCATATAAGAAATCAATCAAATCTCCGGTTGGAAGTACCTCCAGCGCGAAAGATTCTCCAATAGATGCAATACCAGTTACAGAGCAGAGTTCCTTCTCCAACAGTTCCACAAAATTGACCCCTGAGTTAGTCAGTGTGTCGAGCAATGACCTCCAGTTAGATCCAAAACTTACAAGATTCCAGTTCCCTCTTTTCAACTCACCTTCCACCGTTTTCTTCACAATATTAATTATTTCATCTCCAAGATAATCTTTAGAGAATGCCTCCATTAATACCGGCTCAACCAACACATCACTACTAGACAGTTCGGCACTGGCTCCCACGAGTTTTTTTGTTGTCTTCGCAACATCTACAAAAATCCCAGTAATATTAGCAAAAAGAGCAACTGGAGAGAGGAGACTATTGGAAATCTCTAAATGGCCTCCAACAGGAACTCTAAGAGAAACAGCTGTTCGTTTTGTAATAGATTCTCCTGAATAATAATGATCATTCCCAAGCAAGTGAAATATATCTCCCGTTTGCTTGACTATACTATCTACTGAATCTACAAATCCACTGGGCATAGAAGTAAATTTGTTGATCACATCATAGTCTTCTACATTTCCTTCTGAATCATAAGATGTTACAGCACCATAAAGATTCAAAGAATTGTAAACCGTCATAGTCACATTATAATAATCGATGTTTCCTTTTGAATCTTTATGTGCGGTGTACTTAAAATCGTCCACTACCATACCACTATAATCATAGAAGTTTGTTGTTTTTCCCGGTTCGACTGTCATTTTAGGAACCTCATTAAAATTATATACTGTTTTAGAGTCTACAACACTAATTTCCAATACGCCACTCACTCCGTTGGCAGGGTCAACCACAGTCAACTCAGTTTTGCCAGGCTTTTTGGCGTTGAGCGTAATCTTTTGTCCATATGAGCTATCCCAACTACCTACTTTTACATCTACGATATTCCGATTAGTAACGGCAGCCTTGTACTCAGTACTACCTTGATAAAGCACATCATCAACATAGTATCCAACATACAAATCAATCGAAGTATTTTTCGCCATACAGCTTAAAGCAGAATTAGAGGAAAAGCGGAATTCCCCTACAGGTAACGGTTGCTCCTGGGGCGGCAGATATTTATAGTGGATTTTAGTTCTTGGCGGGATAGTGAAAGTAGAAGCTTTGTCAATGGATTTCCACTGTTCTTCAGTTCCAGCATAATAAATATCAGTCAAACTGTCACAATAGTCAAAAACACTTGGGCCTAAATAATTGACACTCGACGGTATAAAAATGCTTTGAAGAGATTCACAGGAAGTAAATGCCCCTTCCCCAACAAATGTTACACTATCTGGGAGTGTAATTTCCGTTATATCACCACAGTACAGAAATGCATACGGGCCAATACTTTCCACAGGAAAACTATCGATATATTGGGGAATAACTGCTTTCGTTACCTCCACATCACAACCAACCAAATCGCAAACACCATTTATGATGTTAAAATATACTTTTCCACCTTCAACTTCACAGTAGGTATCCGTTCTACAGTTCATATTTATTGCTGCCGCTTGAATTGGAAATAACATGGCAATCATGCAAAACGCAACCAGAGAGCTTAGAACCCGTTTGACCTTTTTCATAAAAAACATCCTTTCTTTAGAGGATACTTCAGCAAATCTGCCCTCATTTTTATTAAATATATCATAAATATCTTTTTCATTCAATCCATTTTTTGAAATTTTACACCATAAATTACATGTATATTACATTTTTTAGTTCAGCGGCGGTCCTGCCGGTCCATCAGGTCCATCCAACCATCCACTTGTCCGGCCACGATAGACAGGACGGAAAACGCGGGGTCTCGCAAGAAGATCGCAGTCCCTTGTGCTTCTCTGACGTTGTTGATGAACCGGTGAACATCGAAAGGCTCCCCAAAGATGTGTGCCCATTGTTCCTCAGAAAATGAAGCCTCAGGATTAAAATGGCGTAGCTGGGATGGATCTACGATATCGTTTTGATACACATAATTGTATGCCAACTGAATGTCAAGCGTACTAAAGAAATCGGATTCTCCATCCCGTCCCATCTTATTTTGATAGACCAGTGCATTTTTCAATTCTCCCTGCATACTGAGAAAATCAAGATAAGAGTGTTTTCCCCTGTATTTCTCTAAAATGGCAGCTTCTTTTTCCTCAAAACTCATACCGCTGTAGCCGAACGGCGCGGATTTGATCTCCGAGAGGCGCTGCATCACTTCGGTATCGTCCCTGTCATACCACTCCCCTTCTTCCAAAAGACCTTGGTCCACAAAGTCCTGAAACAAGGGCGTAATGACCTCTTTTCCAGTTTCTCGGTTAAACTGATTATGAATATCTGTCCAATCTACGGGACCAGGACCGGCCTGAGATAGGATCGCGGACAGCCGCCCATCGAACGCACGGTCATAGCGGTTCCAAATCGCGGTGTAGATCTCAGAATAACTCATCCCAGTATAGTCTGATTCCGCAGCGATCTGTTGCAATTTTTCCAGCTTTACCGCTGTGGAATCTGTCGGAAAGATCGGGATGGACGATTCCTCTTCCGTGACAGGAGATGTCACCCTTTGTTCTCTCAGCACCGACAATTCCTCCAGCCCCAAGGAGGGCATCACAGAAGAGGGTGTGTACGCGTCTCGCAGCGGAGACGGGATGCTCTGCTGCCGCAGCAGCTGCTCTTGAAATGCATGAGACCGCGCCGGCTGCTGCTTGCTGTATCGGGTGGGCAGCAGTTGGCGCTGCAACAAGGTGATTTTCATGACCAAACTCCTCTCCACTTTTTGATTTTGTTCTATTTTATCTGATTTTCCGAGATGCGTCAACCTGTATTTGGCTCTTTTGACCAACAGGCCACATATCCCCCAACCCCGCGCGGCTTTTTTCCCCCGCGCTCTTTACGCCGGCTCTCTTTTTCGGTACAATAAAATATTATCCCCATTGAGAAAGGAGGGGTCCCCCATGGCGGAGGCTCTGTTACAACCGGGCAGCATCCTGGCCCTTCATCGGCGGGCGGTGGACAAGCTGGCCAAGGAGGGCGACGGCGACGCGGCCCTGCTCTACCTCTGTCTGTCCGCCGGCCAGACCAGCGGCGCGCTGCCCTGGTCCCCGGACCGGGTGGAGCAGGCCCAGCAGACCCTGCTGCGGCTGGGGCTGATCGAGTCGGACACCCCCGTCCATCCTCCCCGGCCCCAGAAGCTGGAGGACGACCATCCCCCGGCCTACACCACCCAGGACATCAACCAGGCCATGGCCAGCGACAGCGGCTTTGCCGGCCTGGTGCCGGCGGTGGAGCAGCTGCTGGGCAAGACCCTCTCCCCCACGGACCTGCGGACGCTGTACACCCTCTTTGACTTCCTGAACCTGCCGCCGGAGGTCATCCTCACCATCACCGGCTGGTGCATTTCCCTGGAAAAGGAGAAGGGGCCGGGCCGCAAGCCCACCCTGCCCCAGATCCGGCGGGAGGCTTACCGGTGGTACCGGGCGGGCATCCAGACCCTGGAGGAGGCCGACGCCCATCTGCGCCGCCTGACCCTCCAGGACCGCCGGGGGACGGAGATCATCCAGCTGCTGCTGGGGGAGAGCCGCCGGCCGGTGGACCGGGAGATGGCATATCTGGAGGGCTGGATCCAGCAGGGCTTTTCCGACGACCTGCTGCTGCTGGCCCGGGACCGGACCATTTTCCAGAAGCAGAAGTTCAACTGGAGTTATATGAACGGCATTCTCACCCGCTGGCAGAAGGCCGGCCTGACCACCGTGGAGCAGGTGGAGGCCGCCGACCGCAGCTACAAACCCGCCTATCAGCGGCCCCGGGTCTCTCCCGCCCCGGCCCCCGGCGCCGGGCAGAACCCGGTGGGGGCGGCGGACATCGACCGGATGTTCCGGGAGCTGGGGCAGGCGGACCCCGGAAAGGATGGATGACCCATGGCATACAGTGAAGCCGTACTGACCCGGGCTGAGGCCCGGCTGAAACAGGCCCAGCAGGCCCACCAGCAGGCCCAGGAGAAGCGCCGGGAGGAGATCTACCAGGCCCTGCCCCGGACCCGGGCCATCGACCGCCAGCTGCGCCTGACCGCCCCCCGCATCCTGGCCGCCTCTCTGCGCCAGGGGAAGGGGCAGGAGGAGGCCCTGGCCGCTCTGCGCCGGGAGAACCTGGCCCTCCAGGAGGAGGAGGCCGCTCTGCTGACCCAGGCGGGCTATTCCGCCGACGCCCTCACCGAGACCCCCTACTGTCCCCTCTGCCAGGACCGGGGGTGGCAGGGGGCGTCCATGTGCGCCTGCCTGAAAGCATTTTGCCGCAAGGAGCAGATCGCCCAGCTCTCCTCCCTGCTGGATCTGGGAGACCAGACCTTTGACACCTTCCGGCTGGACTACTACGACCGGCAGGTGTGGCCCCAGTACCGCCGCTCGCCTCGGGAGGGGATGGAGGTGGTGCTGGCCACCTGTCGCAGCTATGCGGAGCTGTTCGGGTCCTATCCCCACAAGAATCTGTTTCTCTTTGGCGCGCCGGGGCTGGGCAAGACCTTCCTCTCGGCCTGCATTGCCCGGGTGGTTTCAGAGAAGGGATTTTCTGTGGTCTATGACACGGCCTCCAACATCTTTTCCCGCTTTGAGGCCCGGAAGTTTGCCCGGCTGGGGGAGGAGATCCGCCAGGCGGAGGCGGACACCCGGCGGTATCTCACCTGTGACCTGCTGATCCTGGACGACCTGGGCAGCGAGTTCACCTCGCCCTTTCTCCAGGCGGCGCTGTACGAGCTGGTGAACACCCGGCTGGTGGAGCAGCGGCATACCGTGATCTCCTCCAACCTCTCCCTGGAGGAGGTCCGGCAGCGGTACTCCCCCCAGGTGGCCTCCCGGCTGGAGGGGGCCTATCTGCCGCTGACCTTTTTCGGCAACGACATCCGGCTGCTGAAAAAACAGCGGCGGTGAGAGCCGCTTCAAAATCTCCGCATCAATTCCTAATCCGTTACTATTGCTTCCCAGGAGGGTATTCTACTATGACAGATGTACAACAGCGGGCAGCGGCAAAAAAGTTTCTCACTTATTGGGCTGGCCGAGGGGATGAAAAACAAGAGACCCAGCGGTTTTGGATCGATTTGCTGCGCACCGTTCTGGGTGTGGCAGAGCCGGAAAAGGCCATCGCCTTTGAATTACCTGTGAAGCTGGACCACATCAGCTATATCGATGCCTATCTTCCCCAGACCCGGGTTCTCATTGAGCAGAAAGGGGCGGACATTGATCTGCGGCGGGGATACCGGCAGTCGGACGGCTCAATGCTCACCCCCTATCAGCAGGCCCGCCGCTATGCGGGCTATCTGCCCCACGACCAGAACCCCCGCTGGATCGTGGTGTGCAATTTCCAGCAGTTCCAGATCCACGACATGAACCGCCCCAACGACGAGCCGGAAGTGGTGGCTCTGGCAGACCTGGAAAAAGAATACCATCGGCTGCACTTTCTGGTGGATACCGGGGATGAAAACATCAAAAAGGAGATGGAGATCTCCTTGCAAGCCGGGGAGATCGTGGGGGCCTTATACGACGCACTTTTGAAGCAGTACAGAGACCCGAACTCTCCAGAGACCCTGAAAAGCCTGAACGCGCTGTGTGTCCGGCTGGTGTTCTGTCTGTATGCCGAGGATGCCAATGTATTCGGCGGGCACGGAAAATTCCACGATTATTTGCAGCGGCATCAACGGGATGCCCGCCGGGCGCTGATCGACCTGTTCCAGGTGCTGGACACAAAGCCGGAGGACCGGGACCCCTATATGGAGGATGATCTAGCTTCCTTCCCCTATGTCAACGGCGGCCTGTTCTCCGACGAAAACATTGAGATCCCCCGCTTGGATGAAACCATTGTGGACCTGATCCTCCACCGGGCCAGCGCAGACTTTGACTGGTCCGCCATCAGCCCAACCATCTTCGGCGCCGTTTTTGAGAGCACCCTGAACCCGGAGACCCGGCGCGCCGGCGGGATGCACTATACCAGCATCGAGAACATTCACAAGGTCATTGACCCGCTGTTTCTGGATGATTTGAAAGCGGAACTGACAGAAATTCAAGCCATCGCCGTGGAGACCACCCGAAAGCGGCAGTTGACCGCCTTTCAGGACAAGCTGGCGGGGCTGACCTTTTTGGACCCTGCCTGCGGCTCGGGCAACTTTTTGACGGAGACTTACCTTTCCCTGCGCAGGCTGGAAAACGAAGCCATCCGCTCGCTGTCCGACCAAATCACCATCGGCGGCATGAAGAACCCCATCCGGGTCTCCATCAGTCAGTTTTACGGCATCGAGATCAACGACTTTGCCGTGACCGTAGCCAAGACGGCATTGTGGATCGCGGAGAGCCAGATGATGAAGCAGACCGAGGACATCATGCACCTGTCCCTGGACTTTTTGCCTCTGCGCTCATATGCCAATATTGTGGAGGGCAACGCCCTACGGATGGATTGGGAGAGCGTGGTACCCAAGCATAAATTGAACTACATCATGGGCAATCCACCGTTTGTGGGATATTCTCTCCAAAGCAAAGAGCAGAAAGAGGATGTGCTCTCTATTTATGTGGATGAAAAGGGGAAGCCTTATAAAACCGCAGGAAAAATTGACTATGTCTCTGCCTGGTATTTCAAGGCAGCTGCACTTATGCAGACGACAGACATCCGCTCTGCTTTTGTGTCCACAAATTCCATCACCCAAGGAGAACAGGTTGCGGGCGTTTGGAAGCCTCTTTATCAGCGATTTGGAATTCACATCGACTTTGCCCACCGCACCTTCCGCTGGGACAGTGAGGCCAGCCTGAAAGCTCATGTTCATTGTGTAATTGTTGGATTCAGCGTTGCTCCAAACAGCAAAAAACGTTGCCTATACACAACAGACCACATGGCAATTGTTGAGAATATCAATTCTTATCTGATCGATGCACCTAATGTTTTTATTGATAACCGTAGTAAACCGCTCTGCGAGGTCCCTCTAATGACAACTGGAAATCGCCCTGCTGACGGCGGACATTTAATAATCGAAAATGAGGACTATAAGGATTTTATAGCCAAAGAGCCACAAGCAATCCCCTACATTAAAAAGTTGATTGGTGCAGCAGAGTTCATCAATAATAAACCGCGCTGGTGTCTGTGGCTTGTCGGTATCAGTCCAGCAGAGCTACGCAAGATGCCATTAGTCCTTCAACGAGTAGATGCATGTAAGAAAGACCGCGAGAATGCTTCCGATGCAGGACGTCGCAAGCTTGCAGAACGCCCAACACAATTTAGAGAAACCAATAACCCTGATACATACATCGTAGTTCCCGCTGTCTCTTCTGAACGTCGAAGATATGTGCCCATCGGTTTTCTTGACAAAAATACAATTGCGACAAACCTTGTGATTACTATTCCAAATGCAAAAATTTATCATTTTGGCATCTTAACTTCTAATGTCCACATGGCCTGGATGCGAGCTGTCTGTGGTCGATTGAAAAGTGACTATCGCTATTCCAAGGATGTGGTCTACAACAACTTCCCTTGGCCCACCCCCACTGACGCGCAGAAAGCCAAAATTGAGGAAACCGCCCAGGCCATTCTGGATGCCCGCGCCCTGTACCCAGACTCCAGCCTGGCCGACCTCTACGACGAGACCACCATGCCCCCAGAACTGCGCAAGGCCCACCAGCAGAACGACCGGGCCGTCATGCAGGCGTATGGGTTCAATATTAAGACCACCACCGAGACGAGCTGCGTGGCGAAACTGATGAGGATGTATCAAAAGTTGACTCAGCAAGAATGAGGTGGCTATATGGATGACGAAAAGAGCGAAACCAGCGAAACCAGCATTCCTATCCCCGATGAAAACGGAGTAAATGCCGAGTTATCCCCTGCCGCTATGGAAGACGCCAGAAAAGAGATGAAAAATACCCTGGAACACATAGTAGATGATATCGCACAGAATTTCAGTTTTGTACATGAATTAGCCAATACTATGGGCCCAGCACTTGAAAATTTCGCGAGAATGGTACAGGAACTATCTGCTACAATGAGGCCCATTGTGGAGGCCGTTCAGCAAGCAAAAGCATCTTTCGCTAAAGCCATAGCGGATTTTCAAACTCCAACTGTCAACGAGGAGCGTAAGCATAAGCTGATTGCCAGTTACAAAAAATGGGGTGAATATGGTTGGACACTCTGTCCAAATGCGCCGTTTAATTATTTTGACGAACTCCCGGAAAGCATTGGGGCGGCAAACAATATAATGATGCCGCTTTGCTCCAGACGTGAAATGGAGCAACTTTTTGATGAATTACGCAGCCAGCGCATCAAGAAAGAGGATTTGGACGCGGCCATTTTGTGCTATAACAATCGGCAGTATAAAGGGTGTGCGCTCATTCTCTTTGGCATTATCGATGCTAAGCTGATACGAAAGCAAAAACGAGGAGAAAAGCATCGCCCATCGGGGAGCAAGGCGGTCAAAAGATTGCGCGAACAATTTGAGGGTGGAGATAATGAGAAGAAACTGTTTATCATGTTGCTCTGTGTAAATCTGTTTTCTTGTTTAGAAACACTCTTTGCCAATGCGGACGATTTTAAGATTGAGCCTGCCACAATCAACCGAAACTTTGTCAGCCATGGTATGACCTGCCGCCCAGTACGTCAGCGCGACTGCATCCAACTGTTCCTTGCGCTATATAACTTAATGCTGTTCTTTAAATTTACTTCATAAAAAGAGCCACCTGCTGATTTTCAAACTCAATCGGCCTTGCGTCCAAATATCCCAACGCTGCAAAACAATTTATTACATCATTGAAAGGGCCCGTCACAGAATTTTTCAATTCTGCGACGGGCCCTTTCATCATCCGTTCTTTGTAACAAGTCATTGATTCAGGAGCAGCGCCTGATACTCCTCGGCGCGCCGCACCTGCCCCACCGCCGACAGGGACACCTGGTCCCAGCGGAAGATGTCCTGGGCCAGGGCCACCACATCGGCCCGGGTGACGGCGTCGTAGGCGGCCAGGATCTGCTCCGGCGTGAGGATCTCCCCGGAGAAGAGCAGCGACCGGCCGGCGTGGCTCATGCGGGACTGGGTGGATTCCAGGCTCATCATCACGTTGGCCTTGGACTGCTCCCTGGCCCGGGAAAGCTCCTCGTCGGTGGGGCCTTCGGTCCGCAGCTGGTCCACCACCTGGCGGATGGTGGTCAGGGCCTTGTCCTCGGTCTCCCGGTTCAGGGCCGTGTAGACGCAGAACAGGCCCGTGTCCGCGTGGCCGGCCCCGTAGGAGTAGATGCTGTAGCACAGCCCCTGCTGCTCCCGCACCTGCTGGAACAGGCGGGAGGACACCCCGCCCCCCAGGATGGAGGAGAGCAGCTGCAAGGCAAACCGCCGGGGCGAGTTGTAGTCCAGGCCCGGAAAGGCCAGGGTCAGGTGGTTCTGCTCAATGGGCTTGGGCGTGACCACGAACCCCGGCGTATAGGCCGCCGGGACCAGGGGCCGGGGGGACCCGGCCGGCAGGGCGGCAAAGCGCCGGCGCAGCTCGTCCAGCAGGGCGGGCGAAAAGCTGCCCGCCAGGGACACCACGGTGTTGTGCCCCTGGTAGTGGCTGTGGTGATAGGCCCGGAGGGAGTCCCCCGTCATCTCCGCCAGGGTCTCCTTGGCCCCCAGGATGGGGCGGGCCAGGGCGCTGCCCTGAAAGACCTGGGCGGCCAGCTTTTCCGCGCACAGGTCGTCGGGGGTGTCCTCATACATGTCGATCTCCTCCAGGATCACCCCCCGTTCGGTCTCCACGGCCTCCTGGGTGAAGGAGGAGTGATAGACCATGTCCCACAGGATGTCCAGGGCCTGGGGCAGGTGTTCGTCCAGCACCCGGGCGTAGAAGCAGGTACACTCCTTGGTGGTAAAGGCGTTCATCTGGCCGCCGATGGCGTCGGTCTGGCGGGCCAGGTCCTGGGCCGTGCGGCGGGCGGTGCCTTTGAAGAGCATGTGTTCAATGAAGTGGGATGCCCCGGACTCCTCTGCCCTCTCCTCCCGGGAGCCGCCCCCCACCCAGATGCCCAGGGCGGCGGAGCGGACGGCGGGAATGGCTTCGGTGACAAGGCGCACCCCATTGGGTAAGGTTTCGATCTGGACCATAAACGGGTCTCCTCCCTGACAGGGTCATCGGCAAGGGCGGGCCTTACCGTTTTTTCTCCAAGGTCGTGCCGAGGGATTTCTCGGCAATGGACTCCAGCAGGATGGCGTGTTCCATCCGGCCGTCCAGCACGGTCACCGACCCCACCCCGTGCTCCACGGCGTGGATGCAGTTGAGGGTCTTGGGGATCATGCCGCCGGCGATGAGGCCGCTGTCCATAAGCTCCTTGGCCCGGCCCACGTCCATGCGGGCGATGCGGGTGGACTGGTTGTGGCTGTCCACCAGGATGCCGTCGGTGTCGGTGAGGAAGATGAGCTTGTCCGCCCCCATGGCCTCGGCCACGGCCCGGGCGGCGTCGTCGGCGTTGCAGTTGAACACGCTCCCCTGCTCGCCCCGGGCCACCGGGGAGATGACCGGCAGGAAGCCGTCGTCCAGCAGGGTCCGCAGCAGGCGGGGGTCCACCTTGGTGATGGTGCCCACCAGGCCCAGGGCCTTGTCCTTCTGGCGGGCGGTGATGAGGCCCCCGTCCCGGCCGGAGATGCCGCAGGCCTTGGCCCCGATCCGGTCCAAGGCCCCCACGATGGCCTTGTTCACCCGGGCCGAGAGGGCCAGTTCTGCCGTCTCCAGCACGGTCTGGTCCGTGACCCGGTAGCCGTTTTCAAAGTGGGTGGGCACGTTGAGCTTGTCCAACAGGGCGGAGATCTCCTTGCCGCCGCCGTGGACCAGCACCACCCGCACGCCCACCGATTGCAGGGCGGCGGCGTCTTCCAGGATGGTGTCGGTGGAGGCCGCGTCCAGGGCCGAGCCGCCGTACTTGATGACCACCGTCCGGCCCTCGTACCGGCGCAGCAGGGGCAGCACGTCCAGCAGGGCCCGGACCTTGCTCATGCCGTCCATGCCGTGCTGGATGTCATACTCCCGCAGAAACTGCTTGGCATAGTCTACGTCGGAGGGGCAGTCGATATACTCGATGCCCCGCTTCTGGCGGGTCTCCGCCCCCTTGCCGGTGAGCAGGATGACCGTAGGCTCGTCGGCCCCCAGCACGGCCTGGCGCACGGCCTCGCCCCGGTCGGGGACGATGGAGTAGTCGCAGCCGCCCTGCTCCACATACTGGGCGATGTCCTTGCAGATGGCCTCCACCGGCTCCTCGCCGGGGTCCTCCTCGGTGAGGATGACCAGGTCGGAATACTGGCCGGAGATCTCGCCCAGGTCCTTCCGGCGGTCGTAGGCCTTGTAGCCGGGGCAGCCGAAGACGGTCACCAGCCGCCGGCCGGGGTACTCCTCCCGGACGGACTGGAAGAGGGTCTCGAAGGACAGGCGGTTGTGGGCGTAGTCCACGATGACGGTGACCTTCTCGTCGGCGTTGGTGTAGACCTCCATCCGGCCGGGGACCCGGGCTTTCATGAGGCCCGCGAAGGCGTACTGCTCGGGCACGCCCAGGGCCTCGCACACGGCCAGGGCGGCCAGGGCGTTCTGGACGTTGAACAGGCCGGGCATGGTCAGGCGGAACTCCCGGCTGTAGCGGGGGGTCTTGACCCGGAAGAGGATGTCTCCGCCCACCTTACGCACCTGGGAGCCGAAGATGGTGGCGGAGGGGTCTTTCTGGGAGAAGGTGATCATCCGGGGGCAGCTTTTCCGGGCGGCTTCCAGCACCCGGTCGGCGTGGTCGCAGTCCAGGTTGACGCAGGCGGCGGCGGCCTGGGAGAAGATCCGCAGCTTGGAGGAGAAGTAGTCCTCAAAGTCCGGGTGTTCGATGGGGGAGATGTGGTCCATGCCGATGTTCAGAAAGACGGCGGCGGCGAACTCCACGTTTTTCACCCGGTCGTATTTCAGGGCCTGGCTGGAGACCTCCATGGTCATGTAGCGCATCCCGTTGGCGGCGCCGTGGGCGAAGTGGCGTTCCAGGTCCAGGGGCTCGGGGGTGGTGAGGTGGGACTCGAACTTTTCCACCCCGTCGTAGGTCTCGATGGAGGAGATGATGCCGCTGGGGACCTGGCCCTTGGCGGCCAGATATTCGTCAAAAATGTACTTTAAGTAGTACGCGGTGGAGGACTTGCCCTTGGTGCCGGTGATGCCCACCACGCCCAGCTTGGCGGAGGGGTGGTCGTAGTAGAAGTCGGCCAGCAGGGCCATGGCCAGGCGCACGTCGCTGACCTGGATGCAGGGCAGGTCCACCTGGTCGTAGCGTTTTTCGGACAGGTAGACAAAGGCCCCCTGCTCCTTGGCGGACTGAAGGAAGTCCACTTTGAAGTGGGCGCCCTTACAGATGAAGAGGGTGCCGGGGACGACCTGCCGGGAGTCGCAGCTGACCAGAGCCACCTCACGGGTGAGGGGCGCACCGGAGAAGTCCAGCTGGAGGTTTTTCTTTTGCAGCAGCTGGATGTAATCCCCCAGGGGGTAATGTGTCAGTTCCATAGTGAACCATTCCTTTCTTGGATGTAGCCCCCTATGGGGGGCAAAAAAACGCAGAGACCAACGGAGTTGGTCGAAACGATGTGCCGTGCTCCACGGCGGGGATTTGCCTACCATAGGCAACGGATGTGGGAGGCGCCGCCTCCGGGGGGCCACTGCCCG
>CAKTSK010000036.1 GCA_934597725.1 uncultured Eubacteriales bacterium
GGATGCCTCCGTTGCTGGATGACTTCATTCACAACAGAGTCTGCAAACTAAAGTGCGAAAAATTCTTGACACGACCATTATCTTCTCAAATTTTTGTATTTGGGAGGATATTCCTATGACAACTGTTCAAGATACCTTGCGTTTGTTCGGTATTACCAGGTGCTACAAAGGATTGAAGCATACTGCTTATGCCATTGAGCTGGCGGTGCAGGAGGAATCTCGTTTGGAGGCGGTCACAAAGGAGATCTACACGGAAACTGCTTCTCATTTTGGCTGCAAGTGGACTGCTGTGGAGCGCAACATCCGAACCGCCGTGGCCAGGGCGTGGAAGGTCAATCGTCCGTTGCTGCTGGAGATGGCTGGCTATCCGCTGACTGGTATCCCTACCGCTTCTCAATTCATTGAGATCCTGGCCTCTTATATTTTGCGTTCCTCTCAGCCGTAAGCAATGTACCCCTTCCAGCTTCTTCCATCGTCCCGCTCCGCATAGGAAAAAGAAACCTGTGAATACTAAGAAACGTTCCCAGCAATCTACCGCAGGAGGCAATGGAAAGATGAAAGCAACTGGTATCGTACGACGCATCGACGACTTGGGCCGGGTGGTCATCCCCAAAGAGATCCGCCGCACCATGCGGATCCGGGAGGGGGACCCGCTGGAGATCTTCACCAGCGGAGACGGCGGCGTCGTCTTCAAGAAATACTCCCTCATGGGCGGCCTGGGGGATTTCTCCGCCCAGCTCTGTGAGTCGCTGTACAAAACCACCGGCAAGATGGCCGCCATTACCGACCGGGACACCTGTCTGGCGGTGGCCGGGGGCGGGCGGCGGGAGCTCACCGACAAAAACATCTCCCCCGCCCTGGCCCAGATCCTGGAGGGACGGCAGATCTATCAGCACCGGGAGGGCGACCCCATTTTGCCGGTCAGTGATTACTCCGACCACTATGGGGTCTCCACCGCCGCCCCCATTCTCTCAGAAGGCGATGTCCTGGGCGGCGTCCTCTTCCTGTGCCCGAAGGACGCTTTGACGGTGGACGAAAGCGAATACACCCTCGCCAAAACCATCGCCGGTTTTCTGGGCCGTCACATGGAGAACTGATCTTCTTCCCACCAAACAGCACCCCCTGCACGGGTTCGAGAACGAGCCCGTACAGGGGGTGCTGCAATATGCTTGATACGGTTTTACGCGGTCAAAAGTCCTGCACTGCCGCCTGGAAGGCCGCCCAGCTGTCTGGATGCTCCACAAAATAGCGCGGGCAGTCCTTTCCGGTAACATCATAGTGCCGGATCACCTTGTCCCGGCCAAGGCCCGCCGTGTCGCACAGCCAGGCCGTCAGCTGGACCAGCCGGTCATAGGACGCCTGGGAAAAGCGGCCGGTGGCATCAGGGTGACACACCTCAATGGAAATGGTGTCCCGGTTGCGCTCGTTGGTGGCAGAGGATTTTTCGTCCAGCGGGATGCACTGGATCACCTCCCCTTCCAGACCGATGAGAAAGTGGGCGCTGACCTGGGTGTCCGGCTGGGCAAAATAGTCCCGGTTGGCCTGGGCCGAGGTCCCCGGGTTGCCTACATAATGAATGACGATCTCCTTGACCTGTTTCATCCGTTCCCCCCGCCGGGCCGCGCCGTTGACGTCGATCAGCTGCACATCCACCCAGGCGGGGACCCGGGCCGTTTTCAGCCGGTGCATCTGTCCCCCCTGCCCCAGCAGCGACAGCAGGGCCATCAGCAGCACCGCCGCCGCCAGGAAGAGAGGCCACCGGCGGACATACCGCCGGCTACGGCTTCTGCGCCGCGTTCGCCTTGTTTCCGTCACCATCGCCTTTTCCTCCTCACTTGAGCTGCTTGCGTTTGTAGATCTGGTAGAGCAGCGGAACAAGCAGGACCGTCAGGACCAGATAGAGGACAAACAGCACCGGAATGGCTCCTGTCACCCGGTCTCCGATCTGGTAGAGATCAAAGTAGCTCAGGTCTCGGCTCAGCTGCAAGAGCTTGTCCGGCAGAAGACCCAGGATGTCATTCAGCAGGGGACTCTCTCCCCCCAGCAGCATCGCCGGGATAAAAATGATGGCAAAGGGCAGCACAGCGGCCAGCATGGCAGACCCAGTCTTGGCAGACACCGCCATGGTCACAAGGCCCAGGACCAGCGTCCCCAGATAACCGCCCACAGCAATGAGCAGTCCCCCTTGCCACAAGGTGATGTTATAAAAGGATTTCCACGCCACCAGCTGCACCGGGCAATTTGCCCCGTCCGCGCCCAGCAGCCCCAGGGTCAGCCCGGCAAAGAGCAGAAAGGGGACCCAGTAGAGCACCGTCAGCAGGAGCAGCCCTGTTTTGACCTTCGCCGCCGTCCCTTTCCCCCGCCCGTGGCAGGTGGAAAAGAAGATGGCATCCGCCTTGTATTGCCCCTCCTGCGAGAAGATCCCTGCGGACAGGAAGCAGAGGACCAGCGCCAACAGCATGGTCGCTGTGGGAGAATACTCATAAAACTGCTGCCACCCCGAGACATAATCCACCGAAAACGGGGTCTCCAACGCTTCATACCGGTCCACCAGATAGGCCGCTTCCTCGGGAGAAAAACTCATCTGATTCTCTTCCAGGTAGTTTCGGAGCAGCCGGACCCGGTTCTCATAGAAGGCCGGCGCATCGTCCGGCGTGAGGGCGTCTGCGGTGTAGTAATCAAAGGACTGGAAGTCCCCCGAGTACGCTTGGTTGAGCAGATCGCGGATGACCGCAAAGGACTGCATCCGATGGTAGGCCATATTTTGCCGGTCGATGTCCTCCGAGGTGGCATCCGCCGAGTGACGGACCTCCCAGTTGGCCGCAAGGACCTTGCGGAGAAGCGCGTCATCCAGTGTTCCGGCCCAATCCTTCTGCTGCTGCCGCAGCTGCCGGGCTGCGGCGGGGCCGGCGCTCCCCTCTCCCGCCTCGTCCGTATAGCGGACCTGACAGGCAAAGAAGATCGTCAGGCCCAGCAAAACCACCAAGACCACCAACGCGCCTTTGCCCAGCGGGCGGGAAAATATCTTTTTCAGTTCATAACGCACCATCGTCTTCTCCGCCCCTTTCTCCAAAGTAGTAGAGGAACAGGTCCTCCAGGGTCATGGTCTCCGGCACCGCCTCCGGTGTGGGCGGCTGGGGAGACAAGATCCGCAGTTCGATCCCCTGCGGCAGGGTCCGTAGGTTGGACACCAGAAAGCGGCGTATCATCTCCTCCGCCTGGGGCCGGGTCAGGGTGCAGGTCCACACCCTGGCCGGCGCTGCCGCCAGCAGCTCCTGGGTGGTCCCGTGGTGCACCAGCATCCCATCCTTCAGCAGCAGGATCTGGTTGGCAATGTACTCCACGTCGGAAACGATGTGGGTGGACAGCAGAACCAGCCGGTCCTCTGCCAGCTCGCTGATGAGGTTGCGGAAGCGGATGCGTTCCTTGGGGTCCAGCGCCGCCGTAGGCTCGTCCAGAATGAGGATCTTGGGGGCGTTGAGGACCGCCTGGGCAATGCCGGCCCGGCGCTTCATGCCGCCGGAGAGTTTTTTCATTTTTTGCCGCCGGACCTGTTCCAGCCCCACCTGCCCCAGCAGATGGCTGACCCGTTCTTTGGCCGTGGCCGGGCGGAGGCCCTTGAGCGAGGCGATGTAGTACAAATACTCTTCCACCGAAAAATCAGGATAAAAGCCAAACTCCTGGGGCAGATACCCCAGCAGCGCCCGATAGGCGCTGCCCATGGCGAAAACATCCTTGCCCTGCCAGGTGATGCTGCCCGCCGTCGGGGTGAGCAGCGTGCAGAGCATCCGCATGAGGGTCGTTTTGCCCGAGCCGTTGACCCCCAGTAGCCCATAGACCCCGGTTTCCAGGGTATAGGTGAGGTTATTGACCACGGGTTTGTCAGAAAAGGTCTTGGTCAGACCGTTGAGCATCAATGTCACGAAGGGGACACCTCCCAAATTTTTTCACAAGTACGCTGTAGGTTCCAAAGAGAACAGAGAAAATAGGCCCCGGCCAGCAGCAGCATCCCCAGCCACATGGGCAGGGTCAGCAGCTGGTAGACCCGCTCGTTGAGGATGATCTGCACCCACACCGCCGCCCAGAGCAGCGAAAGGGGCAGCGCCGCATAAAGCCCATAGTCCCGGCGGCAGGACAGCGTCTGAAGACAGATCCCGCCCGTGACCAGGAAGGGCAGCAAAAAGTGGACGATCAGCTCCCAGGCCGTGGTCCGCCCGGTCAGCAGCGCCGCCGCAAAGAACCCCGTGACCAGCACCAGATCGGCCAGGCCGAAGAGAAGCAGTCTGGCGGCATAGATCTGCCGCAGGGAATAGTAAGCGCTGCACTCCACCTCCAGCGCGCCGCTGGACCGGTTTTTCCAGAGTTCCGGCAAAACCAGCACCACGAACAGGGGGGCCAGGGTCCCCATGGCCCGCTGCAGTTCCCCGCTGGTGTCTGATGCCCAGAGCATCCACCAGAGAACGAGCAGGACCCCGCCCTGGAGCAGCCACCACCGTTTTCGCAGGAATCTGCTCTGCTGGAGCAGAAAGTCCCACTGAGACAGCGGGCGGGCATCCTCCCGGCGGTGGTACGCCCGGACCGAAGCCCGGACCGCCGCCTGGATCGCCTCTTCCCGGGGCTCCGGTCCAAGAAGGGGGGAATGGGATGACTTCATAAAATGACCTCCTTTTTCAGCGCCTCGGCCAGGAGCTCCCTGGCCCGGCGGATGCGGTATTTCACCAGCGGCAGACCAATGCCCAGGATCTTGGCGATCTCCCGCTGCTTGCGGTCCTGGAGAAAAAACAGGACGGCCACCGTCTGGATCTCATGCGGCAGCGCCCGAAAGGCACGCTCCAGGTCCAGGTGGGTATCCAGGCGCTCCAAGGGGGCCGCAGCCGGCTCGGGAACCTCGTCCAGGGCCAGGTCCCGGCGGCGGCGGATCTGATCCCGGCAAAGGTTGCCGGCAATGACATAAAGGTAGTTGGCCGCCTTGCCGTAATGCCGGTACCGGTCCAGAGAGGCAAAAAAATGCGCGAAGGTCTCCTGGGCCGTGTCCTCTCCATCCTGGACATTGTGCAGATGGTAGTGGCAGTATTGCAGGATCTTGGGGTAGTATTTGCGGACAAATTCCTCGATGGCCGCGTCGTCTCCCCGCTTCATGCGCTGCAAGAGCAGCAGGTCCGGGTCCATCGCTCTCCCTCCTCTCAGGGTCGGTTGGAAACGCGTTTCTATTTCGTATAACGATCCAGGATAGCAAAAGGATAGGGTCATCCCCCAATTTTTCTGATCAAAGCCCATATTCCCGAACAAATTGTCTCAATAGCTTTTCCAGCTTATAGACGATCTGATCGGGAAGTTTTTTATTGGTCAAGGCCTGTGGAAGTTTTACCCCAGACATTCCCACAGTGACACGTCGGAACACAATTCGTTCATTTGATCGGTGCAGCGCTTTGATCTCATATCCCTGACTTGTCCACGATTCTGAAATATAATAATCAACTTCGTCAGGCGTAATGGCATGAAATGGGTATCCCTCCTCAATCCACAAAGGAGAAACCATACCTGGCATAACTTCATACCAAAAGGCATCATAAAAATACGCTTCCGCCGGCAAACCGTCTCCCAATATTTCCTCAATTTGATGAAATGTCAACGTGATAGGAGAGCGATTAGACATACGAAAATACTCTCGAAGTTCTAAGTATGGAGATTTTCCCACCGGTGCCTCCTCCACAAAATCTCCTAACAGTTCAAATAAATCAAGTCCTTCCCCAAAATCTGCTTCCAACATTGAAAACATATCATAGGCACACTGACGGTGTATGTACATCAAATTCTCCACCCGTCTGCCTTTCCCAATCACTTTTTCCACTGTCTCTACTTCTTGATCTGCCAACATGGGATTTCCGCAAACTGCACAGCATCCTCCTTGTCGGTTCCAAATCACTTTATACTTTCCATTGCCTTTCTGTTCTTCTCGGCGGCGTTGAAGCATCAAAAAATATCCTTTGTCCAGATACGGATTAAAACTCACCTTACAGGGTTTGTGTCGTACGATGGCCAAAGGAGCCAACCGAATCACTCGACAGGATGGCTCTTCCGGCAACGAAAAGATATATTCGCCATCTTCCCGACGCCAGAATTTTTTCAGCACGGTCTCTCTGTGCCATCGAGAATATTTTTGACACATTTTTGCTACTAATAATCCCTGAACCACAGCATCAATATGGCGGAAAATCAGATAGGCATCGGTACTCCTGTGATAAGCGGCCCAACCACTGAGCTTATCGTTGATCTTTTCAATCAGCATTCGCTGATTTCCTCGGAAATGCAAAATCAAACTCTCCAATTCCCGTTCCAACTTTTTAACAGATGCTTCCGTTGGCCTCACTGTAAGAACTCCATTTTGTTCTTGAAAGTACCATGAGAGAAAAGAAAATCCCTCTTGAATGTGAGCGATATAAGTCTTTTCCTGATTGAGACCCAAGCCCCGATTGGCTAAAAACTCGCTGATTACATTTAATATTTTATTTGCGCTCTCTTGTGTCCGCGCAGTAACTACAACATCGTCGGCAAATCTAACCATACCGCCATTTGTATAATCTACATTACCATTCGGATAAAGTTTGTCATAAAGATAAGTCTGCAAACCATCCAACATCATATTTCCTAAAATAGGGGACAAACTTGAAGCAAAGGAAATTCCACGATTTGTTTCAAATAACTCGCCATGTTTGATCACACCTGCACGAAGAAATTTTTTCAATACCGTTTTGTCCATCGGAATATTTTCTATTAACCATTCGTGCAAAACACTGTAAAAAAACGATGCCACATCAGCCCTGACGATCCATTTAGGTGACTCACCTTGCCCTCGTTCCTGTAGGTTTCGGAACAGATAGGCATATGCATCGTGAGCCGAACGACCCTTGCGGGCAAAAAAAGATCGCTTATCTGCTGTGGATTCTGACACTGGGTCCAACGAAAATGCATATAACACCAACATGGCCTTATCTCTTGCTGCCGGGATATGTAAAATCAGTTCTTTTCCCCGTGCTTTGATCTGCTCATATCTACTAGGCAAAGGTTGATATCCTCTTGACGTTAATGACAGCGCCATTTTCATTTTCTGCGCATCATTGGTTAACTTCACACCATCAACACCTGCTGCTGAATTGACTTCTGCCACAGAACGCACTGCCATCACTTTAGCAGCATAGGAAGATACCAACCGTGCCTGTTCCTTTTCAACAGCACTCCAATCTCTTTGATATGCCGCAAAGGCAATGCTTCTCTGCTGACGAAAAAGTTCCTCCTCCATTTTTTCCCAGTCAATGGTACGCCATTGTACTGCCAGATCCTCTTCTGATTGCGTCTGCTGACGCAGCGGCCTACCCAAAAGAATAGAGATCGGACAATGGTCAGAAGCAACTGTCGCAGTATGATGTTTTACGCTTTGTATCCTGTCGATCAATTCCATGGAAACAAGGAAATAGTCCAGACGGGACCCTTTATTATCCCGGCGGCTTTCCGGTCGAGGTCCCCACCAAGTATACGCTCCCTGCTTTTCAGGATAAAAAGCCCGAAAAACATCTACAAGACCAGTGGCAAGCAACGCTTCAAAGCCTGCTCTTTCTTCTGAAAGGAAAAGCGGCTCGCTCTGACAATTCTTCTGGTTTTCAGGATAAATATCAATGTATTCTCTTGCAACATTAAAATCACCGCACAGAATCACTGGCTTACTCAGCTTTACAACATATTCCCGAACAGCTTGATCCCACTGGATCCGAAAGTCCAACCGATCAGGCGGAGAGTGTGGATTTATATTGGGCACATAGAGGTTGATTAAATAAAAATCCTTATATTCTAGGGTGATGATCCGTCCTTCCCGATCAAACTGATCAATTCCCAATCCATACTGGCAAGCCAGAGGTAATTTTTTTGTCAGGATCAGTGTCCCCGAATAATTAGGACGTTTGGCCAAGTTCCAGTAAGGAAAATAACCCGGCACCTCCAGAGGACACTCCCCCTTCACCTCTTGGCAGCACAAGACATCTGGTTTTGCATCCGCTAAAAATTTCAAAAACCCATGGCGACAGCAGCGCGCCAAGCCATTGACATTCCACGAAACAATTTTCATGCCTCTGTTACTCCCTCTTTTCTCCTCTAACTTTGCGATATTTTTTCTGCGTATTGCCGCTGTGATCCTTTCTCCCTGTCATCATAACACAATTTCTGTTTTTACGATATATCCCACACGACATATCGTAAAAACAGATAAAATAACGGCAGAAGGCATCATATATCTTTAGGAGGTGGGAAAGACGTGAATGCGAAAGAAGCTGTTGCACAACGGATCCAGATTCTTTGTTCTGAGCGGAACATCACTGTAAATGCATTGGCCAATCTTTGCGGCGTTCCACCCACCACGATCTACAGTATCCTCAACGAAAAAAGCAACAATCCCGGCATCCTGTCCATTCAAAAGCTGTGCGATGGTTTGGAAATTAGTATCCGTACATTTTTCAACGACCCTTTGTTTGATTTGTTGGATCCCATCATCCGATAGGCCCCCGCCTCTCCGGCGGATGGGCCTGTTTTTTTATGACCAGATCGTTCTCTCTGCCGTTCTATCCCCTCCCCCCCGCCGCATACAGTGGTGACACGGACAATGTAGGGAGTGGTAAACCGTGCGGACCGACATGGAAGAGCGCGCCTGTGACCTGGCGCTGTACATCATCGAGCACCAGGCCACCGTCCGGGGGGCGGCGGCACAGTTCGGCATCAGCAAGTCCACCGTACACAAGGACCTGTGCCAGCGGCTGCCGGCCTTCAACCGGACCCTGTACCTGCAGGTCAAAGCGGTACTGGACCAGAACAAAGCAGAGCGACATATCCGGGGCGGCATCGCCACCCGGCGCAAATACAAGGGCTCCTGACCGGCCGTGCCGGCGGGAACGCCCCCTCACAGCGCGCAAAAAAGGCGGGAGGCCAACGCCTCCCGCCTTGTCAACGGTGTCTTGTTCCGGGATACCGGTCCCCTGCTCACTCCACAGAGATCAGGTAGTGATAGACCGGCTGTCCCCCTTCCAGCATGGTGATCTCTGCCTCGGGGCAGCGCTGCTGGAACTGTTCCAGCGCCTGGGCGGCGTCCTCTTCCCGGACGCCCTCGCCATAGAAGATGCTGATAAACTCTCCGCCGCGCTTCTGGCTCTCCTGGGCCAGAGCTTCCAGGGCTGTGGCCAGGTCTTTCTCCGTGCCGAAGAGCTGGTTGTCCACCAGCAGCAGATAGTCTCCGGCCTGGATCTGCTGGCCGTCGAAGGACGAATCCCGGGCGGCATAGGTGATCTCCATGGTGCAGACCTGTGCCATGGCCTCCTCCATAGCCGCCGTGTTCTCCCCTTCTTCCCCGTCGGGATTCATGGCGATCATCGCCGAGATCCCCTGGGGGACAGTCTTGGCCGGCAGCACGATGACCTTTTTGTTCGGGACCAGATCCACGCACTGCTGCGCCGCCATGATGATGTTCTTGTTGTTGGGCAGAACATAGACGATCTCTGCCGGCGTCTTGCGGATCTCCTTGAGAATGTCCTCCGTGGAAGGATTCATGGTCTGTCCGCCGCTGATGACGCCGTCGGCGCCCAGGTCAAAAAACACTTTGGCCAACCCCGTGCCGGCGGCCACCGCCACAAAGCCGTACTTCTTCTCCGGCGGGGCGTCGGCGGTCTCTGCTTCCTCCAGCTCTTTCTCCACGGCGTCCAGATCGTCGGTGCTCTGGGCCTGCCGGCCGGCGGCCAGCTCATCCCGCTGGGTCCGCATGTTTTCCACCTTGGCCAGCTCTAACGTCCCGTATTCCTGGGCCTTGGTCAGGGCCAGGCCGGGATCATCGGTGTGGACGTGGACCTTGAACGTATCGTCCCCCTCGCCGATGACCAGGCTGTCGCCGATGCTCTCCAGCCAGGACCGGAACTCGGACAGGGGGCGCTGGGACGTCCGGCGGACCACAAAGACCGTGTCGTAAGTAAAGGTAAGCTCCTCCTCGGCCAGCGCGCCGAAGTCGGCCTTTTCCCGGACCGGCGCGCCGCTCTCCCCCTCCTGGGGGGCCGGAATGCCGCGCAGCTCCTCCAGCATCCCCTGCAGCAGGAGGACAAAGCCCATGCCGCCGGCGTCCACCACCCCGGCCTTTTTCAGCACGGGGTTTTGGTTGACGGTGTCCGCCAGAGCCTCTCTGGCCCGGTCGATGGCCGATTCCAGGACATATTCAAAGGCGGTGTTCTCCTCTGCCGCCCGGCTGGCCCGGTCTCCCGCCAGACGGGAAACGGTGAGCACGGTCCCCTCTGCGGGCTTCATCACCGCCTTGTAGGCGGCCACAACGCCTGCGTTCAGGGCCTCGGCCAGGTCGATGCCGTCCATGGTCTCCTTTTCCTTCACAGCCTTGGAAAAGCCCCGGAAGATCAGAGACAGGATGACGCCCGAGTTGCCCCGGGCCCCCCGGAGCATGGCGGCCGCGCACCGGGCCGCCGTCTGCTCGACGGTGGCGGGCGGGTCCTGCCGCAGCTCGGCGGCGGCGGTGCCCAGGGTCAGGCTCATGTTGGTCCCCGTGTCCCCGTCGGGGACCGGAAAGACATTGAGTTCATTGATCGTTTGTTTTTCCGCGTTCAGAGAAGCGGAGGCGTGGACAAGCATCCTCGCCAGTGTGTTTCCATCAACGGACTGTACCATTTTCCTCTTCTCTCTCCTCTCAGTCGATCTGCATGGAGTCCACATAGACGTCCACCGCCCGCACGGTCGCGCCGGTCATGTTGCCCACGGCGTAGCGGACCTCGCCCATGATGGCGCTGCTGACGGCGGTCAGGTTCACCCCGGCGTCCACGATGATGTGCAGCTCGATGGACACGGTGTTGTCCTCCTCAAACAGGACCCGCACCCCCTTGCCCATGGACTCGCTGCGCAGCAGATGGACCAGGCCGTCCTTTTTGGACCGGGCCGCCATGCCCTTCACGCCGAAACAGCTGGTGGCCACCGCACCGGTGATGGTGGTAAAGACCTCGCTGCTGATCTGGATCTCGCCCTTTTCGTTTTGAAAGCGCATATCGGATACCCTTCCTTTCCTTGCCGGACGCGGACGTACGGCTCGTTTCTAAGAAAACTGTGAAAAAATTACAGAAATCACATTTTCGGATTGTATTTTCCTGTGCCATCATGTAAAATACTAACATAGACCAACCCACATGCGCAACTGTTACTTGGAGGTTTTCTTATGAAGGTCACAGAACTTGTTTTGAAGATCACCGCGCTGATCCTTTCCGCCGCCGCCGTCATCTGCCTGATCATGGCCAATATGGACCGGATCTCTGACTGGCTGGCCGCCCTCTGGGCCAAGGTCCAGACCAAGAAGGAGCGGCTGTGCCGCACCTGCCCCGGCGCAGCCGGCGACAGCGAAGACGAATTTGAAAGCTGGGATCTCTGATCCTCTGTCAAAAAGGCCGGTGCGGCAAAGTCCGCGCCGGCCTTTCTGTTTCCGGCGGGCGTCAGAAGGTCAGGTTGGGGTGCTTCGGGGGCAGCAGCAGGGGGTCGATGTTCTTGACCACCGCAAAGGTAAACAGCGCAGAGGTCACCAGCTCATCCCGGTCATTGCGCTGCTCCACCGACACCACGCAGATCCGGCTGCCCACCTTCAGCGGGGTCGCCCGGCAAAACAGATATGCGCCGGTGGCCGGGCTGAGAAAGTTCACCGTGCTGCCCTGGGTCACGCACATCCGGCCATGGGGCAGCAGGCTGTGGCCGGCAATGGTGTCGGCAAAGGCCACCAGCACGCCGCCGTGGACCGTGCCGTACTGCTGCTGGTTGCTCTTGCGGACCATCATGATCCCTTCGGCAGCGTCCGGCTCCATGCGGATGAGATGGATGCCATTCTCCACTGCCCAGGGGTCCAGGCCGCGGATCTGGCCCAGCTGGGGGTCCTCCTTGACGTAGTAAATACCCTCTTTGGTCAGCTTATCCGAGGAATCCATTCAGGATCTCCTCCTCTGCCTCTTCCTCGGTCAGGCCCAGGGTCATCAGCTTCAGGATCTGATCCCCGGCGATCCGGCCGATGGCAGCCTCGTGGATCAGCTGGGCATCGGGATGGTTGGCCGTGAGGGCGGGGATGGACTGGATCTTCGCCTTGCCCATGAGGATGGAGTCGCACTGGACGTGGCCGAAGCCGGCGGCATCGCCGATCATCCGGGGATAGAAGACCTGCTGGGATTCATCCTGGGCCACAGACCGGGAGATGACCCGGCCGCTGGCCCCTTCCCCGGCCAGGATGACGTCCATCTCGGACTCAGCCACCTGCTTGCCGTGGGTGAGGAGTTTTTCGTTGACGACCGCCTCGGCCCCCTCCTTCACCACCACCTTGGTGTAGCGCTTGGTGGAGTCCACGCCCCGCAGCTGGGTGGTGTCCAGCTGCATGGAGGCGCCTTTTTCCAGGTAGATGATGGTTTTGGGGTTCATGACCCGCTCGCCGGTCCCCTCGCCCTCGCCATAGTGCTTTTCCACATACTGGACCTTGGAGTTCTCCCCCACATGGAAGGTGTGGATGCCGTCGTGCTGGGAGTCCTTGTCGCCGTCGTTGTGGATGCCGCAGCCGGCCACGATGACCACGTCGCAGTCGGGGCCGATGAAAAAGTCGTTGTAGACCAGCTCATCCAGGCCGGTCTCGGTGATGATGACGGGGATATGGACGGACTGGTGCTTGGTGCCGGCCTTGATGTGGATGTCGATGCCGGGCTTGTCCTCTTTGGTGACGATCTCAATGTTCGCCGTGTTGCTCCGGCCTTCCAGCTGGCCGTTCTTGCGGATGTTGTAGGCGCCCTTGGGAGTCCCCTCCAGATCGGCGATCTCCCGCAGGAGCCGGGTGTCTACTTTGCTCATGGCTTAGCCCTCCTTCGGTTGGCGGCAGCTGTCGGTGTTGGGCTGCAAAAAGCTGCACATCCCGCCGGTGTCTGCCAGGATATGCGGCATGATCTCCTCCTTGGGCCCCTGACGGACCACCTTGCCGCCGGAGATCATGACAATCTCATCGGCCAGGTCGATGATGCGCTCCTGGTGGGAGATGACGATGATCGTGTTCTCCCCCCTGCCGTGGAGGACCCGGAAGGTTTCCGTCAGCTTGGCAAAGGACCACAGGTCGATGCCTGCCTCAGGCTCGTCAAAGATGAGCAGCCCGCCCGGCCGGGCCAGGATGGTGGCGATCTCAATGCGCTTGACCTCGCCGCCGGACAGAGAGGCGTCCACCTCCCGGTCCACATAATCTGCCGCGCACAGCCCCACCCGGTTGAGGTAGGAACAACATTCGTCCCGGGTGAGCTTTTTGTTGCCGGAGGCCAGCTCCAGCAGGTCCCGGACCCGCAGCCCCTTGAAGCGGGGGGGCTGCTGGAAGCCATAGCTGATGCCCAGCTTGGCCCGGTCGGTGATCGACAGGGCCGTGATATCGGTGCCGTTCCAGACGATCTGGCCGCCAGTGGATCGGACCAGGCCCATGATGGCCTTGGCCAGGGTGGTCTTGCCGCCGCCGTTGGGGCCGGTGATGACCACAAACTTATTGTCCGGGATAGTCAGGTCGATGCCCCGGAGGATATCTGTCTGTCCCCCGTTGTCCTCCACCTGGTAGGATAATCCTTTCAGTTCCAGCATATCGTATAAGCTCCTTGTTGCTTAGGATGATCGTAACACACTTTGTTGTGTTTTTCTGTCCTTTCTGAACGTCAAATTATAGCATATATTTCAAAGACAGGCAAGACGCCGCCGGTCTTTTTCCCCGCATCCCCCCGTTATCCTGCCCAGCCCCGCCGCCGGTCCGGGCGGCAGGCGGGCAAAGTCCTTGGTAAGTTCTACAATATTTTTCTTCTCTGGTTGACTTTTCATACAATCATTGGTAAATTATTTCCATGTTCCCGGTCATTTTTGGCCTCGTGTCAGACGGAGAGAGAAAAACGAGAGGAAGCGGTGCGTTTATGATCGAAAGACTTGGGTTCGACAACGAAAAATACTTGGAGATGCAGTCGGAGCACATCCGTTCCCGCATCGACCAGTTTGGCGGCAAGCTCTACCTGGAGTTCGGCGGCAAACTCTTTGACGACAACCACGCCTCCCGGGTGCTGCCCGGCTTCCACCCCGACTCCAAGATCCGCATGCTCATGCAGCTGAAGGATCAGGTGGAGATCGTGGTGGCTGTGTCCGCCATGGACCTGGAGAAGAGCAAGGTCCGGGGCGATTTGGGCATCACCTACGGCACCGACACCCTGCGGCTGATCGACGCGTTCCGGGGCTTTGGCTTCCCTGTGGGCAGCGTGGTCCTCACCCGCTTCAGCGGCCAGCCCGCCGCCGAGATCTTTCAGGCGCAGCTGGAAGGGCTGGGCCTGAAAGTTTATCGCCACTACTCCATCGAGGGCTATCCCTACGACATCCCCCGCATCGTCAGCGAAGAGGGGTATGGCAAGAACGAATTTGTCGAGACCTCCCGCTCCCTGGTGGTGGTCACCGCGCCCGGCCCGGGCAGCGGAAAGATGGCCGTCTGTCTCAGCCAGCTCTATCACGAGCACAAGCGGGGCATCCAGGCCGGCTATGCCAAGTATGAGACCTTTCCGGTCTGGAACCTCCCCCTGCGTCACCCGGTGAACCTGGCCTATGAGGCTGCCACCGCTGACCTGAACGACGTCAACATGATCGACCCCTTCCATTTGGAAGCCTACGGGGTGACCACCGTCAACTACAACCGGGATGTGGAGATCTTCCCGGTCCTGAAAACCATGTTTGAGCGGATCTCCGGCTCCTCTCCCTACCAGTCCCCCACCGACATGGGGGTCAACATGGCCGGCTATTGTATTTTTGACGACGACGCAGTCTGTCAGGCCTCCGAGGAGGAGATCCTGCGCCGGTTCTATGCCGAGCAGTGCCGCCACCGCCGGGGGCGCACCGACGGCACGGCTGTATACAAGATCGAGCTGCTCATGAAGCAGCTGGGGCTGAGCCCCCTCAGCCGCAGCGTGGTCGGCCCCGCCCTGGCCGTGGCCGAGCGCACCGGCCACCCCGCCGCCGCCATGGAGATGCCCGACGGCCGCATTCTCACCGGCAAGACCTCGGAGCTGCTGGGCTGTTCGTCGGCCCTGCTGCTCAACGCGCTGAAGTATCTGGGCGGCATCTCGGACGAGGTCCAGCTCATCTCCCCGTCGGTCATCGAACCGGTCCAGGATCTGAAGGTCAACGTGCTGGGCAACAAGAACCCCCGGCTGCACATCGACGAGCTGCTGGTGGCCCTGTCCATCTGTGCCGTCACCGACCCCAACGCCAAGCGGGCGGTGCAGCAGCTGCAGAAGCTGCGGGGCTGCGAGGCCCACACGACGGTCATCCTCTCGGAAGCCGACGAGGACAGTTTCCGCCGCCTGGGGGTCCGGCTGACCAGCGAGCCGAAGTATCAAACCAGCAAGCTCTACCATGGGTGAGCGGTTTTCTTTGGATGATCCCATCCGAAAGGAGTTTTGAACTATGTCTACCAAAACCTATATTCCCGAGCGCTACGCCCCCTTGCTGAACCTGTATGACACCCAGAAAGCCATCGGATTGCTCAAGCGGGTCTTTGAGGACACCCTCTGCGGGAATCTGCATCTGCGCCGGGTCTCTGCCCCGCTGTTTGTCGAGGCTTCCTCCGGTCTGAACGATGATCTGAACGGCGTGGAGCGCCCGGTCAGCTTTGATATTCCTGCCGCCGGACGGGATGCCCAGGTGGTCCACTCCCTGGCCAAGTGGAAGCGCATGGCCCTGTATCACTATCACTTCCCCGTGGGCGAGGGGCTGGTCACCGACATGAACGCCATCCGCCGGGACGAGATCCCCGACAACCTCCACTCCATCTATGTGGACCAGTGGGACTGGGAGAAGGTCATTGCCCCCCGGGACCGGAACCTGGACTTTCTCAAGGCCACGGTGCAGGACATCATCAGCGCCATGGCGGACACCCAGAAGACCCTCCGTTCGGTCTTTCCTCAGCTGAGCGTTCTGCCCCAGGTGAGCCGGTCGGTGAGCTTTGTCACCTCTCAGGAGTTGGAGGACACCTATCCCGATCTGACCGCCAAGGAGCGGGAGGATGCCTGGGTCAAGGAGCATCCCACCACCTTCCTCATCGGCATCGGCGGGGCGCTGAAGTCGGGCAAGCCCCACGACGGCCGGGCGCCGGACTATGACGACTGGACCCTCAACGGCGACATCCTGCTCTGGGATGATCTGCTGGGCAAGGCCATTGAGCTGTCCTCCATGGGCATCCGGGTCGATGCTGCTGCGCTGGACCGTCAGCTGACGGTGGCGGGCTGCGATGACCGGCGGAAGCTCACCTTCCACAAGCTGCTGCTGGAGGACAAGCTGCCGCTGACCATCGGCGGGGGCATCGGGCAGTCTCGCCTGTCCATGTTCCTGCTGGGCAAGGCACACATCGGGGAGGTCCAGGTGTCTACCTGGGACGACGAGACCATCGCCTCCTGCCATGATGCAGGGATCATCCTGCTGTAAACCTTCCACCAAACGATCACACTGCGATGCCGGTTCTTCCAACGGGAGGGACCGGCATCGTTCTGTTGGGAGGACCAGCAACCGACCACGTCAGTCTCAAACGACGCCGCTGCCAACGGCGCAGCGGCGCAGCCGTAGGAGGCGACGGCAGAAGCCGACCACCGAACGCCTTGCAGCGGGCGGGTGGGACCACCGACGACTGACCACGGTGGTTAGAAGGCCGTTAGCCAACTACGTTGGTTAGAAAGTCGGTGACCAACCACGTTGGTCAGAAAGAGCCGCCGTTACCAACAGCGTAAGATAGTGCCTGTCATACAGGCAAGAGATTCGGAGTTACCCACTCCGTGGGGGCCACTGCCCGTGGGGGGTTCCCGCTTT
>CAKTSK010000037.1 GCA_934597725.1 uncultured Eubacteriales bacterium
TATGACGACACCGTCAAGCAGATCATTCCCTATGTCCTGCTGCGTCGGGACGGCCGCTATTTTCTGCTGCGCCGCCTGAGGAAGCAGACCGAGACCCGCCTGCATGACAAGCTCTCTCTGGGCGTGGGCGGGCACATCAACCCCACCGAGGCCCACGCACAGGACCCCATCCTGGCCGGGTTGGAGCGTGAGCTGGCCGAGGAGGTCGCCGTCCCTCACCGGCGCGCCCTCACCTTTGTGGGGGTGATCAACGAGACCACCGGCGGGGTCAGCGACTACCACACCGCATTGGTCTATCTGTTGGAGACCGACGGCGAGGTGACCGTGCGGGAGCAGGAAAAAATGTCCGGCTCCTGGGCCACCCCGGCGCAGCTGCTGCAAGCCCTTCCGCAGCTGGAAACCTGGTCCCAAATCGTGGTAAAACAGGCCATTTTGGCCGGAATTGTGTAAACCGCTTCCTATATCCATATTTTTTACCATTCTTTTGTGCATCTTTTTCCGACATTTTTTCAAAAACCCCTTGCTTTTTCCGCTTTCCCATGCTATTATAACTAAGCTGCTTGACGCGGCAACAACAAATCACTTCCGGGTGTGGCGAAGTTTGGTATCGCGCTTGAATGGGGTTCAAGAGGCCTTGAGTTCGAATCTCAACACTCGGACCAAAATTCCGAAAATCATCGAAAGATGGTTTTCGGAATTTTTTGTTGTGTTGATTTCCAAAGAGCCGGAACAGTCAGCTCTTGTACACACTTTATTGACTTCCCCGTGTATGCGCGGTAAAATGCGTTCAACGAAAGAAACGGAAACCGTTCGGCGACTCTTTGTGGATCGGCCGCACAACACCACGAAGGAGGATGTCCATGACACAACCTCAATCAACTCTCTATCGGCAGCTGGCTGCCTTGGCCGCTAAGCACGGCGCACAACAGCTCGTCCTCTTCGGGTCCCGGGCCAGAGGGGACAACACGCCCCGCAGCGACGTAGACCTGGCAGTCTACGGGATGCCGGAAAAAAACCGCCCCCTGTTCTGGTGGGACGCAGAGGAGCTGGACACCCTTCTGAAGCTGGATATCGTCCACATCACAGGCGATTTGGACGAAGCTTTTTTAGAAAACATCAAAAAGGATGGTGTGGTACTGATGGATAAAGCCCTGGAAAAACGCAACAAGCTGAACATAGCGCTGATACGCCTGGAGGAAGCGCTTGCCACCTACGGCGATACACCGAACTCGGTCGTGCGGGATGGTGTCATCCAGCGCTTCGAATTCACCACCGAGCTGGCCTGGAAAGCCACGCGGGAATATCTTCTGGACCAGGGATATGCCGACATCAACAGCCCCAAAGCAGTCATGCGTCAAGCATACGCCGACGGGCTCATCACAGACCAGTCCGGCTGGCTCAAACTCCTGGAAGACCGCAATCTGACCTCTCACATCTACAACGATGCCACAGCCAGCGAGATCTTTCAGCGCATCAGCACCAGCCACCTGGCACTCTTTCAAGCCTTATCCAAAAAACTCGAAGGGAAATAAAACATCAGCTGCCCTACCCCATTTTCTCTCTGTAACCCAAAAACCCAGTCCCCTCCCCGCGCCCTCACGGGCGCGGCGGAAAGGACTGGGTTCTCTCTTTTCTCTCAAGGGCCTCAGCCCAGCTCGATCATCCGCCGGATGCAGCGGCCGGCCCCTTCCATCACGGCAGGCGGCAGCACGATCTCTTCCCCGCCGGTCCCCAGCAGGCAGCGATAGACGTCCATCAGAGACGTCACCCGCATATCCGGGCAGGTCAGGTTCTGGGACAAGGGATAGAACGCCTTCTCCGGGCAGGCATACTGCAAATGCTCGACAATGCTGATCTCGGTGCCGATGAGGAACTCCTTGGCCTCCGACTGCTTGGCAAAGGCCATGATCCCCGTGGTGGAGCCCACATAGTCGGCCTGATCCACCACCTCCGGCGGACATTCCGGGTGGACCAGCAGCAGGGCCTGGGGATGGGCGGCTTTGGCCCGATCCACGTCCTGCCGCCGCATGGCTGCGTGGCGGGGGCAGCCCCCGTCATAGAAGGCAAAGGTCTTTTCCGGCACCTGGGCGGCGACGTAGCGCCCCAGGTTGGGGTCCGGGATAAAAAGGACCCGGTCCCCCGGCAGCTTCTTGCAGATCTCCACCGCCGAAGAGGAGGTCACGCAGACGTCGCACCCCACCTTCAGCGCAGAGGAGGTATTGATATAGGCCACCACAGTATAACCCGGGTAGGCTTTTTTGAGTTCTTCCAGCCCCGCCGGGGTCAGCTGCTCGGCCATGGGGCAGCCGGCGGTGGGGTTGGGCAGCAGGACCCGCTTCTCCGGGGAGAGGATCTTGCAGGTCTCGGCCATAAAGCGCACGCCGCACAGCAGGACCGTGCCGTGGTCCTCCTTGCTGGCCTGCAGGCTCAGGCCATAGGAGTCGCCCACATGGTCGGCGATCTCCAGAATGGGCTCGCTCTGGTAGGCGTGGGCCAGGATGGAAATATCGTTCTCTTTCTTCAGGCGGACGATCTCCGCCTGCAGTTCATGTACGTTCACAAGGCTGTCCTTTCTTCACTGTTCCCAGGCGCTCAGCGGGGCCAGCAGCCCCGCCTGGGCCAGGCGTTCCTCGATCAGGTCCAGGCGCGCCGGGGTGGCGGCTTCGATCAAATGGTAGTGGTATCCGGCGGTGGCGCTGCTGAGCAGGGTGGAGGTCCCCTCCCCCAGCTGATCCAAAAACTCCTCCACATCCTGGCGGGAGGCGATGTCCATGGGGGCGGTGATGCGTCCGTAGACCCGGTGCTTGATGCTCACGTTGGTCACCCGCCCCCCGCAGTCCACGATGATCTGCAGTTCCTTCGCCGCGTCCTCCTCCGGGTGGCAGACCTTGATCTCCCGGGTGCAGGCATCCCGCTGCTGCAAGGTATAGCCCCGGCAGGTGGAGAGGATGTCCGCCGTCTGGGCCCGCAGCACGGCGATGTCCTGCACGATGACCTGGCGGCTGACATGGAACCGGGAGGCCAGCTCGCTGGCGGTGACAGGAGCGGTCTCCCGCTCCAGGATGCGGAGGATCTGCCCCCGGCGTTCTGGTACGGTCACGGAAGCCCTCCTCTCAAATCCCGTGCAGGTTCTTCATGGAGATGTCCAGGATGGGCGCGGAGTGGGTCAGGGCGCCGCTGGAGATGTAGTCCACCCCCAGGTCCACCAGCCGGGCGATGTTCTCCCGGGTGACGTTGCCGGAGCACTCGGTCTCTGCCCGGCCGTCGATGAAGGCAATGGCTTTGGCCATCTCCTCCGTGGACATGTTGTCCAGCATGATGATGTCCGCGCCGGCGGCCACCGCCTCCTCCACCTGGGCCTGGGTCTCCACCTCCACCTCGATCTTCCGCACGAAGGGTGCATAGTCCCGGGCCATCTGCACCGCCTGGGTGATCCCCCCTGCCGCGCCGATGTGGTTGTCCTTGAGCATCACGCCGTCGGACAGATTGTACCGGTGGTTCCGGCCGCCGCCCACCCGGACGGCATACTTTTCAAAGATCCGGCAGTTGGGGGTGGTCTTCCGGGTGTCCAGCAGGGTGGTGCGGCTGCCCTCCAGCAGGCGGGCCACCGAGCGGGTGTAGGTGGCGATGCCGCTCATCCGCTGCAAATAGTTCAGCGCCACCCGCTCCCCGGACAGCAGCACCCGCATGTCGCCCACCACCGTGGCCAGGGTCTGGCCCTTGCGGACCTCATCCCCGTCCTGGCAGAAAAAGGTCACCTGGGTCTGGGGGTCCAGCAGGTGGAACACCCGGGCATACACCGGCAGACCGGCGATGACCCCGTCCTGCTTGCAGATGAGGTCCACCGTTCCCTGCTTGGCCTGGGGCATGATGGCGTTGGTAGACACGTCCTCGCTGGTGATGTCCTCCTGGAGGGCCAGGGTGATGAGCTTGTCCACGTTCAGTTTCATGGTGATCTCGTTCATTATGCACGCTTCCTTTCGATCTCGTCCAGCACCGTCTGGCGGTAGCCAGCAAAGAGGGTGTCCAGGTCATCATAGTCCTTCCAGTCCACCTGACAGGCCGGCTGGGCCGGGCGGCGCTCCCCGAACAGGATGTCGTCTGCCGCCCGCTGGGCAAAGACCAGGGACTCCAGCAGGGAGTTGCTGGCCAGACGGTTTTTCCCGTGGACCCCGTTGCAGCTGGTCTCTCCGCAGGCGTACAGCCGGTCCATGGAGGTGCGGCTGGCCAGGTCGACCTTGATGCCCCCCATCAGATAGTGTTGGGCGGGAACGACGGGGATAGGTTCTTTCAGCACGTCGTAGCCCTCTTCCAGGCAGTGCTGGTAGATGTTGGGGAAGTGGGACAGGATCTCCTCTTTCCCGATGGGCCGCAGGTCCTCCCAGACGAAGTCGGTGCCGTCTTTCTCCATCTGGGCCCAGAGGGCCTTGCTCAGCAGGTCCCGGGGCTGGAGCTCGTTGGTAAAGCGGTTGCCCGCCTTGTCCATCAGAATGGCCCCCTCGCCCCGGACCGACTCCGAGATCAGGAACCGGCGTCCGGGCTTCTTGGAGTAGAGGGTGGTGGGGTGGATCTGAACATAGTCCAGGTGGGAGACCTCGATGCCGTGGCGCAGGGCAATGGCCAGGGCGTCGCCGGTGATGTGGGAGAAGTTGGTGGAGTTCTGATACAGCCCTCCCAGGCCGCCGCAGGCCAGGACCACATCCTTGGCCCGGAGCAGCTGCCGCTCTCCCTGGGCGGTGCAGACCACCACGCCGCCGCAGATGTTGTCCGCGCAGGCCAGGTCGATCATGGTGGTGTCCTCCAGGATGACCACGTTGGGCCGCTGCCGGACCGCCTGGAGGAGCTTGCTGGTGATCTCCCGGCCCGTCACATCCTCATAGAACAGGATGCGGGGGCAGGAGTGGGCGCCCTCCTTGGTGTAGTTCAGCTCCCCCTCCTCGTCCCGGGAGAAGCGCACGCCGTAGCGCAGCAGGTCCCGGGCCACGCTGTTGGAGCTGCGGATCATGACCTCCACGGTCTTGGGGTCGTTTTCATAGTGTCCGGCCCGCAGGGTATCCTCAAAATAGGGGGCAAAGTCCTCCTCGCCCCGCAGCACACACATGCCGCCCTGGGCCAGGAAGGAATCGGACTCGTCCGCCTTCTGCTTGGTGATCATACAGATGTGCAGGTCCTCCGGCAGGTTCAGGGCGCAGTATAACCCCGCCGCACCGGTGCCGACGATGACAACGTCATAAATCGTATTGCTCATATCCATCATATCCCTCTCCGCGGCGCGCAGAAAGGCGCGCCGGTATTTATGGCTTGGCTGGTTAGCCATTGTAGCACACGCCAATACATCTGTCAAGACACTTATCAATGGCACCTGTCTGATTTTTGACAAAAACAGCGCCGGCCCATCGAGATCCTCGACAGGCCGGCGCAGAACAGAGGGGCATCCCCTCTCAAAACCGGAAATAGATGAACGGATTGTACACCGAGCTGACGATGCTCAGCACGCAAAGCAGCAGGAGCAGCCCATAGCCCGCCGCCTCTGCCAAGGCCCCCGCCGTCCCTCTGGGCCGGGGCAGCTTCTGCGCCACCGGAAAGGAGAACAGGAAGGCCAGAGGCAGAAAGACCAGGGCCAGCAAGATCTCCGTGTCCGCGCTGAGCACCTGGGCCAGACTGGTTTCCTGCCAGACGAACATGGTGTGCAGGGCGTGAGTAAGCTCCCCGAAGTCCGTGCGGCTGAAGAGGACCCAGCCCAGGTTGACCACAAAAAACGCATACAGCCACCGCAGAGGGCTGGGCAGCTTTTCCAGCCAGCGGCCCAGGAAAAACTTTTCGGCCACCAGCAGGACCGCATAGTACAGGCCCCAGAGCAGGAAATTCCACTCCGCCCCGTGCCAGAAGCCGGTCAGGCCCCACACCACCAGGATGTTACGCACCCACTTGGCCTTCCCCACCCGGCTGCCGCCCAGGGGAATGTAGATGTAATCCCGGAACCAGGAGGACAGGGAGATGTGCCACCGCCGCCAGAACTCCGTGGCGGAACGGGACAGATAGGGATAGTTGAAGTTTTCCAGAAAATGAAACCCAAACATCCGCCCCAGGCCGATGGCCATGTCGCTGTAGCCGGAGAAGTCGAAGTAGATCTGGAAGGTATAGGCCAGCGCGGCCAGCCAGTACATGCTGGTGCCATAGATGGCCTGGTTGCCGCCGTAGATGAGGTCCGCCAGCGCAGCGACGTTGTTGGCCACAAGGACTTTTTTGCTCAGCCCTATGATGAACCGTTTCAGCCCCGCCTCCACATCCGCCCAGGATTCCCGACGGTGGAGGATCTCCTCCTCGATGGTGCTGTACCGGACGATGGGACCGGCAATGAGCTGGGGAAAGAAGCTGATGTACAGCAGCAGATAGAAAAAGTTCCGCTGCAAGGCCACCTGGCCCCGGTAGAGGTCGATAACATAGGACAAAATCTGAAAGGTATAGAAGCTGATGCCGATGGGCAGGGCGATCTGCGGGATGCTCCAGCCGGGGTCCAGGACCCGGGTGAGGTTGTCCCAGAAGAAGTTCAGATACTTGAACACCAGCAGGTTCAGCACCACCAGAGACACCGTCGCCGCAAACACCGCCTTTCTCGCCCCCGGCCGATGGGACAGGGCCGCCATGCCCAGCCCGCCCAGGTAGGCCACCACCGTGGCCGCCAGCATCATGACGATATACTTGGGTTCGCCCCAGGCATAAAAGACCAGAGAGAGCACCAGCAGCAAGGCGTTGCGGTACACCCGGTTCTTCCACAGAAAATACGGCACGACGGCCAGCGGCAGAAACAGGCAGAGAAATGTGAGACTGCTGAATACCATAGATCAAGCCTCCGGATCAAAGGTGTCCTGAATGAAGTAGTCGATGTTGCCCATGAGCAGCACATCGGTGATGCCGTTGGCCTGGGTGTAGGACGTCAGGTCAAAGGGCTGGCCCATGCTGTGTTCATAGTAGCGCAGGTCCACGGAGTACAGGCTGTCGTAATGGCTGGCCAGCAGCTTGAGCACGGCGTTGTCGTAGGACTCGCCGATCACCAGCAGCTTGCCCCGGCCCTGGGTCCCGGTGCTGAAGATCGTCTCTCCATTGTCGCCGCCGTAATAGTTGCCATAGGTCAGCGGCAGCGTGGCCGTGCCCTCCAGGAAGGCCGTCTGGTTGCCGTAATCCTCCGCAGGCGCGCCGTTGACAGTCACGGTCATGGCGGGAAACTGGTAGGGATATCCATAGAAGGACTCGGTCAGAACGCCGCTCGCCCCCACGGTAGAGGCTTTGACGCCGCTGAAGTCCTCCCCCACCAGCACAGCATCCCCAGCAGGAACAAGGGGCGCGCCCGGGCAGCCCAACAGGTCAACAAGCTGACGGTAAGCCTCGTAGGAGCCAACACAGTTCCAGTGGGTGTCGGTGCGATAGAACTTTGTTGAAAACTCTGCAAAGCTGTCGATGGTATAGACCCCCTTCCGGGCTTCCGGCAGCGCGAGCTGGGAGAGGATCGCCTGGGACAGGCCGCTCTTCTCCCCCGTTTGGAAATTCAGGTCGGTGTCCTTCTCAATGTAATAGGTATAAAAGCGCAGCGACGGGTGGTTGGCAAAGGTCTGGTTCAGCACCGCCGCCTTCCGGTCCAGGGCTTCCTGGCTGATAGCCAAGGGGCGGGTCCAGTTGACGATGTAGCCATCCCCATACAGGCACAGGCCCTGGAACGACACATAGCGGTCCCGATCCAGGCCGGCCCACTGGGTCACCCCCTCCAGGGAACGCACCAGATACCGGGCTTTGGTTTGGTGATAGCTCCGTTTCATGGCTTGGGCCAGGGGGATCTGATCCATCAGCGCCGCGTCTGCGTCGTCCTGAAAGCTCCCCTCCAGGATGCCCGCCGCCGTGGGGGCCGGCATCTGGGCCGCGTAGCGGTTTTCATACTGGTTGATCTGCCGAGGAAAGAACACCGTGCGGATCAGCCCGGCCGCCAGCGCCGCCAGCACCAGCAGCACAAACACTTTGCCGACCCATCCTCCGCGCTGCTTCTGGTTCCCGTGTTGTTCCTGCAAGGTCATCCCGCCCTTTCTCTGAAAAACGAAAAAAGCCTTGTCTTTCGACAAGGCTTTTCCATGGAGGCGCCACCCAGATTTGAACTGGGGGTAAAGGTTTTGCAGACCTCTGCCTTACCACTTGGCTATGGCGCCATCTGGAGCGAGTGACGAGGCTCGAACTCGCTACCTCCACCTTGGCAAGGTGGCGCTCTACCAGATGAGCTACACTCGCAGATCGCCGCGGCGGTTGCCGCAGCGTGGTGCCCAGGGCCGGAATCGAACCAGCGACACGCGGATTTTCAGTCCGCTGCTCTACCAACTGAGCTACCTGGGCATAAGATGGGGCGTTCGAGACACCCCGTGGCGACGCGGAAGGGACTTGAACCCTCGACCTCCGGCGTGACAGGCCGGCGTTCTAACCAACTGAACTACCGCGCCAGATCAATGGTGGGAACAACAGGGCTCGAACCTGTGACCCCATGCTTGTAAGGCATGTGCTCTCCCAGCTGAGCTATGCTCCCGAGGCTTTTGCTTGCTGGGCTCTGGCGACCCTCAAGCAGCGTAGCCTATTATATCCAAAGCCCCCCCATTTGTCAATAGGTTTTTTCCAATTTTTTATTTTTCTTTTGCAGCGTCTCTTGCCGCCGAAAACCGCGCAGAACACCAAGTCGGAAAACCCCTTGGGACACAAGGCTTTTCTCCCCGATCCGCCGCTTCTTTCCCAGGCAGACACGGAGGCAGATCGGGAAAAAAACCATGGAAAAACCCCCGGCACAGCGGTTCGACGCGATATTTTTTTGAAAAAAATCTGGCCTCCGGCCGCTTCCTTTCGCCGGGTCAAAGGGGAAACGGTGAAAAAAATTTTTCGTTTTCCGGCGTGTCCGGCAACATTCCAAAGACACCCCCATCCAAAAACGCACCTGCCGCGCCATCGGGCAGGTGCGTTTTTTCTCAGGATGCGGCTGCTGTGCTCTGGAACACCGTCTTTTGCAAGACGATCATCCGCTCAAAGCTCGTTCAGCAGTTCTTCCAATTCCTCTTTTTCAAAAACGTGGACGGCATCGCAGAACTGGCAGGTCATCTCTGCCCGGCCCTGCTCGTCGATCAGCGAACGCAATTCCTCTTTGCCCATGCTGATCAGCGCGCCGCGCATCCGGTCCCGGCTGCAATAGCACCGGTATTCCACCGGCGCTTTCTCCAGCAGCTCCAGGTCGAAGTCCGCCAGGACCATGCCCAGCAGTTCCTCCGGCGTGACGCCCTGGTTGAGCTGGGCCGTCACCTGGCCCACCCGGGCGATGCCCTGCTCGATGCGGTCGATGTCCCCGTCGGTCGCCCCCGGCAGCAGCTGGATGAGGTAGCCGCCTGCCGCTGCCACCGACAGGTCCCGGTCCACCAGCACGCCCAGGGCACAGGCCGTGGGGATCTGCTCGCTTTCGGCAAAATAGGCGGTGATGTCCTCCGCGATCTCCCCGGAGACCAGGGGGACGGTCCCCACATAGGGTTCCTTCAAATGCAGGTCCTTGATGACCGTCAGGCTGCCGGGGGTCCCCACCGCCCGGCCCACGTCCAGCTTGGCCGGGCCTTTCAGGGGCAGGTCCACCTGGCCGTTCTGCACATAGCCCCGGACGTTCCCCTGGCTGTCGGAAACCGCCAGCAGGTTGCCCAGGGGGCCGCCGCCGCTGACGCGCAGGGTCAGGGACCCCTCCTCCTCTTTCAGCTGCTGTCCCATCATGGACGCGCCCAGCAGGGTGCGTCCCAGGGCTGCCGTGGCCACCGGCAGGGTGTGGTGGATCTCTCTGGCCCGCTGGACCAGGCCCCGCCCCTGGATGGCCATGGCCTTGATGGGGGCGTCGTGGGCGATCATTCTGACAATATAATCCATGCTATGCCTCGCTTACTTCAAAGATTCGTCCGCCGGCTTGCGGGCGGTAAAAAAGATCCGGGCTTCCTCCGCCCGGGGGGAACGGAGCTTCCGGTCGCCATACTGGCGGATGTCCTGAAAGCCCGCCTGGGTCAAATAGTCGGTCAGTTCTGCCGGGGAATAGGCCCGTTCCTCGTGGACCTCCTCCTCCCGCCGCCAGAGGGCTCCCTCCCGGCGGAACACATCCATGCCGTAGGTGCAGATCTTCCGGCGGGGGTCGTAGTCTGTGCGCCAGACGCAGTAGGCGTCCTCGGTCTCGTCCAGGAACATGCCCCCGTCCAGCCCTTCCAGGTGGGCCGGGGTGTGGACGTCGAACACGAACAGGCCGCCGGGCTCCAAAAACAACCAGACCCGCTGGAAGGCTTTCCGCAGCTGGTCCGGCCGGGTCACATGGTTCACGCTGTCCAGCAGGCACACGCAGGCGTCTACCGTGCCGTACAGGTCCAGGTCCTCCATGGCCTGGCAGAGGAAGATGGGAGGCTCCCCCTCCCCTTCCAGGGTCTTTTCCGCCGCAATGGCCAGCATCTCCGGGGAAAAATCCACCCCGATCAGCTCATAGCCCCGCCGGGCCAGCAAAAAGGACATGGTCCCCGTGCCGCAGGCCAGGTCCAGCACCGTGTGGACCGGGTGGGGGGACCGGGCAAAGAGTTTTTCCAAAAAATCCGCCCAGGCCGGGTAGTTCACGTCCTCGGTCATGGCGTCGTAACAGCCGGCCAGCGCGTCGTAGGTCTCGTCCCAATGGCTCACGGTTTCTTCTTCTCCTCCCAGATGGCATCCAGCCGGGGCAGGATGGTCTGATACCCCTCGGCCCCGTACCGCAGGCAGCGGTTGACCCGGCTGATGGTGGCGCTGCTGGCGCCGGTCTGCTTCAGGATGTCCTGGTAGATCATCCCCTCCCGCAGGTACATGGCCACTTCGATCCGCTGGCGCATGGCTTTCAGCTCCGTCACCGTGCAAAGATCCTCCATGAACCGCCGGCACTCCTCCGGGGTCTTCAGCTGCAAAAGGCTTTCATACAGCAAATCCAGTTCTTCTTTGGCTGCCTGCTTCATGTTGCTCCGCCTCCTTTTGGCTTGCCTGCTTTTCTATTTTAGCAAGGTGAATCGTGAATGTAAAGAGAAACCTCCCCCCAGCTCCAAAAATCCCCGGGAAGCACGGAATTTTTTTCCATTTCATCTTGCATCCGCAAAAACACAGGATTATAATGAGTTATCTGTTTTTGGGGGACTCTCCCCCAAAACCATCCGTATCAAGTTCACACCACCCGCCGGCCATTTCATGCCGCAGTACAGGAGGGGATTTTTGTGGTAAAAGCGATCGTAGGCGCCAACTGGGGCGACGAGGGAAAAGGGAAGATCACAGACCAGATGGCAGAGACCTCGGACATCGTGGTCCGCTTTCAGGGCGGGGCCAACGCCGGTCACACCATCATCAACGAGTATGGCCGCTTTGCCCTGCACACCCTGCCCTCCGGGGTGTTCTATCCCCACATCACCAACGTCATCGGCAACGGCGTGGCGCTGGACATCCGCAAGCTGGCCGAGGAGCTGGCCAGCCTGACCATGGCAGGGGTCCCTGCGCCCAGGCTGCTCATCTCCGACCGGGCCCAGCTGCTGCTGCCCTACCATATTTTACAGGATACCTATGAGGAGGCCCGCCTGGGCGGCCACGCCTTTGGCTCCACCAAAAGCGGCATCGCCCCCTTTTACTCGGACAAGTATGCCAAGATCGGCATTCAGGTCTGCGACCTGTTCCAGGAGACCCTGCTGCGGGAGAAGCTGACCCACGCCATCACCATCAAAAACATGCTCTTCCAGACCATGTACCAAAAGCCGCCGTTAGACGCCGACGCCCTGTATCTGGAGCTGCTCTCCCTGCGGGAGGTCATCCGCCCCTATGTGGGCGACGTGGTCACCTTCCTCCACCGGGCCGTGCAGGAGGACAAGCAGATCCTGCTGGAAGGCCAGCTGGGCGCCATGAAGGACCCGGACCTGGGGATCGTTCCCATGACCACCTCCTCCCACACCCTGGCCGCTTTCGGCTGTGTGGGCGCGCCGGTGCCGCCCACGGCCCTGCAGGAGATCCTCTGCGTGACCAAAGCCTACTCCTCCTGCGTGGGGGCCCAGACCGAGCCTTTTGTCAGCGAGCTGCTGGGTCCGGCCGGGGACGAGCTGCGCCGCCGGGGCGGCGACAAGGGCGAGTTCGGGGCCACCACCGGCCGGCCCCGCCGGGTGGGTTGGTTCGACGCGGTCGCCACCCGGTATGGCTGCCTGATCCAGGGAGCCACCCAGGTGGCCCTGACCTGCCTGGATGTGCTGAGCTACCTGCCCGAGATCCCGGTGTGTACCGCCTATGAGATCGACGGGCAGATCACCAAAGACTTTCCCGTTCCCCCGCTGCTGGCCCGGGCCAAGCCGGTCTTCACCACCCTGCCCGGCTGGCAGACAGACATCCGGGGGATCACCAGCTACCAGGACCTGCCTGCCGCCGCCAGAGCCTATGTGGATGTGCTGGAGCAGGAGATCCAGGTCCCCATCCGTCTGGTCTCCACCGGTCCCAAGCGGCAGGAGGTGGCCTGGCGGCCCTGACCCCGAACCGACAGTGTCCCTCGCCTGACTCTCTTTGGGAGGTTTCTCATGCCCATCATCCAACGCTGGATCGCCCCCGGCAGCAAGGCTCCCGGCCGCTATGCGCTGCACAGCCTGGGCAGCGTGGTCGGGATCGTGGCGCTGACCGTCACCCTGGCCGCAGCCGGCAGCCTGCTGTCGGTGCGCTTTCCCCAGCTCCCTTCTCTGCTGCCTCTGGTGTTTTGTCTGGGTGCCTCTGCCTTAGGCATTGCTCTGGCGGTCCGGGCCGGACACAAAAACCTGCGGAACGCCACGGTCTTTTTCCTGACAGAGGAAAACCGGTTGTTTCTTCTGGATACCCGCTGGCTGGTGCGGTACAAACAGGGTTTTCTTGGTTTTGCGGAAGCCGCTCTTGCCATTGACCGCCTCCTTCAGCAGATGGCAGCGACAGAGCGTTTGCCGGCCCAGGCAGAGGAAATCCTGCGGATCGAGCAGCTGCGAGAAACCGACGACGCCTACCTTCTCCGCTGCCAGATCCGCTCTGCCCGAGGGCGGGTCAAGCGCTGCACCCGCTTCCTGGTCAAAGGGTATGAAAACGAAACCGCTCTGCTGCGGCAGCTGGAGCGCCGGAAAGCCTGGCAGACCGGGCTGGAGACGCCCCCAAACCACAACCCCCTGGGGATCGCCGTCAGCCTGCTGGCGCTGGTCCTCTTTGCGGCGCTGTGTGCGCTGAGCCACCCCGCCGTGGCCCGCCTGCCCCAGCGCTGGTATTTTCCCAGCATGGGGGCGGCTTACGCGGCGCTGTTCTCTTTGCTGCTGTTCGCCCTGCGGCAGCACCGGGGAGAATGAGCCTCTCCGACAGGCCATCCCATGCCACAACGAAAAAGGACACGGCAGCTGCCGTGTCCTTTTGCTCTGCAGATGACAGGATATCAGGAGGGATACGCCCCGGTCCCGCGGACCTCTTCCTCCTCTTCCCGCAGACGGAAGCGGGCCACCAGTTCCCGCAGCTGGCGGGACTGCTCGGACAGCTCCTCGCTGGCCGCTGCGCTCTCCTCGGCAGAGGCAGAGTTGGTCTGGACCACCCCGGAGATCTCGTCCACGCCCTGGTTGATCTGTTCCAGCGCCGCAGTCTGCTGGTCCGATGCCTCGGAGATCTGCTGGATGGACACCGTGATCTCCTGGGCCCGCTGAAGAACGTCGCTCATATAATCGGCGGTCTCCCGCATACTGCCGGTCCCCCGCTGGATGGCCGACAGGGACTGCCGGATGAGCTTGGCGGTGTTTTGGGAGGCTTCGGAGGACTTCTGCGCCAGGTTTCGCACCTCCTCCGCCACCACCGAGAAGCCCTTGCCGGCCTCGCCGGCCCGGGCCGCCTCCACCGCCGCGTTCAGGGCCAGGATGTTGGTCTGGAAGGCGATGTCCTCGATGGTCTGGATGATGTTGACGATCTCGTGGGAGCTGTTTTGCAGCTCGGTCATCATGGCCAGGGTCTCCTGCAGCTTCTCGTCGCTCTCAGACAGGTCCTTGCTGGCCAGCTTGGCCTTTTCGCTGGCGTCCCGGGCATGGTCGGCGTTGCTCTGGACATGCTCCAGCACCTGCGAGGTGTTGGCAGCCAGATACTGGATGGAGGAGGTCTGCTCTGCCGACCCCTCTGCCAGGGCCTGGGCCCCGTCGGAGGACTGGGCCGCCCCCGCAGAGACCGCGTCTGCCACTGTATTGATCTGGCGCAGGGTCTGGCTGAGGGTCCGGTTGATGCGCTGGATGGACAGGAAGATCCCCCGGTATTCTCCGACATAGCGGGCTTCCTCCTGGCTGGCGATGCAGAAGTTGCCGCTGCTCATCTCTCCCAGCTGGCGGTTGATGTCCTGGATGATGGCCCGGAGGGTCTCTGCCATGGTCTGGAAGGAGTTGGCCAGCTGGGCGATCTCATCCTCCCCCTCCCGGTCCAGCTGGATCTCCAGGTTGCCCTTGGCCAGCTGGTCCGCCGCGCCGACAATGGTCTGGATGGGGGCCAGCAGCCGCCGGAGGACCACCGTCACCACGCACACGATGAAGGCCAGGGCTGCCACAGACAGCACCAGCAGGAACGTGGTGGTCCGCCGTTCCGCCGCGTGGGCGTCGGCATTGGTCAGGGCGGTCACAGACCACCAGGTCTCTCCGCCGGCCGTGAGGGGGCTGTAGAAGCAGGTGATCTTGGGGCCGTCGGTCTGGTTCTGCTCCAGGTGGAAGGCCTCTCCCCGGGCCATGGCCTGCTGGATCTCGGCGACCTGCTTGTCCTTGGCCACGGTGTCTGTCAGCTGCTGGCCCACCAGATCCAGCGACCGGCTGTCCCAGACAATGGCGCCCTGGCCGTCAAAGAGGGTGGCCCACATGTCGGCATAGTTCTCCGTGGAGGTCTTGACCGCCGAGAAGGCGTTCAGATCCACGCTGGCGATGACCACGCCCAGGACCTTGCCGTCGTGCTGGATGGGCGTTCCGTAGGCCACCACCAGGCTGTCGCCGTCCTGGTAGGGCTGGGAGATATAAATGCTGCCCTCTTCCACCGGGAAGTGGTAGGAATCTTCCTTACTATAGGAGTCATAGGGGTAGGGTCCCAGGGGGCTGGACAGGGACTCTGTGCTGAGATAAAACCCATACTCCGGCATATCGCGCTGAAACTGGTAAGGCTCGAACATGACGCCCAGGCCCTTGAGTTCCTCATTGTTCTGCACGGCGTTGCGCACCGTGGAGAGCATGAACTGCTCCATGTTGTAAGACGTCAGGGTCAGCTGCTGGCCGGCATACAGGGTGCTCTCCATACCGGTCTGGCCGCCGCCCTGCCCCTGGTAGGCCCGGTCGATGTAATCCTAGACTCCCTTGGCCGTCTCCTCTACCAGATCGAAGCAGCTCTGGATCTCATTGCCGTTGCTCTTGGCGATGGCGGAGAGCTCGCCGGAGACGCCCCGTTGGACGCCGGCCCCGGTCAGGGTCACCGTGACCACGATCAGGATGGCAAAGATCACCACCAATGCCGCGCCGATGGCAAGGGCCAGCTTGGACGTCAGTTTGGCGTTCTTCGGGGTCCGTTTCCTGCGCTTGTTCTGTTTGTGCAAAGCATGTTCCTCCATTCCTTCTCTGTTTCCTTCCTCATGATCCACTGCAAACGATGGGAGCGATGCTTTCGCAGCAGCTGGCACAGAAGCCGGGCGCGCAAGGGAGCGCGCGAGACCGGTCACGCCAACGGAACAGGGGGAACAACTGCGAGAAGCAAAGGGGCTTGGATAGTGTAGATTCTATAGTTTTATTTTCGACCGATTCGGTCAAATCTTAACCCTTTTCTCCCTCTATTTCCCGAAAATTTCCATCTTTTCGGGTTTTCGCAAAAAACAGGTGCGTTCTTATCCCTGTTTTGGTGAAATAGCGCACGGTTTCCTCCCTGCCGGCCGTGAAGGACGCCGCCCGGAGCCCCGCAGCAGCGGGGTCTCCGGGCGGGCCGGTTCAGCTGCCCCGCTCCATCTCCTGGCGGAGCTTTTCCAGGGCCTTCTTTTCCAGGCGGGAGACATAGGAGCGGCTGATGCCGCAGGCGGCGGCGATCTCCCGCTGGGTCTGAGGCTCCCGGCCGTCCAGGCCGTAGCGGAGGGTGATCACCTTGGCCTCCCGGTCGCTCAGGCAGCGGTCCACGCACCGGCGGACCTTCTGGCAGGAATCCCGGGTGTCCAGATTCTCCAGCATGTCGTCGTCCACGCTGATCACGTCCATCAGCGACAGGGCGTTGCCCTCCGGGTCAGCGTCCAGGGAGTCGGAGAGGGAGACCTCGCCCTGGTACTTGCGCTGGCTGCGGAAGTACATGAGGATCTCATTCGCTATCCTCTCCTGACGGATACATAGGCTGCTCAACAGGGGGCAAATCCGCCTCTCCATCCTCCGCAAAGAGATAAACATAGGCATTTTTGCCGTCCCAGACCACCTTTTTGACGATGGTGCGCAGTAGGCGGCGTTTTTCCTCCAGCGTGGCAGAATCCACCGCGCTGGCGAAGGATTCGATCATCTCCTGATGGAAGGCGAA
>CAKTSK010000038.1 GCA_934597725.1 uncultured Eubacteriales bacterium
TTAAGCTCACTTGCGCCGAAGATACTTGTTTGGAGACGAACCGGGAAAATAGGTAACGCCAACACAGAGAACAGGACAGTCGATCGACTGTCCTGTTTTTTGTCGTTTGGAAAAGGAAGGTTTTGACAAAGGCTTTTGGGATGGGTATACTGTTTTTAGTATCGCATGACAGGAGGAAGTGCCCATGGAAATGAGACGGAAAGACCTGGCAGTCACAGACCCAAAAGCGTTGGACGAGATGATCCGGCGCTGTGACTGCTTCCGCCTGGCCTTTGCCGACGGAACACATCCCTACATCGTGCCGCTGAGCTTTGGCTATGTCCGGGACGGCGAGACACAGACCTTTTACTTCCACAGCGCCGGAGCAGGTCGCAAAGTAGACCTGTGCCGCAAGTTGGGCTGGGCCGGCTTTGAGCTGGACAGCGGCCGAGAGGTCAAGCCCGACGAAAAGCCCTGCGATTTCTCCGTCCGCTACGAGAGCGTGGTGGGGGAGGGCGCCGTGCGGGAATTGACGACGCCGGAAGAAAAAGCAGCCGGTCTGCAGCAGATCATGGCCCACTACAGCGGCCGGTCGGACTGGTCCTTCCCGGAGGAGGTCCTGCAGCGGACTTGCGTGTTCGCCTTGACCGTGCAGGAGATCAGCGGCCGGAGACATGCTTGAACAGAACAACGACAGGCGCAGGGACCTTGCCCCGCGCCTGTCGTTGTTTGTAGAACTCAGTTGTGCAGTTGTTCCACCAGCTGCACAAGGTACCCATCCGGGTCCCGAATAAAGTAGAACCGCAGGTTGGGGTTGGGCGACAGAGGTTCCGGCACCGAAATCCCTGCCTGCTCTAAAGCCTTGAGCATCTGCGCCATGTTTTCGGGCGCAAATCCCAGGGAAAGCCCCGGGGCCGGGACCTCCGGCAAGGAAGCGCCGTCGCAGAGCAGCTCCAGCTTGGTCCCCTCAGGGCTGCCCAGCATGGCGATCTCATGGCCGGGCGGGCCAAAGCGCTCCTGAAGAGGGAGGCCCAGAAGGTCCTGGTAGAAGGTGAGACTCCGATCCAGATCCCGGACACGGAGCGTGGTCCATAGGAATGTCATGGCAAGCACCTCGTTTCTTTTTTCTCAGTGTATCACACAGGACCGCCGCCGACAAGAAAAATCTCAGTCCTGGCCATGGAGCCAGTGTTTGCACATCTGCCACCATTCTACCGCTTTGAAGCGGATCTGATAGGAGTCCTCGTCTTCCTGGATCAAGGCATACTCCCCGTGGCTCAGTCCGGCCGCTTGCAGCGAAGTCTCGCTGACGGCAGAGAGGCAAAGGGAAGGAAAAACCACACACCACCAGTTCTTCCCCGCCGCTTCTCCGATCAGGACCCGCAGCGCCAGATAGTTTCCGGCAGGCAGGGAGACGTTTTCGTAAGTCCTGGTCGGAAACCAGGTCTCTTCCAGACGCACGGCAACCGGGTAGGCAGAACCCCGGGCTGCGATCTCCTGCCGGGCGGTCTGCGTCAGTTCGGACAGATTTTCTTCCAACACTCTGGTGGCTTCCCCCGCGTTGCTGGTGCGGGCCAACAGGGTGTTGGTGTGGGCCAGCACCGCGTCGCGGACCTGCAGCTTCAGGGCCTGGTCTGCCGCGCTGTCCGAGTTGGCCAGCACATGCAGGCGGATCACATGGCCTGCCAGCTGAGTCTGGGCAGCTTCTGCCCAGAGTGTCGTGCAGACCAGAAAGGCGGCCAGCAGAGCTGCGGCACGCCGCCAGGGAAAAGGGGGAAGGTTCCAAGCATGTAACATCAAAAACACCGTCCATCGTTCCGTTGTTGCGGAAAGTATGGACGGTGTTTTGCAGGTTTATACCGAGTTGGACGAAATTTCCACGGAAGAAATCGCCACCGGCGGGGGCGGCGCTGCAAGGGGCTGGGTCAGAAAGACCTCTTCCTGGCTGGCTAGCAGCAGCGATCTGGCCTGCCGGGCCAAGTCCTGCCGGGCGAACAGACCAAATACCGTGGGACCACTGCCGCTCATGGCCGCGCCCAGGGCACCGGCCTGGATCATGGTGTTTTTGATGGCCTCGATCTGCCGCCGCTGATGGAGCGGCAGGACCGACTCAAACACGTTGAACATCCGGCGGGCCACCCCCAGCAGATCGCCTTGCTCCAGGGCGGCCAGCACACCTTTGGTATCCGGCCGCAGGTGCCGCTTGGCCTTGTCCCATTCCCGGAACAGAGCCGGAGTGGAGATGGCAAAGGGCGGCTTGCACAGCAAGATCCAGCAGGGGGGCAGGGGGGGCAGCGGCGTGAGGATCTCTCCCCGGCCTTTGGCCAGCGCGGTGGTTCCCAGCACACAGTAGGGAACGTCCGAACCAACGGCTTCCCCCACCCGGGCCAGTTCCTCCGGCGTCAGGCCGGCGTTGGTCAGGAGATTCAGCCCCCGCAGGACGGCGGCGGCATCGCTGCTGCCGCCGGCGGTCCCGGCGCAGACAGGAATGGCCTTCTCCAGGGAGATCAGCAGGTCCTTCCACCGCTGTCCGGTGGCCTGACGAAAGGCCAACGCGGCGGACACGGCCAGATTCCCTTTGTCGTTGGGCAGAAAGCGCAGCCCGGATTCCGCCCGGACCCCGCCGGGAAAACCAAGCTCCAGGGTGATCCGGTCGCAGAGGGAGACCGACTGCATGACCATTTCCATCTCATGGTAGCCATCCGACCGGGCACCCAGAATGTCCAGGGTGAGGTTGATCTTGGCCGGGGCCTGAAGGGTCAGCTGACTCACTTGATCTTGCGGGCCTCCAGATAGAAGCGCTTGTCGTGGGCCTCTCCCATGGAGAAGGTCTTCCGGGGCAGGGCGCCGTCAAAGATCACCGTGGGGAAGAGCTGGTCCTTGCCCATGGGGGGCAGGAGGAAGCCAATGCTGTCCGGCTGGCTGGCCAGCTGCTCCACCACGTCTTCCCCGTGGATGTAGTCGATCTTCCCGCCGTGCTCCTCCAGATAGCGGTCCAGGAAGGTCTGCAAGGTCCCCACTTCCAGCTGGGCGGTGGGGTGGGGCACCGTGATCACGCCCTTCTTGCCGGGCAGCACATAGGTGATCTGGTGGCCTTCGCCCGCCCCTTCGTGGGCGTCGGGATAGGCAGCCAGGAAGTCTGCCAGCAGCTTCTGGGGGTCCACGCCGAACAGGACCCGGTGAATGGGCTCAAACTCCAGAGAGTCGTCGTGGAGGTTGACCAGCTCCACCAGGGCATACCGGGCCGGATGGGTCTCCCGTTCTGCGGGGGAGAGGGTGGGCTTGAGCTCTTCCCAGCAGGCCTTGGCCGTGGCCAGGGAATGGTTGCCGTCGCCCATGGCATAGGTGAGCACCGGCTTGCCCTCGGCGTGGTAGAACTGGGCGAACCGCTCCGGATCGCCCAGGGCGGTCAGCTGGTCCTGGACTTTGGCGGCCTGCTCCTTGGACAGCAGCCAGCCGGAGACCCGGCCGCCCTTCTCCATCAGGGTGGCGCTGTAGATCATCTGCATCTGTTTTTTGCTCTCCTTTTTCAGAAGGGGCTCGATGATCTTCTTGTCCGGGTCATCCACCAGGACCATGATGTGGGGCAGCTCGATGGGAGCGTTTCTGCGCACCGCCATGCGGGGCGGGATGCGGGAGAGCACGGTCCCCTCGGTGGCCCGGATGGGGGTGCCGGAGTCCTTTTCATAGCTGTACTGTTCCAGATCCAGCTTGCCGATCAGGCCCAGGCGGGTCTTGCCGCTGGAGAGCTTGCGCTCGAGCAGGATCATCACATCCTCCAGCTCCCGCAGGCGTTCCTCTGCCAGGTACGCCTCCATGGTCTGGTTGATCTTCTGGATCTCCTGGTCCACGTTGTCGCTCTCCAGCTTGCTCTCCGGCAGGATCAGGCGCAGGGTGGAGGGGGCGTCGCCCACATAGTTGTCCACCCGCTGCCAGTATTCCGGCTGAGAGGTGTACTGGTCGCAGGCCACCACGGCCCACTTGGTCAGGCCGCAGTCCTGGGGCAGCAGGATGTTGGCCGGGGAAAAGGCAGTTTTCTCCATCAGATTGTCCTCCGTTTTTTCAAATCAGTTCAAACAGCTTCTTCATCAGCACCGGTGCGCCGGCGGCATAGGCAGGCCCCTGCTGGCCGGAGGCCTCGCAGTACGGCAGCCCCAGGCCGGTGTCCTTCCGGCTGTCGTAGAGCAGGTAGGGGACCGGATCGCCGTCGTGTCCCCGGGTGGCGGTCAGGGTCTTGTGGTCCGAGAGGATGAGCAGCCGGTAGTCCGTGCCCTCGTCTGCCAGGGCCTGGGTGAGGGGCCCCACCACCCGGCTGTCCAGCCACTGGATGGCCTGGAGCTTTCCGGGCAGGTCCCCGTTGTGGGTACACTCGTCCGGGGCTTCCACGTGGACGGCCACGAAGTCCTGGCCCCGGCGCAGTTCGTCCAGAGCGGCTTCCACTTTGCCTTCGTAGTTGGTGTCCAGCTCGCCGGTGGCCCCTTCTACCTCCCGGATCTCCAGGCCGGACAGCCGGGCGATGCCGAAGCAGAGGGGCACGGCAGAGATGACGGTGCCGGTCTTGTGATACTTCTCCCAGAAGGAATCCAGCGCCACAGCACTGCCCTCAGCCCAGAACCAGACGCCGTTGGCAGGCAGCTTGCCCTCAGCCCGACGGGCGTCGTTGAGGGGGTGGCGGTCCAGCACCTGGTGGGCCAGCTTCATGAGGTCCTTGAGCACGGCGGCGTTGTCGTTGCCGGAGGGCAGCAGGGGACCGATGACCTCGCCCAGATGGTCGTGGGGCGGGATGAGAGAGATGCCCTCGATGGAGGCCCCGGACTGGACGGCGATGTGCCGGAAGGAGGCGGCAGGATGGACCACCATGCCGGCCTTCTGAGCGGCCTGCTGGAAGGTGGGGTCCCGGAAGAGGTCGGTGATGAGCTGGATGGACTGCTCTCCCTCGATGGAGCCGCCGGAGTGAGAGAGGATCTTCTTCTCCTCAAAGGGCAGGTCGCTGCCCTCATAGGTCACCATGTTGCAGCGGTAGGAGATGTCGCCGGGCTGGAGCTGGATGCCGGTGGCGGCAGCTTCCAGGGGAGAGCGGCCGGTGTAGCAGTGGTTGGGGTCTGCGCCGAAGATGGACAGGATGGCGGTGTCGCTGCCGGCGGGCAGGCCGGCGGGGCAGTTGACGACGCTGCCCACCTCCCCCTTGGCAGCCAGCGCGTCCATCACGGGGATGTCAGCCTGCTGCAGGGGGGTCTTGTGGTCCAGAGAAGGGACGGGGTTGTCGGCCATACCGTCGCCGATGATCAAAATATACTTCATGGGGTCTCCTTTCAGGGGGAAAAATTGGGGTCCTGGTCGGGCTCACACTGACCGATGAGCTCCTTCCAGTATTTTTGTCCGTGGATGGTGTCCGCCTGGGCGTCCAGCAGGTCCATGATCAGGGTGTTGGACAGCAGGAAGCCCTGGGGGGTGAAGTGCCACCGGTGGTCGGTCTGTTCGGCCCAGCGATGGCTCTCGAAACACTCCAGGCGGCGGGCCAGGGGCTCAAAGTTCAGGCCGAACTTGCGCCGATACTCCCATTCCTCGATGCCGCGGGTGGTGCGCATCCGCAGCAGCAGGTATTCCCGGGCCTGTTCCGGCGGCGGGACAGCCTGGACGTCCTCCAGCTGGGCGGCGCCGGCGGCGATGTCCCGGAGGTACCCTTCCAGGTCCCGGGGATAGGCATAGCGCTGGCCGCCGAAATAGGAGTGGGCGCCGGGGCCGAAGCCCACATATTCCCGGCCCATCCAGTATTTCATGTTGTGCCGGGACTCTTTCCCGGGCTTGGCAAAGTTGGAGATCTCATACTGCCGGTAGCCGTGCTGGCGCAGCAGGGTCACCGCCCGCAGATAAAAGTCGGCCTGCTGATCCTCGTCGGGCAGGCTCAGCCCTTGGTCCACCTGGCGGGCCAGGGGGGTCCCCTCCTCCACCTTCAGACCATAGCAGGACAGATGCTCCGGCTCCAGGGCCATGGCTTTCTCCAGGGTCTCCTCCCAGTCAGCCAGGGTCTGGCCGGGTAAGCCGTAGATGAGATCCAGGCTCAGGTTGGTCAGCTTGGCCTGGCGGATGTCCGCCACGGCCTGGACCACCTGCCGGGGAGAGTGGACCCGGTGCAGGCAGCGCAGCTGCTGGGCGTCGGCCGACTGGACCCCCAGGGAGATCCGGTTCACGCCTGCCCGGCGCAGCCGGGCCATGGCCCGGGCCTCGACGCTGTCGGGGTTGCACTCCACGGTGACCTCTGCATGACGGCTGACGGAAAACAGCCGCTGGATCAGCGAAAGCAGTTCCCGCAAGCGCTTGTCCCCGTAGTAGGAGGGGGTGCCGCCGCCGAAATAGACGGTGTCCACCACCCAGCCCTTGAGCTTGGGGGCGAAGGCGCGCAGATGGGTGAGCAGCGCCCGCTGGTAGCGGTCCATCTGCTCTTCCTGCCCGGCCAGGGAGTAGAAGTCACAGTAGTCACACTTGCTTTTGCAAAAGGGGATGTGGATATAGATACCAATGGTGTTGGCCATAGCGATCCCTCCAAACCTGCGTCCGATGACGCATTTGCACCCCTTTATTATACGCATCTTTTGGGGCAATGGCAAGAGTCAAGGCGAAATGACCCCGGCCCGCTGACAGGCGTTGTCAGCGGGCCGGGGTCCGTGGTATAATGGGCGGCAGTGTCAGCCTTTGGCCAGCCAGCGCTGGATGGGGGCCAGGGTGTCGAAGTCGATGAGATTCAGCGCCTTGCCATAGCTGTCCAGAATTTGCTGGCTGTCGGCGCTCCGTTCCTCCGGGGGCTTGCGCCGCAGGGCCGCGCACAGCCCCTTCATCATCAGCCGGTGCTTCAGGCTCAGCTTGGCGTAGTCGATGGCCCCTTGCAGATGGACATGGGTGGCCCGCACGAAGACGCCCGGGGAGAGCTCCTTGGACAGGGATTCCCGGATGTGCATCAGGTTTCCCTCGTCGGCGGGGTCGGCCAGCCCGACGGTGGCCACCAGCAGGCGGAAGGGGTGGTCGGTGGGCAGGCGGCGGGCGGTTTTTGCCAGCCCCGTGGTCTTGCCTGCATAGAGGCTGCCGATGAAAACCACCGTGTCGAAGGGGCCAAAGTCCCGCACCTCCTCCCAGGAGACGGCGGGCAGACCGGTCCGCTCCTCCAGGGCCTGGGCGTACTGCTGGGCAGCGCCGTAGCGGCTGCCGTAGAGAATGATACCGTTCATGGGATATCCTCCTTTTCTTGGGCCAGGGCCATGGGCGCTGGGGGAAGGCGCGGTCCTGGCGGTGTGATCGAAATGCGCTCGAATGCTCTGAGCCAGCGGGCAAACGCGCGGGTATTTTCCCTGTGGGACACCTGTCATCAGGAAATCAAGTTTAGTGTATCACAAAAGCAGGGGCAAGGAAAGAGAAATCCTGGGGAAAGAAAGGGGGAACGCCATGCGGCGTTTGACGGAAACGATTGCGCCCGGGCAGGAGGGGGCTGCGGTGCAGACCATTCTGCGCCAAGAGCTGGGCCTGTCCGCCGCCGGGGTGCGCCGGGCCAAAAGCAGACCGGACGGGATTTTATTGGATGGCGTCCCGGTGTTTACGAACCAACGGGTGCGGGCGGGGCAGGTCCTCTCTGTGGTGGTGGGGGATCAGGGCGGCAGCGACCAGATCGCCCCGGTCCCCGGCCCCCTGGCCATCGTGTATGAGGATGAGGACCTGGTGATCGTGGACAAAGCGGGCGGGGTGCCGGTCCACCCCAGCCAGGGCCACCATGGAGACACGCTGGCAAACTTTCTTCTGGCCTACTACGCCGCCCAGGGCCTGGTGGCGGCGTTCCACCCGGTCAACCGCCTGGACCGGGGGACCTCCGGCCTGATGGCCGTGGCAAAACACGCCCACGCCCACGAAAAACTCCAGGAGCAGCTGCAAAACGGCCAGCTCCGGCGGACCTATCTGGCGGTGTGCGAAGGGGTCCCCGTCCCCCGGCGGGGGTGTGTGGACGAACCCATTGCCCGGGTGCCGGGGGAGGTCCTCCGGCGGCAGGTCTGCCCCCAGGGGGCGGCGGCCCGGACCCACTATGAGGTGCTGCGGACGGGCTGCGGACGGGCCTTGGTCCGCCTGACCTTGGAGACCGGCAGGACCCACCAGATCCGGGTCCACCTGTCCCATCTGGGCTGTCCGCTGACGGGGGATTTTCTCTACGGGCAGGAGATCCCCGCCCTGCCCCAGCGGTTTGCTCTGCATTCCGCCGCCCTCCGGCTGCGCCAGCCGGTGACCGGGCAGGCGATGGCCTTTTCTTCGCCCCTGCCTCCGTTGCTGGAGGCGTTGTTGACCAATAGAAAGAATAGGAGAAGTTTATGACAGAACCGTTGTCGATGCTGCCCATCCCCCTGCTCCAATGGTATCAGGAGAACGCCAGGGACCTGCCCTGGCGGCGGGAACCGACGCCCTATCGGGTGTGGGTGTCGGAGATCATGCTTCAGCAGACCCGCGTCGGAGCTGTGCTGGGATATTTTGCCCGGTTTATGGCGGCCCTCCCCACCGTGCAGGATTTGGCGGCCGTCCCGGAGGATGCGCTGATGAAACTCTGGCAGGGATTGGGGTATTACAGCCGGGCCAGGAACCTGCAAAAAGCCGCCCGGCAGATCGTGGAAGACCATGGGGGCGTGTTTCCCACGGATTACAAAGACATTCGCGCCCTGGCCGGGGTGGGGGACTATACGGCAGCAGCCATATCCTCCATCTGCTTCGGCCAGCCGGTGCCTGCCGTGGACGGCAACTTGCTGCGGGTCGCCGCCCGGGTCATGGGGGATGCCACGGACATTACCACCACCCAAGGCAAGCGGCATTTTACCGCCGCCTTGCAGGAGGTCATCCCACTGGACGTGCCCGGGCAGTTCAACCAGGCCATGATGGACCTGGGCGCCACGGTCTGCCTGCCCAACGGCGCGCCCCAGTGCGCGCGGTGTCCGGCGGCGGACTTCTGCCGGGCCAACGCCCAGGACCGCACCAGGGAACTGCCCGTTCGCCCCGCCAAAAAGCCCCGGCGGGTGGAGGAACGGGAGGTCTTTCTCCTCTTCCATGAGGGGAGAGTGGCCCTGCGCCGCCGGCCGGCCAAGGGTTTGTTGGCGGGGCTGTGGGAGTATCCCAACGAACTGGCCCCGGCGGAGGAGGCCCGGACCCGCTGGGGCCTGCCAGGAGAGGGGACCTTTGCCGGCACCGGCAAGCACATCTTCACCCATGTGGAGTGGCGGCTGACTGCCCGGCGCTGGGACCTGTCTGTCCCTGCCCTGCCCGAGGGCTGGGTGTGGGCGGACCGAAGGGCGCTGGAACGGGACTATCCCATTCCCAGCGCCTTTGCCTCGGTACAGCAGGCGGTGGAGGAGGGGTTGGCATGACGAAGCGCTCCTACGACCCGACCCACTGCACCCTCTGCCCCCGCCGGTGCGGCGGGGACCGCACCCGAGCGGGGGGACGGTGCCGGATGCCCGAGGAACCGGTGGTGGCCCGGGCGGCCCTGCACCACTGGGAGGAGCCGCCCCTGTCCGGCACCCGGGGCGCGGGGACGGTGTTCTTCTCCGGCTGTTCGCTGGGGTGCGTGTTTTGTCAGAATGAGGCCATCAGCCAGAAGGATTTCGGGCGGGCGATCTCGGTCCGGCGGCTGCGGGAAATTTTTTGGGAACTGATCGACGCAGGCGCACATAACATTGACCTGGTCAACCCCACCCACTATGCCCATGTGGTGGCCCAGGCCCTGGAAGAACCGCTGCCGGTGCCGGTGGTGTGGAACAGCGGGGGCTATGACCGGGTGGAGACCTTGCAGGCCCTGGAAGGGAAGATCCAGATCTATCTGCCGGACTTCAAGTATCCCGATGCCCAGGGAGCGGCGGACTATGCCGGGGCGGCAGACTACCCGGCAGTGGCCCGGGCGGCCATCCGGGAGATGGTGCGCCAGACCGGCCCCTACCAGTTGGACGAGCATGGCCTGCTGCGCCGGGGCGTGATCCTGCGGCATCTGCTCCTGCCCGGGCGGCTGGCCCAGGCCAAACAGGTGATGGACTGGGCAGCGGAGACCTTTCCGCCCCACACCCTGCTGTTTTCTCTCATGAGCCAGTACACGCCCTGGGGCCGGGCGGCGGACCTGCCGCCTCTGGACCGCCGTCTGCGGAAAAGCGAGGTGCGCGGGGCCATGGCTTATCTGGAAAACCTTCCTCTGGATGGGTTCACCCAGGGAGAAGAAGCCGCCAGCGCGGACTATATCCCGTCCTTTGACTTGACGGGCGTGGAAGCGTGATAAAAAAACGCGCGCAGTTTCTTTTGCTGCCAGAGGTATAAGACCTTCCCGGTCGGGTAAGAATAGAGACCGAAGACAAGCTTCCTTGCGGAAAGCTTTCGAGAATCTACCGACTGCACAGGGAGGGTTTCGTGATGAAACAAAGACCGACGCGACCGCACAAGCTGGGCGAGTTTATGGAGGGCAAGGGCTATTACATAGTCCTGTTCCTCTGCATCGCTGCCATTGGAATTTCGGGCTATTTTTTGTTCCGCGGGCTGTTTGCCCAGCCGGAGGGATTTGGCGAGACGTCCACCGCCGCCGTCAGCGGCCAGGCGAAGCTGGACCGGGAGACAGGGGAGAGCGCCCCGCCTGACACCCCCTCCCCGACAACACCCACCGAGAAGCCGGCACAGCAGGAGAAGGCCCCAACGGAACCGCCTGCTGCCCCGGCCCAGGAAACGCCGGACGTTCCGCCGGAGGAGGCTGCGGAATCTTCCGCCTACGTCTGGCCGGTAGAGGGGAGCATCGACCGGGACTTCAGCCTGGAGGTCTTTGCCTATGACGCCACCATGGGGGACTGGCGGACCCACGACGGCCTGGACATCGCCGCGCCCTTGGGCACCCCGGTGGCCTCCTGCGCCAAGGGGACCGTCAAAGACGTCAGCCACGACGACATGATGGGCATGACCGTGACCATCGACCACGGCAAGGGCATGGAGAGCCTCTATGCCAACCTGGCAGAGACCGTAGAGGTCCAGCCCGGCGCGGCAGTGGAACCCGGCACGGTCATCGGCACCGTGGGGACCAGCGCCACCGCCGAGAGCGCCGGCCCCAGCCACCTGCACTTTGCGCTGCGGGAGTATGGGGTGCTGATCGATCCCATGAACTACCTGCACTGAAACAAACGAACCAAACAGCACGGCGCTGCCGCAGTCTGTCAGGCTGCGGCAGCGCCGTGCTGTCGTTGCGGGCGGCTCAATCGGGGGCATCCCATTCCTTTTGCCGGTCCGGGGAAGCTTGCCCTCGATGTTGGCGGCGGTACTCCGTGGGCAGGAGCCGATAGCGCTCCCGGAAAACGGTGGAAAATTTGCTCTGGTTTTCATAGCCTACCTGTTGGGCGATCTCTCCCACGCTCCGGTCGGTCTCCCGGAGCAGGCGCGCGGCCTCCTCCATCCGGTGGCGCTTCATGTGGGCGGCGATGGGCTGGCCGTAGACCCCTTTGAAGACCGCTTTCAGGGTGGAGGCGTTCAGGTGATATTCCCGGGCCAGGGCTTCAATGGTGATCCGCTGGTCGGGATGGGCCATGAGACGGTCGTGGATGATGCGGACGGTCTCCACCTGCTGGGCGGGATATTGCGGCGCGTTTCCCGCCGGCAGGTTCAGCCGGGGCAGGGTGAGCAGCAGCTCCTGGACCTTCAAGGTATAATACGGCAGGCGAAGGGGGGCGGGGAGATCGTACAGGGGCAGGAAGATCGCCTCCAGCGCCGGTTGGGCGGGAAAGACCACCGGCTTGCCTTGGGGACAAAAGTCGGCCAGCAGCCGGTGCGGGGAAACCCCTGCCTGGGCCAGGACCGGCGGGAGATGGTCTGCCAGCCGGGCCGGGTCCAGAGAGAGGGAGAACCCCTCATAATAGTCCAGGGGAAAGCGCAGGGTGGAGTGGGCGCAGCAGTCTCTGGGATGCAGGGCCAGGTCTCCCGGCCCTAGATAGAGGGCGGTCTGCATCTGCCAGCCCACCCGGCCCCGGCGGCAATGGGTCAGCTCCAGGGCGGAGCCGTGGGACGGGTGATGATGGGGCAGGGACGTTCCCTCAAAGTACAGGTGGGAGAAGAGGACCCCGGGAAAGAGCTGGGCGTATTCCAGCCGGCCCTGCCCTGTCCCCGGGGGGAGGGGCTGCCAGCGGGTCCCCGGCTGGGTCAGAGAGCAGATCCGGAGCTGGTCCCGGGGCATGGCGTTTCCTTCTTCCGGGGGGATTTGTGTCCGAGCGGCAGACATGGCTGCCCCTCCTTTCCGTGTTCTGATGTCTGTTATTTTAGCATAGCCGGCGGGGCGCGGCAACTGCCTTTGCTCCGTTTGGAAATCCTTTGCATCCAAACGGGAGGAGAAGGCAGGGAAGCGTTGACTTTTGGAACAAGGATGCTACGATGAGACCACAACAGTTAAACAGCCACGCAAGTGACGAATGCCGGGTCCCCCGGCCAGATGGAAAGGAGAAGATTCCCCATGAAGAAAACCTATCGGATCGACGTAGACTGCGCCAACTGCGCCAACAAAATGGAGACCGCCGCCCAGAAGACCCCCGGGGTGAAAGAGGCGGTGGTGAACTTCATGACGCTGAAGATGAATGTCGTGTTTGAGGAGGGCCAGGACCCGAAAGAGGTTATGGCGGCAGTGCGGAAGAACTGCAAAAAAGTAGAGTCGGACTGCGAGATCTTCCTGTAAGCGGTCCTCATCTCACAGAGAGAGGGGAAGGATATGAATCGAAAGCAGCGGATCATGCTGGGGCGGATCCTTGCGGCGGCGGCGCTACTGCTGGCCCTGCAGGCAGTCCCCTGGACGGGAGCGGTCCTCTTTGCCGCCTATCTGGTGCCCTATCTGATCATCGGCTATGACATCCTGTGGAAAGCGGCAAAGGGCATCCGAAACGGACAGATCTTTGATGAGAATTTCCTCATGGCGGTGGCCACCCTGGGGGCCATTGCGCTGGCCCTCCGCGGCGGCGGGGAGTATACGGAGGCCGTTGCGGTGATGCTCTTTTACCAGGTGGGCGAGTGGTTCCAGAGCTATGCGGTGGGCAGGAGCCGCCGGAACATCAGCCAGCTCATGGACATCCGCCCGGACTATGCCAACCTGGTCCGGGGAGATGAGGTGACCCGGGTGGACCCGGACGAGGTCGCCGTCGGGTCGGTCATTCTGGTCCGCCCGGGGGAAAAGATCCCTCTGGACGGCGTGGTGGTGGAGGGGACTTCTGCCCTGAACACCAGCGCCCTGACCGGAGAGAGCCTGCCCCAGGACGTGCAGGAGGGCGCGGTGGTCCTCAGCGGCTGTGTCAATCTGACGGGGCTGCTGAAACTCCGCACCACCAAGGATTTTGAGGAGTCTACGGTGTCCAAGATCCTGGATCTGGTGGAAAACGCCAGCTCCCGGAAGTCCCGGTCGGAAGCCTTTATCTCCCGCTTTGCCCGGGTCTACACGCCCGCCGTGTGCGGCGCGGCCCTGCTGCTGGCGGTGCTGCCGCCGCTGGTGCGGCTGACCCTGCTGGGGTTGGCCCCGGCCTGGGGCGACTGGCTCTATCGGGCGCTGATCTTCCTGGTCATCAGCTGTCCCTGCGCGCTGGTGATCAGCATTCCGCTGAGTTTCTTTGCCGGCATCGGCGGGGCCAGCAAGGCCGGCGTACTGGTGAAAGGCGCCAACTATCTGGAGGGCCTCTCCCAGACCGACTGCGTGGTCTTTGACAAGACCGGGACCCTGACCAAGGGGACCTTCTCGGTGGTGGAGATCCACACAACGGCCATGTCCCAGGATCGGCTGCTGGAGTATGCCGCCCTGGCGGAGAGTGCCTCCACCCATCCCATCAGCAAGAGCTTGCAGGCGGCCTATGGGAAACCGCTGGAGCGCAGCCGAGTGGCGGAGATCCAGGAACGCGCCGGCTTCGGCGTTCTGGCTCAGGTGGACGGGGTCCCGGTGGCCGTCGGAAACGACAAGCTCATGGCCAGCCTGGGGCTGGAACCGCCCCCTTGTCAGGCGGTCGGGACGGTGATCCATCTGGCCGTGGACGGGGCCTATGCCGGTAATATCCTCATCGCGGACCAGCTCAAGCCAACGGCCCAAGCCGCCATCGCGGCCCTGAAGCGGGCCGGGGTGCGGCAGACGGTGATGCTCACCGGCGACCGGGATGCTGTGGCCCAGCAGGTGGCTCAGCAGATTGGGGTAGACCAGGTCTACAGCCAGCTGCTGCCCGGCGACAAGGTGCAGAAAGTGGAAGAACTGCTGGCCCGGCGCACCGGCCGCAAACGGCTGGCCTTTGTGGGCGACGGCATCAACGACGCACCGGTGCTCTCCCGGGCGGACATCGGCATTGCCATGGGCGCCCTGGGCTCAGACGCGGCCATTGAAGCCGCCGACGTGGTGCTGATGGACGACGACCCCATGAAGCTCCCACTGGCCATCGCGCTCTCCCGGAAGTGTTTGCGGATCGTCCATCAGAACATCGTTTTTGCCTTGGGCGTCAAGGGGATTTGCCTGCTCCTGGGGGCGCTGGGCATGGCCAATATGTGGCTGGCGATTTTCGCTGACGTGGGGGTGATGATCCTGGCGGTCCTCAATGCCATCCGGGCGCTGTTCGTCAAAAAACAGGGGGGCATGTCCTGAAAAACGCAAGACCCGCAGGGCGTGTTTTCACACCGCTGCGGGTCTTTGGATTTGGTCCGGGGGAACGTGCGGACAGACAAAAAGACGGCAAGGAGCGGTCCTTGCCGTCTGGGGTCCGGGGGCCTGTCAGGGCGCTTCGGAGGGGGAAGGCGCAGGGGCGTCGGTGTGATCCTCCGCCTTGTTTTGGGCGGCCGCCTCTGCGGCTTTGGCCCGCCGGGCCTTCTCGTTCCGGGCCTCCTGCTCGACCCAGAGGAGGAACTCCAGGCTGTCCATGTCGTGGAGGGGATTGATGTGGGGCTCCTCGTCGTCTTCCGGTTCGGGCGCGGGGTCTTCCTGGGGCAGGATGCCCAGGGAGAGCAGGTCAAAATCGTCGGAAGAGTGCAGGCCGGGGAACTGATCGGAAAAATGATCCATGGGGGGATACCTCCTGGGATACGTCAAAGCGGAATGGATTTTTCCCCATTTTAACACACCAGACGCGCCTTGTCACGGAATTTCTTGGGGAAGTGCGGGGTGAATTTGTGGAGAACACCCGAAAAAAATTCTTGACAAATGGCGGGAAATCCCGTACCATAAGGGGCAACCAGAGATAGAGGCGCGTCACATCATCAGTAACCGCGGTCAATGCCTTGCAGGGCAGGCCCGGGGAAAGGGATGGACGCCGAAGGCGGTCTTCACTGCAAGGGAGGCCGAACTGGGCGGACAAACTAAGAGTTGTCCGACTGTCGCAAATGGTACAATTTGCGGAGGGCTATCCTTGATACAGTTGTCCCCTGACGGATCGTCAGAGGTGGATGTGAGTTATCAAGCAGCTATCCCCGCATAGCTTGCTTGATTTTTTTGTTGCCTTTTTTCGGGGACAGGGAGATCGGGCAGGACACAGAAATATGCAGGAGGAACCTACCATGAAACAGTCTACCCCCATTTTCCGCGGCATTGCCACCGCCCTGATCACCCCCACCACCCCCACCGGCATCGACTTTGACCGGTTTGGCAAGCTCATCGACTGGCAGATCGCCCAGGGCATCAACGCACTGGTCATCTGCGGCACCACCGGAGAAAGCTCCACCCTCACCGACACCGAGCACCGCCGGGCCATCGCCTACGCCTGCGAGCGGGTCAACGGCCGGGTCCCCGTCATCGCGGGCACCGGCTCCAACGAGACCGACTATGCCGTGGAGCTGACCAAGAGCGCCTGCGCCGACGGCGCCGACGGCGTGCTGGTGGTCACCCCCTATTACAACAAGACCACCCAGAAGGGCCTGGTCACCATGTATAACACCATCGCCGACGCCAGCACCAAGCCCGTCGTCCTCTATAACGTGCCCTCCCGGACCGGCATCGCCATCGAGCCGGCCACCTATGTGAAGCTGGCCGAGCACCCCAACATCGCCGCCATCAAAGAGGCCAACAGCGACATCTCCAAGATCGTGGAGACCTTCTCCCTGGTGGGCGACAAGCTGGACATCTACTCCGGCAACGACGACCAGATCGTGCCCATCCTCTCCATGGGCGGTCAGGGCTGCATCTCGGTGCTGTCCAACGTGATCCCGGCCCAGACGGTGGCCATCACCGACAAGTTCTTCGCCGGGGACGTGGCC
>CAKTSK010000039.1 GCA_934597725.1 uncultured Eubacteriales bacterium
AGAAAGCAGGCCCCGCCACGGGCAGTGGCCCCCCGGAGGCGGCGCCTCCAACATCCGTTGCCTATGGTAGGCAAATCTCCGCCGTGGAGCACGGCCCCCAGTCAGACCAACGCCGTTGGTCCCCACCTGCCTCTGCCTGCCGGCAGAGCCTCAGCCATTGAATTTGGCCATAGCCTTCTCCACGCCCTCTGCCAGCAGGCAGGCCACCGCATCCGCCGCCCGCCCGATGGCCTCCTCCATGGCGGCCCTGTCCGGCCCCACGAACTTGCTCAGGACCCAGTCGGCCATGTCGCTGTCAGGATGGGGCTTGCCCCCCACCCCCACCTTGATCCGGGGGAACTGATCGCTGCCTAGATGGGAAATGATGTTCTTCAAGCCGTTGTGGCCCCCCGCCGAGCCGCTGCGGCGCACCCGCAGCTTGCCCTGGGGCAGGGAGACGTCGTCGGAGATCACCAGGACCCGCTCCGGGGGGATCTTATAAAACCGGGCCGCCTGGCCCACGGCCTCGCCGGAGAGATTCATATAGGTGGTGGGCTTCATGAGCAGCACCGACTGCCCCCCCACCGTCACGGTGTTGGTCAGGGCCTTGAACTTCAGCTTCTGCACAGGCACGTCCGCCCGCTGGGCCAGCTCGTCAACCACCAGAAAGCCCACGTTGTGCCGGGTCCACTCATACTTGGGGCCGGGGTTGCCCAGGCCCACCACCAGCCACGCTGCCGGGCCGGAACGAGAAAAAGAAAACATATCGGATACCTCTTCTTTGTCAGGATATGATTTGCAACGCCCGATTATAGCACACCGGGCCGGAAAACAAAAGCGCCGCCGGCAGGAAGACGCCGGGCGGGCGCAAAAATCCTCCCGGCCCCTGTGGAAGAGGGGGCCGGGAGGCTGGGAGGTGGAAGAGGACGGCCCTCAGACAAACAGCCGGGAGACCGAATCCTCGTTGTAGATGAAGCTGATGGCGTCGGCCAGCATGGGAGCGGCGGAGAGATACTTGATCTTCTCGCTCTTGGCCCCCTCCTTGGCGGGAATGGTGTCCAGGAACAGGACCTCCTTGATGGGGCTTTCCTCAATGCGCTTGATCGCCGGGCCGGAGAGGACGCCGTGGGACGCGCAGGCAAACACCTCCGTGGCGCCGCCCAGCTCCACCAGAGCCTTGGCAGCCCCGCAGAGAGAGCCGGCCGTGTCCACCATGTCGTCCAGCAGGATCACCCGCTTGTCCCGCACATCGCCGATGATGCTCATGACCTCGGACTGGTTGGCCTTCTGCCGGCGCTTGTCCACGATGGCCATGGTCATGCCCAGCTTCTGGGCAAAGGTCCGGGCCCGGGCCACAGAACCCACGTCGGGAGAGACGACCATGGTGTTGTCCGTGTCGTCGCCGAAGCGGGTCTTGAAATAGTTGACGAACAAGGGGCTGCCCAGCAGATTGTCCACCGGGATGTCGAAAAAGCCCTGGATCTGGGCTGCGTGCAGGTCCATGGTGAGCACCCGGTCCGCGCCGGCAGAGGTGAGCATGTTGGCCACCAGCTTGGCGGAAATGGGGTCCCGGGGCTTGGCCTTCCGGTCCTGGCGGGCATAGCCGAAATAGGGGATCACGGCAGTGATCCGGCCGGCGGAGGCCCGCTTGAAGGCGTCGATCATCACCAGCAGCTCCATCAGGTTGTCGTTGACGGGAGAGCAGGTGGACTGGATGACAAACACGTCCGAGCCACGGACGGTTTCATAGATGGAGACGAAGCATTCTCCGTCGGAAAAGCTGCCGCACTGCAGGTCGCCCAGGGGCAGGCGAAGCTCTTTGCAAATGGCTTCCGCCAGGGCGTGGTTGGAGTTGCCGCTGAAAATCTTCAGATCCTTGCCATGTGAGATCATCGTAACATCCTCTCGCTTTTGTAGTTCATAGTTCCTCGGTTTGCACGTTGCGCTTGCGCCGTCAGGCGGCGGCGCCCCTGTCTGGCCCCATTATAACAAAACGGCAATAAAAATGCACCCGTTTTCGGCAAAAAATTTGGGAAAAACTTAGAAAGATTTTGCAGGATTTTTTGCATCTGAGGGGCCGGGCGGAGAAATCCGGGAAAAGAGTTGTCAGAACAGGCCGGCCGTGCTACAATGTTGCACATCGTTTCCCCCGGCGCGCCTGTGCAGGCGGGGCCGGGCAACCCACTGTTTCACATTCACAGATAAGGAGATCGTATCGTATGAAAAACATGATGCGCCGCGCCCTGGGCGTGGTCCTGACCCTGGGGCTGACGGTGTCGCTGCTCAGCGGCTGCGGCGGCCCGGACCCGGTGAAGGACGTGATGGGCTACAGCAGTTCCACGGTCATGTTCACCGTCAACGGCAGAGACGTGACCGCCGGACAGTATTTCTTCTGGCTGGCCGACCAGGCCGACCAGGCGTCCTCTTACCTGAACCTCATGGCCGGGGAGGAGACCGACGGCATCCCCTGGGACATGGAGATCGAGGAGGGCGTCACCGCCGCCGACAGCGTGAAGGAGGCGGCCAAGCAGTACGCCATCATGTACAGCGTGGTGGAGTCCAAGGGCCAGGAGAAGGGATACTCCTACACCGAGGAGGACAAGAAAGCCTATCAGGAGGACCTGGCCACCATCGTCGAGCAGATGGGCGGCGAGGAGAGCTTCCAGACCTGGCTCAAGGGCAAGTGCGTGACGGAAAAGGGCTTTGAGCGCATCAGCTCCGTCAGCGCCATCAACGAGCACATGGCCCGGGGCCTGTTCCGGGAGGGCAGCGAGGACGCTCCCACCGCCGAGGAGTTACAGCAGTACGCCGAGCAGCAGGACCTGCTGGCGGCCAAGCACATCCTGCTGCTGACCAAGGACATGACCACCGGGAAGGCCTATGACGCAGAGAAAGCCGCCGCCCAGAAGGCCAAGGCCGAGGAGCTGCTGGCCCAGCTCCAGGCTGTCACCGACCCCGCCGAGCTGGCCAAGAAGTTCGACGAGCTGATGCAGGCCAACAGCGAGGACAGCGGCCTGGCCGCCAACCCCGACGGCTATGTGTTCACCGCCGGGGAAATGGTGGAAGCCTTTGAGCAGGGGACCCGCGCCCTGGAGTTTGGCCAGATGAGCGGCCTGGTGGAGAGCGAGTACGGCTACCACATCATCCTCCGGCAGGACCCGGCCCAGGTGGAAGCCATCCGCCAGCAGTGGGAGGGCCAGAAGATGATGGAGCTGTCCGCCCAGTGGGTGGAGGAGGCCGAGGTGGAGACCACCGAGACCTTCGACAACCTGTCCGTGGCAGACTTCTATGAAAAGCTCACCGCCTACCGCGACACCCTGATGAAGGAGAGCGAGGAGGAGGCCGGCACCACCGACGGCCAGACCAACAACGGCGAGGGCCAGACCGACGCGGAAGAAGGTAAGACCGATGCCGCCGAGGGTGAGGCCAACACCGAGGAGGGCAAGACCGACGCCGCCGAGGGCGAGGCCAACACCGAGGAGGGCAAGGCTGACGCTGCCGAGGGCGAGGCCAACACCGAGGAAGGCAAGACTGATGCCGCCGAGGACGGCAAGACCGACGCCGCAGACACCAACCAGCAGACCCAATAACATCACGAACCCGCCGCCGACGCTGTGTCGGCGGCGGGTTTTTGCATCCAACCGGGGAAGGGGATTCTATAAAGTTTTTCTGTATTTAGTCGATATACTATATAGAGAGTCGATTTGTGACAGTTAGGAGGATGGTATGATGTATCTCGCAAATGCAACGGGTGCCTTTCCTGGCGGCGGGGGCGGCGTTTTCCAAAGGAACAACCTGCTCGCAGCAAATGCAGGTCTCTTCCTGCCCGCCGAGCAGCCGCAAACTGCCCTGCAAAAGATCTCAGACCGGATCATCGACAAGCAGGCAAACGCGGAGCAGCTGGAAGCGCTGTCCAGAGCTGCCCAACTTCGCAAAGATACCTATGTGGAAACCGATGCCGCTTCTTCTCTGGAGGAAGCGCCCGATGACTTGTTGAAGATGTGCCTGCGCGTGTTCAAGATCCATGAGATGTATTCTGAAAACTATGCACAGGAATTGGCCGACTTTAAGACGCAGCTGCAAGAGTGGGACAAGACCCTGCAGGAGTATCAGGAGATCCTGGACGGAAAGGTTCCCCTGCAAGAGGGGCAGACCATGGAAGCTGTTCTGCTGTCCTATACCCAGGCCAAGCAGGATAGGACCAAGTTTTTCGAGGATGGGATCGCCCACCTCAACGAGAGTTACGGGTACAGTGAGTTCATGTCCGACCAAACGGTCGACCGTTTTATGCAGCGGGTGATGGGACGGAACAACATTGCCGGAAAAGATCCTTCTGTCTGGAAGATCGACCCGTCTGCCGCAGACATTTCTGCGGAGATCGACCGGGTATTGTCGGAGGTCCATGGGGTCACAGCGGAGTTCCGGCAAGGGATCGACCGCCTTTGCGATCTCTTGCAGGAGCGGGGAGAAGAAGAGAAGTATCAAAGCTATCGAAACTCCTGGACAGATCCGGCAAACTCCTATTTTGAGCGGGACCGGACGATCCAGCAAATGACGATCGAGTGGTTAAAGAGCGGACCGCTGCAAAAGCTCTGAGACGCACACATCCAAAACATGGCTTGCCGGCAGCGGCCGAAGGGGATGGTCCCCTTTGGCCGCTGCTTTTTTCGGCCCGCCGGGACCGGCGGAAAATTTGGGCCGGCTCACAGGCTTTGACAAAATCACCCCGCCCCCTTCCGCTATGCTGGGGACAAGCAAAGGAGAAAGGGGCGCGAACGCCATGGAACACAGTGTGTACACGGAACCCATCCAATCCCTGTTGGAGACCCTGGAGACCGACCCGGACCAGGGCCTGTCCTCCCAGGAGGGCCAGCGGCGGCTGGAGGAATACGGAGAAAACCGGCTGGAGGAGGGCAAGCAGGCCGGGCTGGTCCGCCAGGTGCTGGGACAGCTCAAGGACCCCATGATCCTGGTGCTGCTGGCCGCTGCGGCCCTCTCCTTTTTCGCCGGGGGCGGGCGGGACTGGCTGGACGCGGCCATTATCCTGCTCATCGTCCTCTTCAACACCGTCATCTCGGTCTCCCAGGAGGACAACGCCCGCAAGGCTCTGGAAGCCCTGGGAAAGCTCACCGCCCCCCGGGCCAAGGTCCTCCGGGGCGGCCTGGAGAGCCGGGTGGAGAGCAGCCAGCTGGTCCCCGGGGACATCCTGCTGCTCCAGGCAGGGGACTATGTCCCTGCCGACGGCCGGGTGCTGTGGGAGGCAGGGCTGCAGACCGACGAGGCCGCCATGACCGGCGAGTCCCTGCCCGTCCACAAGCGGGCCGGCGGGGGCCTGCCCCCGGACACCCCTCTGGCCGAGCGGCGGAACATGGTCATCGGCGGCACCATGGTCACCGGGGGCCGGGGCAAGGTGGTGGTCACGGCCACGGGCATGGACACGGAGATGGGCAAGATCGCCGGGCTGCTCTTAGGGCAGGACCGGGAGGAGACCCCGCTCCAGCGGCGCATGAGCGAGGTGTCCAAGGTCCTCTCCCTGCTCTGCCTGGGGGTGTGCGCGGTGATGTTCGGGGTGGGGATGCTCCAGCACCGGGACATCCTGGACCTCTTTCTCACGGCGGTGGCCCTGGCTGTGGCGGCCATCCCGGAGGGCCTGCCCGCCATTGTCACCATCGTGCTGGCCATGGGCGTGGGCCGCATGGCCAAACGGCACGCCATCATCAAACGCCTGCCCGCCGTGGAGACCTTGGGCTGCGCCGGGGTCATCTGCTCGGACAAGACCGGGACCCTGACCAAGAACCAGATGACGGTGCTGGAGGTCTGGACCCCCGCCCCCGGCCAGTCCCGCCAGGCCCTCACCCTGGGGACCCTGTGCAGCGACGCCACGGAAGGGCCGGGCGGCTACCTGGGCGACCCCACCGAGGCGGCCATCGCCCAGAAAGCCGCCTGGGACGGCCTGGACAAGGCCCGGCTGGACCGGGAGTTCCCCCGCCGGGGGGAGGCCCCTTTTGACCCGGTCCGCAAGCGCATGGCCACCTGCCACGACCGGCCGGAAGGGGGCGTGCTCATCGCCGTGAAGGGCGCGCCCGAGGCGGTGCTGGCCTGCTGCACCCAGGTGATGAGCCTCCAAGGCCCCCGGCCCCTCACCGAGGGGGACCGGCGGCGCATCCTGGACAGCAACCGGGAGCTGGCCGCCCAGGCCCTGCGGGTGCTGGCCGTGGCCCAGCGGGAGCAGAGCGCCCCGCCCCGGGCCATCGGCCCCCAGGAGCTGGAACAGGAGCTGACCTTCGTGGGCCTCATCGGCATGATGGACCCGCCCCGGGCCGAGGTCCGGGCCGCTGTGGACCGGTGCGCGGCGGCGGGGGTGCGGCCGGTGATGATCACCGGCGACCACAAGGACACCGCCGTGGCCGTGGCCCGGCAGCTGAACATCTACCGCCCGGGAGACAAGGCCATCGACGGGACGAGCCTGGACTTCCTGCCCCAGGAGACTTTGGAGGAGGAGATCGAGCAGTTCTCCGTCTACGCCCGGGTGACCCCCGAGCACAAGACCCGCATCGTCCGGGCCTGGCAGAAGCGGGGGAAGGTGGTGGCCATGACCGGCGACGGCATCAACGACGCCCCGGCCCTCCAGGCCGCCGACATCGGCTGCGCCATGGGCAAGACCGGTACCGACGTGGCCAAAGGGGCGGCGGACATGATCCTCACCGACGACAACTTCGCCACGGTGGTGGCGGCGGTGGAGCAGGGGCGGGGGATCTATGCCAACATCCGCAAGGCCATCCACTACCTGCTCTCCTGCAACATCGGGGAGATCCTGACCATCTTCCTGGCCACGGTGCTGCCCTTTCCCCAGGCCCCCCTCAGCCCGGTGCAGCTGCTGTGGCTGAACCTGGTCACCGACTCCCTGCCCGCCCTGGCCCTGGGCATGGAGCCGGTGGAGGAGGACGTGATGGACCAGCCGCCCCGGGAAAAGCAGGAGGCGCTGTTCACCAAAGCCTTTTCCCGCCGCCTGGTGTGGCAGGGGTGTCTGGTGGGCGGCATCACCCTGCTGGCCTACGGCCTGGGCCTGCGGGCCGGGGAGGCGGTGGCCAACACCATGGCCTTTGCCACCCTCACCCTCAGCCAGCTCTTCCACGCCTTCGATGCCCGCAGCGAGGACACGTCCCTGCTCCGGCTGGGCGTGTTTTCCAACGCCGCCATGAACAAGGCTTTTTTGGCCGGGCTGCTGCTGCAAGGGGCGGTCCTGCTGGCCCCGCCCCTCCAGGGCGCGTTTTCGGTGGTGCCCCTGGCCCTGGGCCAGTGGGGGACCGTGCTGGGGCTGGCCCTCACGCCGCTGGTGGTGTGCGAGGCCGCCAAAGCCCTCCGCCGGACCCGGACCCAACACCCTGCCCCCGCGCGGGACAAGACGCCCGCTTACCGATAAAGGGGTTTCTCCTGACCAACAGCACCCCCAGCCGCAAGATGCGGCTGGGGGTGCTGTCGTTTTGGGGGGTCATTGCTTGGGCAGGGGGAGGGTCACGTCTCCGATGGTGACGCTTTCGATGGTGTTCAGGGGAATGAGCTTTTCGAAGCGGGAAACTCTGACGCAGGTGGTTTTTCCATCTTCATCGCCAATGGAAGAGGAGACGTTTCCGTTCAGGTCCATTACGGTGCCGTCGGTCAGTGTGATGGACAGAGGGACGGAGAGGGCCTGCTTGCCGGTGGGCATCTGGTCGTAGGGGGCAAAGGGGTCCGACTGGACATCGTTCTGCCAGTTGATGGTGGTGTCGAAAGAACTCTTTACAGTGACCGACAGGGGGGAGAGGGTCACTTCATCCAGGTAGAGAGCGTTTTCCCGCAGCTTGATCAGCTGATCGGCGGGCAGGGAGAGGGTATTGTTTTCGTATTGGAGCGGGAAGGTCAGTTCCCAAGGGCCTGCGGCGACCACTTCCCCGTTGTGAGGCTCCCCAAAGGAGAGGTCTCGGAAGGTTTTTGTCACTGTCTGCTTGACGATGCCGCTGGTCATGGTGGTCTCTTCGACAAACTGAATGGCTCCGTCGTTGGGGTCCAGATCATAGAAGTGCTGCGCGCCGTGGGCATCGGCAAAGAAGTAGGTCAAATAAGTTTCTTTCTCAGCATCGACCAAGCCGGGGATGGACAGCGGGGTCCCGTCCTCGGCGGTGATGCGGTAGACGACATAACAGGTGTATTCGTCGCCGATGACAGCATCCACCGTGATGGTGTAACCGTCTGCGCTGGAGGAGACCCCCACGGCGGAACTCATGCGGTCGGCGGCATCCTGCTGGGCAGGGGAGGAGCCGAACAGGCTGGCAAAGATTTCTCCGGCGGGTTTCAGAGCATCGGTGGCGCTGGCGGTGCCCAACGAGAGGGCCAGCACCACCGCTGCGGCCAAGGCGATCAGGCGTTTTGGGGCACGCCTTTTTGCGGGTCGGTTCTGGCTGGCGATGAGCAGGGATTCTGTCAGGGCAGTTTTCTGCTCTGGCGTAAAGGACAGGTCTTTCATGGTGCTGCGATAGCTTTTCATAGGACACCCTCACTTTCCAATAACGGCTTGAGCTGCTCCCGCCCCCGGCGGAGCTGGGTGCTCACTGTGGTCCGGGGACAGCCCAGCAGGCGGGCGATCTCCTGGGCGGAATAGCCCTCGAAGTAGTACAGATAGATCACCAGCCGATACTTGGGGGGCAGCAGGTTCACGGCGGCCAGCAGGCTCCCGTCCTCGGCTTCCGGGGCGGGCACGGCGGCGGCGGCCTCCATGGGGGCGGTGGTTTTGCGCCAGTGGCTTTTTAACAGGTCCTTGCAGGTGTTGACGGTGGTGCGGATGATCCAGGCTTTTTCGTGGTCCGGGCCGGCAAAGGCCGGGGCCCGTTCCAGCAGCTTGAGGAACACCGTCTGGCACACATCCTGGGCGTCCTGGGTGTGGCTGAGGTAGGTGTAGCTCAGGCGGAGGATCAGGTCGGCATAGGTCTCCACCAGGCGTTCGGCTTCCCGTGCATCCAGGGGCGGCCTCATGTCCATCACTTCCTTCCGGGGTAGTCTGGAAAGATCTTTCTACTAATAAAACGATCCAGAGGGGCAAAATGTTTCACCACGGCGAAAAAAATAAGCTGCCGCCTCAGAGAGACGGCAGCCTGCGGGGAACTCATTCCTCGGCATAGTCCAGATAGTAGTTGTCGTTGAAGCTCCCCTGGACCGAGATGCCGTCGGCCCGGGTGGCGGTGTAGGTGAAGGCGAAGTTGAGCAGGGGATAGGTCGTGCCGTTGGCATCGGTGTAGAACTCTTTGGCGGCGGCTTTGGCGGCGGCTTCGTCGTAGCTGATCTCGATGTACCCGAAGCCCCCCTCGTCCCGGCCGATGGAGGCCAGATAGGCCGAGACCTCCTCGGGGGTGTTCACCTGGAGGGTCTGGCAGGACAGGCCGTTGATGGTCACCTTGTTCAGGGTGAAGGAGGTGAAGGACGCCGGACTGCCTTCCACGGGATAGAACAGGAAGGAGGCAAAGTTTTCGTCAAACACCAGGGGGGCGTAGTCCCACACCACGGCCTCGCTGCCGTCCAGCGCGCCGGTGTCCAGCAGGAAGGCCAGCAGGGTCTGGTCCGAGCCTTTCAGCGGGGCATAGAGGGCGTCGGCCGCGATGGCGGCGGCATCGGCCCGGAGGAAGCTGGTGGTCTGGGCGTTGTACTGGCCGCTGGTGATTTGCAGCCGGTCGGTGAGGACCCAGGGGGCGGTCCAGGAGAAGTCGGTGCCGTCGGCGTAGCCCATGGCCCGCAGCAGGAAGGTGAGGAACTGGGCGGCGGAGACGGTGGAGGAGGAGCCGAAGCGGTCATGCTCCACGCCGTTGGTGTAGCCGTTGTTGTAGGCGTAGCCCACATAGGGCGCGGCCCAGTCCGGCACGTCGGTGAAGGGGGTGTTCCAGGTCTTGTTCTGGGCCTCGTGCTCCTTGCCCATGAGGCGGACCAGGATGGTCACGGCCTCGGCCCGGGTGGGGGCGCGGTCCAGGGCGAAGCGGGGGGAGCCGTCGGGGTTGGTGCCGGCGCCCTGGAACAGGCCCAGCTGATAGAGCAGGACAGCGTCCGGCTGGGCTTGTTCCGGGGTGACGGCCAGGGCGGGGACAGCCATGGTCAGTGCCAGGGTCAGGGCCAGAAAGAGGGAGCGTATCTTTTGCTTCATGGTCGATCCTTTCTTGGGGCAACCCCATCTGCGGGGCAAATTCTTAAGGAAAAATTAAGGGTATTTTATCATAAAACCGCGCATTGTGCAAGTTGGCGCGCCGGAGGCTGCGCGGCGCGGAGGGGCAGGCCGGGGGAGAGACCGGCCCAAGCCGGGCCGCAGGACGGATATTTTGGCGGCGAGCGGCCCATACTATCCCCAACATGACCAGGGAAAGGAGGGGGCGCCATGGGTTGGTTTGGCCCCAAGGAGACGGGGGACCCGCCCCACCCCAGACAGGAGCCTCGGTTTGCGGGGGAATTGACGGCGGACTATCTCCGCTTTCTGTTCCGGGACTGCGCGGACTTCGGCGAGCGGACGGTGCTCATCGGCGGGGACCCGGACAAACGGACCACCGTCTTTTTCATCAACGGCCAGGTGCGGAACGAGCGGATGAACGACTACATCCTCCGCCCGCTGGCCACCAGCCCGCTGCTGCGGGAGGCCTCGCCTGAGGCGGCGTTTCGGATGATGGTGGAGGGCATCGTCTACACCCAGCTGGTGCAGGTGTGCGACACCACGGACCAGGCGGTGTTCGCCCTCATCAACGGCAGCGTGGTCTTTGCCTTTCCCGGCCAGGGGAAGATGATCGCTTACTTTGCTGCCACCGAGGAGAAGCGGGCGGTGAGCCCGCCCAACAACGAGCCGTCGCTGAAAGGGGCCAGGGATTCCTTTGTGGAGTCCCTGCGGACCAACACCTCCCTGGTCCGCCGCCGCCTGCGGGCGCCGGAGCTGAAGATCGCCGAGGTTTTTGTGGGGCGGCAGAGCGTGACGCCGGTGGACATCCTCTATTTACAGGGGACCACCAACCCCGACCTGGTGCGCCAGGTGAAGGAGCGCATCGCCGCCATCGACACGGACGAGATGTTCCAGACCGCCGCCCTGGAGGAGCTGATCGCGGACAAAGTGGACACCCCCTTCCCTCTGCTGGCCTACACCGAGCGGCCCGACCGGTTCTGCGCGGGGCTGGTGGAGGGCCGGGTGGGGGTCTTTGTAGACGGCATCCCGCTGGGCTATCTGCTGCCGGGAACGGTGGGGCAGTTTTTCAAGACGGGGCAGGACCGTGCCCAGAACTGGGTGGCGGCGTCCTTCCTGTCGGTCCTGCGGTATCTGTGTATGCTGGGGTCCCTCTTTCTGCCGGCCTGGTATGTGGCGGCGGTGAACTTTCACCCGGAGATGATCCCGGCCCGGCTGGCCTGGTCCATTGCCGAGGCCAAGGCCAACGTCCCCTTCTCCACGGTGTTCGAGGTGCTGATCATGCTGCTGGCCTTTGAGGCGGTCCAGGAGGCGGGGCTGCGCTTGCCGGGACCCATCGGGCAGACGGCCTCCATTCTGGGCGGCCTGGTGGTAGGCTCGGCGGCGGTGGAGGCGGCCATCGTCTCGCCGGTGGTCCTCATCGTGGTGGCCATGGCGGGCATTGCCGGGTACACGGTGCCCAGCCAGGAGTTTTCCGCCGCCCTGCGGATCTGGCGCTTTGGGCTGGCCATTGCCGCCAGTCTGGGGGGCCTGTTTGCGGTCACGGCCCTGGCGGCGGTGCTGGTGGGGCGGCTGGCCCGGATGGAGAGCTTTGGCGTGCCCTATCTGACGCCCTTTGCGGCGGCAGGCGGGGAGCGGGCCCGGGGCCATGGGGTCATCCGCTGGCCGGTCCACTGGGTCAAGTTCCGGGAGACCGCCCTGCGGACGGAGAACCAAAGGAGGCAGGGATGAGAGGACGATGGAGGTGGCTGCTGCTGCCGCCGCTGGTGCTGTTGTCCGGCTGCGCCGGCACGCCCCAGAGCCGGGAGGCAGGCCCCACGACGGTGGTGAGCGTGCTGGGGGCCGAGGTGGACCGGGGCGGTCTGCGTCTGTGGGCCGCTGCCGAGGGCCGGGGCGGGGAGCCTCCCTTTGTGGGGGACAGCCGGGGCGCTGCGCCGGCGGCGGCGGTGGAAGAACTGACCAACCGGGGAGAACAGGTGGTGAGCTGCGCCCATGTGGAGCATTGGCTGCTCTCTCCCACGGCGGCGGAGCGGCTGCCTGAGCTGCTCAGCTATGCCTTTCAGGAGCCGCAGCAGAGCACGGAGACCCAGTTGTGGGTGGTCCGGGATCTTCAGGAGAGCTTTTCGGCAGAGGGGGACCTGGCCAAGCGCATGACGGTCCTGAAAGCCCAGGGGAAGCACCGGCAGGGCTTTTGTCCCGTGACCCTGCGGCAGGCCGCTGCCGCCCTGGCCCAGGGAAAGCCGCTGCTGCTGCCTGCCCTGCGGACGGGGGAAGGCGGGGTGGCCTTTGACGGCTTTGCCCTCTATCAGGGCGGCAGGATCTGCGCCTGGCTCACCGGACAGCAGGCCCTGGGTGCGGCGCTGCTGCGGGGGGACCGAATCCACTGGACCGCCGGCGGGACGGGGACGGCCCTGCTCCTGCAAAGCACCGGCTGTCGGGTGGAGCCAAGATGGGCGGGGAAGACCCTGGCGGGGCTGTCGCTCCGGTGCCGGGTGGAGGGCGTTCCCACCGGCGGCTGGGCCGGGGACGGCCAGGAGACCGCCGACCTGGAGCAGGAGACCGCCCGGGCGATGGGCCAGGCCCTGCGGACGTTTCAGCAGGCGGGGTGGGACGGCGCGGACCTGTTGGGGCGCGCGGGACTGGCGCAGCCGCTGTGCTGGGACCGGCTGCACGGGCAGTGGCGGGAGGCGTTTCCCGAACTGCCGGTGGAGATCGCCGTGGGCGTGACGGTGCTGTCCCACCGATGATACCATATTATATAGGCGAACGGGGTCCGGTCTCCTGCCCGGTGTCGGCAGGGGGGCGGACCGCCGGAACAAGGGAGGAATCACCATGACAGACCGGAAGATCTCGCTGGGCCAGTGGCTGACCGTGCTGACCCTGGCCCTGTTCACCCTGGGGACCGAGGAGGTCAGCCGTCTGGGCGCGGCGGGGGCGGCGGCGTGGCTGTGCCCTCTGCTGGCCGGGGCGGCGGCGTTGGCCGGAGCGGCCTGGGTCAGCCGGAAGCCGCTGCTGGGGCGGGGGGATCTGGGCGCGCAGATCGCCGCCTGTTGGGGGCGGCGGACCGGCCGGGTCCTGGCGACGCTGTTTCTGTTGTGGGGGCTTTGGCTGACGGCGGCCCATGGGGCGCGGATCGGCGGGCGGCTGTCGGACTCTCTGCGGGCTTCCCCGCTGCTGGTGACCGGCGCAGTGCTGCTGCTGGCCGGGTGGCTGGCGGCGGGAGGAGTGCCGGCCTTTGCCCGGACCTGTGAGATCTTTGCGCTGGCGGTGGGCGTGGGGTTCCTGCTGTTGGTGCTCTTTGGCGTGGCGCGGCTGGACGGGACCCAGGTGTTGTTGTGGACCCGGGCGGAGCTGGGGCAGGTCCCCCGCGGGGCCTGTGCCGCCGGTGGTGTGGTGGCGGCCGGCGGCTATGCGTTGGTGCTGCTGGGGGACATCCGCCCTCAGGAAGGGGGCCGGCGGCTGGGGCTGCGGCGGCTGGGCGGACTGTTTCTGTCGCTGGCGGCAGCGGTGCTGCTGGTGTTGGGCCGCCTGGGGGCGGCGCTGGCGGGGCGGATCGACCGGCCCTTCTTTCAGATGGTCTCCGGGCTGGGGGTTGAAGGGGCCTTTCAGCGGCTGGAGGAGTTGGTCTCGGCGCTGTGGGTGCTGGGCGATGTGGCCCTGCTGGGGCTGCTGCTGCTGTGCCTGGGGCGGCTGCTGGCCCAGGTGCTGGACCGGCCCTCGACCGGCGCGCTGGTTTGGGCGGCTGCGGGCGCGGTGTTTCTGAGCAGCGGGAACCACATGTTCTGGGAGGCGGTCCTGGCCGGACCGGTGCTGCCGGCGGGGAACCTGGCGGCGCTGGGGGGAATGACCCTGTGTTTGGTATGGTCCCGGGTGAAACAAGAAAAATTTGAAAAACTTGAAAAAAGGGGTTGACTTTCTCGGCAGACCGTGGTATTCTATCAAAGCTGTCGCGAGACACGGAGCAAACGAAGTCGAGAAACAAAAAAGTTTGAAAAAACTTGAAAAAAACCTCTTGACAACGAAAAAGAGTTGTGCTAAAATACAACTCACTCCGCAAGAGCGGTGTGCACCTTGTAAATTAAACAACGTAAGAGAAACACGAAGCACCAAAACGGACATTAAGTTGTCCACGAAGCTTAGA
>CAKTSK010000040.1 GCA_934597725.1 uncultured Eubacteriales bacterium
GGTCAGCACCTTCCGGCTCAAGGACAGCGCCCCCATGGCCGCCGGCGCAGACGTTCCCGCCCCGGCGTCTGTCCACACCGCGCCGAACAAGTATTGAGCCGCCGCTGTTTTCCGCAAAGAACGCCCCCCGCCCGCCAGAGAAGATCCCTGGCAGGCGGGGGGCGTTGGTTTTTGGGAAAGGCTGTCAAAGCATACTGTAGCGGTTGAAGACCTGGAGCAGCTCCTCGGCGGTGGTGGCCTGCTTCTCCTCCCCCACCCGGTCCAGCACGATCTGGCCCCGGTGGAGCATCAGCAGCCGGTCGCCGTACTCCAGCGCATAGCGCAGGTTGTGGGTGACCATCATGGCGGTCAGCCCCTTCTCCCGGACCACCTTGCCGGTGAGGGCCATGATGACCTCTGCCGTTTTGGGGTCCAGGGCGGCGGTGTGTTCGTCCAGAATGAGGAACTTCAGGGGCGTCATGGTGGCCATGAGCAGGGCCACCGCCTGCCGCTGGCCGCCGGAGAGGGCGCCCATCTTCACGTCCAGCTTGTCCTCCAGGCCCAGGCCCAGGTTGGCCAGCTCCGCCCGGTAGAAGTCGATGCGCTTCCGGTTCACCCCGAAGCCCAGGCCGAAGCGCTTGCCCTTGTTGTCGGCCAGGGAGAGGTTTTCCAGCATGGTCAGGTTGGGGCAGGTGCCCAGGGAGGGGTTCTGATAGACCCGGCCAATGGCGGCATAGCGCTGGTAATCCTTCTGCTTGCGGATGCTCTTGCCGTCGATGCACACGTCGCCGCCATCCAGGGGGATGGAGCCGCAGAGCAGGTTCAGCAGAGAGGTCTTGCCCGAGCCGTTGCTGCCGACGATGGACACGAACTGTCCGTCGGGCACGGTGAGCTGGAAGCGGTCGAAGAGCGTCGTCTCCGTCACCGTGCCGCTGTTGTATACCTTGGTGATCTCGCGCAGTTCAAGCATGGATGATCTCCTCCCCTCTGCGGCCCGCGATCACCAGCACCACCAGGAAGAGCACGGCCGTGATGAACTTGAGCATGTTGGCCGGCAGACCGGCGTTGATGGCGATCTGGATGCAGAATTTATACAGGATGCTGCCCAGCAGCACCGCCGTGGTCCCCTTGGGGCTGGCCAGGAAGCCCAGCACCTTGTGCTTCCGCATCCCCTGGGCAGCCTTGGAGCGGCTGAAAAAGCCCAGCAGAGAGATGCCGATGATGACCGTAGCCAGGCCAAAGACCACCTGGCCGATGCCCATGACGGCCGAATAGCTGCGCTGCTCCTGGCACAGCACGCCGCCGCACAGGGCCACCAGTGCGTTGGCCAGCACCACGCCCAGCACCTTCATGTTCCCTTTGTTCTGGGCCAGGGTGGTCACCAGGGTGCCGTTGTCCCCCACCGCCCGCAGGAGCAGGCCGGATTTGGTGCGGAAATACAGGTCCAGCAGCAGCTTGATGACCACCGCCAGCACCAGCGAGACCACCAGCTTTCTCCCCGACAGGGTCATCCCCCCCAGCAGGGCCATCACCGGGGCGGAGGTGAAGATGGTGTCCACCGCCCGCTCTATCGTCACGTTGGACCCGGCCAGCAGCAGGTTCACCGAGGACAGGGCCGTCATGGTGATGATGCCCGCCAGCAGGTCCCGCACCCCCAGGCGCACATGGATCAGGCCCGTACACAGCCCGGCCACCGCCCCGGCGCCGGCGGCGCACAGGAGGCTCACCCAGGGGTCCACCCCGCCCAGCAGGAGGATGGCCGTCACCGCCGCGCCCAGGGGGAAGCTGCCGTCCACCGTCAGGTCGGGGAAGTCCAGCACGGAATAGGTGATATACACCCCGTAAGACAGCAGGGCATAGATGAGGCCCTGGGTCAATGTGGATACGATCAAGTCTGCCATGGTACTCTCCTTCTTCTCTTGCAGGGCTCAGGCGTCCTCGCCCACCTCCTGGGCGGTCTGGCTCACTTCGTCGGGCAGGGTGAGCTTCACCTGGGCCAGGGCCTTGCTGTTGACGTACAGGGAATAGTTCTCGATGACCTCATAGGGCAGGTCCTCGCAGGTGGCCTCGCCGGTCAGGATCTTGGCGGCCATCTCCCCGGTCTGGATGCCCAGCTGGACATAGTCCAGGCCGGCCCCGGCCACGCAGCCCAGCTTCATCTGCTCGATCTCCGAGCCATAGACGGGGATGCCTGCCTCGTTGGTCTTTTCCAGGATGGAGCCCAGCACACCCACCACGTTGTTGTCGGTCAGGTTGGAGAAGCAGTCCACGCCCTTGGCAATGAGGGTGTCCACAGCCTGGGTGACCTCCGACTGGGCGGTCACGCCCACGCTCTCAATGGTAAAGCCATACTCGGCCGCCTTCTCCTCATACACGCCCACGGAGTAGACGGAGTTGGCCTCGCTGGTGGTGTACACGATGCCGATGGTCTTGGCCTCGGGCTGGATGGCGCGGATCAGCTCCAGCTGGCCCTCCACCGGCAGCACGTCAGAGGTGCCGGTGATGTTGCCGGAATCCAGCTTGGCCCCCACCGGGTCGGTGATGGCCGTAAAGACCACGGGGATGTCCTTGTCCTCGGCGGCGGCATAGCAGGCCGTGGCGGAGGGCGTGGCGATGCCCACCATCAGGGCGGCATCCTCTGCCGAGAAGGCCTGGCCGATCTGGATGGCCATGTTTTCGTCAAAATTGGCGTTCTGGTAGTCCACGGTGTAGTCGGCGCCCTCCTCCAGGCCGGCCTTTTTCAGGCCCTGGAGGAAGCCTTCCCGGCAGTTGTCCAGGGAGGCGTGCTGGCCGTACTGGCTGATGCCGATGACGGGGACCTCCCTCTTGTCTGCCGTGCCGCCGCTCTGGCCGTCCGTGCCGCCGCAGGCGGCCAGGCCCAGGATCATGGGCAGAGACAGGGCTCCGCAAAGGAATTGTTTCAGGTGTTTCATGGGAACGATCTCCTTTTTCTTGATGTGCGATGGTGGGAGGCTCTCTGCGGCAAACCATGGCAACAAAAAAAGCCCTGCTCCACTCGTTGTGTTTCAACGAAATGGGACAAGACTGACTTCCTGCGGTACCACCCAAATTGACGCGCTGCGCCCGCTCCTTTCACATACCATCATATGTGCCGCCCGGATAACGGGTGCGGTCCCCGTCGGCCACTACTGATCGCTCCCTGCCGGGGAGGGACGTTCGTTCCGCCCTCGTAAGTCCATTCCCTGTCCGCCGTCCTGCTGCGATCACACCGTCCGCAGCTCTCTGAGAGGCTGAGCGAAGAGGTACTACTCTTACTCACTGGTTTCTGCTTTTGAAAGTATCTGTATCATAGCACGTCCTCTCCCCGCCGTCAAGCCGCACTTTTTCACAAAAACCCTTGCGCTGCGCCCGAGACCCGTGCTACCATGAACGGGCAGAGAGAAAAACACGTCCCGGTTGGTAGTCCGGGAGCAGCCCCTGCTGTCAGTAACCTGCCTCCTTGGTTGTCTCCTCCCTGCGGCATCCACGCAGAAAAAGGAGGAACCCCCATGGATCTGTTTTCCGCCAGCCTGACCGTCACCTTTGAGGACCCGTTCTGGATCGGCCTCTACGAGCGGCAGGAGGCAGGCCGCTACTCGGTCTGCAAGATCACCTTTGGCGCCGAGCCCAAGGCGCCGGAGCTTTACGCCTTTCTCCAGCAGCACTGGAACACCCTCTCGTTCAGCCCGCCCCTGCCTCTGGGGTCTGTCCACCGGCCCCACCGCAATCCCAAGCGGCAGCAGCGAGAGATCCGAAAAGCGCTGCGGCGGCCCGCGGTCAGCACAAAAGCGCAGCTGGCCCTCTCCCGCCAGCGGGAAGCCCGCGCCCAGGAGCGGTCTCAGCGCGCCCGGCAGCGCAAGCAGGCGCAGGAGCAGCGCCAGACCGCCCTGCGCCAGGAAAAGCGCAGAGCAAAGCACCGGGGGCGCTGACCACCAGACCGGCGGCAGGCAGGGGACTGCCGCCGGTCTGGACGCAAAGAACCCGCCATAGAACAAAGGGGGTGTTCCAGGCGGGGCCTTCGCTAGTATATTTTGAGAATGGAGAGAGTGTCAAAAGAAGGGGGCGTTCGCCCACAGAAGTCAGTGGCGGTGGGGATTCATGTTCAGGTAATCGGACCACTCCTTGGCCACCGCAATACAGCCCACGCCAGCGGGCAGGATCAGCAGCAGACCAGGGGCATGGGGAAGGTAACTCAGGGCGACCACATAAGCGGTCAGCATAGCCAGCCAAAGCAGCATGGTGAGCAAATGAGATAATCTGGTTTTCATGGCGCTTCTCCTTTCTTCCAACAGCCGCCCGCGGGAAGCGGGGGGTGGATTCCTGTGAACCAGAAGTTTCCCGGGTTGCTTGCTTTCTTTTTCTATTTCTATTATACTATAACGATCCCTCATTGTAAAACGAGAAAACCACATCTTTTTCATCAGTTTTTCTGGGGGAAAGAGACTCTGAGAACACCCATCAGATCTTTTGATGGAAAGGAGGCCCTCATGGACCGAAACAAATGCGTCGCCCTGCTCACCGCCATCGACCTGGGCAACCTGACCCGGGCGGCGGAACAGCTGGGCTATACCCAGTCGGGCCTCAGCTACGTCATCAAGACCCTGGAGACAGAACTGGGCTTTCCCCTGCTGCTGCGCTCCCGCATGGGGGTGCGCCCCACGGAAAACTGCCAGCGCATCCTGCCCCTGCTGCGGGAGCTGGAGCGGAACAACCGCAAGCTGGAGGAGGAGGCCGCCGACATCCGGGGGCTGGCGGTGGGGACGGTATCTCTGGCCACGTTTCCCTCCATCTCCCGGTTCTGGCTGCCTCAGATCCTGCGGGACTTCGCCCAGCAGTACCCGGGCATCACCGTTTCCATCCGGGAGGGGAACCAGGAGGAGCAGGCCGAATGGCTGTGGGAAGGCTCGGTAGACCTGGTCTTTTGCAGCTATCACGAGGATCTGCAAACCCACTGGATCCCCTTCACCGAGGATGAGATCTGGGCCGCTGTGCCGGAGGGGCATCCTCTGGCCGCCCTGCCGGAGATCTCCCTGGCCCAGCTGGCCAGCGAGCCGTTCATTCTGGACCACGACATCTCCCGGGTCCTGCGGGAGGCAGGGGCGCATCCCAATGTCCGCTGGACCTCCAACGATCAGCTGGCCATCCTCTCCATGGTCCGGTTGGAGCTGGGCGTGACGGTGATCCCGGCCCTCTACCTCAACGACGCCCATCCCGGCGTTGTCTTTCGTCCGCTGGCCCCCCGTGCCCACCGGCAGCTGGGGGCTTCCGTCCCCGATCCCGCCGCCCTCTCTCCGGCGGCCCGGCGCTTTCTTCTCAGCGCCCAAAAGACCATGGGGATCGCGCCTGCCGCAGAGCAGCCCTGAGTGCGCCGGAAACCGTACAGGGCAATCGCTTTTTTGTCATGGGAAGAGCCGACCGGGTGCCGTTTGGTACTCGGTCGGCTCTTTTCTCCTCTCCATAAAAGCGTGTTGACCGCTTGGCTGGCTCCCAAACGGGCAACATAACTAATTCTGTTTGATTCGCTATAAGGGCCAACCGCTTGCGGCAGCGCCCTTTCTGTGTTTCATTGTACTATCCCGCCCTGGTTTGTCAAGGAGAGGCCGGGCGTTTTCTGTCTGCCAGTGCATCCTTCCACCTCTGAATCAATACACACCATCCCCCGGCCCGTCTCCCCCCTCTGAGGCGGGCCATTTTGACAGAAATTTGACAGGCTTTTTTCTGTCAAACCATGCTATTTCATGCTGTTTTACGCCTTTCCACTTCCCCGAAAACCACGCCTTTCCGGCAACAAAAAATCCTGAAAACCCTTGGCGCTCAAGGGTTTTCAGGATTTCGTTTTCTGGTGACCCGTCGGGGATTCGAACCCCGGACACCCTGCTTAAAAGGCAGGTGCTCTGCCAACTGAGCTAACGGGTCAGGTTTGGCTGGGGTGGCCGGACTCGAACCAGCGACTGCGGGAGTCAAAGTCCCGTGCCTTACCACTTGGCGACACCCCATCATCGAAACGCGATCTCTATGAGAAGAGAGCCGGAACCGCTGCTCCGGCTCTCTCCCGAGATGTCTGGGGTGGGTAAAGGGACTCGAACCCTCGACACCCGGAACCACAATCCGGTGCTCTAACCAACTGAGCTATACCCACCAAATTTTTGTCCTGCAAGGGACAATGGCACGCCTGAAGGGACTCGAACCCCTGACCCACTGCTTAGAAGGCAGTTGCTCTATCCAGCTGAGCTACAGGCGCATATCGCAAACCGTCGCGCAAGGCAGAACGGCCGGTCGTGTCCTCCGGTCCTACGGCTACGGCCCCCTGCCGCTGCCATCTGCAAAACTGACACCCGAAGCTGTCGGCTTTGCAGATGGAGCGGGTGATGGGAATCGAACCCACGCGACCAGCTTGGAAGGCTGGGATTCTACCATTGAACTACACCCGCATTGGGACAGTTCCCGGAACCGTTAGCTTGTTTATATTACCACGCGCCACTGCATTTGTCAACTCTTTTTTTCCAAAAAAGCGAGGGCAGACGATTCTTTCTCGCGCTCCCCTCCTATGTAGGGCCGGCCGCGCCGGCCCCGGACGCATTACAGCCCTTCCAGCTCCCGCAGGGCCGCCTGAATGGCGCTGCGGGGCACATAGGCTGCCCCCAGCTTCATAGCCGTAGACAGGGTCATGGTCTTGGCCTTGGCCACGATGGGCAGGCCAATGGCCTGGGGAAACCGGCGCTCCAGCACCTGCCGGGCCTGGGGATCGGCCAGCAGCTCCCCCATGGTGATCTGGTTGTTTCGCAGCTGCATATGCGCTCACCTCCTCTCCCTGTCAGTCTATGCCCCTGTAGGTCCCCTTGCCTCTTCCCGGCTGTTTTTTTAATGCTGCGATGCATAAGACGCCGGCGGCGGGGCCATACTACCGGCAGACTTTTCAAAGGAGGCTGATCCCATGAACGATCGCATGAATGCCAACAACAACATCCGCTGCTCCGTGTCCAGCTGCGCCCACCACAACGGCGCCCAGAGCGTCTGCTCTCTCTCCTCCATCCAGGTGGGCTGCTGCGGGCCTTCCAGCAAGGAGTGCTCCTGCACGGAGTGCGCTTCCTACGAGCTGTCTCAGCGCAAGAGTGGCTGCTGAGGGCGCAAAAAAACCGGGATGGACGACTCGTTCCATCCCGGTTTTCTTTTTGTCATTTCCCCGGCGGGATCACTCCGCCTTGGGGGCTTCCTCTGCCTTGGGGGCCTCAGCAGCGGGAGCAGCTTCCGCCTTGGGGGCTGCTTCTGCCTTGGGAGCCGCCGCAGGCGCTGCCTCAGCCTTCGGCGCATCTGCCTTGGGGGCAGCGGGCTTCTTGGGCTTCGGCGGCAGGACCTTGCCGTCCACGGTGATCAGCTGGCGGGGGCAGGCGCGGGAGCACATGCCGCAGCCGATGCAGATGTCGTAGTTGATCTTGGCCAGGAAATCCTCCACCACGATGGCGCCTTCCTTGGGACAGGCCTTCACGCAGATCTTACAGCCGATACAGCCGTTGTCGCAGGCCTGACGGACCACGGGGCCCTTGTCCTTGGAAGCGCAGGGCACCTCGGTGAACTTCTTGGAGTTCCGGGGCACGATGCGGATGATGTTCTTGGGGCAGGCCTCCACGCAGGCGCCGCAGGCCACGCACTTGTCATAGTCCACCTTGGCCACCCCATCCACGATGTGGATGGCATCGAACTTACAGGACTCCACGCAGTCCCCGCCGCCCAGGCAGCCGTAGGAGCACAGGAGCGGGCCGGAGGAAACACGGGTCATGGCCAGGCAGCTCTCCAGACCCACATAGTCGTAGCGGGTCTTGTCGTGGCCGCCGCCGGTACACATGACCTGGGCAACCTTCCGAACGCCTTCTTCCACTTCCACGCCCATGATGGCGCCGATCTTCTTGGCCACGTCCGGGCCGCCGGGAGAACAAGCGTCTACCGGGGCCAGACCCTTGACCACTGCGTTAGCATAGCCGCCGCAGCCGGGGTAGCCGCAGCCGCCGCAGTTGGCGCCGGGGAGACACTCGGTGATCTCCTCTTCCCGGGGGTCCTTTTCCACAGCGAAGACCTTGGAGGCCACTGCCAAGATGACACCAAACACGATACCCAGTACACACAGTACAATGGGCGCTAAGATTGTCGGATTGTCCATCATAATTCTCTCGTCGCCTCCTTTACCAAACTTTCAGGCCAGAGAAGCCCATAAACGCCAGAGAGATCAAGCTGGCTGCCACCAGGGCAATGGGGAAACCCTCAAAGCACTTGGGGCACTTGCCGAACTCCATGCGCTCACGCACACTGGCGAAGAGAACAATGGCCAGCAGGAAGCCAACGCCGCCGGTGATACCATAGGTCAGGCTCTCGCCGAAGTTGTAGGACTTCTGTGCGTTCTGCAGCGTCACGCCCAGCACAGCGCAGTTGGTGGTGATCAGAGGCAGATACACGCCCAAAGCCTCGTACAGGGAGGGCATTGCCTTCTGCAGGAACATCTCGACGAACTGAACCAGAGAGGCGATGACCAGGATGAAGGTCACGGTCTGCATAAAGCCCAGGTTGTGGTTGGTCAGGAACTGGTTGATGGGCCAGTTGACCGCAGAGGCCACGCCCATGACGAAAATAACTGCCATACCCATACCCAGAGCAGTCTCGACCTTCTTGGACACGCCCATGAAGGGGCAGATACCCAGGAACTGGGACAGGACGAAGTTGTTGACCAGGACCGCGCCCAAGGCGATCGCAAGCAAGCTGGTGATACTTTCCATTACTTCGCCACCTCCTTATTCTTCTTGGGTTTGCTCATAAAGTACTGCACCGTAGCGATGACCACACCCAGGGTCAGGAATCCGCCCACGGGGAGGATCATACCCAGTGCTGCCACGTCCTCGGAGAGGATACGGATGCCTTCGCCGCCATTGAGCAGGCCGCCGCCAAAGGTGCCGGCGCCCAGGAACTCACGGATCACACTCATGATGGTCAGTGCCACCATGTTGCCAAACCCCTGGAAGATGCCATCCAGCGCAGAAGCGCCGATGCTGTTCTTGGAGGCAAAGCCTTCTGCCCGGCCCAGAATGATACAGTTCACCACGATCAGGGGGATGAACAGGCCCAGGCTCTTGGACAGGGCCGGAACAAAGCCCTTGAGCAGCAGGTCGACCATGGTCACGAAACCAGCAATGACAACGATGTAGCAGGCAATACGGACCTTGTTCGGGATAATTTTCCGCAGCGCGGAAATAACCACGTTGGAGCAAGTCAAGATGATCATAACAGCCAGGCCCATGCCCAGACCGTTGAACATCGAGGTGGTGATGGCCAGCAGAGGACACATGCCCAGCAACTGGACCAGTGCGGGGTTCTGGGCAATCAGGCCGTCAACAAATTGTTTCTTTACATTCATTTTCTCGGTCCCTCCTTAACCCAGTGCTTCCACAACAGCACGGGCGGCATTGACGCCGTCGCAAACTGCACGGGAGGTGATGGTGGATCCGGTGATGGCGTTGATGGTGCCGCCGTCCTTGGTCACGGAGACCAGGTCGGTCGCGCCCTTAAACTGCTCCTGCCAGGCAGGATCGGTGGCCTTGGAGCCCAGACCGGAGGTCTCGGAGTGGGTGATGATGGCGATGCCGGTGACTTCGCCGGCAGAGTTGATGCCGGCCATCATGTCGAGGGCGCCGCCGAAGCCGTTGGGGGAGTTGGTCTCCACCACATAGCCGTCTTCCCCGGCCTGATACACCGCCAGCACGGGCACGGCCGTGCCGGTGTCCAGGGTCACGTCGCCGCCGGTGTACTCCACTTCCGTGTAGCTGTCTGCGGGCAGGACCACCTTCAGGGATTCCTGAATGGTCTTTTCTGTGTTGGCTGCAATGGCGGGGGCAGTGACCTGGTTGACCAGGCCCAGCAGCGCCGCGACCACCAGACAGATGAGGGCCAGAACGATGACCAGAGAGGCCAGTCCGGGTTCTTTCTTTGCAGTGCTCATGCTTCAGCGCCCTCCTTTGCTGCTTTTTTCGCGGCCTTTGCCTGCTCCTTTGCGGCCTTGCGCATCTCCGCCGTCACGCCGAACCGCTTGGGCAGGGTGGCCTTGTCGATGAGCCAGACGCAGATGTTCATGATCAGGATGGAGTAGCAAACGCCCTCGGGGTACCCGCCGAAGTAGCGGATGAAGACCACCAGCAGGCCGGCGCCGATGCCGAAGATCACCTCACCCTTGGGGGTGTTGGGGCTGGTCACATAGTCCGTGGCCATGAAGAAGGCGCCCAGGAACAGGCCGCCGGCGAAGATCTCGCGGAGCATCCAGGTGAAGACGTTGACGCCCTCGGGAGCCCGGGAGAAGATCAGGGTCAGCACTGCCACGGTGAGGATGTAGGCAGCGGGGATGCGGATGCGGATGACGCCCTTGGCCAGCAGATAGATGCCGCCCAGGAGCAGCGCGATGGCGGAAACCTCGCCCACGCAGCCGCCGATGTTGCCCAGGAACATGTCGCCCAGGGAAGCGTCGGGCACGATGCCGCCCTTCATGTAGTCCACAGCCAGGGGGGTGGGGCCGGTCACCGCGTCGGTGGCGGAGAGGACGGACACCCAGTTCTCCTTGCCGGGCAGCACCCAAGTGGTCATGGGCACGGGGTAGCAGAGCATCAGGAAGGCTCTGCCGGCCAGGGCGGGGTTGAGGAAGTTGGTGCCCAAGCCGCCGAAGAGCTGCTTGACCACCACGATGGCGAAGAAGTCGCCGATGATGATGGTCCAGTAGGGCAGGGTCACAGGACACACAAAGACCAGCAGCACGCCGGTAATGGCGGCGGACAGGTCTCCACAGGGATTGGGCTTGTGCATGAGTTTGCAGTAGCCCCACTCAAAAATCTCACAGAAAATCACCGACACCAGGGTGGTGGTCAGTGCGCGCGGCCCAAACACCACAATGCCCATCGCCAGCGCAGGGATCAGGGCGATGAGAACATCCCGCATCAGGTTCTTGGTCCCGACAGGAGATGTCGCGTGGGGCGAGGAGGCGACGCTCAGCTTATACTCTTCCATGCTTTCCCCTCCTTACTTCTTGGCCGCCTGCTGGCGGATGGCGAACTTTGCGGTGCGGAACTGCTGGACCAGGGGAATTCTGGCCGGGCAGATGTACTGGCAGCTGCCGCACTCGATGCAGTCCATCACGCGGTATTCTTGCTCCACCTCGCTCCAACGACGGTTCTTGGCGAACATGTTCATAAAGAGAGGCATCAGGTGCATGGGACAGACATTGACGCAGCGGGAGCAGCGGATGCAGGTGGGATTCTCGCTGGTCGCGGGCATATCCTCCTTGCTCAGGCACAGCACGCAGTTGCTGGCCTTGCCCATGGTCACGGCCATGTCATACTGGGCAAAGCCCATCATGGGGCCGCCGGAAATGACCCGGGCGGGGGTGCCGTTGAAGCCGCCGGCCTCTTCGATCAGGTGCGCGAAGGAGGTACCCACGGGAGCCAGCAGGTTCACGGGGTTCTTCACGGCGCTGCCGGTGATGGTGATCACCCGCTGATAGACGGGCAGGCCCAGGGCCACGGCGTCATAGACGGCTGCCGTGGTGGCTGCGTTGAACACGCAGCAGCCCACGTCTGCGGGCAGCTTGCCGGGGGGGATCTCACGGCCGGTGATGGCCTGGATCAACTGTTTCTCTGCGCCCTGGGGGTACCGGGTACGCAGGGCCTGGACGGTGATGTCCTTGGCCTGACCCACCAGCTCCTTCAGGCGGTTGACAGCGTTCATCTTGTTGTCTTCAATGCCGATGTACGCGTGGTCCAGCTGCAGTGCCTTCATGATAAAGCGCACGCCGCCGATGATCTTCTCGCCCTGCTCCAGCATCAGACGGTGGTCTGCGGTGATGTAGGGCTCACATTCTGCACCATTGATGATAATGGTGTCTGCTTTGCCAACTGCGGAACTGATCTTGACGTGGGTGGGGAAGCCCGCGCCGCCCATACCGGTACAGCCAGCGTCACGGATGATGTCGATGATCTCCTGAGAGGTCAGGGCATCCACATTCTCCCGGGGCTTGCAGTCCGGACAAAGGGTGTTTTGGAAGTCATTTTCGATCACAACAGAAAGCGTAGGTACGCCGCCGGTGCCGGGGCGGGGCTCGATCGCCACCACGGTGCCAGACACGCTGGCGTGGATGGGTGCGCCGAGGCCAGCAGTCTCACCGATCAGCTGACCGACAGTGACTGTGTCACCCTTCTGTACCACGGGCTTGCAGGGCGCGCCGATGTGCATGGACATCGGGATGACGACCTGAGCCGGGGCATTGGTCAGCGGTTGGATCGGTTTCTGCTCTGTCGCTTCCTTGTGCTCGGCGGGGTGGACGCCGCCGTAAAACATTTGCTTCATAAGCATCACCTCTGTTTTTTCCTTGCCAAATTCTCTTTTCCCCAAAAAAGTGTCTCAGTCCGCAGCTAGACTAAAACACTATATATAATAAAGCCAATCGCCCTAATTGTCCAGTGCTTTTTCGGACAAATTTGTGCCATTCTTTGAAAAAGTATGAAAATTCTTTTTCCAAACCATTTCCCATTTTCTTTCCCCGGAATCTTTGCTATACTGGCCTTGATCTTTTTCAGACAGGAGGCGGACCACGATGGCCCAAGGCCCAGCAAAATACGCCGTTGTCGGCGATTCCATCAGCACCTTTCAGGGCTACTCCCCCTGGGGCGCTGCCTACTACAGCCCGGATCTGGCCCCCACCACGGGCGTGGCCACGGTAGAGGAGACCTGGTGGATGCAGGTCATCCGCGCCCGGGAGGGGCGCTTCCTCTCCAACTTTTCCCTTTCGGGCAACACCGTGTCCGGCGAAGGCAACATGGGGGGCTTTCCCCTCCAGCGCCTGCGGCAGCTGACGGCGGCGGGAGAGACGCCGGACCAGATCCTGCTCTATGCCGGTATGAATGACGTGTATTTTTATATCCCGCCTGCGCTCTTCCAGGACCAATATCAGCTGCTCCTGGACCGGCTGCGGGAGTGCTATCCCGCGGCCCAGGTCCACTGCGGCACCCTGATCCTGGGGGCGATCCCGGGGACCCAGGCGCCCATGCGCAGCTTTCAGCAGCGGATGGCGCCCTACAACCAGGCCATTCGGACGGCGGCGGCCCGGGCGGGCGCCCACCTGGTGGATCTGGCGGCCCAGGAGGCCCGCTATGAGGCGCTGGACGCCTTCCATCCCACCGGCAAAGGCATGGCACAGCTGGCCTCTCTGTGGCTGCAGGCCATGGAGAAGTGAAATGTCCGCTTGCCCTTTTCGGTCAACTGTGGTATAACAAATAGCGACGAGAGTCCTTCGAAACCCCCTTCCGCTCCCTGCGGCAGCTGCCCGGGGCGGAGGGCTGTTCCGGTTCCCACCGCACACGTTTCTGTCCCAACCGGCGCAGAGCGGTGCCGCTGCAACAGTTCTTTCTGGGGCGCTCTGGTATCCTATAGCATATCGAGTTGTAATTCATTGCGATGTTCATTCTATGACAAAGGAGGACTTTTCATGTCTCAAACGACTGCGCCTAAGATCTCCATCTTAGGGGACGGTATCAGTACTTTTGCCGGCTACACCCTGCCGGTGGCCAGCATCTACTCCCCCAGCTACGCTTCCTACTCCGGCTTTGACACCGCCGAAGGGACCTGGTGGATGCAGGCCATTCAGAAGGTGGGCGGCGTTTTCCTGCGTAACAGCTCCTCTGCCGGCTCCTATGTGAGCTATAAGGGGCATTATTCCGCCGCCCTGCCCGGCCGCATCCGGGTCCTGGCCACGGAGACCGAAAAGCCCGATGTGGTCCTGGTTTACACCGGCCTCAACGACGCCGCCAACGACATCGAGCTGACGGATTTCCGCCGGGACTACCTGGAAATGCTGCACAACCTCCGGCGGTTCTATCCCGAGGCTCAGATCTGGGTGGGGACCCTTTGCCGGGGCCGGGAACCCATTCTCAACCGCCCCTATTTCATTGAGCCCGAGCATCTGGAAAACTTTGCTCCCTACAATGAGATCATTCGGGAATGTGCCCAGGAGGTTGGCGTACAGGTTGCCGATTTTGCCGCCGACGGCGTCACCTATGAGAGCGTCAACGGCGTGCATCCCACCAAAGACGGCATGGTCGAGTTCGCTGACGCTTGGGCAGCGATCCTCAAGCCGGCCCTGCAATGATACGCCAAAAAAGCGCCTTGGAGGAGATCCAAGGCGCTTTTCCGTACAATGAAACCATAGTAAAAGAACAGGACAGTCGATTGACCGTCCTGTTCTCTGTGTTGGCGTTACCTATTTTCCCGGTTCGTCTCCAAACAAGTATC
>CAKTSK010000041.1 GCA_934597725.1 uncultured Eubacteriales bacterium
ATCAAGGCAGTTTTTCATGAGATGTTTGACGAGGCCCTCAAGCGGTACAACGACAAGCAGACCAGGGCAGACCGCAAGATTGAGGACTACTACGAAAAAATACGTTCCAGCAAGCAGGAAAAGCCGTTCCATGAAATCATCCTGCAAATTGGGAACAAGGACGATATGAGCGCCGACAGCGAGGAAGGCCAGCTTGCAGCGGCGGTGCTGGACGAGTACATGAGGGGCTTCCAGGAGCGCAACCCCCAGCTCCGGGTGTTCTCCGCTCACCTCCACATGGACGAGGCCACGCCCCATCTGCACATCGACTTTGTGCCGTTCACCACCGGGAGCAAGCGGGGCCTGGACACAAGGGTATCTCTCAAACAGGCGTTAGCGGCCCAGGGCTTCAAGGGCGGCACCAGGGGCGACACGGAGTGGAGCCAGTGGGTGCGCTCGGAGAAAGAACAGCTTGCCGCCGTGATGGAGCGCCACGGGATAGAGTGGGAGGACAAGGGCACCCACGACAAGCACCTGTCTGTGCTGGACTTCAAAAAGGAGCAGCGGGCGAAAGAGATTGCCGAGCTTGAGGCGGTCAAGGCCAAGAAGCAGGGGCAGGTGGAACAGCAGGAGCAGCGGCTAAAGGAACTGGCCCCGGCCGTGAGGAACATGGAGCAGTTGGCGGCGCAGTTCTCCGACGACCCGGAGCGGATATTGCCGGAGCCAGGGCCGCTGGAGAGCGCCAAGTCCTACCGGGAGAAAAAGGCCAAGCCCCTGCTTGCCAAGATCGTCAAGGTGCTGCGCTCCCTCTACCGGGCCTATGTCGAGTTGAAAGGGAAGTATGAGCGTTTGCAGGGGGACTATGGTCGGGTACGGGAGGGCAACGCCAACCTGTCCGAACGCTTGCAGGAGATGAAGATGGAGAACAAGGCCCTGCGGGGGACAGTTGCCGATTTTGAGCGGGTAAAGCGGGCTTTTGGCCCGGAGGAAGTGGAAAGGGCCGTTGAGGACGCTAAACGGCGGGAGGCGGCAGAGAAAGAGCAGAGAAAAGCAAAACGGAAATTTAGCCGGGGAGCAAGGTAAATCGGAAAATATTTTTGTAAGGCTATTGACAAAACAGATTCTTGTGCATATACTACACATATCAATAATTTTTGATTTGAGGTGGTCACATGGGAACGCACCAGGAAAACGCAAAAGTATTCAAAGCCCTATGCGACCCAAAACGTCTTGCCATTCTGGAACAACTGCGAAGCGGTGAAAAATGCGCCTGTGTTTTGCAGGAACCAATGGACTTGACGCAATCTGGCCTGTCCTATCACATGAAAGTCTTATGTGATTCTGGACTTGTTGTAAGCCGCCAGGAGGGCAAATGGACGCATTACCGTTTGAGTGAGACTGGCAGGGACAAAGCTGTGAAGTTGCTACTGGCCATTACTACACCAGATGTAGTCCAGTAGGGCAGATGTTTTTTATGTGATAGATAAACGCCATCATAGTGAGGTGGCGTTTATCTTAAACACATAACATCAAAAATTTTTGATATGTTGTCCAACAATTTGAAAGTGAGGTTTTTTTATGGGCGTATGGCAGTTTATCCAAGACCAAGTTTTAGGCATGAAATGGCTGAATGAGCTGATTGGCAAGGGCCTTTCCCTACTGAGCCTGGACATAGGAGAACGTGTAGGGGGCAGTATTCAATTTTTCCTCTATGACACGCTGAAAATCACAGTTCTGCTGTGCTTCTTGATTTTCGTGATTTCCTACATCCAAAGTTATTTCCCGCCGGAGCGCAGTAAGCGGATATTGGGGCGGTTCCATGGCATTGGGGCAAACATCATCTCTGCGTTGCTGGGTACGGTGACGCCCTTTTGCTCTTGCTCGTCCATCCCGCTGTTTATCGGCTTTACCAGCGCCGGGCTGCCGCTGGGGGTTACATTCTCGTTCCTGATTTCCTCTCCAATGGTAGACCTGGGCAGCCTTATCCTCCTAATAAGCATTTTCGGTGCTAAAGTTGCAATTATCTATGTGGTAGTCGGCTTGTTGATCGCTGTGGTAGGCGGCACCCTGATTGAGAAGCTTCACATGGAGCCTTATGTAGAGGAATTTATCCGCAATGCTGGCGGCGTGGACATTGAATCCCCAACACTGACCAAACGGGAACGAGTTCAGTTTGCCAAAGAACAGGTCGTTTCCACATTCAAGAAAGTATTCCCTTATATCCTGGTCGGCGTGGGTATTGGTGCATTCATTCACAACTGGATTCCAGAAAGCTGGATTGAAGCGGTGTTAGGCGGCAACAATCCGTTTGGGGTTGTCCTTGCCACGCTGGTGGGTGTACCCATGTATGCGGATATTTTCGGCACTATCCCGGTGGCGGAGGCCCTGCTCTATAAGGGCGCACAGCTTGGCACAATTCTGTCTTTTATGATGGCTGTCACAACACTGAGTCTGCCGTCCTTGATTATGCTCCGCAAGGCCGTGAAGCCGAAGCTGCTGGCACTGTTCATTAGCGTCTGCACCATTGGCATTATCATTGTCGGTTATCTGTTCAATGCGTTCCAATTTTTGCTGATATGAATTTTATAGGAGGAATCAATTATGGGACTGTTCAGTAAGAAGAAAGAAGAAACAAAATCCTGTTGCTGTGGCGGTAACTGCACCCCGGAAACAATGGCACAGGCAGAGGCGGCAAAAGCCGCTGTCGGGGTTAAGGTACTGGGAACCGGGTGCGCCAAATGCAACGCCCTGGAAAATGCTGTTCGTGCCGCTCTCACAGAGCTGGGGATGGATACTACGATTGACCATGTGACGGACTTCACGCAGATCGCCGCCTACGGGGTCATGACCACGCCGGCGCTGGTGGTGGATGGAAAAGTGGTGTCCTATGGCAAGGTATTAAAGAAAGAAGAAGCGAAAGAGCTAATCCAGAAAGTAAGAGGGTAAAAAGTAAATCTGTGGCGGGGGAATGTGGTTGCATTTCCCCGCTTTTTGTGGTATAGTTACACTCGTAAACCAGCAGAACAAATAGTAAGCCCCTCCCTCCCGTTATCATGGCTGATAACAATTTGATAACAGCCCATCGTATAGGCTGGATAATATGGATATATCAAATAATCAAAAGAACTGGGTATCATATTTCTAAAGCAAAATCCGTTAAAATATGATACCCAGCAACGAATGGGAATAATCTCAGCGCCCTGAAAAAGCCCGGAATGATTGGATCTTCTAAGGTTTGACGCCCTTCGCGACAACACTTTGTCAAAGTTCATAAGCAAAGAGCTAACTGATTTTCACGAAGTCAGTTAGCTCTTTTGGCATTTGAGCGGCCTAAAAACATTAAAAGGGCCTTGCGTCCTTCTCAGGCGCTGCGCGGATGACATTAAGTGAAACCGAGAGGGAAGAAAAGGTTTGCCAAACGGTAGAAAAGCAGGTATACTTTTTACCGGCGAAAGACAGAGAAGGAGGAACTGACCCATGGAAAAACTGACCTTTGTGATCCCCACCCTGCTGGGCGTGGAGGGATTGACCGCAGACGAGCTGCGCCATATGGGGATGGAGGGGGTCCGGGTGGAGAACGGCCGGGTGTTCTGCCAGGGCGTCCCCGGCGACATCCCGCGCCTGAATCTCCGTCTGCGCACCGGGGAACGAGTCCTGGTGCTGCTGGGGACCTTTCCGGCGGCAACGTTTGAAGAACTGTTTCAGGGGACCAAGGGTCTGCCCTGGGAAGCGGTGATCCCGGCCAACGGGGCCTTCCCGGTCAAAGGGTTCAGCCTGAACTCTGCCCTGCACAGCGTGCCGGCCTGCCAGTCCATCGTGAAAAAGGCTGTGGCGACCCGGCTGGGGCAGGCGTATCACCAAACGACCCTGCCGGAGGACGGCCCTCTCTATCAGGTCCAGTTTTCGATCATGAAGGACAGGGCGTCTCTGATGCTGGACACCACCGGCCCCGGCCTCTATAAGCGCGGGTACCGGGCTGTAGGCGTGGCGGCCCCCTTGCGGGAGACGCTGGCGGCAGCGATGGTCCTGCTGTCGGGATACCGGGGGAGAGATCCCTTCTGCGATCCCTTCTGTGGTTCGGGGACCATCGTCATCGAGGCGGCGCTCATCGCCAAGAACCGGGCGCCGGGGCTGAACCGGACCTTTTCGGCTCAGAAGTGGGCCTGGCTGCCGTCCCAGACCTGGGTAGACGCGGCAGGGGAGGCCATGGACCTGGAATATGACGGAGACTACGACCTCTGGGGCGGCGATCTGGACCCGGCGGCCGTGAGCATCGCCCGGGAAAACGCAGAAAAGGCAGAAGTAGAGGACCTGGTCCGCTTTACCCAGGCCGATGCCCGCCGGTTTTCCCGCACCGAGCCGTATGGGCGCATCGTGACCAACCCGCCCTATGGAGAGCGGCTGATGCAGCGGCAGGAAGCGGAGGAATTATACCGGGATTTTGGCAGGGCGACAATGGGACTGCCAACAGGATGGCGAATGAACATCCTCTCTTCCCACACAGAATTTGAACGGACTTTTGGCCGGACCGCAGACAAAAAGAGAAAGCTTTACAACGGAATGATCAAGTGCGATCTCTTCCAATACAATAAAAAGAAGGGAACAACGCCTGGAAACCGCTCCTGATCAAACGGGTTGGAAAAATGCACAAAAAAGGATTTCAATTCCAGCTGCTTTTCAGAAATTTCAATGTTGCGGAATTGGCACAAGGAAGGTATTATAATACTTGTGTTAGCACTCAGACAAAAAGAGTGCTAAGATAACTCAGAAAACACCATTTTTAGACATAGACTCGAAGGAGGAACCTCAAAATGACATTGAAACCTCTGGCTGACCGCGTTGTGATCAAGCGTCTGGAAGCAGAAGAAACCACCAAGGGCGGCATCATCCTGACCGCCGCTTCCAAGGAAAAGCCCGACCTGTCCATCGTCGTGGCCGTCGGCCCCGGCGGCCTGGTGGACGGCAAGGAAGTGAAGATGATCCTCAAGCCCGGCGACAAGGTCATCACCAGCAAGTATATGGGCACGGAAGTCAAGATCGACGGCGAGCAGCTGACCATCGTCAAGCAGAGCGACGTGGTCGCTATCGTGGAAGACTGATCGTTTCGTTGTTTGTTTGAAAAAGGAGAAGATGCACTATGGCAAAGATGCTTAGTTATGGAGAAGAAGCTCGTCAGGCCCTGGAGCGCGGCGTTGACAAGCTGGCCAATACCGTAAAGGTCACCCTGGGTCCCAAGGGCCGCAACGTGGTCCTGTGGAGAGCCTACGGCACCCCCCTGGTCACCAACGACGGCGTGACCATCGCCAAGGAGATCGAGCTGGAAGATCCCTTTGAGAACATGGGCGCCCAGATGGTCAAGGAAGTTTCCACCAAGACCAACGACGTGGCCGGCGACGGCACCACCACCGCCACCCTGCTGGCCCAGGCCATCATCCACGAGGGCCTGAAGAACCTGGTGGCCGGCGCAAATCCCGTGGTGATGAACAAGGGCATGGCCAAGGCCACCAAGGTCGCCGTAGAGGCCATCCAGAAGAACTCCCAGCCCGTCAACGGCAGCGAGGACATCGCCCGCGTTGGTACCGTCTCCTCCGGCGACGAGAAGATCGGCACCCTCATTGCTGAGGCAATGGAGAAGGTCGGCTCCGACGGTGTGATCACCGTGGAAGAGTCCAAGACCGCTGAGACCTACAGCGAAGTGGTCGAAGGCATGCAGATCGACCGCGGCTTCCTGTCCCCCTACATGGTCACGGACACCGAGAAGATGGAGGCCGTTCTGGACGATCCCCTCATCCTGCTCACCGACAAGAAGATCAGCAACATCCAGGAGATCATCCCCGTTCTGGAGCAGGTCATTCAGTCCGGCAAGAAGCTGCTGATCGTGGCCGAGGACGTGGAGGGCGAGGCCCTGTCCACCCTGCTGGTCAACAAGCTCCGCGGCACCCTGAACGTGCTGTGCGTCAAGGCCCCCGGCTTCGGCGACCGCCGCAAGGAGATGCTGCAGGATATCGCCATCCTCACCGGCGCCACCGTCATCTCCAGCGACTATGGCCTGGAGCTGCATGACACCACCATGGCCCAGCTGGGCACCGCCCGCCAGGTGAAGGCCGGCAAGGAGACCACCATCATTGTGGACGGCGGCGGCGCACCCGAGGCCATCAAGGAGCGCACCCACATGATCCGCAACGAGTTCGAGCGCTCCACCTCCGAGTATGACCGGGAGAAGCTGCAGGAGCGTCTGGCTCGTCTGGCTGGCGGCGTTGCCGTCATCCGCGTGGGCGCTGCCACCGAGACCGAGATGAAGGAAAAGAAGCTGCGCATCGAGGACGCCCTGAACGCCACCCGCGCTGCGGTGGAAGAGGGCATCGTGGCCGGCGGCGGCACGGCTTATGTCAACGCCATCCCCGAGGTCGAGAAGCTGGTGGACAGTGTGGAAGGGGACGAAAAGACCGGCGTGCAGATCGTGGCCCGGGCCCTGACGGCGCCTCTGCGTCAGATCGCCACCAACGCTGGCCTGGATGCCTCCGTCATCCTGGAGAAGGTCAAGACCAGCGACCAGGTGGGCTATGGCTTCGACGCCTACAAGGAAGTCTATTGCGACATGATCTCCAGCGGGATCGTCGACCCCACCAAGGTCACCCGTTCCGCTCTGGAGAACGCTGCTTCCATCTCCGCCATGCTGCTGACCACCGAGGCTCTGGTGGGCGACCGTCTGCAGCCCCCCTCCGCCACCGGCGCCGGGATGCCCGCAGGCGACATGAGCGGCGCAATGTACTAAGATACCACACGGCGGCGAGGATTCGTCGGTCCGTACCCAAAGACGCACCGAACCTTCGGTGCGTCTTTGCCGTATCGGAAAAGAAGGCTGTGCAAGGGTTGCACTGCTATGCTATAATGAAAAAAGACGCGGCCTGTGTGCTGCCAATGAGATTGGAGGAATGTCTGTGAAACCTCGTATTTTGATTTCCCGCTCTCCTGAGTCCAGCGGCCTGTATGAGGCGGCGGTAGAGAAGGCAGGGGGAGAACCGCTCTCCTTCCATTGCCCCGACCCGGAGCTGGAATTTGATGCGCTGATCCTGGCAGGCGGCGGAGACGTCGATCCGGCGGAGTTTTTCGAGGCCAATGAGGGGTCCCGGGAGATCGACGGCCCCCGGGACCAGGCAGAGCTGGCCCTCATGAACCGCTGCGTGTATGAGAACAAGCCGGTGCTCGGCATTTGCCGGGGCCATCAGGTGGTGAACATCGCCATGGGTGGGAACATCTATCAGGATCTGCCTCCCAAAGTGCGGGAGATCCATGAGCAGACGCCGGCCGGGGAAAGCCGGTACCATTCCGTCCAGCTGGGGACCATGACGATGCTGGGGGACCTTTATGGTTCCCAGATGGTGGTCAACAGCTCCCACCATCAGGCCAACCGCGCCTTCGGCCAGGGCCTGTATGCCACGGCCTGGGATGAGATCGGCGTGGTGGAGGCCATGCAGCACAGCAGCCTGCCGATCTGGACCGTTCAGTTCCATCCCGAGCAGATGACGGGGGAGGACGGGACGCCGGACGGCCAGAAGATCTTTGACTTTTTCCTGGAGCAGTGCCGCAAGCACTGCGGCATGTGAGATGGCCGCCGGCAAGGGAACGGGAGCGGCGCTGCGGGAGATCAACCTGGAAGTGGGGAAACCCTTTGTGGACCAGGCGATCCAGCGCCTGACCATGGAAGTGCAGCGCAGCCGGAAGCTGGGCTGTACGGCGCTGAAGATCATCCACGGCTATGGCTCCTCCGGCACCGGCGGACGCATCCGCACAGAGAGCCGGAAATATCTGGCCCGCCTGCTGGCCCGCGGCGAAGTCCGGGACGTGATCCCCGGGGAAACCTTTTCCATCTTTGAGGAGGCCACCCGGCAAGCCTTTCTCCGGTGCGACGACCTGCGTCGGGACCGGGATCTGGACCGGCACAACAACGGCGTGACCTTTCTCCTCTTGTGACCCTGTTTTTCCATAGAAAGTGAGGTCCCCCCATGGACTTTCAGGCGATGATTGACGCCACCAACGACAAAAATTCCTATATGCGCCACAACGGCATCGTCCTGACCAAGATGGAACGGGACCACGCCGTCGTGGAAGCCACATTGTCCCGGGTCAACCGCAATCTGTACGGGGCGGTCCACGGCGGGATGTTCCTGTCCATGGCCGACTGCGCCGCCGGCGGCGCAGCCCGGAGCAATGGGATGCGCTATGTGACCGTCAACAACAGCTTTTCCTTTTACCGCAACACCAAGGCAGAACACCTCATCGCTGAAGGCCGGGTGAAGAGCCGGGGGACCACCCTCTGTGTCGTAGGGGTCGAGGTGCGGGACGACAGCGGAAAACTGCTGTGCGACGGGACCTTTACCATGTTCTGCGTGGGCAGGCAGGACGAGATCCCGCCGGACTGATGGGATACCGGACATTTTCCCAGGCCATGCGGGACCGCTTTGGCGGAAAAGTGTATAAACTTTCGCTGGACGGCGGGATGACCTGCCCCAACCGGGACGGGACCCTGGGCAGACGAGGCTGTATTTTCTGCGGCGAACAAGGCTCCGGTACCTTTGCGGCGCCCCTTTGCAACAGGATGGATCAGCAGCTGGCGCAGGCAAAGGCGCGGGTGGCGGCCAAAAACAAGGGCGGCCGGTACATCGCTTATTTCCAGAGCTTTACCAACACCTATGCGCCGGTGTCCTATCTGGAGACCCTCTTCCGGCAGGCCATCGCGCCGGAGGATGTGGTGGCCCTGTCCGTCGCCACCCGACCGGACTGTCTGGGGCCTGAGGTCGTGGCCCTGCTGGCGGCGCTGAACCGGGAAAAGCCGGTCTGGGTAGAGCTCGGCCTGCAAACCATCCACCCGGAAAGCGCCCGTTATCTCCGCCGGGGTTATGCGCTGCCGGTATATGACCGGGCAGTGAAAACCCTGAAAGCACAGGGGATCGACGTCATCACCCACATGATTTTAGGAATTCCGGGCGAGACGGCGGAGGACATGGCCGCCACAGCCCGCTATGTGGGCCGCAGCGGCGCAGACGGCGTGAAGTTACAGCTGCTGCATGTGCTGGAGGGAACGGATCTGGCGCGAGAGTACCGGGCGGGAAGAGTCCCCCTGCTCTCGCTGGAGGAATATCTGGCGATCCTGGAGGCCTGTCTGGCGGTTTTGCCGCCGGATATGGTGATCCATCGGCTGACCGGCGACGGCGCTAAGCGGGATCTGCTGGCGCCGCTGTGGAGCGCGGATAAAAAACGGGTCCTCAACGCCATCCAGCGAGCCTTTGCCCGGGATGAGGTACAGCAAGGGAGCCGGTGGCTCCCGGAGGATGAAACACAACGGAACGCTGCCCGAGGGCAGCGATAAAGGAGGTCTATACCATGACAAAAATTGATATTTTTTCCGGTTTCTTGGGGGCGGGCAAAACGACCCTGATCAAGAAGCTCATCGAAGAGGCGTACCAGGGAGAAAAGCTGGTTCTGATCGAAAACGAGTTCGGAGAGATCGGCATTGACGGCGGCTTTCTTCAGGACGCTGGGGTGGAGATCACCGAGATGAACTCCGGCTGCATCTGCTGCAGTCTGGTCGGGGACTTTGGGCAGGCCCTGGAGCAGGTGCTGTTCCAGTATCACCCGGACCGTGTGCTCATCGAGCCCTCCGGCGTGGGCAAGCTCTCCGACGTCATCGGCGCGGTCCAGCGGCTGGAAAACCCTGAGATCCAGCTCAATGCCTTCGTGACGGTGGCCGATGCCGGCAAGTGCAAGATCTATATGAAGAATTTCGGAGAATTTTTCAACAACCAGATCGAACACGCCGCAGCCATCGTTCTCAGCCGCACCGGCGGCATGAAGGAGCAAAAGCTGCTGGATACGGTGGCCCTGCTGCGGGAACACAACGCCAACGCCCCCATCATCACCACCCCCTGGGAGGAGCTGGACGGCAAGACCATCCTGGAGGCGATGGAGAACAAGGACACGCTGAAGGAAGAACTGGCGCATCTGGCGGCGGCTCAGGCGGCACATGATGAAGAACACCATCATCACCACCACGACCATGACCATGAGCATCACCATGAGCATGGCCATGAGCATGAACACGAGCATCACCATGACCATGCGCACGAGCATGACCACCACGAGCATCATCACCACCACCACGACGGCACCTGCTGCTGTGGGCACGACCATGATGCCGACGAGATCTTCATCAGCTGGGGGACCGAGACACCCCGGAAGTATACGGAAGAGGAGATCACCAACGCGCTGTCTGCCCTGGAGGATGAGGCGCGCTGCGGGACCGTCCTGCGGGCCAAGGGGATCGTACCCTGCACCGACGGGACCTGGATCCACTTCGACTATGTGCCCGGCGAGCAGGATGTCCGTCGTGGTCCTGCCGGCTTTACCGGCCGCCTGTGCGTGATCGGCGCCGAGCTGAAGGAGCATGAGCTGGAACATCTGTTCTGCCTGCACTGAGTGGGAGGGCGCGACGATGATGGAAGAGATCCCGGTTTACCTGTTTACCGGTTTTCTGGACGCAGGCAAGACCAAGTTTATCCAGGAGACCCTGGAGGACGAGCGCTTCAACAACGGCGAAAGCACCCTGCTGCTGCTGTGCGAGGAAGGGGAGGAGGAGTATGATCCCACCACCTTCTCTGGAAAGAACGTGTTCATCGAAGTGGTGGAAGAGCCGGAAGATCTGACGCCCCGCAACCTGGAACGCCTGCAGAAAAAACATGCGGCAGAACGGGTGATCGTGGAGTACAACGGCATGTGGATGCTGGACCAGCTCTATCAGAACATGCCGGAAGCGTGGATCGTCTATCAGGAGTTTCTCTTTGCCGATGCCCAGACGTTCCTGGTCTATAACGACAACATGCGGGGGCTGGTGGTGGACAAGCTGAAAAGCTGCGAGATGGTGGTCCTCAACCGGTCCGATGAGAAGGTGGACAAGGTGGAGATCCACAAGATCATCCGGGCCGTCAGCCGCCGCACCAACATCGCTTATGAGGACCGCAGCGGCGAGGTTTATTACGACGACACGCCCGATGAGTTGCCCTATGACCTGGAGGCGCCGGTGGTGGAGATCCCCCCCGAGGACTTTGCCATCTGGTATCAGGACATCTCCGAGGAGCCGGAGAAGTATAAGGGGAAGACCCTGAAGATCGGCGGCTTTGCCATGATCCGGGACAAGCTCCCCGCCGGCAGTTTCATCTTCGGCCGGCGGATCATGACCTGCTGCGTGGAGGACATTACCTTTGCCGGGCTGCTGGCCACGGGGTATGACCCGAAGCAGCTGCAGGATCAGCAGTGGATAGAGCTGACGGCCAAGGTGGCCATCAAGCACAACCGCCTGTATGACAAGAAAGGGCCTGTCCTCAATGTGCTGTCTCTGGCGCCGGGGACAGCGCCGGAGCAGGATGTGGCGACGTTTTATTGAGGCAAACGGCGGGGCTGCTGCAACATCAGCATACAAAAGACAGCGAGGTTTGGAACCCGAAGAGGGTTCCAAACCTCGCTGTTTTCGTTTGGGATGCGGCGGCCTGTCAGGGGGGCGAGACAGAACGGCGCTCATTCAAAGGTGATCCGCAGATAAAAGGTGTCTCTGGTGGCCTTGAATTCATAGAACGCACCGTACTTTTCGCAGAACGCTGCGATAGAGCGCGTGCCAAAGCCGTGGCCCTCCTGGCGGCTGATCGGCAGGCCGTCCTTGTCAAACTCCACCACGCCATCAAAGCGATTGGAGATCTGCAGCATAAAGTGCGGCGTGGTGATGACCTTAATGCTCATCTCCCGTTTTTCCTCCGGCAGTTTTTCGCAGGCGTGGATGGCGTTTTCCATGGCGTTGGCAAACACGGTGGCCAGCTCTGTTTCTCCCACCGGCAGCGGCTCGGGAAAGACCAGGTGCGCGGCGGTCCGTACCCCCTTTTCCTCCGCCTTTTGGAGGTAGGAGGAGAGCACCGCGTCGAGCACCGCAAAGGCACAATACCGCTTGACCTGCGTCTTTTTGGTGGCTTCGTGATATTCCAGCACAAGCGTCCGCAGGGCCTCGAACTGCCCTGTTTCCACCATGCTGGCAATGGTCTGCATCTTATGGCGGAAGTCATGGCGCTCCATGCGGAACTTCTCGTTGGCGGCGGAATATTCAGCCACCCGGGCGGCGATGCCCGCCACCTGCAATTTCAAAATGTTCTCCTGTTCGCGCATCCGGTGGATCTCCTGCTGCTGGCGCAGGGTGTTGAAAATATGGATGTAGATGGTCGGCATGAGGACCAGCTGCAAAACGAAGGCCGGAAGCTGTTCCAGCCGCTGGGTGATCATCGTAGGGACACTGATGGACACGGACATCAGGGCATAGAAGATCAGCGCGATGGAAGCAAAGACATACCAGCCTTTGAACACGGTGTTCTGCAGGTCCAGATACAGCGGTCGGACCCACTTGAAAATGGCCCATGTCAGAAGCGGACAGAGGATGAGCTGCGCGGCGAACATCACGATGAAGCGGTTGCCCAGAAAGAAATCCAGCAAAGCGGAGATGTAGATGACCTCCAAGACCAGCGTGTCCACCAGACAGAAGGTGAAGAAAAATCGTCCGTCCCGGTGCTTTGACAAAAACCAGAAGAACAACAGGCTGGGCAGGCTGCAGGTGAGCAGAAGCAGGAGGCTCATTTTCTGCGGCCCAAGGAGACCAAGCAGCACAATGTTCCCCAGCAGCAGCGGCATCATCCAGCAGAGCATCAGGCGCAGGGTCTTTTTCGGGGGATACCGTGAATCAAACAGGATCGCCAGGATGATCAGGCTGAACAGCGAGGAACAGGCCAGGGAAGCATCTCGCAATATCGTCATGTGTATCCCTCCTCATTGAGCCAGAAATCACTCCACGCCGAACGTACCTCCGCGCAGGCTTTTTTGGACAGATACACCTTTGCGCCGTCTTGAAAGACCACGGCGTCCTTGGCCACCATCGCGATGTGGTGCAGGTTGGCCGCGACACTCTTGCCGCACAGGACGAAGCGGCCGTCCTGCAGCAGCTCCTGCATGGCATCGGAAAAGGCCGTGCGGATCTGCACGGTTTCCACCGTCTTGCCGCCGGGCAGGTGGTAGACGACGCTGCGCTGGCACAGCTCTGCATAGAGGATGCTGTCAAACGACAGCCTGATGCTGCTGTCCCTTGTCCTGACGATCACCCCTTTTTCTTTCTGGCGGAGCACGGCGCGGATGGCTTCGTCCAGCGTCTGAAACAGCGTCTCTTTTGGCGTCGGCTTGAGCAGATAATCAAAAGGCCGCGCCTGAAAGGAATCAAAGACATATTCCTCGCTGGAGGTGAGATAGATGATCTTGCCGTCAAACCCCGCCTCCCGCAGCGCCTTGCCCAGGGTCACACCGTCCATCCCGGGCATCAGGATGTCTAAAATATACAGTTCAAAACCGCCGAATTTTCTTGCAGCCTCCAGCACATCCTCTCCGTTGGAGAACGTGGAGATCGAAAGGTCCAGGTAGTTGTTTTTTTGTGCGTATTCTTTTGCCAGGTTCAAGATCTGCTTCTGACACAGGGTCTCATCGTCACAAATCGCGATCTTCACGGTGCTTCCCCCCATTTTTTACCTTATTATATCATAATGAGCAAGGGGGAAAATCATTAAATTCTCCGCAAAAAGCGCTTGATTTTACGCAACTCCTCAAAAGAACGGTCAGTCGTGATAGAATAAAAACGAAAAACGAGGGGAGACAGAGGGGGATTTTGTCCCTTGTTTGACATGTGCAGCCCTGTACGGCGGCGGAAGGACCCAACCGGCGCACAGAGACAAACGCAACAGACGATGAATAGATATGCAGAAATGCGATGGCCGGCAA
>CAKTSK010000042.1 GCA_934597725.1 uncultured Eubacteriales bacterium
GACGCCCCCCGGGCCACCAGGGAGGTGAACCGCCCCTGGACACCGGCCTCGGTGGTGAGGTCGCTGAGGCTGCCCAGAGGCGTCCCGGCCAGCAGGCTCTGCAGGCTGTCCATCAGCCCGCCGAAGCCCCCGGCCAGAGCATAGACCAGGATGCCGCCCACCAGAGAGGCCCCATAGAGCAGGATGAGCTTGGCCACCCCTGCCATGCCGGCCCCCCACACGCCGCCGAAGATGACGTAGATCGCCATGAGCAGGATGGAGATGAGGGCGGCGGGCAGATGCCCCAGGGGAAAGATGGTGGTCAGCAGGGCCGTGGCCGAGAGGATCTGGGCCACGACGCTGATGAAGATGCCCACAGAGCAGAAGATGCTGCCAAAGGTCTCCGCCCGGGGGCCGTACTCCTGGGAGACGATCTGCAGCAGGGTGCTGCACCCGCTGCGCCGCAGGGGCGCGGCGTAGCCGATGGCCAGGATCAGGCAGCCGATGCCCGACCCCAGCGTGAACCACCAGGCCGACAGCCCGAAGGAAAAGGCCAGCTGGGCCGTGCCGATGGTGGCCTGGCCGCTGACCAGGGTCCCCATGATGGCCCCGCAGACGATCCACGGCCCGGCCTTTCCGCCGCCGCTGGAGAAGTCCGCCGCGGAGGAGACCTTCCGCCCGGACCAGACGCCAATGCCAATGATCAGGGCGATGGTCGCGCCCAGACCCACCACATGCAACCAACTCAACTGCATTTTGCTGCCTCCCGTTCTCTCTCCTCATGCAAAAAAATGCAAAAAAACCGACAATGGGGGCCGGAGCGGCCGCGTCCATTTGCCGGCTTTCGAACGGACTGGACGGGGCTCCGCCCCCTGCCGTTCAAAACAGCGAACCATTTGTTCTGTTGGTTTCATCGTAGCATCGCCCCCGCCCCTTTGTCAAGGGAGGGCCGGGAAGTTTTCTGCTTCCTGTCCTTGATTTTTCCCGCCGTTTGTTAGAAAATAGAACCCAAACCGATTTCCTGCCACAAGAAAGGAGCGCCGCCATGGAATTTTGGAAAATGAACGGGGCCGGCAATGATTTCATCATCCTCGACAACCGTCAGGCCGGTCTGCCGGAGACCGCCTGGCCCGCCATCGCCCGCACCCTCTGCACCCCCCACCTGTCCTTGGGGGCCGACGGCCTGATGGTCGTCGAGCCGCCCCAGGGCCAGGGCGATTTTCGGATGCGGTTCTACAACAGCGACGGGTCCGTGGGCGAGATGTGCGGCAACGGGGCCCGCTGCATCTGCCGCTACGGCTATGAGCAGGGGCTGTCCGGCCCCCGGCAGGCGGTGGAGACCACCGCCGGGCTGGTTTACGGCGACCGGCTGGACCGCCGCCGCTATCGGGTCCGCCTCAACGACCCCACCACCCTCCGCCTCCACGAGACGGTCACGGTAGACGGCAAAGACTGGCCCTGCGCCTATGTGGAGCTGGGCGACCCCGGCCTGCCCCACGCGGTGGTCCCTTATCCCGGCCTGGCCCAGGCCGACCGGGCAGAACTCTTTGCCCTGGGCCGGGCCCTGCGGTATCACCCCGCCTTCCCCAAGGGCGCCAACGTGAACTTCTGCGAGGTCACCGGCCCGGACCAGGTGCTGGAGCTGACCTATGAGCGGGGCGTGGAGGGCTTCACCTACGCCTGCGGCACCGGCACCGGCAGCGTGGTGGCCGTCCTGACCCTGCTGGGACAGGTCAGCGGCCAGGGCGTCCAGGTGACCATGGACGGCGGGGTGCTGACCATCGACACCGAGCGGACAGAAGACCAGATCACCGCCCTCTTCCTCACCGGCCCCACCAACCTGGTGGCCAAGGGGACCCTCTTCGACGAGGAGCTTTCTCTGCCCTGAGCCGGGGCCATCTCTCGGAGGAGAACGGCAAAGGGACCCCTGCCGCATCCGGCAGAGGCCCCCGGTCCCTCACGCGCCCGCGCACATGTGTGTAGGACTTTTTTCTCAATCTTTTATCTCTTCTTTTTATTAGGGGGCCAGATCTGACCCCACCCCAGGTCATTTTCAGCCCGGGTCAGGGGCCACCGCCGACCCCTGGTCATAGCTGACCCCGGTCCAGGATCGCCCCCCGACAAGGCTCTCTTACAGCGCCCGGAGGGCATCCACCAGCGCCGTTTTTTCTGCGGTCTTGCCGTCCTTGTCCTTCAGGACCTTGGCGGGGATGCCGGCCACCACGGTGTGGGGGGCCACGTCGCTGACCACCACTGCGCCGGCGGCCACCACCGCGCCCTGACCGACCCGGCAGCCCTCCAGGACCACGGCGTTGGCCCCGATGACCACGTCGTCCTCGATGGTCACTGGCACGGCACTGGCAGGCTCTACCACCCCGGCCAGGACGGTCCCCGCGCCGATGTGGCAGTTCTTGCCCACAATGGCCCGGCCGCCCAGGACGGCCCCCATGTCGATCATGGTGCCCGCGCCGATGACCGCGCCGATGTTGATGACCGCGCCCATCATGATGACCGCGTTGTCCCCGATCTCCACCTGCTCCCGGATCACCGCGCCGGGCTCGATGCGGGCGTTGATGTCCTTCTTGTCCAGCAGGGGGATGGCGGAGTTGCGGCTGTCGTTCTCCACCACCAGGTCCGCAATGTCCTGGGCGTGGGCCTGCAGGACGGGCTGGATGTCCTTCCAGTCGCCAAAGACGATCTTCGTCTGGCCGCAGGGGAAGACGGTGGCGTTGGGAAAGTCTACCGGGGCGGTTTCCCGCAGAAAGACCCGGACGGGGGTTTTCTTTTCTGCGGTGCGGATGCGTTCAATGATGTCCTGTGCGTTCATGCAGAGACCTCCTTCAGGGGTGTTTGTTTTGTAAGATGGACGCAGTATACCATGTTTTTTCCCCCCATACAAGGCCCCTTTCGGGGCAGGAAGGTAACCGTTTATGTCAAATGTTGTCCAATATCGCCGGGCACTGCACCAGATCCCTGAGCTGGACCGGTGCCTGCCCGAGACCCTGGCCTATCTGCGCCAGATCCTCTCTCCCCTGCGCTGCACCCTCTCGGAACCCATTCCCGGGGCGCTGTGCGCCTTCTTCGACTTCGGCCGGCCCGATGCCATCGCCTTCCGCAGCGACACCGACGCCCTGCCCATCCAGGAGCACACCGGTCTGCCCTTTGCCTCCGCCCACCCGGGGGTCATGCACGCCTGCGGCCACGACGCCCACATGGCCATGGTGCTGGACCTGGCCGTCTGGCTGGACCAGCAGCAGGCCCTGCCCCACAACGTCCTGCTCCTCTTCCAGCCTGCCGAGGAGACCACCGGCGGGGCCAAGGACCTGTGCCAGAGCGGCGTGCTGGAGGCCCACCGGGTCCAGTGCGTCTTTGGGCTGCACCTGTGGCCCGCCCTGCCCGCCGGGGTGATGGCCTGCCGGAAGGGGGCCATGATGAGCCGCTCCTGCGAGGTCTCGGTCACCATCACCGGCCGGTCCAGCCACATCGCCAAAGCCCAGGAGGGCCTGGATGCCCTGGCCGCCGGGGTGGCCTTCTACCAAGGGGCCATGGCCCTGGAAGCCGCCCTTCCCCCCACGGTCCACCGGCTGCTGAAGTTCGGCCGCATGGAGAGCGGCACCGTCCGCAACGCCATCAGCGGCAAGACCCTGCTGCTGGGCAGCCTGCGGGCCTTTGAGGACGAGATCTTCTTCTCCCTGCAGGACGGCCTGCGCCAGCTGGCCCAACGGGTCCAGGCAGAGACCGGCTGTCAGGTGGAGGTCCAGACCAGCGACGGCTATCCCGCCGTGTGGAACCCCGCGCCCCTGTACGACCGGGTCCGGAACCTGGGCCTGCCCTTCCAGGAGCTGGAGGCTCCGGTGATGATCTCGGAGGATTTCTCCTGGTATCAGCGCCATCTGCCCGCCCTGTTCTTCTTCCTGGGGTGCGGCCCCTCCCCGGCCCTCCACGCCCAGGATTTCGCCTTTGACGAGGCCATCCTTGCCCAGGGCGCCGCCTTTTGGAAACAGCTGGCCGCCTCCTTTTGACAGACCAAACGCCCGGACGCAGCAGCGTCCGGGCGTTGTTGTTTCGTCAGGTGCCGTTGTGGTTGAAGCCGCCGGCCTCCCGCTGGGTCAGGTTATTCTCGATCTTGTGGGTGCGGAAATAGTCCAGCGTCCGGTGGAAATCCTCCACCAGCAGCCGGGCCAGGTTGCGCCCAAAGCCCTGGCGGACCAGGATACGCTGGACCACGGTCCCCTCCTGGTTGGCCGGCAGGGCATAGGCCGGGACCTGCCACCCCCGCCCCCGCAGGCGCTCGGCAAAGTCGTAGAGATTGAAGCCCACAGGCGCTCCCTCCTTGAGCTTCCAGGTCAGGGCAGGAATGCCCTTGGCCGGGTCGCCCCAGTAGAGCAGGTCGAACAGGCCCGTGGCCTCGATCTCTCCGGCCAGATACTGGGCCGTCTCGTAGCAGCTCTCATGGATGCGCCGGTAGCCCTCCCGGCCCAGGCGGAGCAGCTGATAATACTGGCTGATCACCGGCCCGGCCGGCCGGGAGAAGTTCAGCTGAAAGACCGACATCTCGCCCCCCAGGTAGTTCACATGGAACACCAGCCGCTCGGGCAGGTCTGCCCGGTCCCGCCAGAGTACGAACCCGCAGCCCAGAGGGGCCAGGCCGAACTTGTGGCCCGAAGCGCTGATGGATTTGACCCGGGGGTTGCGGAAGTCCCACCGCAGAGACGGGGCGCAGAAGGGCGCCACAAAGGCCCCGGAGGCCCCGTCCACATGGACGTCCAGATCCAGCCCCCGCTCCTGTTCCAGGCGGTCCAGGGCCTGGCAGAGCTCCTCCACCGGCTCATACTCCCCGGTGAAGGTGAGCCCCAGGGTGGTAACCACACCGATGGTATTCTCGTCCAGATAGGGCAGCATGGCCTCCGCCGTCATGCCGTACCGGCCAGGGGCCATGGGCACCTGGCGCAGCTCGATGTCCCAATAGCAGGCAAACTTCTCCCAGCACACCTGCACCGGCCCGGTGACCAGGTTGGGCCGGTCCGTGGGCAGGCCCGCCTGCCGGCGGCGGTCCTTCCAGCGCTGGAACATGGCCAGTCCGCCCAGCATACAGGCCTCGGAGGACCCCACCGTAGAGGTCCCCAGGGCCCGGCCGTCGGCGGGGGCGTGCCACAGGTCGGCCAGCATGTGGACGCAGCGCTCCTCGATCTGGGCGGTCTGGGGGTACTCGTCCTTGTCGATCATGTTCTTGTTGATGCACAGGTCCATCAGCTCCCGAATGGCGTCGTCCTCATAGGTCTGGCAGAAGGTGGCCAGGTTCTGCTTGGCGTTGCCGTCCAGGTTCAGCTCGTCCTTGAGGATCTCCAGAATGGTCCCCGCCGGGGACGACTCCTGGGGGATGCGGTACTTGGGCAGCACCAGTTGGGAAGCGGCGCTGGCATACACCGCCTCTTCCGGGTGGTTGGGATGACCGGTTCGTTCGTAGATCATGGTGTCCTCCTGTTCTCTCAGGGCCGCAGCTTACGCAAGTCCCACCGGGAGCAGACCCCGCACTTGCGGTACAGGTTCTGCAAGTGCTTCTGCAAGGTGTTTTTGGAGATGTGCAGCCGGGCCAGGATCTCCTCGTTGTTCTGCTCCTGAAACACCAGCCCCAGGATCTCCGTCTCCCGGCGGGTCAGGCCGTAGGTCCGGGCGGCTTCCTCCAGGGTGAGGGCCTCTGGCCGGTCGGTCTCCCGCCGGACCATGGCGGCGTAGGCAAAGTTGATGTGCCGGGCCATGGCGCGCAGATAAAAGGCTTCCTGGTCTGTGAACACCCCGTCGGCCCGGGTGCGGTAGAGGGTGAGCAGGGCCATGACCTGATGGTCATAGGCCAGGTTCATGCTCATGGTGTCGTAGATGTTATAGGGCTGATAGAGGTCCCGGAAAATGGCGCTCTCCAGCCGCCCCTCGCCGCTGAGGTCGCTGCTGCGGACCACAATGGATTCCGGGGCGTGGCTGACCCACAGGCTCTCGTCCTGGTGGTCCCGGGCGATCCATTCCTCCTCCAGCGCCGTGAGGCTCTCGGGCAGACAGAAGGGATCGCTGTGGTGGATCTCCCGGGTCTCGGGGTCGATGTTGACCACGATGAGGCTGGCGTAGGAATAAGGGATGAGAAACTTGATCTGGGCCAGGATGGAGCGTTTCAGGTCGTCCAAGCTGTGGCAGGTGTGGAGATGATAGATGATCTCGTTGTACAGCAAAAAATCGTTCTTTTCCATGGCGTCTCCTTGGGCGTTTCCGTCAGACAGTGGTCGTTTCTGTCTTAAATTTACCGGATTCCCTGCCGAAACGCAAGCCTTTTTGTGCCGTGGGCGGCATCTTTTTTGGTTCCTGCTCCGTTCTTTAGTTTCGTTAGTTTCAAAATAGAAAATCCTGCCGCTGTATCTTCCTGCCGCTTCCGTGGCCGTTCTTCCGGTTTTTCGTAATAACTTCTTGATTTTAGTGCCGTTTATAACGATTTTCAGTGAGTCATGGTCAAAAAATACTCCATTTTTCACCACCTTTTGTCATTGAAAACAAGGCGTTTTCCCGGTATGATAAAGCCAGAACAAGACAGGAAGCCAAGCTTCCTCCAAACAAACAAAAGTTTCAAAAAGGAGAGAGTATGATGAAAAAGTTCGCATTTATCCTGTTGGTCCTGGTGGATCTTCTCTGCATCGGCCTCATTTTCTTCCGCCTGTTCACCACCCCCGCACTGGGCGCCGCCCTGGCCGCCATCCTGCTGCCGACCATCGCCGCCCTGCTGGTTGCCGCTGCCGCCGGCCGTCTGGCCCCCACCGAGCAGCAGGAACCCACAGAAGACGCTTCCGACTGGCGCAGCGCCGCCTGAGTCCATACCCCCTCGTTTCCCCCCGCTGCACGCCGCAGCGGGGGCGTTTTTTCGCGCAAAAAACGGACCTGCTCCTCTGGGAACAGGTCCGTCGTTCAGCGCCTCTCATACGTTACATAGGTATAGGCCAGCTCGCCCCAGACGTAAGGGCCTTCCGTCTCCACCACCTGCCAGGCCGGGTCGGCATCCAGGTCGGGGAAAAAGCGGTCCGCGCCGGGAAAGGCCCTGTGGATCTTGGTCACATAGGCCCGCCGGCACCGGGGCAGGGCCTGACGGTAGACCGATTCCCCGCCGATGACAAAGGTGTCCTCCGGCGCGTCTGCCAGGGCCTGGTCCAGGTCCCGGTAACAGGTTCCCCCGGGGGCCGAAAAGGCCGGGTCCCGGGAGAGGATCAGGTTCTGCCGGTTCTTCAGCGGCCGGCCGCCGGGAAAGGTGGCCAGGGTCTTGCGCCCCAGCAGCACCGGGTGGCCGGTGGTCCGGCGCTGGAAGCGCTTCAGGTCCGGCGGGATATAGCAGAGCTGGTCACCGCCCCGGCCAATGGCCCAGGCGGCATCCACGGCAACGATCAGGTCCACAGACGGTCTCCTCCTCTCAAACGGCCACGGGGATCTTCTCCCCCAGGGGATGGTACTGGTATCCTTCCAGCCGGATGCTGTCCGGGGTGAAGTCATAGAAGGACGTCACCCCGGGGTCCAGCCACAGCCTGGGGGCCTCATAAGGGGTGCGGGTGAGCAGCTCTTCCACGATGGGCACATGGCGGTCGTAGATGTGGGCGTCGGCGATCACATGGACCAGCTCTCCCGCTTCCAGGCCGGACACCTGGGCCAGCATGTGGACCAGCGCCGCGTACTGCATCACGTTCCAGCCGTTGGCGGTGAGCATGTCCTGGGAGCGCTGGTTGAGGATGGCGTTGAGGGTCTTTCCTGTGACGTTGAAGGTCATGGAATAGGCGCAGGGATACAGGGCCATCTCGCTCAGGTCGTGGTGGTTATAGAGGTTGGTGAGGATGCGCCGGGAGGCCGGGTTGTGCTTGAGGTCGTACAGCACCCGGTCCACCTGGTCCATGTCCCCCTCAGGGTAGTGGTGCTTCACCCCCAGCTGGTAGCCATAGGCCTTGCCGATGGAGCCGTCTCCGTCGGCCCAGGCATCCCAGATGCCGGTGGACAGGTCGTGGACGTTGTTGGATTTTTTCTGCCAGATCCACAGCAGCTCGTCCACGGCGCTTTTCAGGTACATCTGCCGGATGGTCTGGACCGGGAACTCCTCCCGCAGGTCATAGCGGTTGACAATGCCAAAGCACTTGATGGTGTGGGCAGGGGTCCCGTCCTCCCACCGGGGCCGGACGGGAAGGTCTGTATCCCAGGTCCCCTGCCTGAGGATCTGCCGGCAATTTTGGATAAACAGCTCGTCTGCTCTGCTCATAGCTCCTCCTTCTGACACCGGCCGTACAGGGCCTCGGCGTCGGCGCGGGTGATGGTCACCGGGCGGACCTGGTTGTGCAGGTCTTCTCCCTGTACGCGCACCTCCATGTATTGGGGGCCGTAGCCCCGCCACCAGCCTCCCTTTTCCTCCTCAAAGAGGACCGGGATGGTCTGGCCCACCCAGCCGGCCAGCCAGGCAGCGTGGCCCTGGGCCAGCGCCTCCCCCGCCCGGTGGGCCCGGTCGGCCTTGACGGCGTTGGGGATCTGGTCGGGCATGGCCGCCGCCGGGGTACCCTGGCGGCGGGAGTAGGGAAAGACGTGGACCTTGGCCAGGCCGCAGCCCAGGACCAGCTCCAGGCTTTTGGCAAAGTCCTCCTCGGTCTCCCCCGGAAAACCCACGATGAGGTCGGTGGTCACCGCCGGGCGGTCAAACCACGCCGCCAGCCGCGCCACCGTCTGCCGGTAGTCCTCTGCCGTGTACTTCCGGCCCATCCGGGCCAGGGTGGCGTCGCACCCGCTTTGCAGGGACAGGTGGAAGTGGGGGCAGAGGTTGGGCAGGCCGGCCAGCTGCCGGCAAAAATCCTCCGTCACCGTTCGGGGCTCCAGAGAGCCCAGCCGCACCCGCACGCCGGGGGCTGCCCGGCAGACGGCGGCGATGAGGTCGGCCAGGGCGGGCCGACCCGGCAGATCCCGGCCATAGCCCGACAACTCGATGCCCGTGAGCACCAGCTCCCGGTAGCCCTCCCCGGCCAGCCGGGCGGCTTCCGCCGCGGCCCGGTCCACCGGCAGGGAGCGCACCGCCCCCCGGGCATAGGGAATGATGCAATAGGTGCAGAAGTTGGTGCAGCCGTCCTCCACCTTCAGCATGGCCCGGGTGCGGCCGGCCAGCCCGCCGGCAGGCAGGTCCTCAAAGGTCCGCCGCCGGAAGGGGTCGTCCAGACAGATGGCCGGGGCAGACTGTCTGGCCTCGGCCAGGGCTTCCAGCTTGTCCAGAAATCCCCGCCGGTCGCCGCTGCCGCCCACCAGGTCGGCCCCCAGGCTGGCAGCTTGGTCCGGGGAGACCTGGGGATAGCAGCCGCACAGGGCCACCAGGGCCTCCGGCGCCCGCCGCCGGACCTGGCGCACCGCCTGACGGGATTTCTTGTCGCTGGTGGCTGTGACGGTGCAGCTGTTGATGAGGTAGGCCTCGGCCTGCTCCTCAAAGGGCACCAGGGTGTGGCCTCTGGCCCGGAGCAGTTCCTCCATGGCCTGGCTCTCATATTGGTTGACCTTACAGCCCAGCGTGTGAATGGCAATGAGCATGGTCCGCCTCCTGTCCTGCAAGAAAAATACCTTTCCTTTTGGGAAAAAATCTGCTATAATATAACACCCGTGTGAACACAGGGGGTTCTGTGTTCCCATCTTACCATAAACCCCGCAGGCGGAGAAGAGGGCAATGTGACGAAAAGGAACCCCCACCCTCTGCCCTTCCTCTGCCACAGAGCAGGAGGCGCACCATGGCCCACCCTTTTTTCGCCTACATCGCCCGCATGAAGTACATCGGCCGCTGGGGTCTCATGCGCAGCACCGTGCCGGAAAACGTGCAGGAGCACTCCCACATGGTGGCCGTGCTGGCCCATGCCCTGGCGGTGATCCGCCGGGATCAGTTCGGCGGGACCGTCGACCCCGGCCGGGTAGCCGCCGTGGCCCTGTACCACGACGCGCCGGAGATCTTCACCGGCGACCTGCCCACCCCCGTCAAGTATGCCAGCCCCGCCCTCCGCAGCGCCTACCAGACCGTGGAGGACGACGCCGTGCGCCGCCTGACTGCCATGCTGCCGGCGACGCTGCGCCCGGCCTTTGCCGGCCTGCTGACAGAGGATGACCCGGAGGTGCTGGCGCTGGTCAAGGCCGCTGACAAGCTCTCGGCCCATCTCAAGTGCCTGGAGGAGCTGAAGGCAGGCAACCGGGAGTTTCACTCTGCCGCCCAGCAGACCCTGGCAGCCCTGAAAGCATGTCGGCTGCCGGAGCTGGACTATTTTTTGTCAGACTTTCTCCCCGCCTTTTCCCTCACCCTGGACGAGCTGCAAACCTGCCAGGACAGTGCCGATGCACCCCTGTCCCCGCCCCAGGAACGCCATCACTAAAACAACAAAAATATAAAAGCGAGGTACATCATTATGCGCGCAGTCATCACCGTTGCCGGGAAAGACCGGGTGGGCATCATCGCCACCGTCACCCAGTCCCTGGCCCAGCAGAACATCAACGTGCTGGACATCACCCAGACCATCCTGCCCCCCGACTTCTTCACCATGGTCATGCTGGTGGACGTGAGCCAGTCCGCCATTCCCTTCGGCGAAGTGGCCGACCGGATGGCCGCCCTGGGCCAGGAAATGGGCATGGACATCCGCGCCCAGCGGGAGGACACCTTCCAGGCCATGCACCGGATCTGAGGAAGGGGGCCAGTGACCATGATCAACTCTTCCGAGATCCTGCAAACCATCCACATGTTCGACCAGCAGCATCTGGACATCCGCACCATCACCATGGGCATCTCCCTGCTCGACTGCGCCCACGCCGACCCCCAGACCGCCTGCCAGCGGATCTATGACAAGATCTGCCGCCGGGCCGAGCATCTGGTGTCCACCGGCCGGACCATTGAAAAGGAGTTCGGCATCCCCATCGTCAACAAGCGCGTCTCGGTGACCCCCATCTCCCTGGTGGCCGCCGCCAGCGACACCCAGGACTATGTCCCCTTCGCCGCCGCCCTGGACCGGGCGGCCAAGACCGTGGGCATCGACTTCATCGGCGGCTTCTCCGCCCTGGTGCAGAAGGGGGCCACCCAGTCCGACCGCAAGCTCATCGCCTCCATCCCCGAGGCGCTGGCCACCACGGATCTGGTGTGCTCGTCGGTGAACGTGGGCTCCACCAAGGCAGGCATCAACATGGACGCCGTGGCGGAGATGGGCCGGGTCATCAAGCGCACCGCCGCCCTCACCGCCGACACCGGCGGCTTCGGCTGCGCCAAGCTGGTGGTCTTTAACAACGCCGTGGAGGACAACCCCTTCATGGCCGGGGCCTTCCACGGGGTGGGCGAGCCTGAGTGCGTCATCAACGTGGGCATCTCCGGCCCGGGCGTGGTCCACCACGCCCTGAAGCAGGTGAAGGGCGAGCCCTTTGACGTGGTGGCCGAGACGGTGAAAAAGACCGCCTTCCGCATCACCCGCATGGGCCAGCTGGTGGCCCGGGAGGCCTCTGCCCGGCTGGACGTCCCCTTCGGCATCGTGGACCTCTCCCTGGCCCCCACCCCCGCCGTGGGCGACTCGGTGGCCCGCATCCTGGAGGAGATGGGCCTGGAGGTCTGCGGCACCCACGGCACCACCGCCGCCCTGGCCCTGTTGAACGACGCGGTGAAGAAGGGCGGCGTCATGGCCTCCAACCATGTGGGCGGCCTGTCCGGCGCCTTCATCCCCGTCAGCGAGGACGAGGGCATGATCGCCGCCGCCAGCCGGGGCGCTCTGGGCCTGGACAAGCTGGAGGCCATGACCTGCGTGTGCTCCGTGGGCCTGGACATGATCGCCGTCCCCGGCGACACCTCCGCCGAGACCCT
>CAKTSK010000043.1 GCA_934597725.1 uncultured Eubacteriales bacterium
CGCCGTTGGCCGTTGGCAACGGCGTCTCTTGAGACCAACGTGGTTGGTCGTCGGTGTTCGGACCGGCGCGGTCGGTCGTCGGTTTTTGGACCAACGGCGTTGGTCGCTGGCGTTCTGACCACCGTGGTTCAGTCACCGGCGGTCCCCTGCCCGGCGGCGCAGGGCACGACAAACGGCGGCCTGCCGGCCGCCGTCGTTGGAGAGGGTGGATGCCTCTCAGGAAAAATATTGTTGGAGGACGGAGGCCGCTACCTCTCCCAAGGCTGCGCCGGAGCCGCCCTGCTCTACCACCAGGGCCAGGGCGATCCGGGGCTGCTCGTAGGGGGCGAAGCAGACCAGCGCGGCGTTGGAGGTCTCCGCTCCGGCTACCTGGGCCGAGCCGGTCTTGGCCCCCACCGGCACCGGCAGGCCCCGGAAGGCCCCGGCCAGGGACCCGCTCTGGGTCACCGCCAGCATCCCCTCCTTGATGGCCGCCACGTTCTCCGGCGACAGGGTGATGGAACCCTGACTCACCTTCTCCCGGGGCGGCTCCCCCTCCACCCGGTGCAGCAGGTGGGCCTGCCAGCGGGTCCCGCCGCCCACCAGGGTGGCCGTCATCTGGGCCAGCTGGAGGGGGGTGAAGCGGTTGTTCTCCTGGCCGATGGCCGCCGAAAGCACACTGCCCTCGTACCAGGTGCCGCCGATGGACGCCGTGTAGGCCGGCCCGGCCACCACCCCCGCCTGTTCGCCGGCCAGCTCAATGCCGGTCAGCTCCCCCAGCCCCAGGGCACGGGCATAGGTCCCCAAGGTCTCGATGCCCACCCGACGGCCCGCATCATAGAAAAAGATGTTGCAGGAGTCCGCAATGGCCTCCCGCACCGTCTCCAGGCCGTGGGTCTTGCCCTCCTGGCGGTAGAGCCAGCACTGAGGCTGGGGACTTTTATAATAGGTGTACCGCCCGGTATCCAGGATCTGGGTCTCCGGGGTGAGATACCCCTCCTCCAGCGCGGCGGCGGCGGTGACCAGCTTGAAGGTGGAGCCGGGGGCATACAGCCCCTGCACCGCCCGGTTCATCAGCGGGTGCTTCTCGTCCCGGGCCAGGGCCTCATAGTCCGCAGAAAACGCCGCCGGATCATACCCCGGCTGGCTGACCATGGCCAGCACCCCGCCGTCGGTCACGTCCAGGGCCACCAGCGCGCCGCCCACCGCCGCCGGGTGGTCGGCCAGAAAGGCCGCCATGGCCTCCTCGGCAGCTTGCTGCAGATCCCGGTCCAGGGTCAGGGTCACGTCCCGGCCTGCCTGGGGGCGGACGGCGTAGCTCTCCCCTGTGAGCCGCCCCTGGCGGTCGGTCTCCCGGACCTTCTGGCCGGGGGTGCCGTGCAGGTAGTCCTCAAAAGCCGCCTCCGCCCCGTCCTTGCCCACGGTCTCGGCCATGGCATAGCCCCGGTCCCGGTAGACCGTCCACTCCTCCGGGCTCATGGGTCCCACCCGCCCCAGCACATGGGGGGCCAGGGTCCCGCTGCCCCGGCGGGTGACGGCAGGGGTAACGGTCACGCCCGGTAAGCCCTCCTCGGCGATCCGGGCCAGCAGCCGGGCGGTGGCTTCGGCCACGGGGCCGCTGCCCGACCAGGCCACCCCCTCCTCCCGGCACAGCCGGGCCAGACGGTCGCGCACCGGGTCCGAAACGTCCTCGTCCGGGACCACGGTCCAGGTGGTCTCATCCTCGGCCAGCACCTGACCGGTGCGGTCCAGCAGCCGCCCCCGGGCGGCGGGGATGGTCTCCACCTGGGCGATGCTCCGCTGGGCGCGGGCAGAATAGGCCGCGCCGCAGGTGATCTGCAAGTGCCACAGCACCACCCCAAAGGCCGCCAGCGCGGCGGCAACCAGCCCCATGGCCCCAAAGATCCGACGGGAACCACGCAAAAAACCCCCTCCTTTTCTCCTTGTCCCCCTCACGCCATCTCACACCCGCCGCCGTCTGCGGCGGCGGGGCTGTCGCAGACGGGGCCGGCACAGCAGCAGCGCGGCCAGCGGAAAGCACAGCGCCAGCAGCAGGCCCTCCGCCCCGGCCAGGGGCAGCAATCCCCGCAGAGGGTCACCCCCCAGCCAGTGGCCCAGGAGCAGCACCCCCTCCCCCGCCAGCAGCAGGAGCAGAAAGGCCCCCCACTTCCCCCAGAAGCCGGCGGCGCTGCGAAAGCCCTCCCCGGCCACGGCCCCGCAGAGGGTCAGCAGGGCCAGCTGCCAGGGGGAGCCGCCCGCCAGCCAGCACAGGCCCCCGGCCAGCAGGCCGCAGGCCGCGCCCCGGTCGGGGCCTTGGTCCACCCCGATCAGAAAGACCAGCCCCGGCAGCAGCCGGGGCCGCACCCCCCACAGCGGGAACCAGGTCAGCACCAGCAGGTCCAGCAGAAAGGCCGCCGCCACGCGCCCGGCCAACCCCCAGCGGCCCATTCAGCGCACCTCCCGGAAGGCGGTGACCACAAAGACCTGGGACAGCGCCCCCAGGTCCGCCGCCGGGTCCAGCACCGCCGAGCGGGTCAGGCCCCCGGGGTCCTCGGCCACCTGGGCCACCGTGCCCACGGTCAGCCCCGAGGGGTAGCCCGTTCCGGCGGCGAAGGTGACCACCTCCTCCCCCACCCGCACCGGGTCGGCCTCGGTCAGGCTGGCCAGGGTCAGCTTCCCCTGGGGCAGCAGGGCCAGGTCCCCCTCCAGGGTGCCCAGCACCCCCGAGCGGACGGCCTGTCCGGCCAGCCGGAAGGCCGGGTCGGTGACCAGCGTGACGGCGGCCCAGGTCTGGCCCGCCTCCTTCACCCGGCCCACCAGCGCCCCGTGGCAGTCCACCACGCACTGCCCGGCCCGGACCCCGTTGGCCCGGCCCTGGTCGATGGTCACCTCGCCCTGCCAGTTGTCCGGGGCCCGGGCGATGACCCAGGCCCCGGTGAGGGTGAGGTCCCGGCCGGCCTCCGCCAGCCCCAGCAAGGCCCGCAGGCGGGCGTTCTCCGCCTGGGCCAGGGCGCCGGCCTGGGCCTGGTCCCGGAGCTGGGCCACGGTCTCCTCCAGGGCGGCGTTCTGCTCCCGCAGGGACTGGATGCTCTCCAGGGTCCCCACCCCCTGGCGGACCTTCTCCGTCACCGCCGCCGCCAGGCGCAAAAAGGGCCGTGACACTGTCTCCCCCGCCTGCCGCAGGGGGCCCGAGGTCCCCGGAAGGACCAGGGCCGCCGCAGCGGCAATGAGGCTCAGAGACAGCGCCACGGCGACGCATCTTCCCTTGGTATGATGTAAAAATCCTTTCACGGCAAGTCCTCCCCCGCCGGCCGGGGACCGGGACAAGGCTCAGCGGCCGGCCAGACAGTCCACGCCGAAGGTCCGCAGGATCTGCCCCAGGCGGCACACCGGCAGGCCCACCACGTTCTGGTAGTCCCCCCGGATGCCCGTCACCAGCAGGCTCCCCAGACCCTGGATGCCGTAAGCGCCGGCCTTGTCCATGGGCTCTCCGGTGGCCACATACTGGGCGATCTCCCGGTCGGTGAGGGGGCGGAAGGTGACGGCGGTCTCCTCGGCCTCGGTCACCACCCGGTCCCCCTGGCAGACGGTCACTCCGGTGAGCACCTGATGGGTCCGGCCGGCCAGGGAGGTCAGCATGGCCCGGGCCTCGGCCTCGTCCCGGGGCTTGCCCAGGATGGTCCCGTCCCGGACCACCACCGTGTCCGCCCCGATGACCAGGGTGTCCGGCGGCAGCTGGGCGGCCACCCAGCGGGCCTTTTCCCGGGAGAGGGTCTGGACCAGGTCCCGGGCGGCGCGGCCCTGAAAGGCGTCCTCGTCGATCTCCGGCGATGTTGTGGTAAATTCCAATCCCATCTGTCCCAACAGCGCCCGTCGGCGGGGGGACTGGGATGCTAAAACTATTTTCATCGAATGCCTCCAGATTTTCCATCGAATTTGGGGGTGGCAGAAATTTCCTCCAACGTCTCCCCTGCGTAAGGGGAGGACAGTCTCGGCTGCGCCGAGACAGGCGGGGTCGACGCGGCTGGTCCGTGGGTCTGTCGCCTCGGAGCGGTATGCGTCAGGCTCACGCGCGCAGAGGGGACGCAACCGGTCGCACGGAACAGACTCACTCCCTTGCCACGTCGATCCCCCCGGCGGCTCCGCCGCGTCCCCCCTTTACGCAAAGGGGGCTATGGTTATTCTACGCCGCGGTAGTAGAGGCCGCGGGTGAAGGCGGCGGGGGGATCGCCGGTGCCGGTGCGGTAGGCGCGGAAGACGGCGGCGCAGGTTTCGGGGTCCTCCCGGAGGAAGGAGAGGCGGGCGTAGGTGAGGCCCGCCCGTTTCCAGTCGTCCTTGTCGGCCAGCCAAAGGACCTTGGCGTTGAAGAGTTCGTTCCGACAGCCCCAGGCGCTCTCCACGGGGAAATCCTCCCCTTTCCGGTCCCGCAGGCTCTGGGGCTCGTTCTCGCAGCGGCAGCCCTTGCCCCGGTTTTTCAGAATACAGTTTTCCATCATCATCAGGGGCAGACGGCCATACACCAGCAGTTCGGTGGGCAGCGGCTTGTGCAGGTCCCGCACCTGGGACAGGCGCAGCTCAAAGGAGGCCGTGGCCGAGGCAAAGCCCAGCCGGGCCAGCTCCTCGGCCCCCAGGCCGTTGGTCAGGCCCAGGCCGAAATCCGCCCGGGGCGTGAGGTCCAGGGACCGCACCAGGGGCAGCTGGCCGATGTGGCTCACCAGCGCCTGGGTCACCCCTGCCCGGCGGGCAGCGGCCAGCTCCTGGCGCAGCCGGGGCAGCTCCCGGTCCCAGACGATCCGGGGCAGGACGGCCCCGAAGGACACGGCGGGATAGTCCGCCGTCCACCGGGCCAGCTCTTCGGCGTGGGCGGCCAGCTCCTGACAGGGCAAATAGACCAGCGCCGGCCCCTGGTCCAGACAGGCCCGGCTGAGCTGCTCCCACCGGCGGAAGGAGAGGGTGAAGGCTGGCGTCCGGCGGGGTCCCTTCTCCACCGCCAGCGGCGGCAGCGGGGACACCGGCCGCCGGGGCGGCTGGGTCCGGGCCTGGGTCAGGGCCTCCAGGGCCTGCCGCCGCAGGCCGTTCACCGCCGACAGGGGCACGGCCAGGCCGGGGTCCAGGTCCACCTGGATCTGTCTGGCCCGAAAGACGGTGCCGCCGGTCTTTTTCAGTTGTTCTGTGAGTTGTTGTTCCGTGGTCTCCCGATTGCGGGCGGCCTCGGGCGGCGGGGCCTGGACGGTGACCGTGTGGCCCCGGTCGTCCCGGGCGGTGAGGGTGAGGGGGGCGTCCGCCTTGGCCTGGGCGGCGAAGGTCACCGGCACGGTGCGGTGGTCCCCCCGGCTGTATTCCTGTCGGACCCGGTCGAACAGCTCCGCCGGGTCCCGGGTCCCCTCCGGGCGGGTGCCGAACATGGCCGGTCCCTTCTGGTCCCGGTAATAGCCCTGGGTAAAGCCCTGGCGGGAGAAGGCGGCTTCCAGCTGGGCCACCTCCTGGGGGGTGGGCTCCCGGCCCTCCCGGAGGGCGGCGGCGTAGATGCCGGTGACCACCGCCACATACTCCGGCTTCTTCATGCGCCCTTCCAGCTTCAGGCAGGCCACGCCCATCTCCTCCAACTCGCCCAAGGCCCCGGCCAGGGAGAGGTCTTTCAGGGAGAGGGGATGCCCCGCCTTTTTCTCCCCCGGCCACTGAAAGGCCAGGCGGCAGGGCTGGGCGCACAGGCCCCGGTTGCCGCTGCGCCCGCCCAGCACCGCCGACAGGAAGCACTGGCCGCTGTAGCACATGCACAAGGCCCCGTGGCCAAAGACCTCCAGCTCCACCGGGGACCGCTGGCACAGGCTGCGGATGGCCTCGGCGGACAGCTCCCGGGACAGGACCACCCGGGTCATGCCCAGCTCCGCGCAGGCCAAAACCCCGTCCAGGTTGTGGACGGTCATCTGGGTGGAGGCGTGCAGGGGCAGGTCGGGGCAGGTCTGCCGCAGCAGCCGGGCCACGCCCAGGTCCTGCACCAGCACCGCGTCCACCCCCAGGCGGGCGGCCAAGGCCCCGGTCTCGGCGGCCAGGGCCAGCTCCCGGTCGTTGAGGAGGGTGTTGAGGGTCAGGTAGACCTTCACCCCCCGCAGGTGGCAGTATTCCACGGCCTGGGCCAGGGTCTCGGGGGTGAAGTTTTTCGCGTTCCGGCGGGCGTTGAGGGGGCCGATGCCCAGGTAGACCGCGTCCGCGCCCGCCTGGACGGCGGCGGTGAGGGCCTCCGGCGAGCCGGCGGGGGCCAGCAGTTCCATCAGGTCTCCTCCTCCGTCTTGGGCGCGGCCTTCTGGCGGCCGGCCTTGCGGGCCTCCCGGTTGGCCTCGGCCAGGGAACGGGCCAGGCGGGCGTTCTCATCCAGGGCCTGCTTGAGCTGGGCCCGGAGGTTGTCGGAGACCTGCCGCTCCTTGCAATACTTGTCGGTCACGTTCATGGCGGCCAGCACCGCGCCGTCGCTGATGGACAGGGTGCTGCCTTCCATGGCCCGGTCCATCTCCTTGTTGACGATGTCGGCGCACTGCTGCAAATAGTCCTCGTCCTCGTCGGCCAGGAAGCGATAGCGTTGGTTGTGGATATAAATGGTCACTCGGTTTGCCATTGGTTCAGTTCCTCCCTTTCGAGGCCGGGCGGTTTCCCGGGAAAGGCCGGGGCACGCGCCCTGTCTTGGTGGTGCGCCCCCGCCGCCGGGCAAGGCCGGGCGGCGGGGGTCTGATTGAGGGTATTATACCATGCTTCGACAGAAAAGAATAGACCCTGCCGGGGCGGTTCCGCCGGCCCCGGGCGGCAAAAAGGCGGCGCTCGGAAGGAGCGCCGCCTTGGGGGCGGAACGGGCAGGGGTCAGGTCTCGCCCGAGGCCGTGTTCTGCCGCTTGGCTTTCAGGTATTCGTAGAGGAAGATGCCCGCCATGAGCACCAGCCCCAGCACGTCGGTGATGACCCCAGGGATCATCATTCCCAGGCCGCCCAGAGCCAGCACCACCCGCAGGGGGGCGCTGAGCCGGCGGACCAGGAAGCCGTTGAGGGCCGCCGCCACACCGAAGATGCCCAGCAGGGCGCTGATGCAGATCTGCACCACCTGGAAGACGCTGTCCACGTCCACAAAGAGCATCTGTGGGCTCAGGGCAAAGATGTACGGGACGATGAAGGCGGCGATGGCCAGCTTGGTGGCGTTGACGCCGGTCTTCATGGGGTTGGACTTGGCAATGGCGCTGCCCGCGTAAGCCGCCAGGGCCACGGGGGGCGTGATGTCGGCCACGATGCCGAAGTAGAAGACGAAGAAGTGGGCTGCCAGCATACTCACGCCGATGGAGGGGTCCATGAGGATGGGCGCGCAGGTGGCCGCCATGATGCAGTAGTTGGCGGTGGTGGGCACGCCCATGCCCAGCACGATGCAGCAGAGCATGGTGAGCACCAGGGCCACGAAGACCTGGCCGCCGGCCACGGAGACGATGGCGGACAGGAGCTTGGAGGCCAGACCCGTGACGGTGATGCAGCCGGAGATGATGCCGGCCACGCCGCAGGCCACGGCCACGGTGATGGAGCCCTTGGCGCCGCCCTCCAGGGCGTCGACCACTTTGCCGGGGGTGAGGAAGTCCGAGCGGTCCTCCACCTTGTTCATCCAGCCCACGAAGTTGTTCACAAGGCTCACGGCCACGGCCATGACGATGGCCAGGGCGGCGGACTTGGCCATGGTGAAGGTGTTGGTGGACACCAGCACCACCAGCACCACCAGGGGCAGGAGGAGGTAGATGCGCTTGATGAGGTGGCTCACCTTGGGCAGCTGGTCCCGGGGCACGCCCTTCAGGCCCAGCTTCTTGGCCTCCAGGTGGACGGCGATGTAGATGCCGGCAAAGTAGAGCACTGCCGGCAGGATGGCCCGGACGGCGATCTTGCTGTAAGGCTCGCCGGTGAACTCGGTCATGAGGAAGGCGGCGGCGCCCATGATGGGGGGCATGATCTGGCCGCCGGTGGAGGCGGCGGCCTCCACGGCCCCGGCGAACTCGCCCTTGTAGCCGATCTTCTTCATCATGGGGATGGTCACCGAGCCGGTGGTCACGGTGTTGCCCACCGAGGAGCCGGAGACCATGCCGCACAGGGCCGAGGAGATGACGGCCACCTTGGCCGGGCCGCCGGCGGCAGCGCCGGCGATGGCGTTGGCCAGGTTGATGAAGAAGTTGGAGATGCCGGTGCGCTCCAGGAACGCGCCGAAGATGATAAAGACCACGATGAACTTGGCGCACACGCTCACCGGCCCGCCGAAGATGCCGTTGGCCGTGTAGAACAGGGTGCGGATGACCTGGGGCAGGCCCAGGCCGGAGGCGAAGGTGTAGACGATGAGGGCCCCGGCCACGCACAGGATGGGGATGCCCACACACCGGCGGCACAGCTCGATGAGGGCCAGGATGCCCACCACGCCCACGGCCATGTACAGGGGCTGCTTCATGATGCGGGCCGACAGGCGGATGACGGTCATGGCGTTGGCGGCGTAGAAGAAGTAGGCGCCGGACCCCACCACCATGAGCAGGATGTCATACCAGGGCAGATAGTTCACCCGGACCTCGCCCTTCCGGGCGGGGAAGAGCAGGAAGCCCAGCAGGATGATCATGCCCATGAAAATGGGCATCCGGATCTCGGTCAGGGTGGTCAGAAAGACGGTGTCGACGATGCAGTAGAGGGCGAACAGCGCCATGATCGCCCGGATGATCTGCTTGGGGGCGCCGGTCCAGATCCGGGTGTTGGACTCCCGGTCGTACTTTTTCATCAACGCTTCCACGTCGGCGGCGGTGCCGACGGACTGGTCCTCCCGTTCCGTCTCGTTTTCTTTGGGGGAAAAAACCATAGGAATTGCTCTCTCTTTCTTGGGAAATGGCGGGACGCCCCAGGCAAGGGGGCCCGTTAAGGCCAGGAAACTACGGCGGAGAGGCTCCGCCGTAGTTTCCCTGGATGAGGCAGGACAGCCGTGCCGTTACTTGGTGGGCACTTCGATGTCCTTTTCTGCAAAATACTTGGCTGCGCCGGGATGATAGGGGATGTTGCTGATGGAGGCAGCAAACTCCAGGTCCAGCTCCTTGGCCTTGTCGTGGTTCAGGCTGTCCACGTTTTCGTAGATGGCGGAGACGATGTTGTACACATCCTGCTCGGCCACGTCGTCCCGGACGATGACCACAGCGCCCACGGCCACGGTGGTGCAGTCCTCGGCGGTGCCATAGACGTCGGCGGGGATGACGCTCTCACTGTAGTAGGGGGAGCTCTCCTTCAGCTTGGCGATGTGTTCCTCATCCAGGCTGACCAGATAGAGGTCCCGGGAGGTGGCCAGGCTGGTCACGGCGGTGGTGGGGGCGCCGGCCACCACGAAGGCGGCGTCGATCTTGCCGTCCTGGAGGGCGTCCACGCTGTCGCCGAAGCTCTGGAAGGTGGGGTTGATGTCCTCTTCGGTGAGGTCATAGGCGCCCAGGATGTCCAGGGCGTTGTAGTACACGCCGGAGCCGGAGGAGCCGATGGAGACGTTCTTCCCCTTCAGGTCGGCCACGCTCTTGATGTTGGGGTCCAGGGTGACGATCTGGACCTGCTCCATGTACAGGGCGGCCAGGGTGGAGAAGTTCTCCACGGGCACGCCCTCGAACAGGCGCTCGCCGTTGTAGGCATAGCTCATGACGTCGGACTGGACAAAGCCCAGCTGGGCGGTGTTCAGGTCCATCTGTTCCACGTTGTCCTGGGAACCGTTGCTGACCACGGCGGTGACCTTGGTGTCGGTGTTGCTGGTGACGTACTGGGCCAGCACGGTGCCGAAGCCGTAGTAGGTCCCCTGGTCGCCGCCGGTGGAGAACTTCAGTTCCTGGCCGGCTGTGGTGGCCGGCGCGTCGGTGCCGGTGTCGCCGCTGGTGTCACCGCCGCCGCAAGCGGCCAGGCCGAGCACCATGGTCAGCGCCATGAGCAGAGCAAGAAATTTCTTCATGGTGATTCTCTCCTTCTGAATATGAGTGTAGCTTGATGAAACTACCACGCTTATCATATCCAACTTTTCCGTTGTTTGCAAGAGAATCTTTCACAAAACCCCTGTATTCGGGAGAAAACCGGCGTCCAGCGGTGGTTTTTCCGGCAAAACGGCGCGGTTCGCCTCTTTTCTCAGCCTTCCGGCAGCAGAGCGGGGCGGAAGGCGGCCAGGGCCTGCTGGTCGTCGGGGGCGGCCCAGACCCGGCCGAAGGCGGCCAGGAAGGCGGGGGTCTGGCCGCTGGCGGGCTGGTGGCTGCTGCTGTCGGGCAGGCCCTGGACAGAGAGGGTGACGTCTTCCCCGGCCAGGGCCTGCTGGAGGCGGCGGCAGAGGGCTTCCAGGGCCTGGGTCTTGCCGGGCACGGGGCGCAGAGAATCCACCTGGCCCTGGGTGGGGAAGGCGCAGTGGGTGAGGAGGATCTCGTCGAAGCCCAGGTTGGCCAGCTCCTGGCAGATGCCGGCCAGGTAGTCCTGCACCTTGGGGTCGGCGGGGTCCAGCCAGCTCTGGCCGTCCTGGTCCCGCCAGGGGGAGCCGCTGACCCGGGGCAGGGCCAGGGCGGGGTCCTGGCGGGCCAGGGCGCTGTCCCGGAGGCAGGAGACCTGGGCCACGGTGTACAGGCCGGGGGTCTGGTTGAGGGCCAGCAGGTCCCGGTTGCGCCGGGGGTCTCCGGCGGAGGCTTTGGCCTCGGCGGCGGCGGGGAGGGCGGAGACGTAGCCCAGGGCGCCGTCGTCCTGCTTCATGGGCAGCAGGAGGCTATTGGCGGTCCCGGCCAGGGCAGCGGCTTCGTCCAGCCGGTCCAGGGGAAGAAAGACCCCCCGGAAGGGGGCGGCATCCGGCACGGTGACGTCCTCTGCCGGGGCCACTGCCGGGGCGGCAGCGGGTTCTTCTATCCAGCCGCTGAGCTGCTGGGAGAGCGCCGCCGGCGAGAGCACCCCCAGCAAACACAGCACCAGAAAGCCGCCGGCAGCGGCCCCCAGGGCACACAGCGCCACCAACAGGGCCTGTCCCACCCGCGCCAGGCGGGAGGGGCGGCGAGAGAGATCACGAGACATGAAACCACTCCTTTTCTTGGCTCTGACCACAGCGGCCAGATCCCACGCCGCCAACCCGGCGGCAGAACAAACAGCGACCAACCACGTTGGTCTCAAGAGACGCCGTTGCCAACGGCCAACGGCGCAGCCGTAGGAGGCGACCTTAGACGCCGACCACAGAACGCCTGCCAGCGGGTGGATGGGGACCGCCGACGACTGAACCACGGTGGTTAGAAGGCCGTTAGCCAACTACGTTGGTTAGAAAGCCGACGACAGACCACGTTGGTCAGAAAGAGCCGCCGTTCCCAACAGCGTGAGGTAGTGCCTGTCATACAGGCAAGAGATTCGGAGTATCCCACTCCGTGGGGGCCACTGCCCGTGGGGGGTTCCCGCTT
>CAKTSK010000044.1 GCA_934597725.1 uncultured Eubacteriales bacterium
GCACAAGGCAGCGCTTTCCCAATCTTGAGTCCTTTCGGCAGTTCCTCAAAAAGAACCGAACGCAGCATACAAAAAGCCTGCAGCGACAAACCGCTGCAGGCTTTTTCTGGCGGAGACGGTGGGATTCGAACCCACGTGCCGTTGCCGGCAAACTGATTTCGAGTCAGCCCCGTTATGACCACTTCGATACGTCTCCATATAGTAACTCAATTAGTATACACAAAAAGGAGAGATTCGTCAACCAAAATTTTCAATGGGTCTTGCTGTTGAAGGATTCCGCCGTTATATTCCAGAAATTCCCTTTCTCGCCCTTGTCTTTCTCTCCGTTTTTTGTTATATTTATTCAGTGATCTACTATGTTTTTTCTCTCCCTCGGGAGACTGGGAGGACCGCCTATGACACTGACTTTGCTCCTTTCCGCCGTTGTGATCCTGGCCTGTGTGCTGTGCAACAAGCTCTCCAGCAAGCTGGGGGTGCCCGCCCTGCTGGCGTTCATCCTGCTGGGCATGTTCTTTGGCTCAGACGGCGTGGTCAAGATCCCCTTCGACAACTATGCCCTGGCCCAGGACCTGTGTTCCCTCGCCCTGCTCTTCATCATGTTCTACGGCGGCTTCGGCACCAACTGGAGCCAGGCCAGGCCCGTCGCCGGAAAGGCCGCGCTGCTGTCCTCCCTGGGCACGACGCTGACCGCCGGCCTGGTGGGGCTGTTCTGCTGGCAGGTCCTTTCCCTGCCCGCTCTGGAGAGTTTTCTGCTGGGCGCGGTCATCTCTTCCACCGATGCCGCCTCTGTCTTTTCCATCCTCCGCTCCAAGCGGCTGGACCTCCGCGACCACACCGCTTCCCTGCTGGAGGTGGAGAGCGGCAGCAACGATCCCTTCGCCTTCATGCTCACCAGCATCCTGCTGACCATGATGACCGGCGATCTGTCCGGCCCGGCCGTGGTCTACCAGATCTTCGCCCAGCTGGTGTATGGCGGTGCGCTGGGCATTGCCATTGCCCTGGCAGCCCGGTTCTTTCTGCGCCGCTTCTCCCTGGCGGCAGCGGGGTTCGACGCCATTTTTCTGGTGGCGGTGGCCCTGCTGTCCTATGCCGCCCCCACCCTGCTGGGCGGCAACGGCTACCTCAGCGTCTATCTCACCGGCATCCTGCTGGGCAACAGCAAGCTGGACAACAAGCAGGCCCTGGTGAACTTCTTTGATGGCACCACGGGCCTGATGCAGATGTTCCTCTTCTTCCTGCTGGGGCTGCTCTCCTTCCCCTCCCAGCTGCCTGCCATCGCCCCGACCGCGCTGGTGGTGGCCCTGTTCCTTACCTTTGTGGCCCGGCCGGTCGCTGTCTTTCTGCTGCTGGCCCCCTTTCGGAGCAGCCCCCGGCAGATGCTCCTGGTGTCCTGGTCCGGGCTGCGGGGCGCCGCCTCCATTGTGTTCTCCATCCTGGCCATCACCAGCCCCGCTGTGACCAACCTGGACCTGTACCACATCGTGTTCTTCATCGTCCTCTTCTCCATCCTGCTGCAAGGCTCCCTGCTGCCCTTCCTGGCCAGAACGCTGCGCATGACCGACACGGAGACCGACGTTATGAAGACCTTCAACGACTACACCGACGAGGTCCCCGTGCAGTTTCTCCAGTGTACCCTCACCCTCGGCCACGCCTGGGCAGGGCAGCCTCTTCACACCCTCTCCCTGCCCCCGGAATGCCTGCTGGTCCTGCTGCTGCGCCAGGGGGAGAAGCTGGTCCCCCACGGCAGCACCGTGCTGGAGCCCGGAGACACCCTGATCCTCAGCGGCCGGGCCGGCGGGGAGATCTCCGGGGTCCGTCTGTACGAACGGACCCTGGACCCGGAGGACCCCTGGCTGGACCATCCGCTGTCCCTGCTGCCCACCGGTCCCCTGCTGATCATTCTGATCCGCCGGGGCGAAGAGGTCATCATCCCCAAGGGCGATACCGTCCTTCGGGCAGGTGACACGCTGGTCATCAACGACAGCGCCGGGGACTCTCTCTGACAGCTCTTCCCCCACAACGGGACCATGTTTTCATGGCCCCGTTTTTTCTATGCCAACCGGACCTTTCTCCCCTGCCGTAAGCACAGAAAAGTACCAGACATCTGTCCCCTCCCGCACTGGCAGAGAGACCGTTAGCGCCGGCAGCGCCTCTTGCAGCTGTTTTTGCAGGAGCATCGCAAGCCACCGGACCCCTACCTCCTCGCCTGTCCCATCCTGTAGGGTATCCTCCCTCCTCCTCTTGGGTTCGGATAACTGCGCTCTGCCCGTCACAGCGTGCAGACCAGGACGGAGCCGCAGCTCCAACCAGGCGCCCGGCGTCTGATAGAAAAAGAAACGAACCCGGTCCTGGTGATCCACCAGGACAAACAGCTCTGTCACAACAACCTGCCATCGGGCCTCTCCCGGCAGCGGCCGGTGGAACCACGGCGTGGCGGCAATGGTCCTCACCAGCATCGCCAAGTCTTCTTCCTCTTCGAGCCGTTCCCTCCATTTTTCCAGCCAACCCATAGCATCTCCTCCCTTTTTTCCTCTTGGATCTCATTGCTTCAAAAATAATATTTCTAATAGATTACATATTACTATTCTTTTAGAATATTTGCAAGAAGAAATTATATCTTTAAGATGAAGAGATATGCGGGAGGTGATGATCACCATGCCCTCAGGGCTGGAACTGCTGGGCGATGCCATCCGCACTGCCCGGATGAAGAAAGGATACACGCAGGAAGCCTTTGCCGAACTGCTGGACATCACACCGGTGCATCTGGCCAACATTGAGGGGTCCCGGCGCAAGCCCTCGGTCCCTCTCTTGTTTGAGATGATGGAACGGCTGGATTTTTCTGTCGATGCCTTGGTTTTCCCGGAGGAGCAGAAGATACTGCACCTGGACGGGCTGAGCGAGCGAAAGATCGCGGCCCTTTCCCGTCTGGTGGACGCCATGCGGGAAGACTGAACGCCCATCCCACGGCGTGTGGGGTGGGCGTTTGGGGCGCGCAGAGACAAAAAGACCGGCAGCGGTTGCTGCCGGTCTTTGCATTTAGCTTATTCGTCGTCCTCGTCTGCCTCGGCGTCATACATGGACCGCCGGGAAGAAGGCTGGCTCCGGGGAGGCGGGTTCCCGGCCAGAGCTCCCAGCGCAGAGCGGAACTTGGCCCGGGAGTGCTTGACCTCGTCGTAGGCATCGGCTACGGCCTCTTCCATCCGGCGCAGGGTATCCTCGCAGTACTCGTTGGCAGCCGCCTTGAGCAGGCGGCACTGTTCCTCGGTCTCCGCCAGGATCTGATCGGCCTTTTTCTCGGCCTCCCGCACGATGGCGTTCTCGTTGATCAGGTGCTTGGCGTAGTCCTCTGCCTGATCCCGCAGGTCGTCTGCCTCCCGCTTGGCGGAGGCGATATAGTCATTTCGGTTGGCCACCAGATCCTTTGCCCGCTTGATCTCCACGGGCAGCTCGGCCTTCACGTCGTCGATCATATCCAGGACCCGGTCCCGGTCGACCACACATCTCTCGTTGTTCAGAGGGGCGTTTTTGGCCTCTTCGATCTCGGTATACAAAAGGTCCAACAATTCTTCAACGCTGCCTGCCATCGCATTCATCGCTCCTTACATCCAGTTTATTTTTCACGTCTTCAATGATCTCCCGGGGCAAGAACTCGTCCAGATTGGCGTGATACCGGGCCAGTTCCTTGACCACCGAGGAGCTGAGGTAGGTATACTTTTCATTGGAAGGGAAGAACACCGTGTCCAGGTCGGGATTGATCTTCCCATTGACCATGGCCATCTGGACCTCCTGCTCGAAGTCGGACACCGCCCGCAGCCCTTTCACCAGCACCCTGGCCCCTTTGGTCTTGGCGTATTCGGCCACCAGGCCGTAGTTCACATCGAACTCCACGTTGCTCACCTGGATGCTTTTCCGCATCAGGGCGATCCGTTCTTCCGGGGTGAACAGCCCGCCGTTTTTCTCGGAGTTGACCATCACGCACACGATGACACGGTCAAACGCCATGGCTGCGCGCTTGATGATGTTCATGTGCCCCAGGGTGATGGGGTCAAAGCTGCCGGGGTAGATTGCGATCTTCATAGCCTGTTGTCCTCTTTTCTTTCCGCCGGCGGCCGGTCAGTCGGCCTGGCGCCGGTACAAGGCGGTGCGAATCTTGCCATACCGGTATTCTTTTTGGAGTCCATACGGAGCCGGCACCGCCGGCCAACCCATAGCAGACCCATTTTCGCAGACTATTATACCATTTTCCGACACAATGTCAATCGCTATGATGGTTTCCAGGGCTTTTTCCAGAAATCCAGACCCATAAGGCGGGTCCAAAAAAATCACATCAAAGGGCTCCCGGCAGCGGGTGAGAAAGGCCAGGTAATCCCCCTGGACCACCGTGGCCCGGTCCGCCAGCCCGGTCAGGGTCAGGTTTTCCCGCATGATCCCCACGGCCTCCTTGCGCAGGTCGACGAAGGTGCAGTGGGCCGCGCCCCGGGACAGGGCCTCAATGCCCATCTGGCCGGTGCCGCCGAAGAGGTCCAGCACGCGCCGGCCCTCGATCTCAAACTGGATGCTGGAGAAGATGCCCTCCTTGACCCGGTCGGCTGTGGGGCGGGTCTCCAGTCCTACGGGTTCTTTCAGCCGCCGTCCGCGGGCGGTACCTGTGATGACGCGCATGTGGTGTCCTCCTCGTTCTTTCTGAAGTGTTGGTAGACGGCTTGCGCCGCCGGTTTGGGCAGCACCGCTTCCAGCTGGGCCAGCTCCGCCTGGCGGATGGCCTTGATGCTGCCGAAGGTTTTGAGCAGTTTTTTTCGCCGGCTCTCCCCGATGCCGGGGATCTGTTCCAGGGTGGAGCCCAGGGCGCTCTTGCTATGCCGCTTGTGGTGAAAGCCCACGGCGGCGCGGTGGGTCTCCTCCTGGATCTGGCCGACGAAGGCAAACAGCGCCGGGGCGGCCTGAATGCCGATCTCCCGGCCATCCGGTGTCACCAGCGCCCTCGTCCGGTGCCGGTCGTCCTTGACCATACCAAACACCGGGACCGTCCCGCCCAGCCGTTCCATGGCCTGCTGGGCCACCAGGGCATGCTGGGCGCCGCCGTCAATGAGCAGCAGGTCCGGCGCAGCGGCAAAGTCCCGGTCCTCCGCCGCCTCCCGGCGGAAGCGGCGGGTGATGACCTGGTCCATGGACGCATAGTCGTCGGGTCCGGTAAGCCCCCGCAGCTTGAAGTAGCGATAGGCACTCCGCCGGGGCTTTCCCTCCTCAAACACGGTCATCGCCGCCACAATGTCCGACGCGCCGGTGTTGGAGATGTCATAGGCTTCGATCCGCCGGGGCGGCTGGGGCAGGTCCAGGGTCTCCGCCAGCAGGTCCAGGACCTTGGCGGTCCGTTCGGCCCGGGTGGTCAGCCGTTCGCACTCGGCCCGGGCGTTTTCCCGGGCCATGCGGATGAGGTCTGCCTTGGCCCCCCGCTGAGGGGTCACCAGCTCCACCTTGCAGCCGGCCTGACGGGAGAGGAGCCGGCCGATCTCTGCGGCCCCCTCCAACGGCTCCGGCAGCAGGATCTGCCGGGGCAGCAGCCCCCGGGGCAGGTAGAACTGGACCAGAAAGGCCGACAGGATCTCCTCTGCCGTCTCTCCGGCGGTGGGAAAGACCTCCAGATCCCGTCCGGCCAGCTCCCCCTCCTGAAAATGCAGCACGGCCACGCCGCTGCGGACCTGACCGGTGTAGAGCCCCAGCACGTCGGTGTCGGCCAGATAGCCTGCCACCACCTTCTGCCGCTTGCCCAGCAGGGTGATCGCCCGCAGGCGGTCCCGGATCGCTGCCGCCTGCTCAAATTCCAGGGCCTGGGCGGCCTGCTCCATCTGCTCCCGCAGGTCTTTTTCCACCTGGCCGAACTTGCCTTCCAGCAGCCGGATGGCCTGGTCGATGGCCTGCTGATGCTGCTGCCAGGGCACTTCTTTGCGGCAGTAGCCGTCGCACTGCCCCATGTGGTAGTTCAGGCAGGGGCGCTCCTTCCCCTGGTCCCGGGGAAACTGCTTGCCGCAGGTGGGCAGCTTCAAGGCCGCCCGCAGGGCGTCCAGGATGGCCTGGGTATCGTGGCGGCCGCCGAAGGGGCCGAAGTACCGGGCGCCGTCGTCGCTCATCCGCCCCTGAATGGAAAAGCGGGGGTAGCGGTCTTTGACCGACAGGCGGATGTAGGGATAGCCTTTGTCATCCTTCAGCAAAATATTATACCGGGGCTTGTGCCGCTTGATGAGGGAGTTTTCCAGCACCAGCGCCTCAAACTCAGAGCCGGCCACGATGGTGTCGAAGTGGTCGATCTGGGCCACCATGGCCCGGGTCTTTTCGGTGTGGTTGGCCTGGTCGTGAAAATACTGGCTGACGCGGTTTTTCAGCGCCTTGGCCTTGCCCACATAGATCACGGTCCCCTCCCGGTCCATCATCAGGTACACGCCGGGCTGCAGGGGCAGGCTGAGGGCTTTTTCTTTCAAGGCGTCAAAGGTCACAGCAGGCCCTCCTTTCTGCCTGTGGGCTGAAAAAAAGCGCCGCGGATGCGGCGCTTTCTTGTCTGTGGTGCGGGTTCAGTCCGCGAAGTCGGAGCTGATCAGTTCCACCAGGGCGTCCACGGCATCCTTCTCATCGGTGCCGTCGGCAATGAGGTCGATGGTGCTGCCCTTGATGATCCCCAGAGAGAGGACGCCCAGCAGGCTCTTGGCATTGACGCGCTGCTCGTCCTTCTCCACCCAAATGGTGCTCTTGAATTCGTTGGCCTTCTGAATAAAGAAGGTGGCGGGTCTGGCGTGAAGGCCGACCTGGTTATTCACCGTTGCCTGCTTAATATACATAATAGTCCCTCCCGAATTTTTCCCTAAAATGCTACCATAAGGATAGCAAATTTCCCGGTTTCCGTCAATGCCAATTTTCATGGGATTCCAGGGAATTTACCCAGTTTTTTCGGCTCTTTCCCGGACAGGTTTCTCTGCCGCGGGAATTTTCTTACTTTAGCTCCACGATGGTGACCCCATCTTCTCCCTCGCCGTACCGGCCCAGGCGGAAGGAAGCCACGCCCTTGCAGCGCTTAAGGTAGTTGTGTACGGTCTTGCGCACCGCGCCGGTACCTTTGCCGTGGATGACGGTGACCTGGGTGAGGTTGCTGACCATGGCCCGGTCGATGAACTGGCTCAGGGTCAGCTCTGCCTCGTCGGTGGTCATGCCCCGCAGGTCCACCTCGGCCTTGGCCCCCAGGGAGCGCAGCTTGTGTTCCGTGCGGCGGATGTACTGCCGGGCGGCCTTCTGGGTCTGGGTCTCCCCTTCCACCACCCGGACCTCCTCCTGCTTGGCGGTGATGCGCAGGATGCCCGCCTGCAGCTGGAGCACGCCGTCCTTGTTCACGGACAGGACGGTTCCCTGGGTGCCGGTTTTCAGGATGGTCACCGTATCGCCCTTTTTGGCGGGGCGGAGCAAGGGGGGCGGCGCGGCCTTTTCCGGTGCGCCCAGCTTGCCCTCGGCCTCGTTGAGCCGGTGGCGCAGCCCTGCCCGCTGGTCGTTGACGGCCTGCCAGTCCTGTTCCTTCTGGGCTTTCTTCCGCATGTCTCCCAGCTCCCGGAAGACTTCGTCGGCCGTGCGGCGGGCCTCGTCCAGGATGGCCCGGGCCTCTGCTTTGGCGCGGGCCTCGTTTTTCTCCTTCTCCTTTTGCAGGGCGTCCCGGTATTCCTGGGCCTTGGCGGCGGCCTGCTCCATCTCCAGGCGGAGCTGGGCGGCCTGCCGCTGCTCCTTCTCCATCTCCTGGCGCTGCTGGTCCAGCTGGGTCAGCACGTCCTCGAAGCGGATGTTCTCGGCGCTCACCCGGGCGTTGGCCTGCTGGATGATCTCCTCCGGCAGGCCCAGGCGCTTGGAAATGGCAAAGGCGTTGGATTTTCCGGGGATGCCTACCAGGAGACGATAGGTAGGGGCCAAGGTCTCCACGTCGAACTCACAGGAGGCGTTTTCCACGCCGGGGGTGGTCATGGCATAGACCTTCAGCTCCGCGTAGTGGGTGGTGGCAGCCACCAGCGCGCCCAGGCTCCGGGCGTGTTCAATGATGGCAGCGGCCAGGGCTGCGCCTTCCACCGGATCTGTGCCGCCGCCCAGCTCGTCGAAGAGGATGAGGGTCTCGTCGTCGGTCTCCTCCAGCATCCCCACGATGTTGCTCATGTGGGAGGAGAAGGTGGACAGGGACTGGGCGATGGACTGCTCGTCGCCGATGTCTGCCAGCACCCGCCGGCAGACCTTGATCGTGCTGCCGTCCCCGGCAGGGATGTGCAGGCCGCACTGGGCCATGAGGGTGAGCAGACCGATGGTTTTCAGGGTCACGGTTTTGCCGCCGGTGTTGGGGCCGGTGATGACCAGGGTGTCAAAACTCTCGCCCAGCTCCAGGTCGTTGGCCACCGCCGTTTTGGGGTCCAGCAGGGGGTGTCTGGCCCGGCGCAGGCACAGGCCCTTCCGGGACAGCCCTGGCTCCATGGCTCCCATGTGGGCGGAGAGCTTGGCCCGGGCAAAGATGGTGTCCAGCCGGATGAGCAGGTCATAGTCCAGGGAGATGTCCTCCTTGAAGGACGCCGCCTCGGCAGACAGCTCTGCCAAGATCCGGTCGATCTCTTTTTCTTCCTTGGCCTGCAGCTCCCGCAGCTCGTTGTTGGCCTTCACCACGCCCATCGGCTCGATGAAAAAGGTGGAGCCGGAGCCGGACAGGTCGTGGACCAGGCCGGGCACTTCGTTTTTGAACTCCGACTTCACCGGCACCACATACCGGCCCGAGCGCTGGGTGATGATGCTCTCCTGGAGGTACTTGGCCTGGGAAGAGGAAATGATTTTTTGCAGAATATCCCGCACCTTGCTTTCCGTGGCGCGCATGTGGCGGCGGATCGAGGCCAATTCGGGGCTGGCCGAGTCGGCCAACTCCCCTTCCCCGACGATGGAGCCGGTGATCTTGTCCTCCAGGAAGCGGTTGGGGTGCAGGGCGTGGAAGAGGACGTCAATGGGCGATTTTTCGCTCTCCTCTCCCTCGCCGTATTCCTTGGCCGACCGGGCGGCGGCCAGCACGGCGGCGATGTCCAGCAGCTCTCTGGTGTTCAGGCTGCCGCCCATGTCTGCCCGCTGCAGGGAGCCGGCCACCGGCCGGACGCCGGTAAAGGACGGGCTGCCGCGCAGGACCATTTTGTTGACGGCTGCGGTGGTCTCTTTCAGCCGCCGGGCCACCTTCTCCGGGTCGCTCTCCGGGCGAAGGCGCAGGGCGCGGTCCTTACCCTCCTGGGTCACAGCCTGGTCGGCCAGCAGGGACAGGACCCGTGGTAATTCTAATGTCTCTATGGATTTTTCAAACAGATCCACGATGGGATCCCTCCTTTGTGTTGGTAGCGTACCAACGGCGGGCGGAAGCGCCGCCGCAGGATGGGGCCGTTCTCAACGGCGGGGATTTGCCTACCATAGGCAACGGATGTGGGAGGCGCCGCCTCCGGGGGGCCACTGCCCGTGGCGGGGCCTGCTTTCTCTGGAGAAAGCAGGGGAAAGAGCACCAGGGGGCTTTGCCCCCTGGACCCCCACTCGGGGGAGGAGGTTCCTCCCCCGAGACCCCCTTCTCTG
>CAKTSK010000045.1 GCA_934597725.1 uncultured Eubacteriales bacterium
GACCAGACATACCAAAAATTTCAAAAGAAATTTTCCCACCAAGCCTCACCTCCCTTCACAGGGAAGTGGCCAACCGCTGTTTTACAACAACGCCTCTTTCTGACCCCCTCAGGGGCGGTACACAGTATAGCACAGGATGACGAACTTTGTCTATCCAACGCTGCTAAACTGCCCCAGGCTTGCCTTGACAAACCGGAACTGGACGATATAATGAAATATAGAAGGGCGCTGCCGCAAGCGGTTGGCCCTTAACATCGCACAGTTATGTTATCTATGCTGACCGTTTGGGTTCCAGCCAAGCAGTCAACAAAAAAGCTCGGACCACATCGGTCCGAGCTTTTTTCAGATCTCCTGGTACATCAGCACCGCGTTCTCCTTGCCCTTTTGTTCGGTGACGGAGAGGACCTCCACACAGACGGTCCGGGCGCCGAAGCGGATCTCCAGCTTGTCGCCCACCTTCACGTCGTAGGAGGCTTTGACCACCCGGCCGTTGACCGAGATGCGTTCGTTGTCGCAGGCCTCGTTGGCCACGGTCCGGCGCTTGATCAGCCGGGAGACTTTCAGCCATTTGTCCAGTCGCATACCCTCACCCCCTCGTCATTGGATCAGTCCGATGTGCTGGAAGGGCAGCAGGATGGCCACCGCGCCGCCCAGCACATAGCGCACATCCACCGGGCCCAGCCGTTCATCCCGGCTGTCGGAGGAGTGGTTGCGGTTGTCGCCCATGACGAAGATGCATCCCTCGGGCACCTCCCAATAGGTCCCCTGGGAATAGGGGCTGGAGGGGGGCAGCATGGGCTCCACCAGATAGGGTTCCACCAGCGGCTCGCCGTCCACATAGACGGTGCCGGTGCTGTAGTCGATCTCCACCGTCTGGCCGCCCACGGCAATGACCCGCTTGACCACCGGGGTGACGATGTCGCCGAACTCCTTGTGCAGGACCACAATGTCCCCCTGCTCCGGCTCATAGCCGACGCCTTGCAGAAGGAGCATATCCCTGTCGTCCAGGGTCGGCTCCATGGAGTGGCCGTCCACCCCCATGACCCGGAAGAAAAAGGTGAACAGCACCAGCAGGAGCAACAGGGCCCCGGACATCGCTTGCAACCACCCGTTCAGATCCAGGCCGAAGGCGCCGGGGCGGGGCTTTTTCTTGCCCTTGGGCTGGTCCTCTTCCGGTGTGGTGTCCTCCGGGGCGGGGTCTGCCGGGGCAGCGTCCGCAGGCGTGGCGTCTGCCTGGGGCGGAAGATTTGCTTCAGACATAGGGAGAGACCTCCTTTTTCGGTTCCGCAGATTCCTCTGCGCGGCAGGCTGCCGCGCCCGAAAACGGGCGCCGCCGGCAGAGGGGTATTGGTTCATTATACCCCCCTTTCCCCCGGTTGGCAACCACAGATTCTGCCCCCGTCAAAATCCCGGCAGAGCCACCGTCGTCAGCCCCGGGCAGTCCCGCAGCAGGGCCTGCTCCCGGTGCTGGCAGGTAAAGAGCAGGACCTGCCGCCGCTGGGACAGCTCCGCCAGCAGGTCCAGGGCCACGGCCAGCCGCCGGTCGTCAAAGGCCAGCAGGGCGTCGTCCAGCACCAGCGGGCAGTCCTGGGATGGGGGCAGCACCAGCTCCGCCACCGCCAGCCGGAGGGCCAGATAAAGCTGGTCCGCCGTCCCCTGGCTCAGCAGCGCCAGCGGACGCTCGGCCAGGGCGTCTTTCTCCCGGACCGTCACCTGCAAGGTCCGGTCCACCGACACCTGGACAAACTGCCCCTCGGTCAGGCGGCAGAAATACGCCCCCGCCACCTGGCTCAGCCGGGGCGAAAAGCGGGCCTGGAGCTGGGCGTCCGCCTGCCCCAACGCCTCCAGGGCCAGCTCCAGGGCGGCGCAGTCCTGCCGCAGATGGGCGGCCAGGGCTTCCTGTTCCTCCAGCTGGGCCTCCAGCGCCGCCGGTTCTCCCAGGGCCGTCAGCTGGCCTTGCAGGTGGGCGATGGCCCGTTCCCGCTCCTCCAGCGCCGCCGCGCAGGAAGCCGCCTCCGGCGGCGGAGCAGGCGGGGCCAGGGGCTGGCGGACCAGCTCAAAATACTGGCGGGCCTGCTCCCACTGGCGGCGGGCCTGGGCCAGGTCTTCTTCTGCCTGCCGGCGCTGCTGCTGCCGGTGGGCCTGGGCCTCCGCCCACGCCTGTCCGGCCGCGTCCTCCTGCTGGGTCTGCGCCCGGCGGGAGACCAACCCCAGCGCCAGCCAGAGGGCCGCGATCAGCGCCCCCGCCGCCGGAAGGGGCACTCCCTCCCCGCCCAGCAGCCGGGACACGCCCCAGACCAGCAGGATCGCCAGCGTCCCGCCCAGCCCCAGCAGCCCCCGCCGCCGGGCCTTCCGCCGGTGGGACGCCCCGCCAGCGGGGCCGCGCGGCGGCGTCGGCCGCTCCTCTGCCGCTTCCTCCGCCAGGGTCTGGCACCGGGCCTGCAAGGTCTGCACCTGTAGCTCTGCGGCATCCAACTGGGCCGCGGCCTGGGCATACCGGTCGTTGGCCTGGGCCTGGATCTGCCGGAGTTGGTCGGCTTGCCGGCGGTCCCACCGGACCTGCTGGCGGCGGAGTTCTTCGGCCTGGGCCTGCTGCTGGTCCAGAGTCTGCCGCAGGGCGCGGGTCTCCGTGAGCCGTTGGCGCAGCCGGTCAGCCTCCGCCTCGGCTTGGGGCAGCAGGCCGTTTTTGTGAAAGCGGCGGCGGCGGAGCCAGCTTTTCAGCCGCTCGTCGGCCTGGCTCCAGGAGACCTCCTCCTCCCCGGCAGAGACCAGGGCGGCGATGCGCTTTTCCAGCTCCTGGCTCTGGCTCACCGCCAGGGCCGTCTGGCGCAGAAAGACCGAGCGGTCAAAGACCTCCCGGCTCAGCCCTGTCAGCCATTCCCCGAGGTTCTCTCCCGTCACCCCCGGCACGGGCAGGCCGGTGTCCTGCCAGCAGGCTGAGAAGGTCCCCATGGGGACCCCGTCGGCGGAGGTCCGGCGCACTTCCAGCACCTTGCCCTCCTGCTCGCACACCAGCAGCCCTTCCATGGGCGCGCCGTTCCAGGGGCGGTAACGATTCTTGTCGGCGGGCACGCCCTTCCGGTCCCGCTGGCGGGTGTCCAGGCCGTAGAGCATGGTCCGCAAAAAGGCGCACCAGGTGGACTTGCCCCCGCCGTTGGGCGCGCCGATCAGGGTCAGCCCCGGCCCGAAGGTCAGGCTCTCCCCGGCCAGACAGCCAAAGGTGGCCGTGCAGCGCAGCAGCTTCATGTGGGCTCCTCCCTTCCCTCCAGGGCCGCCAGCCCGAAGCGCACCGCCCGTTCCAGCAGGGGGCGCTCCTCCGCCGGAGCCTGGGCCAGACGGCGGGCCATGGTCTGCAAAAACAGCCCCGTCAGCGTGTCCTCTCCCTGCCGGTCCCAGGCGGACCGGCTGAGCACGGTCTCGTCCACCACCTCGGCCCGGTAGCAGCAGGCCGCCGCCCGGGCGGTCAGGGCGGCCAGATCCGGCGGCGCGTCCTCCTCCCGCTGGCCGGTCAGCCGCAGGCGCAGGATGTCCTGGGGCGCGGCCTGGGCCAGGGCCTCCTCCAGCACCTGGGCCGGGTCCCGGCCGGTGATGTCCAGGGTGGGCGCAAGATAGCGCCGGCCTGCCAGGGGCACGAAGTCCAGCGCTACCCCCGTCTCCGTCACCTGCCCCAGATAAACGCCCTTCTCGCCGGTCTCGTCAAAGCCCCGCCCCTCGGGGCAGCCGGGCCAGGCGTAGAAGGTCCGCCCCGACCGGCGCAGACCGCTGGCGGTATGTAGGTGGCCCAGGGCCAGATAGGTCAGCCCCGACCGGGCGATCTCCTCCTCGCTCACCGGCCCGTAGCGGCTGCGGGGGCCGGAGGGGTCCCCGTGGAAGCAGCCAAAGGCGGTCAGTCCCTCGTCCCGGGCCTGGAAGCCCGTCAGGGGGCCATCCGTCCGGTGGGGGGAGAGGAAAGCGCTGCCGTAGACCACCGCCCCCAGCTGGGGCAGCTCCACCCGCTCCGGGGCCGGGGCGCGGAACACATGGACCTGGGGCGGCCAGGCCACCCGGGCGTAAGGGCTTGCGTCGGTGTAGGGGTCGTGGTTGCCGGGGGCCAGAAAGATCGCCGCCGGGATCTGTTCCAGCTCCTGCCGCAGCACCTGGATGGTCTCCGGCAGGACCCGCTGGCTGTCGAACAGGTCGCCGGACAGAAAGACCAGGTCCACCTGCCGCTGTCGGGCGGTCTCTCCCAGGCGGCGCAATAGCTGCCGCTGCTCCCGGCGGCGCTGGGCGGCCTGGTCCGGGGGCAGGGCGTGGAAGGGGGCGTCCAGGTGGAGGTCCGCCCCGTGCAGAAAGGTCAGCATGGCTCAGTCCTGCCAGTCCACACGGCGCACCTGGCAGCAGCGCTTGCTCTGGGTGTCGATGGTAAAGCACACGGCCCCCAGCTTATTGGGCCCCTCGGCGGCTTCATACCGCCGGGGGAGCTGCCCCAGGAACCGGGCCACGGAGTTCTCGGGCTTCAGCCCCAGCACCGACCGGGCCGGGCCGGTCATGCCCAGGTCGGTGATGAAACCTGTGCCCTGGGGCAGGATCTGGCCGTCGGCGGTGGGCACATGGGTGTGGGTCCCCCACACGGCCTGGACCCGGCCGTCCAGATACCACCCCATGGCCCCCTTTTCGCTGGTGGCCTCGGCGTGGAAGTCCACCACCACTAGGTCGGCCTCGGCGGCGGCCAGCAGCCGGTCGGCGGTGTGGAAGGGGGAGGAGAGGTTGGCGTCCAGCTCAAAGCGCCCCATGAGGTTGAGCACCCCGATCCGCAGACCCTGGGGGCCTTCGTAGACCCCGAAGCCCCGGCCGGGCAGGTTGGGGGCGAAGTTGGCCGGCCGGAGGATGTAGCGGTTGTCGTCCAGATAGTCGGCGATCTGGAGCTTGCTCCAGGTGTGGTTGCCCAGGGTGATCACGTCCGCCCCGGCGTCGAAGATCTCCTCTGCCTGGTGGGGCAGCAGGCCCAGCCCGGCGGCGTTTTCCCCGTTGACCACGGTAAAGTGGATGTTTTCGTTTTTTTGGATGGTCCTGAGATGGCGGCGCAGGCAGTCCAGGCCGCCCCGGGCCACCACGTCGCCCACGGCGAGCAGATTCAGCAGCATAGATCGGTTCTCCCTTGGGATCAAGAAATTCGCCGTCCCGCCCGGGGCGGGACATACTGCCTCTATTATAGGCGGTTTCCCGGGAAACCAAAAGGGGCAAAGGGATAAAAATTTTTCTTCTTTCACGATCGAGAGGAATGCAGCGGAGGAAATGGGCAAAAAGAGGAGGGCCGAGAGGGATGTGTTTCCCGTTCTGCCTTCCTCTTTTTCGTTTTTGGGGTGTATTCGTCCTGGGTAAACAAGGGCATCATGCGCTCTTGTTTTCGTTTAATGTTTTTACTTCCTCAATAGAAAGACCAGAATACTCCGCTATCTTTTCCAACGGGAGCGCGCCGTCAGCCAGCATACGGAGCGCAGTGTCTTTCATGTTTTCTTTGCGGCCTTCCTGCAAAGATTCCATTCTCATATCTTCCATCGCCTTACACATAACGGCAATCCCCTCCTTGCTTTCCTTAAAAAATCTTGCCCGTTCTGCCAAAATGTCATAGTACATATCGGATGGGTCTGTGCAGGAGAAGTCGTGCATCAGCTTTCCGATGGGCGTTTCATCAAAACCAACTGGATGCACGCCGCTGCCCATCTTGTGTTTATTATACCGTGGCACACGAAACGGTGTCAATCCTCTGGCGGCGCATCCTTCATCGACGTACACCCGGGAACCCAAACGGGGCAACCAGTTCGGCAACAAAAACGGCCGGTCTGGCCGCGCACCGGGGCGGCGACAGACAGAAAAAAATGCGCCCGAGTCCGAAAAAGGTCCCTGGCGCTGCGTTTTTGTGCTTGCTATTTTGGAGTCATCTGCTATAATGAGGGTGAAAAACAAAAAATGCGGCAGCTTTTGGGGGGTAGGAGCCCCAAAAGCCTGCACAGGTGACCATACCACCTACACAACGGCCCCAGGCCGCACCGCATGGACGATATTATACAGTTTTTCCCCAGGCAATGCAAGGGGTTTTCCTTGCATACCCCCGCGCGAAACACTGTATTTTGTCGTACCCATTTCAGGTGTACTTGGTGTCGGCGTGGGCGAAGGCATTTTTGCCTCCTGACGTGTCGTGTAGGGACAATGAGACCTGCACGGCATTTTTGTTTTTCCCTGACCCTCTCGGGGGGAGTTCCGGGCTCCCCCTGGGGCTGGGCGGGAAAACAAAATATAAGGAGGAAAAGACCCATGAAGAGAAAGCTATTGTCAACATTTTTGGCTTTTTGCATGATGTTGACGCTCGTCCCAACGGCTGCACTTGCCGTTGACGACACCTTCGTTCCCACCGAAGAGGAGCTGATTGCTGCCGAGAAATATCAGCAAGCCTTTAAGGCAGAAGATGGGAAAACATGGGAAAACCTTGGCAACGCGGCACTGAACTATAACTATGCCAAAACCTATGTTGAAAACCTGAAGGAAGGAGACGCCAAAACCGCTGCACAAAAGAGATTGGAAGCCCTGACTACCTATTACGAGAGCATCACCGAACTGGATATGTCTGGTAAAAAGGGTGGTTACGGTGGAGACGAAGGTCGTCACGGCTGCCTGACTGTTCTGACCAATCTGGAAAAGTTGAACCTGAAGGACACCGGTATCACCAACGTAGGCCCGTTACAGGAATTGACAAAGCTGAAAGAAGTTAATATCAGCAACAATCCCATTACAGATTTGGGCGCACTGGTCGGCTTGACAGAACTCACCAAGCTGGACGCCGCCAACACAAAAGTAGACTCGAATGACTTCGGCGCTTTGGTGAATAAGAAGCTGACCTACCTGGACTTGAGTGGTACCAATATTACCTTTATTGGTCCTATCACCACCAACGGTAATAGTCCTGCTTGTGCTGATACACTGGCATATCTGGATGTGTCCAACACGGGGTTGACCCAGTTGCAGGAAGTCTGGAATGGGGCAAAGAAGACAGCTTCTCTGCCTCAGTTGAAAACATTGCATGCCAAGGGCCTGTCCCTGACTTCCATTTCTGGCCTGGTGGAAATCGCGAATTCCGACGACTTTAGTGATGATGGGGTAACCTGGGATCTGAGCGGCAGCACGCTGAGCGGCAAAGACGAAGCAAACCACATCGGGCAGATTTCTGCAAAATTTGCCTCTGGTGGCTTTACCGCTCCGGTTGCACAGAAGGACGACAACAAAGCAGAATATTCTTTAGCCAAAGCAGAGCAATGGAAGCACACCATTGAAACCCAGATGGGGGATGACAACGGGAAAGCAAATCTAACTTGGCAAGCACTGATTTTCGGTCATTACTGGTTTGATACGGCGAAAGAAGAAATCGAGAAACTGTCTTCCGATAAGACTGCGCTTACCAGCCGTTGGAATGTGATTGATACCTACTATAAGAGCATTACCGCCATGGACATGTCCAACAAGACAGAGGTCCCTGAAGGATATGCTAAGAGCGTGGATGTATTTAGCATTTTCCCGAATCTGACCAAGCTGGATATCAGCAACACAGGTCTGAGTGACTTCGGGATCGGCAACAGTGGGGCCAATCTGGTCAAGCTGGAAGACCTGAATCTCTCTGGGTTGTCTTGCACTTCGGCAAACACCTTGTTTGGAGGACTTTCTGGGCTGGACAGTTTGAAGGTCCTGAACATCAGCAACATTGAAGGTGTCACGGATATTGGCGGTCTGGTGGGTGCTGGCGTGGCCGACACCATTACAACGCTCGATATTTCCAACACCAAGGTGACCAAGCTGGAAAGCGTGTGGGCTACAGAGAATAAGTTCCCGGCACTTAAAACGCTCACCGCACACGGTTTGGAACTGGAATCCATCTCCGGGTTGGCAGAAATTGCAGGTGCTGAGGGTTTTGATCCCAGTGGTATTACCTGGGACTTTGGCGTGGAGAACGCCCAGAGTACGGTCAAAGACGACGGCAGCTCTCTGGCTCCTGTCCATGTGGTGCTGATCCAGCAGGCCTTTGCTGGGGCAACGGATGGCAAGTTCGTTGCGCCGAAAACAGGTGCCAGCGCTGTCTACAGCGCAATTAAGTTCCAGGAGAAGGTCACAGAAACACTCGACAAAGTGGGTACTGGTCTTAGCTGGGATACTCTTATCACTGCTAAATATTGGCGTATCACCGCTGAGGAGTATATTAAAAACCTGACGGAGGGTACCGCCAAGACTGCCTTGGTTAACTTGATGACGAAGGTAGACGAAGCGTATGCAAAGATTACGTCGCTGGATATGTCTGGCAAGACGGAATCCAAGTATGACATTTCCACCGATGCGGTGAATCTGTTCCCCAATCTGACGGAGCTGAATCTCAGCGGCACTGGGATCAGCGACACCGGGGGACTTGCGGTTTTGAAGCAGTTGGAATCTTTGGATCTCAGCAACAATGCGGGGATCACGGATGCCAATCTGGGTGCCTTGAAGGGCATGGATAAGTTAACTACCTTGAATCTCAGCCGCACAGGGATTTCCGATGTAGGCGGTCTGGTGGCAAACGAAGTGGCCGACACCATTACCACTCTGGATATTTCTGAGACCAAGGTCACCAAGCTGGAGAGCGTGTGGGATGCCGATAATAAGACCTCTGCGTTCCCGGAGCTTAAAACGCTTACGGCCAAAAAGCTGAACCTTACCTCTATTTCTGGTCTGGTAGAAATTGCAACTGCCCCTGGTTTTGCTTCTGATGGAATCACCTGGAATCTGGATGACAGTACGCTGACAGACAACAAAACAAACCAGGAACATGTGAAGGGTCTTGCTTCCGTGTTAACTTCTGGATTTACTGCTCCCACCATTAAGGACGATAGTTCTACCGGCGGCGGCTCCACCGGTGGCGGCGGCTCCTCTGGCGGCGGTAGTTCCTCCGGCGGCGGTGGCGGCGGCGGCGCCGTGGTCACCAAGTACACCCTCACCTTTGACACCAACGGCGGCTCCGCCATTGCCAAGGTGACCAAGGACAAGGGTACCAAGGTGGACCTGTCCGGCTACACCACCACCCGCCAGGGCTACACCTTCGCCGGCTGGTACGCCGACAAGGCCCTGACCGACAAGGTGACCTCCGTCACCCTGAACAGCAACCAGACCGTCTATGCCAAGTGGACGGAAAAGACCCCCGAGAAGCCTGCCCTCCCCTTCACCGACGTGACCAAGGGCGACTGGTTCTATGACGCCGTCCAGTACGTCTACGACAAGGGCATGATGAACGGCGTGGACGGCGACCGCTTCGCCCCCAACGCCGCCACCAGCCGGGCCATGATCGTGACCATCCTCTACCGGCTGGAGAACGAGCCTGCGGTGAGCGGGAAGAGTCCCTTCACCGACGTGGCTGCCGGCCAGTGGTACACCAACGCCGTGGCCTGGGCTGCGGCCAACGGCATCGTCACCGGCACCACCGACACCACCTT
>CAKTSK010000046.1 GCA_934597725.1 uncultured Eubacteriales bacterium
CACGGGCAGTGGCCCCCCGGAGGCGGCGCCTCCCACCGTCGTTGCCTACGGCAGGCAAATCCCCGCCGTCAGCGACGGCTCACAGCCCATACTCCCGGGCCAGCGCCCGGAACTTGGGCAGCGCCCGCTGGATCTGCTCCGTGGGCACACAATAAGAGATCCGCACATGTCCCGGGCAGCCAAAGCTGTCCCCCGGCACCAGCACCAGGTCATACTTCCGCGCCCGCTGGCAGAAGGCCCGGGCATCCGGCTCCGGCGTCCGGGGGAAGAGGTAGAAGGCCCCCTCCGGCTGGGCACAGGTGTAGCCCATCTCCCGCAGGGCGTCCAGCAGCAGGTCCCGGTTGCGGCGGTACACCGCCATGTCCGCCGTCTGGCCGGCGCAGGCCGCCGCCACCAGCTGGAACAGGCTGGGCGCGCACACATACCCCAGCGCCCGGCCGGCCCCGCACACCGCCGCGTAGACCAGCTCCGCCTCCTCCGCCTGGGGCGGCACCAGCACATAGCCGATCCGCTGGCCGGGCAGGGAGAGGGATTTACTATAGGAATAACACACCAGGGTGTTGGCATAATAGCTGGGGACCCACGGCAGCGGTTCCTGCTGATAGACGATCTCCCGATAAGGCTCGTCCGAGATCAGCCAGATGGGATGCCCATAGGCCGCCGACTTCTCCGTGAGCAGCTGGGCCAGCCGCCGGATGGTCTGCTCGGAGTAGACCACCCCCGTGGGGTTGTTGGGGCTGTTGAGGATGACCCCCTTCACCCGGGGCGACAGCGCAGCGGCAAAGGCGGCAAAGTCGATCTGAAAATCCTCCGGGTCCGCCGGGACCGCCGTGAGGGTCCCGCCGGCGCTCTCCACAAAGACCTGATATTCCGGGAAGTAGGGCGCGATGGTCAGAAACTCATCCCCCGGACAGCCCAGGGCCGACAGCACGCAGCACAGCCCCCCTGCCGCTCCGGCGGTGAGATACAGGTCCGCCGGGCCATAGGCCGTGCCATAGCGGCGGTTGAGGTCCTCCGCCAGCGTCCGCCGGACCTCCCCGTCCCCCTGGGCCGGGGTGTAGCCGTGGAGCTGCACCGGGTCCACGGTGTCCACCAGCCGGTGGACCGTCTCCGCCACCGTCTCCGGCGCGGGCACGCTGGGGTTGCCGATGGAAAAATCGTCCACCTTGTCCGCCCCCACTTCTGCCGCCCGGGCCTGGGCAAAGGCAAAGGCCTCCCGGATCTCCGACCGGGCCGTGCCCAGCTCGACCATCCGCTGTGATAACTGAATCATTGTGATCCTTCCTTCCTGCTTGGGAATCTCCGGCGGCGCGTCCACGCCGTCCGCTGTCCGCCGGTCCTCCCGGCAGCGGCACCATTATACCACAGCCGCCCCCGCCAGGGGAATCCCCTCCTGCCGCCGCGCCCTCCCCAGTTCGTTTTAGCACTCTCACACCAAGACTGCTAACGTTTACAAATTCGTCACAAAAAGCACGAAATTTATTCATAATATCGCAGTAGGATAACCACCGTAGACAGGAGGTTCCCGGGAAGACCTGGGGAAACGCCAAGCACTCCCGTCTCAAGACTGCAAGTTTTGTACACCCGTTGGTCCCGGCCCGCCGGCGGCCAACCTGAATAGATTTTCATGAAGGAGCGTTTTATGATGTTCGGTATGATCCCCTTTGACCGCCGCGACGACAACCTGTTCGACGTGTTCGACAACTTTGAGAAGAAGTTCTTTGGCAACACCAACGCCAACCTGCCCGCCTTCCGCACGGACATCCGTGACCTGGGCGACAAGTTCCTGCTGGAGGCCGAGCTGCCCGGCTTCACCAAGGAGGAGATCTCCCTGGAGCTGAAGGAAGGCATCCTCACCATCAAGGCCGCCCACAAGGAGACCCAGGAGCAGCAGGCTGACAAGAGCACCTATATCCGCCGGGAGCGCCGGTACGGGGCCTTCTCCCGCACCTTTGATGTCAGCGGCATCGACGAGAGCGGCATCACCGCCGCCTACAACAACGGCATCCTGGAGCTGACCCTGCCCAAGCAGGCGCCGGTGGTCCCCCAGGCCCGGCAGATCGCCATTGGCTGATCCCATCCACCTCCACAGAGGGGATGCCCTCTGTGTTGACTCTCTCTCTCCTCCTCTTTTGTTTGTACCCCCAAGGCAGGGCGCCGGTGATTCTGTTTGCCGGCGCCCTTTGCCGCAGGAGGGAGACTGCCCTCTCCCTGTCCCCACCGTACTTCCCACCCTCTGAAAGGAGTGACCGATATGAACGCAGAAAAACTCACCCAAAAGTCCGCCGAGGCCATTCGCGCGGCCCAGGAGATCGCCCTGGAATACGGCAACCCGCAGATCGAGCAGGTCCACCTGCTCTGGGCGCTGCTGCAAGACAACGAAGGACTCATTCCCCAGCTGCTGGCGGGCATGGGCATCACGGTCCCCTCCCTCCAGGCTGCGGCCAAGGACCTGCTGGAGCGCCAGCCCCGGGTGTCCTCCTCCGGCCACGAGGCCGGGAAGATCTACATCTCCGGCCCCACGGACAAGGCCCTGAACCGGGCCGAGAAGGTCGCCGGGGAGATGAAGGACGAATACACCTCCGTGGAGCACCTCTTCCTGGGCCTGCTGGACACCGCCGACCGGGAGCTGGCCCAGCTCTTCCAGACCTACCAGATCACCCGGGAGAAGGCCCTGCAGGCCCTGACCTCCGTGCGGGGCAACCAGCGGGTGACCTCGGACAACCCCGAGGAGACCTACGGCGCTTTGAAAAAATACGGCGCCGACCTGGTGGAGCGGGCCCGCCAGAACAAGCTCGACCCGGTCATCGGCCGGGACGACGAGATCCGCAACGTCATCCGCATCCTCTCCCGCAAGAGCAAGAACAACCCCGTCCTCATCGGCGAGCCCGGCGTGGGCAAGACCGCCATCGCCGAGGGGCTGGCCCAGCGGATCGTCAAGGGCGACGTGCCCACCACCCTGAAAGACAAGACCATCTTCGCCCTGGACATGGGCGCGCTGGTGGCCGGGGCCAAGTACCGGGGCGAGTTCGAGGAGCGGCTGAAAGCCGTGCTGAACGAGGTGAAGAAGTCCGAAGGGAAGATCCTCCTCTTCATCGACGAGCTGCACACCATCGTGGGGGCCGGCAAGACCGAGGGCGCCATGGACGCCGGCAACCTCCTCAAGCCCATGCTGGCCCGGGGCGAGCTGCACTGCATCGGGGCCACCACCCTGAACGAATACCGCCAGTACATCGAAAAGGACGCCGCGCTGGAGCGCCGCTTCCAGCCGGTGATAGTCAGCGAGCCCTCGGTGGAGGACACCATCGCCATCCTCCGGGGCCTGAAGGAGCGGTATGAGGTCTTCCACGGCGTGAAGATCCAGGACGGGGCCATCATCGCCGCCGCCACCCTCTCCAACCGCTATATCACCGACCGCTTCCTGCCCGACAAGGCCATCGACCTCATCGACGAGGCCTGCGCCCTCATCCGCACGGAGATCGACTCCATGCCCACGGAGCTGGACGTGATCCAGCGGAAGATCATCCAGCACGAGATCGAGGAAGCCGCCCTGAAAAAGGAGACCGACCAGCTCTCCCAGGAGCATTTGGCCGAGATCCAGAAAGAGCTGTCCGACATGCGGGAGGAATTCAAGGCCAAAAAGGCCCAGTGGGACAACGAAAAGGACGCCATCGGCAAGGTCCAGCAGCTCCGGGCCGACCTGGAGCAGGCCAACGCCGAGCTGGAAAAGGCCCAGCGGGAGTATGACCTGAACAAGGCCGCTGAGCTGCAATACGGCAAGATCCCCGGCCTGCGGAAGGCTCTGGAGGCCGAGGAACAGGTGGCCGCCCAGGGCAAGGCCCGCTCCCTGCTGCGGGACAAGGTCACCGAGGAGGAGATCGCCCGCATCATCGAGCGCTGGACGGGCATCCCCGTGGCCAAGCTCATGGAGGGCGAGCGGGAGAAGCTGCTCCACCTGGAGGACATCCTCCACCAGCGGGTGGTGGGCCAGGACGAGGCCGTGCGCCTGGTCTCCGAGGCCATCCTCCGCAGCCGGGCGGGCATCGCCGACCCGGACAAACCCATCGGCTCCTTCCTGTTCTTAGGTCCCACCGGCGTGGGCAAGACGGAGCTGGCCAAGACCCTGGCCGAGGTCCTCTTCGACTCCGAGCGCAACCTGGTCCGCATCGACATGTCCGAGTATATGGAAAAGTTCTCCGTCTCCCGGCTCATCGGGGCCCCTCCCGGCTATGTGGGCTATGAGGAGGGCGGCCAGCTCACCGAGGCCGTCCGGCGCAAGCCCTACTCTGTGGTCCTCTTTGACGAGGTGGAAAAGGCCCACCCCGACGTGTTCAACATCCTGCTGCAGGTGCTGGACGACGGCCGCATCACCGACAGCCAGGGCCGGACGGTGGACTTCAAGAACACCATCCTCATCCTCACCTCCAACCTGGGCTCCCAGTATCTGCTGGAGGGCATCAACGACCAGGGGGAGATCTCCGACGAGGCCAAGGTCCAGGTGGACCACCTGCTCAAGCAGTCCTTCCGGCCGGAGTTCCTCAACCGGCTGGACGAGATCGTCTGCTACAAGCCCCTGACCAAGGCCGACATCACCGCCATCGTGGACCTGCTCATCGGCGGCCTGAACAAGCGGCTGGCCGACAAGCAGCTCAAGGTGGTCCTCACCGACGCCGCCAAGACCTATGTCATCGACAACGGCTACGATCCCCTCTACGGGGCGCGGCCTCTGCGCCGCTTCCTCCAGCACACCGTGGAGACCCTGGTGGGCCGGAAGATGATCGCCGATGAGGTGGCCCCCGGCGCCACCCTCACCGTGGACTGCGTGGACGGCGAGCTGACCGTATCCTGATCCCCGGCCCGACGGAGGCACCCCCTCCGCCGGGCCGTTTTTTGCGCCCCGAACCAGCAAGACAAACACAGCGCTTCGGCCCTCTCCCGGGAGCCGAAGCGCTGTCTGTTGTTTCAAGGGGTGTTCCGTTTCTCATAGGCCAGCCGGTGGTCCTGGTCCTGGGGCACATGGATGATGCCCCGGTAGACAAAGCCCAGCCGGTCCAGCGTTTGCTGCACCACCCAGTTGTCCGGGTGGGTGTCCACCCGCAGGTGGCCGCACTGCCGCCAGGCCCAGTCCAGGCAGAAGGCCCCGATGCCCGGCACCGAGCCGTCGCCGGCCAGCCGGTGGACCACGCCGTAGGGGCTGTCCTCTCCCCAGCTGCCTGCCTCGATCACCCGATAGGTGGGTTCCACCTCGGGGCCTGCCTCGAAAAAGAAGGTCCCCACCACCCGTGTCCCGTCCAGGCAGACATAGCTGTGGCCGTCGGCCATGTCCTGGCGGAGGAGGTCCGCCGGGGGCCATTGGTTGTGGCCCCACTGGTTGGGGTTGCCCCGGCTGGCCATGAAGGCCCGGGCCTGCCGGTACAGCGCCGCCAGCCGGGGCAGGTCCTCGTTTCTGGTTGCTCGAATCTCCATCTTCGCGCTCCTTTCTCTCCGTCCCTTGCAAAAAAACGCCCCCCGCCCGGGGGCGGGGGGCAAGAGGGGCCGCCGGACGGCCCCGGGTCATCCTCTCAGGGACGGAGGTACTGTCCGCCGTCCACGTCCAGGTTGCGGCCGGTGATGAACTTCGCCTCGGGACTCATGAGGAACAGGCAGGTGCCGCCCACATGGGTCTCGCCGTCGGCAAAGGCCCGCATGGGGGTGCCGGCCATGATGGCCTCGGCCTCCTCGGGGTGGATCTCCGCCCACTCCTTCAGGGCCGCAGAGGCCACAGAGGGGCAGATGGTGTTGGTGTTGATCCCGTACTGGCTCCACTCGGTGGCGGCCACACGGGTCAGGCCGCGGATGGCCTCCTTGCCGGCGGCATAGGAGGCAAAGCCGTTCAGCCCGGCAATGCCCGCGCCGGAGCCCATGTTGATGATCGTCCCCTTGCTCTCCTTCAGATAGGGGAAGCACGCCTTCATATAATAGAAGGTGGCGTACAGACCGGTTTGCAGCGCCAGGTCAAAGGTCTCCTTGGTCTGCTCCTCCAGGGGCACGCCGTGGACCTCTGCCTGGGCATTGTTGATGACGGCGTCGATGCGGCCATACGTTTCGGCCACCCAGGCCACCACTTCCTTCACCTTGGCCTCGTTGCTGCCGTCGGCCACCCGATAGTGGATGTCCGCCTGACAGGACTGGCGGAGCGCTTCGCACAGGGCTTTCAGGGGTTCCTCGGTGCGGCCGGTGATCACCACCGACGCGCCGCTTTTGGCCACGGCGGTGGTCACGCCGGCGCCCATCCCCCGGCCGCCGCCGGTGATGATCACTACTTTTCCACGATAATCATATGCCATATTGGGTTCTCCTCTCGCATGTTACTGGGTCTGATCGGACGTCATGAATGGTGTTAGTATACTACAAAGAGAGGCTTCCTGCAATCCTGCCTGCCAAAAAATTTTTCCCTGCAAAAGCACACAGAGCGCCCCACAGCGCACAAAAAACGCCCCCCGCCCGGGGGCGGGGGGCGACAGGGGTCAGCGTCCGTCGTATCGTTCGGCCAGGTGGTCGATCATCCGGGCCACGCAGCTCTCGTCGCAGGAGGGCAGCACGATGTCCGCCGCCGCCCGCACCTCGTCGTAGCTGTTGGCCGGGGCGAAGGAGAGGGCGGAGACCGCCAACATGGGGATGTCGTTCAGGCCGTTGCCCACGCAGTAGATGTGCTGCCGCCGGACCCCCAGATAGTCCGCCACCCACAGCACCGACCGGCCCTTGTTGGCCCCCCGGGCGGTGACCTCCAGCAGGTAGGGGTTGGAGAAGGTCACGTCGTACAGGGCCGGCCACTGGGCCAGGAAGTAGCGCTGGATCTGTTCCAGATAGGCCGGGTCCGTGTGCTGAAAGATGACCTTGATCCACGGCACGGGCATCTGCTCGATCTGCCGGGGGCGGCCGGTGAGGCGGCATCGCTCCAGGTGCCGCTGGGTGATGAGGTTGGCCCGGAAGGTGTAGACCTCGTCCTGGTGGTAGGCCTCAAAGCCCGCCTGGGGAAAGGCCGCGCAGACCTGGGCCAGGTGGAGGGGGGCCTCTTGGGGCAGGAATTTCAGCCATAAACTCTCCTGCCGGGCAAAGTCGTAGATGGACGCGCCGTTGGACAGGATCACCGGCGCGTTCACCGGCAGCCGTTCCCGCTCCATCTGGATGGCAAAGTTGATATAGGACCGGCCGGTGGAAATACAGAACCGGCCGCCCTCCGCCACAAACCGCGCGATGGCCTGTCGGTTTTCCTGGGAAATGGCGCCGGTGCTGTCGTACAGGGTGTCGTCATAATCCGTGGCCAGCAAAACGCCGGAGAACATGCCCACGGGCCCTCACCTCCTCTCGCAGGGACGCAAATGAAATCGTTTCATTTTATACTAAGCGGCTGCATCTTGTCAAGACAGCCTGGAAATAGGGCGGCAGGGGGCATTGGACGCACACCGTCTCCCCCGTGCGGGGGTGGCGGAAGGTGAGCCGCCGGGCGTGCAGACACTGGCCGGCCAGCTCCGGGAAGCCCTTGCGTACCCCGCCGTACACGGGGTCGCCCAGCACCGGGTGGCCCTGGGCGGCCATGTGGACCCGGATCTGATGGGTCCGCCCGGTCTCCAGGCGGCACTGGACGTGGGTGTAGCCAGGGTAACGGGCCAGCACCTTCCAGTGGGTGACGGCGGGCCGGCCGGTGCGGTGATTGACGGCCATTTTTTTCCGGTCGTTGGGGTGGCGGGCGATGGGCAGGGAGATGGTCCCCTCCTCTTCCCGCAGGCTGCCCACCACCACGGCCTCATATTCCCGGTAAAGGCTGTGGTCCTGCAGCTGCTGGGCCAGGGCCAGGTGGGCGCTGTCGTTTTTGGCTGCGATGAGCAGGCCGCTGGTGTCCCGGTCGATGCGGTGGACGATGCCGGGGCGCAGCTCGCCGTTGATGCCCGACAGGCTGTCGCCGCAGTGAAAGAGCAGGGCGTTGACCAGGGTGCCGTCCGGGTGGCCGGGGGCCGGGTGGACCACCAGCCCCACGGGCTTGTTCACCACGATCACGTCCTGGTCCTCATAGGCCACGTCCAGGGGGATGTCCTGGGGGACCAGCGCCACCGGGGCGGGGTCGGGGATGAGGACCGACAGGGGCAGGCCGGCTTTCAGCCGGTCGTTTTTTTTCAGGGGGCGGCCGTCGCAGAGCACCCGCCCTTCCTCCAGCAGCTTTTGGGCGGCGGAGCGGGTGAGGCCCTCCAGGGCTGCGGCCAGGAACTGGTCGGCCCGCTGGCCGGAGGCGGCGGGGGTCAGGGTCACGTTCACGGGGTCTGGTCCTCCTCTCCGCCGGCGTTTTCTTTCTGGCCGTAGAGGCGGAAGGTCTCCAGACACAGCAGCACGCCGCCTGCCACCACGCAGATATCGGCCACGTTGAACACGGGGAAATTCACAAAGGTGAGGGCAAACATATCGGTGACAAAGCCCAGCAGCAGCCGGTCGATGAAGTTGCCCACGGCCCCGCCCAGCAGCAGGGCCAGGGCCAGCATCCCCCGCCGCTGGGGCAGCACCCGCTTCGCCAGGGCGGCCACCAGCCCCACCGAGACCACTGCCGAGAGCAGGGTCAGCAGCCAGGTGTGGTCACTGAGCAGGGAGAAGGCCGCGCCGGTGTTCTGCACATAGGTCAGGGAAAGGCCGGGCAGGAAATCCACCATGGTAAACAGGGAGATCTTCAGCCGGACAAAATACTTGACCACCTGATCCACCGCCACCAGGACGGCGGACAACAGGAAATAGAGAGGCATCGCCTCACATCCTTTCTGAAAAAACAAGGCCGGCCCCACACCGGGGTCGGCCACTCAACGTGGGGGGGTGTCCCGCTTTCTTTGGAGAAAGCGGGGGAAAGAACACCAGGGGCTGCGGCCCCTGGACCCCGGGGGAGATGGGCCGCTCGTTGCTCACTCGCTCTGTTTTGGGATAGAGGGCGAGGACGCGATAGAGGTTTGAGACCGCCCCTTTACAAGCACTGATTTGGGAACGCAATTTTGGGTTTGGGATTGGGAGAATAGAAAGATCAAGTAGTCTCAGCGTCCGAAACGATAGAAGGTTTCTATCGTTGGTTGCTCGTCTTGGGATTCGCTGCGGGTTCTTCCACCTTCCTTTTGAGGGAAACGACGAACAAGAAAAGAAACGATATTTTTCTACTGTTTTTTCTGAACCGATGCGTTATCTTTCTCTTTCTATTTTTTTCTATTCTTGCAGCTCCGAACTGTTACAGGCCCGTAGGACAGAACACCAGCCCACAGGTTGTGAATCTGTGGCACCCCCGAAGGGTAATGAATCCGTCCCCAGCCGCCCAGCCGGTGGGCGGCTCGCTTGGAGCCTTTCGCTGCGAGGGCCGCAGGCCAGTCACCCCTGGAAGAACGACTCCCCCGAAGGGTCTCAAAGACCAGAGAAGGGGGTCTCGGGGGAGGAACCTCCTCCCCCGAGTGGG
>CAKTSK010000047.1 GCA_934597725.1 uncultured Eubacteriales bacterium
ATGAATCTTAAAAGAATCCGCAGCGAATATTTAGACGAGCAACCAACGATAGAAACCTTCTATCTTCTCGGACGCTGAGACTACTTGATCTTTCTATTCTCATATTCCCAAAACAATTATTGCGTTCCCAAATCAGTGCTTGTAAAGGGGCGGTCTCAAACCACGATCGTGTCCTCGCCCTCTATCCCAAAACAGAGCGAGTGAGCAACGAGCGGCCTATCTCCCCCCGGGGTCCAGGGGCCGCAGCCCCTGGTGCTCTTTCCCCCGCTTTCTCCAGAGAAAGCGGGACCCCCCCACGGGCAGTGGCCCCCACGGAGTGGGATACTCCGAATCTCTTGCCTGTATGACAGGCACCATCTTACGCTGTTGGTAACGGCGGCTCTTTCTTACCAACGTGGTCGGTCACCGACTTTCTAACCAACGTAGTTGGCTAACGGCCTTCTAACCACCGTGGTTCAGTCGTCGGCGGTCCCACCCACCCGCTGGCAGGCGTTCGGTGGTCGGCGTCTAAGGTCGCCTCCTACGGCTGCGCCGTTGGCCGTTGGCAACGGCGTCCCTTGAGACCAACGCGGTTGGTCACCGGTGTTTTTGGCAACGCTGTTGGAGACGGATTTTTCCACAGCATCTGAACTGTAAATCTATTTTGCGAGGAGTTGTTTGGTATGAAAGCTCTTCCCTCTGACCCCCTTCTGCGCCCCGCTGCCCGTCAGCGGCTCTGGGTCCGGCTGGCCATCCGGCTGGCGATGCTGGCCGCCCTGCTGGTGCTGGTGTTTGCGGCAGGACAGCCCCTGCTCAGCTTGGGAATGCCTTTCCTGCTGGCCCTGCTCTGCACCTGGCTGACCGAACCCCTGCTGCGGTTTTTCCACAACCGGTGGAAACTTTCCCGCAGCCTCGGCTCGGTGCTGGTCATCCTCCTGGCCCTGGGCACCCTGGGCGGACTGCTGGCCGCCCTGGTGTGGAAAGGCTGGACGGAGCTGTCCGCCCTGTGGCAAAACTGGGACCAGGTGTGGCTCATGATCCAGCAGACCTATGACCAGCTCAGCCAAAGCCTGGGCAAGTGGCTGGCCTACCTGCCCCAGCAGGTCCAGGACACCGTCTGGAACCTCTCTGACCGCCTGCTGGCCTGGCTGGAAGAAAACTTCTCCGCCCTGGTGCCCCACACCACCTCCGCCGTGCGGAGCATCTCTTCCTTCGTGCTGGCCTTCCTCTTCTTCCTCATGGCCTGGTACTTTACCGCCAGCGACTACCCCCACCTGCGCCGGCTGGTCCGGGAGCGGGTCCCCCTGAGCCTGCGCCGGGTGGCCGGAGAGGGAAAGGCCGCCTTCACCGCCGCCTTCGGCGGCTACGTCAAAGCCCAGATGCTGGTCTCCCTGGGGGTCATGGGCATCCTGCTGGTGGGCTTCTGGCTGCTGCACCAGCCCTATTGGGTGCTGCTGGCCGTGCTGCTGGGCGTGCTGGACTTCATCCCCATCATCGGCTCGGGCACCGTGATGGTCCCCTGGGGCCTCATCCTGCTGGTGCTGGGCAACTGGCAGCGGGGCGTGGCCATGCTGGCCGTGTGGGGCATCATCTGCCTCTTCCGCCGCATGGTGGAGCCCAAGGTGGTGGGAGACCAGACCGGCCTGCACCCCCTGCTGTCCCTGCTGGCCATCTATGCAGGCATGAAGATCGGCGGCGTGCTGGCCATGATCCTGGCCCCGGTGCTGCTGCTCATGCTCCGCAACCTCTGGCAGGCAGGCATGTTCCATGACACCGTCCGGGACCTCTACCTCCTCTTCGGCGACCTCTACGCCCTGCTCCACCGGGACCCGGAGAGCGGGATGCGGGACAAGCCCGCGCCGCCGCCGGCGGAAGAAAGTTAAAAAAATTTCCACCGGCACGTCACGAAATCTTCATAAATGGCCGCTATACTGTCCACAGTAAACAGAGCCGGCGGGAGCCGGATAGAAAGAGATCATATCCAGGAGGGTTCCTTATGGACTATCAGAACAACGGACAATGGAGAGACCGGGACGATCCCTTTTCTCCCCACACACAGACCCCTCCCTTCGCGGAGGGTCCCGGCCCCGACTTTTACGACGACGGCTTCGACCCCATCCCGCCCCGGCAGAAAAAGCCCCGGAAAACCATCAGCCCCCGCAGCAAGGCCACCCTGAAAGTGGTCGCCCTGTGCCTGGTGTGCGCCCTGGCCGGCGGCATGGTCTACCCGGTGTACCAGAACATCACCGGCCAGAGCGGCGGCACCACCCTCTACAGCGGCCAGCGCACCCCCACCCAGGTGGACGTGACCACCGTGGACACCAGCAAAGAGCTGACCACCGCCGAGATCTATGCCAAATACGTCTCCTCCTGCGTGGGCATCACCGTGGACATCGTCACCACCAACATCTTCGGCCAGCAGGTCACCGGCGCGGCAGCCGGCTCGGGCTTCGTCCTCACCGAGGACGGCTACATCCTCACCAACTACCACGTCATCGACGGGGCCAACTCCATCAAAGTCACCTTCTCCGACGGCAAGGAGTACACCGCCACCTATGTGGGCGGCGAGGAAAAGAATGACATCGCCGTCATCAAAGTGGACGCCACCGGCCTGACCCCCGTGGTCATCGGCAAATCCAGCGACATGCTGGTGGGCGAGCAGGTCACCACCATCGGCAACCCCCTGGGCGAGCTGACCTTCTCCGAGAGCACCGGCATCATCTCCGCCCTGGACCGCACCATCACCATGAGCGACGGCACCCAGATGAACATGATCCAGACCGACTGCGCCATCAACTCCGGCAACTCCGGCGGCCCCCTGTTCAACAACCACGGCGAGGTCATCGGCATCGTCTCGGCCAAATACTCCTCCAGCGGCAGCAACTCCTCCGCCTCCGTGGAGGGCCTGGGCTTCGCCATCCCCATGGATGACGTGGCCGACATGGTCTCCGAGCTGGTCACCAACGGCTACGTCACCGGCAAGCCCATCCTGGGCATCTCCGTGGAGGACGTGTCCGAGAACGTCCAGTCCTACGGCGTCCCCGCCGGGGCCATCGTCCGGGCCGTCACCCCCGGCCTGTGCGGCGAAAAGGCCGGCCTGCAGGTGGGAGACATCATCACCAAGATCGACGACCAGGAAGTCAGCTCCGCCAGTGAGCTCATTGCCGCCAAGAACACCCACAAGCCCGACGACACCATCACCCTCACGGTCTTCCGCAACGGAGAGACCACCACAGTGAAGGTCACCCTGGAGGAGTCCACCCCCGAAAAGGAGGCCCTGCAGGAAAAAGCCCAGCAGCAAGCGACCCAGGAACAGCAGCAGCAACAGCAGCAGCAAGGCAGCAGCGGTTGGCCCTTCGGAAGCTTTGGATATTGACCCCGCCCCTGGGGCGGACCACGGTCTGACGACACAAACTGCAAAACTGCCCCGGGCGGCTCTGGATCGACAGGGCCGCCCGGGGTGCTGTTTTCTGGCGCGCGCCGTTCCTTTGCTCCCGTCTGCGGGGGTTTGCGCTTTTTTCAAATGATTGTGTATTTTTCAGTATGATTGCTTGGTTTTTGCGTAAAATTGTGTATAATAGAAGTGGGAAGGGGGTGTGGTATGACACCGAGGGACAAAGCAATCGCAGAACTCAAAGCAGAGGGGTACCGGTTTGAACGTCACGGCGGAAACCATGACCTCTATTACAACCCAGACTTGAAATGCACCATCCCGGTAAAGCGCCACAAGTTTAGCGAAAATGCACTCCGATACATACGAAAAGAAATGAAACAAAATCGGATGGGCAGGGGCTGAGGTCCCGCCCTCCACACCCATCAAGGAGGTTGCCATGAAATACACCTATACCGCCGTTTTTACGCCCACAGAGGACGGAACGGAGTTTTATGCCAAAATCCCTGACCTCCCTGGCTGCGTGACCACCGGCGATTCCATCGAAGATGCGCTTGCACAAATCACCGACGCCGCCTCCGGCTGGCTGGTCGTTGCCGAGGATGAGGGGCTGCCCATCCCTGCGCCTACCGCGCAGAAAGCCATTGTCTGCGAGCCGGAAGCCATTTTTTCCCTCATTTGCATTGATACCATCGCCTATCGCGCCTTGACCGACACCCGTGCCGTCCGAAAGAACGTATCTCTCCCCGCGTGGATGGCAGACCTGGCAGAAAAGCGCGGGATCAACTGCTCTCAGGTTTTGCAAGACGGCTTGACCGCCCGGTTCCATACCGGCTGATCTCCCGCCGCCCCCAAGGAAACAAACCGTCCCCCGGCCTGCTGGCCGGGGGACTTTGTTGTTCAGGGTCCTGCCGCCAGGGCCTGCTGATAGATCCCCAGCAAGCCATAGTAATTCATCAGGTCGGGGAACTGGTTGGCCGGGTGCCAGTAGTCCAGCACCAGCAGAGGATGACCGTTCAGCCGGCAGAAATAGAACAGGTCCGGGTTGTGTCCGGCGGGATCGTCGGGGTCTTTCAGCGGCGGGCCGGGCAGGATATGCCCCAAGGCAGAGATGGTATAGCCGCACACCAGCACGGTGGGGTCGCACAGCTGGAGCTGCCGGTACAGCTCCGCCCGGTCGGCGGCGGCATACTGCCGGATCTCCGCCATGTGGGACCGGGTCTGGCCGCTGCGTTTCTTCACGTTCATCACGGCCATCGCCCGCAGCAGGGTGTCTCCGGTCTCCGCTGCGGCCTCGGCAAAGGGGCAGAGGCGGCCGGCCGTGGTGTGGAGCAGCCCGTAGGTCCACAAGGCCACGCGGCGCCAGGTGCGCCCCCGGACCCGGTCCATGGGGAGCAGATGGTCCTGGACCAGGTCCCAGTCCCGGCTGCCGTGATAGGCTTCCTTCAGCAGGAACAGGGGCCGCACCGGCTGGGCAAACCACTGGGCGGGGCAGACCACGCCGTCCCGGACAAAGACCCCGGCGGTTTGGTCCAGGCCCGCCCGGGCGTGTTTTTCCTTCCAGGACCGGAAGAGAAGATCGGCCTCCCGGCGGTAGACGGCGGCCCGGTGGGCGGGGGTGGAATGGGTCATGGGAACCTCCTCCTTTCCCGTTCAGGAAACCACAGCCGGGGGAAAAAAGCAACCCCGCAAGAGAAAACCGCGAAAACTATCCACAAAATCGTCCCCTTTTGTGGACAGTTTCAGCGGGAATTTCCCCCGCCCCGGCAGCTGCGGCAGGGGAAATCCCTTGACGGGGGCGGGAAAAGGTGATAGAATACCCCCGATGAAACAGGCTGTGACCGGGAAGAGTACCCCCAATTCCCCGCCCAAGAGAAGAGCCGGTCGGTGCAAGGCTCTGGCGGCAGCGGGGGGAAGGCGCCCGTAAGCCGCGGGGAGGCAATGCCCCGCCGGTCCCCACCGTTACCGGGTTCGAGCGCGGGCCGCCGCTGGCGGGCCGAATTCAGGTGGTACCACGGAACCTTTCCGCCCTGAGCCAGATGGCTCGGGGCGTTTTTGCTTTCCGGTCACAAAACCAACGAAGGAGTTTGAGGTTGCTATGAAAAACGCAGAAAAGACCATGGAAAAAGTTGTCGCCCTGTGCAAGGGCCGGGGCTTTGTCTTCCCCGGCAGCGAGATCTACGGGGGCCTTGCCAACACCTGGGACTACGGCCCCCTGGGCGTGGAGCTGAAGAACAACGTGAAGAAGGCCTGGTGGAAGAAGTTCGTCCAGGAGAGCCACTACAACGTGGGTCTGGACGCCGCCATCCTGATGAATCCCCAGGTGTGGGTGGCCTCCGGCCATGTGGGCGGCTTCTCCGACCCCCTCATGGACTGCAAGGAGTGCAAGGAGCGCTTCCGGGCCGACAAGGTCATCGAGGGCTGGTGCGAGGAGAACAACTTTGACCTGGGCAAGTCCGTGGACGCCCTGAGCCAGGCCGAGATGAAGGCCTTTGTGGACGAGCACAACATCGCCTGCCCCTCCTGCGGCGGCCACAACTGGACCGACATCCGCCAGTTTAACCTGATGTTCAAGACCTTCCAGGGGGTCACCGAGGACGCCAAGAACACCGTCTACCTCCGCCCCGAGACCGCCCAGGGCATTTTTGTCAACTTCCAGAACGTCCAGCGCACCACCCGGAAGAAGCTGCCCTTCGGCGTGTGCCAGATCGGCAAGTCCTTCCGCAACGAGATCACCCCCGGCAACTTCACCTTCCGCACCCGGGAGTTTGAGCAGATGGAGCTGGAGTTCTTCTGCAAGCCCGGCACCGACCTGGAGTGGTTCCAGTATTGGAAGGACTTCTGCCACAAGTGGCTGCTGGATCTGGGGATGCAGGACGAAAACCTGCGCCTGCGGGACCACGACCCCGAGGAGCTGAGCCACTATTCCAATGCCACCACCGACTTCGAGTTCGCCTTCCCCTTCGGCTGGGGCGAGCTGTGGGGCGTGGCCAGCCGGACCAACTATGACCTCAACGCCCACCAGACCACCTCCGGCAAGGACCAGACCTACTTCGACCAGGAGGCCGGCGAGCACTACATCCCCTTCGTCATCGAGCCTTCCCTGGGCGCAGACCGGGTCACCCTGGCCTTCCTGGTGGACGCCTACGACGAGGAAGTGGTGGGCCAGGACAAGAACGGCAAGGACGACGTGCGCACCGTGCTGCGGCTGCACCCCGCCCTGGCCCCCTTCAAGTGCGCCGTGCTCCCCCTGTCCAAGAAGCTGGCCCCGGCGGCCCAGGCCCTGCGGGACGAGCTGGCCAAGGACTTCATGGTGGACTATGACGAGGCCGGCTCCATCGGCAAGCGCTACCGCCGCCAGGACGAGATCGGCACCCCCTACTGCATCACCGTGGACTTCGACACCGTGGGCGACGGGGAGAAGGAAGCCGACCACTGCGTCACCGTCCGGGACCGGGACACCATGGATCAGGTCCGCCTGCCCATGGACCAGCTGAAGGACTATCTGCGGGAAAAGCTGGCTTTTTGACGGAGATCGTACAAAAATTTTCAGAATGTTCACATTTTCCGGTTGCAATTTCCGGCCGGATGGGTCTAAATAGAGTAAGCCCTGCCTAATAAGAGCGATTTTCGGGGGTGGGAGCCGGTGTCGGTGACGCCGGTTCCCGCCCCCGGCCTGTTGCAGGGGGGCTTCCCGCCTGCGGGAAAAAACTGAAACAATGGAGGTTTCTATGAAACAGAACAAACGATCCTTGGACAAAAAGCAGCCGGGGAAGGACCAGGGTCTGACCTTCTGGCAGTGCTTTGCCCGGGACCGGCTGTACAGCCGGGAGGGGAGAGGGGTGTGGCCCTATCTGTTCCCTCTGCCGCTGCTGCTGTCCTATCTGGTGCTGGACTTCTCCCTGCGTTTTACCTATCGCGGCATGGGCATGGTGGGCATCAAGTATCTGCCGGCGGCCCTGTTCACCCTGGGCTGGGGCCTGGTCTTTGCGGGGCTGGTGCTCTGCCTGCCCAAGATCCCCCGGTGGTTTGTCCGCTGCGTGCCTCTGGTGACCTTTGTGGTGCTGGCCATCACCCACAGCGGCTTTATGAGCGCCTTCCGCAAGTTCTTTTCCTTCTCCGCCCTGACCTTCGGCGGCACGGGGAGCTTTGTGGACAGCTCCTACATCAGCATCAACTGGAAGGTCATCGCCGGCGCGACGGTGGCGGTGCTGCTCATGATGACCTGCGGCCGGCTGCTGAAGGTCCTGCCGCCCCCGCCCCGGAAAGAGGCGGTGATCACGGGGGTGCTGATCTTCCTGGCCGGGGCGGGGCTGGTGGCCTTTACCCATGTGCATTACTTCCCCCAGGTGGAGACGGTGATCTGGGAGTCCTCCCAGGAGGACAACCGCCGCAGCACCTACCATGAGTTCACCGACACCACCAACACCATGATGCTCAGCGGCCTGTATCAGTACAGCGCCCGGGACCTGGCCCGGCTGGTCTTTCCGGCCAACGCCATGAGCCAGGAGGAGCGGGAGCAGGTGGAGACCTATGTGGCCGACTACGACGCCGCCCGGACCGACAACGCCTACACCGGCGCGCTGAAGGGCAAGAACCTCATCATGGTCCAGCTGGAGGCCATCGACACCTGGATGCTGGACGGGTACATGCCCAACCTGAAAAAGCTCAAGGAGGAGGGCATCTCCTTCACCAACCACTACACCCCGGCCTACATCACCGCCGGGACCTTCAACACGGAGTTCATGGCCAACACCGGCCTGCTGCCCGCCACGGGAGGCATCCCCACCTCGGTCTATTCCCAGAATGCCTATCCCTATTCCATGGCCAACCTGTTCCGGCAGGCGGGGTATACTGCCCGGGCCTTCCACAACAGCGAGGGGACGGTGTATGACCGGGGGACCATCCACCCCAACCTGGGCTATGAGCACTACTACGGGGGCAGCGAGCTGGCCATGGAGAACTACCAGCTGGACCGCTATCTCCTCAACGGCTTTGACCGGATGACGGAGCAGGAGCCGTTCTATTCCTTCGTCATCACCTATTCCGGCCACGGCCCCTACGGGGACGAAAGCCCCATCTATCAGGCCCATGCCCAGCAGGCCCGGCAGGCTGCCGCCCGCACCGACGGCAACTACGTCTATGCGGTGGCCGGGGCCATGGAGACCGACCAGTTTGTGGCCGAGCTGCTGGCCAAGCTGGAGGCCAGCGGCCACCTGGACGACACGGCCCTGGTGTTCTATGCCGACCACTACAACTACTACATGATGGACGACCCCCTGAACATGGAGCTCAAGGGCGTGGACAACATGAACATGCTCCAGCACACCGACTTTTTCATCTGGTCGGCGGATCTGGACGCAGTCCAGGTGGACAAAGTGACCTCCACCCTGGATGTGCTGCCCACGGTGGCCAACCTCTTTGGCCTGGACACCACCGGGGCGTTCCTGGCCGGCCATGACGGCCTGGGGGACCAGGGGGGCTATGTGTTCTTTGCCGACGGCAGCTGGTATGACGGGACCACTTACTGGTCCAGCAAGAGCGGCGGCGGCGACGCGGCGCGGACGGCGGAGATCAACCAGACCAATGCCCTGAGCAACCGGGTGTTGGCCGGCAACTACTACGCCGGCGGAGAATGAGGCCGGCGCGGCACGCCGGCTGAAACCGGGGACCCACGCCGTTGGTCGGGGGGCCGTGCTCCACGGCGGGGATTTGCCTACCATAGGCAACGGATGTGGGAGGCGCCGCCTCCGGGGGGGCCACTGCCCGTGGCGGGGCCTGCTTTCTCTGGAGAAAGCAGGAGAAAGAGCA
>CAKTSK010000048.1 GCA_934597725.1 uncultured Eubacteriales bacterium
CCTTACCGAAAAGGGGGGCGTTTCTCAAGGCTCTTGTTCGGGGGGCGGGGCGGTCTCCTGGGCCTTGGCGGCTTTGGCGGCCTCTTTTTCCTCCTGGGCGGCTTTGGCCTTGGCCTCGGCTTCGGCCCGGCGGGCCTGCTTGACCTCCTTGCGGATCTGGCTCAGGTACTCCGGGGGCACCACGTTGGAGCCTTTGGGGTTGAGCAGGTATTCCCGCACCTTGTGGGCCAGCTCTTCGGTGGCGGGGTGGACCACCACCAGGTTGTTTTCATAGGCGTACCAGTAGCTTTTCTTCACGTCGGGCATTTCCTTGGTGATCAGCTGCAAGCAGGCCAGGCGCATGGGGGTGGGCGGGGTGTAGATCACGTCTTTGATGGAAGTGAAGGGGATCACCCGTTCTTTTTCCTTCATCTTGGTCTTGCCCAGGCACCGGATGACGCAGTAGTCCAGGTAGACGTCCAGCCGGGAGGAGCCTCCCGGCAGCCAGAACAGCAGCCCTTTGCGGAGGGACTCCTGGTGGGAGACGATCTTTTCTTTCTTCTTCTTTCGTCCAAACATGATGGCTTCCTTTCTGGGTCCGGGGACGCGGGAGATCAAAAGGCGATGTGGTCCGGGTCGTGGCCGGAGCCGCCGAAGGGCGGCAGGGCGGAGATCGCCGCCCGGTCAGCGGGGTCCAGGGCAAAGGAGAACAGGTCCCGGTTGCTCTGGGTGCGCTGGGGGTTGCCGGACTTGGGCAGGGGAAGGGCCCCTTCCTCCAGGCACCAGCGCAGGCAGATCTGGGCGGGGGTCCGCTGGTACTGCTGGGCCAGCCGGACCAGCAGGGGATGGTCCACCACCCGGCCCCGGTCCAGGGGACTCCAGGCTTCCACCAGGATGTCGTGGTCCTGGCAGAAGGCCACGGTCTCCCGCTGCTGGTGGCCGGGGTGGAACTCCACCTGGTCCACCATGGGGGCGACCTCCTCTTCCAGCAGGGGCGTCAGGTGGTGGGGCAGGAAGTTGGACACCCCGATGGCCCGCACCCGGCCCTGCCGGTAGAGGGCGCACAGGGCCCGCCAGGTCTGGCGGTTGATCTCCTGCCAGTCGGGGAAGCGGTTGGCGGCGGCGGGCCAGTGGATGAGGTACAGGTCCAGCTGTTCCAGCCCCAGGGCGGCCATGGTCCGGTCGAAGGCCCGCAGGGTGCTGTCGTAGCCCCGGTCGGTGTTCCAGACCTTGCTGGTGACAAAGACATCCTCCCGGGGCAGGCCGCTTTCCCGCAGGGCCTGGCCCACGCTGGCCTCGTTCTGGTAGTAGGCGGCGGTGTCGATGTGCCGGTAGCCCAGGGACAGAGCCTGCTTCACGGCGGCGACGGTCTCCGGCCCGTCGGGCATCCGCCAGGTGCCGAAGCCGGGGCAGGGGACGGCCACGCCGTTGGGCAGGACAAAGGTTTGGTCATGGAGAGAGATCATAGCGGCACTTCCTTTCTTGCCGTCCCGCAGGGCGGCGGGCAAATCTATAGGTACCTGTTCATTGGTATATATATTAATGGTATCCTGGGAAAAGGTCAATCCCCCAGCCCCATCACGTCGATGGAATGGAGCATGTGGATGGCCATGGCGTGGGCGGCGCCTTCTGCGTCCCGCTTGCGGAAGAAGTCCATGAGCAGGGCGTGGTCCCGGCGGGTGTCCTCGGCCAGCTGGTCCTCGTGCTGCCCGTCGGTGAGGGCGGCGGCCACGGCCTGGTTGATCATGGGCAGCAGGCGCATCATAAAGGCGTTGTGGGTGGCCCGGACGATGGCGGCGTGGAACTCCCGGTCGGCCTGGGTCCGGTCCCGCCCCTGGCGGATGCACTGGTCCACGGCCGCGCCCCGGTCCAGGATCTCCGCCATTTCCTCCTCGCTGGCCCGGCGGCAGGCCAGCCGGGCGGCGCTGGGCTCGAAGATCTGCCGCAGCTCGAACAGGTCCCGCAGCTCTCCCCGCACCTGGGTCAGGCGGGAGAAGCCATAGTCGTTGATGTGCGCCACCGCGTCGGCCACAAAGGTCCCCCGGCCCCGCTGGACCTGAAGGACGTTCTGAGAGGCCAGGGCGTGGATGGCCTCCCGCAGGGTGGTGCGGCTCACCCCCAGCTCCCGGGCCAGCTCCACTTCGTTGGGCAGCTTTTCGCCGGGGGCCAGGCGGCCCTCCACCACGATCATGGAATACAGGCGCTCCGCCGTTTGCCGGGACAGGCTTTTTTTCTTCTGCACAGGGTTCGACCTCCTCAAGAAATGAGAAAACCGGCGGTTTCCTCTTGACATCGGTATGGGTATCATATAATATATTGTCATACAATGCAAGCGACATCATACAACTTGTGAAGATTTTTTGAAGGAGGACACTCCCTATGCGTTCCGACCAGATCAAAAAAGGGGTGGAGCGGGCCCCCAACCGGTCCCTGCTCTACGCCCTGGGTTATACAGAGGAAGAGCTCAGCCGCCCCCTGGTGGGCGTGGTCAGCTCCTGGAATGAGATCGTCCCCGGCCACATGGACCTGGACAAGATCACCGAGGCCGTCAAGGCCGGCATCCGCGCCGCCGGCGGCACCCCCGTCACCTTCCCCGCCATTGCCGTGTGCGACGGCATCGCCATGGGCCATGTGGGCATGAAATACTCCCTGGCCACCCGGGACCTCATCGCCGACTCCACCGAGGCCATGGTCACCGCCCACCAGTTCGACGGCCTGGTGATGGTGCCCAACTGCGACAAGAACGTGCCCGGCCTGCTCATGGCTGCGGCCCGGCTGAACATCCCCACCATCTTCTGCTCCGGCGGCCCCATGCTGGCCGGCAAGCTCAACGACGGCCGCCGCACCTGCCTGAGCCACATGTTCGAGGCCGTGGGCGCCTACCACGCCGGGACCCTGGACGAGGCCGGCGTTCGGGAGTATGAGGAGAACGCCTGCCCCAGCTGCGGCTCCTGCTCGGGCATGTATACGGCCAACTCCATGAACTGCCTCACCGAGGCCATCGGCATGGCCCTGCCCGGCAACGGCACCATTCCCGCCCCCCTGTCTGCCCGGCGGCGGCTGGCCAAGCAGGCGGGCATGCAGATCATGGAGCTGATCCGGCGGGACATCCGCCCCCGGGACATCCTGACCCCCGCCGCCTTCCACAACGCCGAGACGGTGGACATGGCCCTGGGCTGCTCCACCAACACCATGCTCCACCTGCCCGCCATCGCCCACGAGGCCGGGGTGGAGATGGACCTGGATCAGGCCAACGCCATCTCCGCCAACACCCCCAACTTGTGCCACCTGGCCCCGGCCGGCGACACCTTCATGGAGGACCTGGAGCGGGCCGGCGGCGTGTATGCGGTGATGAAGGAGCTGACCAAGAAGGACCTGCTGGACACCACCCTCATGACCTGCACCGGCAAGACCGTGGCCGAGAACCTGGCCTCCGTGGAGAACCGGGACCCGGCGATCATCCGGCCCCTGGAAGATCCCTATTCCCAGAGCGGCGGCATCGCCGTGCTCAAGGGCAACCTGGCCCAGGACGGCTGCGTGGTCAAGCAGTCCGCCGTGGCCCCGGAGATGATGGTCCACCAAGGCCCCGCCCGGGTGTACAACAGCGAGGAGGACGCCATCGCCGACATCTACGCCAAGAAGATCCGCCCCGGCGACGTGGTGGTCATCCGCTACGAAGGCCCCAAGGGCGGCCCGGGGATGCGGGAGATGCTCAACCCCACCTCGGCCATCTGCGGCATGGGGCTGGGAGAGTCGGTGGCCCTCATCACCGACGGCCGGTTCTCCGGCGCCACCCGGGGGGCTTCCATCGGCCATGTGAGCCCGGAGGCCGCTGCCGGCGGCACCATCGCCCTGGTGGAGGAGGGAGACCTCATCTCCATCGACATCCCCCAGTGCAAGATCCAGCTGGAGGTCTCGGAGGAAGAGCTGGCCCGCCGCAAGGCCGCCTGGGTCTGTCCCGAGCCGAAGATCAAGACCGGGTATCTGGCCCGGTATGCCAAGCTGGTCTCCTCGGCGGACAAGGGCGCCATTCTGGACGTGTAACGCGGTCTCGCGCGGCCCCGCTGGAAAAGCGGGGCCGCCTGCCGCCGACATAAGATATCTGAATTTTAAGAAGGGAAGTTGCTGCGATGTTAGACATCAAGATCACCAAGACCACCACGCCGAAGGAAAAGCCCCAGGGAAAGCTGGGCTTTGGCCGGATCTTCACCGACCACATGTTCGTGATGGATTACACCAAGGGCAAGGGCTGGCACGACCCCCGCATCGTCCCCTATCAGGACCTGACCGTCTCTCCCGCCGCCATGGTGTTCCACTATGGGCAGGAGATGTTCGAGGGCCTGAAGGCCTATAAGGGCGACGACGGGGCCAACTACCTCTTCCGCCCGGATATGAACGCCAAGCGGACCAACGACACCAACGACCGCCTGTGCATCCCCCGGGTCCCCGAGGAGGACTACGTCCAGGCGGTGAAGGCCATCGTGTCGGTGGACCAGGACTGGATCCCCACCGAGCCGGGCACTTCCCTGTATATCCGCCCCTTCATCATCGCCACCGAGCCTTTCCTGGGCGTGGATGTGTCGGAGACCTTCCAGTTCATCATCATCCTCTCTCCCTCCGGGGCCTACTATGAGAGCGGCCTGGAGCCGGTGGGCATCTGGATCGAGGACGAATACGTCCGGGCCGTCCGCGGCGGCATGGGCTTTGCCAAGACCGGCGGCAACTACGCGGCCTCCCTGGCGGCCCAGGTGAAGGCCCACGGCGACGGCTATTCCCAGGTCCTCTGGCTGGACGGCGTGGAGCGCAAGTACATCGAGGAAGTGGGGGCCATGAACATCTTCTTCAAGATCGACGGCAAGGTCGTCACCCCCATGCTCAACGGCTCCATCCTGCCCGGCATCACCCGCAACTCCGTCCTGCAGATCTGCCGGGACTGGGGCCTGCCCACAGAGGAGCGGAAGATCTCCGTGGACGAGCTGCTCCAGGCCCAGAAGGAGGGCAAGCTGGAAGAGGTCTTCGGCACCGGCACGGCGGCGGTGATCTCCCCGGTGGGCAAGCTGCGCTATCAGGACGACGTAATGGTCATCGGCGGCGGCAAGATCGGCCCCCTGAGCCAGAAGCTCTATGACACGGTCACCGGCATCCAGCTGGGCCGGCTGGAAGACAAGTTCGGCTGGCGGGTGCAGGTGGACTGACCCTTGGCGGACACCTGCCCCTGCTGTGGCTGCCGCACCCTGCCGGCGCCCCGGGAAGAGGCAGTGGCCTTTGTCTGCCCGGTCTGCTTCTGGGAGAACGATGTCTTTCTTTCGGACGAGCACACCCCCAGCGACGAAAACCATGGGCTGACCCTGGGGCAGGCCCGGGAAAATTTTCGCCGGTTTGGCGCGTGTCTGGCGCGGTTCCGGGGGCAGGTCCGGCCCCCCACAGCAGAAGAACGACGGTAACACAGCGGGCCGCTGCCCCCGGTCGGGGGCGGCGGCCCCTTTGCACAGAAGGAGGAACGAGATGGATCAACTGGTATCCCGGCTGCTGCTCTACGGCGATCTGGGGGAGGACAGCATTCTGGCCCGCCTGGCATCGGCCTTCCAGGCGTGGAAGGGGAGCGCCGCGCCCCGGCAGACCCTGGTGCGGCAGCTCTACGACCAGGTCAAGCGCCTGCTGGATCTGGCCACCGACTACGGCTTTGACGAAAACCTGTGGCAGAACTATCTGACCTTTCTCATCATGACCAATGAGAATTCCTTCAGCCTCATCACCGAGCGGGTGGGGGCGCTGGAGGGATCGGTGAACCACTTTGCGGCCAACGACTTCCGGGTGTTCCGCGCCCTGTTCCACTATGACTTCTCGGCCATTGAGCACGACCTGGGCATCGACTGCTTCACCACCCTCTGCCACTATACCTCCATCGACAAGCACGAGCGGCGGTACAACCGGAACGTCAGCGAGAAGGTCCGGGACCTGAGCCGCCGGCTGGCGGCGGCCGGGGACGAGCAGGACTTTTTCCGTCTGGTCACCGACCACTACCGGCAGTACGGCGTGGGGCAGATCGGCCTGAACAAAGCCTTCCGCATCAGGTCCGGCCCCGAGGGGGTCTCTCTGGTCCCCATTTACAACACCGACAAGGTGATGCTCCGGGATCTGGTGGGCTATGAGAGCCAGAAAGCCCAGCTGCGGGACAACACCGAGGCTTTCCTGGCCGGACGGAGCAGCAACAACGTGCTGCTCTACGGCGACGCCGGCACGGGCAAGTCCTCCAGCGTCAAGGCCCTCATCAACGAATACTATGACCAGGGCCTGCGGATGATCGAGATTTATAAGCACCAGTTCCGGGATCTGTCGGCGGTCATCGCCATGGTGAAGAACCGGAACTACCGCTTCATCGTTTTCATCGACGACCTGTCCTTTGAGGAGAACGAGGTGGAGTATAAATTCCTCAAGGCGGTCATCGAAGGGGGCGTGGAGACCAAGCCCGACAACGTCCTGCTCTACGCCACCTCCAACCGCCGGAACCTGATCCGGGAGACCTGGAAGGACCGGGCGGACATGGAGCACGAGAACGACGTCCACCACTCGGACACTTTGGAGGAAAAGCTCTCCCTCTCTGCCCGCTTCGGGGTGCGGATCCATTATTCTATCCCCAACCGGAGCCAGTTCCAGGAGATCGTGCTCTCCCTGGCCCGGCGGCAGGGGGTGACCCTCCCCGAGGACGTGCTGCTGGCCGAGGCCAACAAGTGGGAGCTTCGCCACGGCGGGGTCTCCGGCCGCACGGCCCAGCAGTTCATCAACTGCATGGCGGGGTCCGTGCCGGAAAAAGACAAGGCGTGAGGGCACAGCCCCGGTCCCCTGGATGGGGGGGGACCGGGGCTGTTTTGCCGGGCGCTTGCGCTGCGGGGCGGGCTGTGCTATCCTGTTGTCAGCAAAGGAGGCGGAAGGCGATGGAACCACTGCTCATTGTAGAGGATGATCTGGCCCTGGGAGAGGGGGTCCGTCTGGCCCTGCGATCCGAGGAACGGCCGGTGACCCTGTGCCGGGATCTGGCACAGGCCCGGCAGGCGTTGGAGACCGGCGCGCCCTTTTCCCTGGCCATTCTGGACGTGAACCTGCCCGACGGCAGCGGCCTGTCCCTGCTGGAAGAGCTGCGGGGCCGGGTGCCGGTGATCCTGCTCACGGCCAACGATATGGAAACCGACATCGTCACCGGCCTGGAGCTGGGGGCGGAGGATTATATCACCAAACCCTTTTCCCTGGCGGTCCTCCGGGCCAGAGTCAATGCCCAGCTGCGCCGGCAGGGGAGCGGCGGGCAGCGGGTCGCGCTGGGTCCCTTCCTGTTTGATTTCGACCGCATGGAGTACCGCAGAGACGGCCAGCCGGTGGAGCTGAGCAAGACCGAGCAAAAGCTGCTGAAGCTGCTGGTCCAGAACCGGGGCGTGACCCTCAGCCGGGGGGATCTGGTGGACCGGGTGTGGACCGATGGAGCGGAATATGTGGACGAAAATGCCCTGTCGGTGACGGTCAAGCGCCTGCGGGACAAGCTGGAAGCGGTCCCGTCCAAGCCCCGGTATCTGAAAACGGTCTACGGGGTGGGCTATACCTGGGCGGTGAAGTGAGATGGGCATGACGATCGTTCTGTGCCTGCTGTCTGCCGCAGCGGGCGCGGCGGCCGGGGGCCTGTGGTTCCGGCAGCGGGAAAAGCGGACGCTGAAAAAGGTGGAGACGATGCTGGAAGCAGCCGCCCGGGGGACCTACCGCCCCGACAGGCTGGACGAAAGCCTTTTGTCGGCGGTGGAGCACCGGATGGCGGACTATCTGGATGCGTCCACCGTCTCCGCGCAGCACCTGCGGGAGGAGAAGGAGACCATCAAAACCCTCATCGGGGACATCTCCCACCAGACCAAGACCCCCATCGCCAACCTGCTGCTCTACGCGCAGCTGCTGGCAGAACAGCCCCTGCCGCCGGAGGGCCGGGCCTGCGCCGCCGCCTTGGAGGAGCAGGCGAAGAAGCTCAGCACCCTCATTGAGGCGCTGGTCAAGACCTCCCGGCTGGAGAGCGGGGTCCTGGCCCTTCACCCGGTCCTGTCTCCGCTGGCCCCCATGCTGGCGGGGGCGGTGGCGCAGCTGGGGCCAAAGGCGGCAGAGAAGGGGATCGAGCTGACCCTGTGTCCCACGGAGGAGAGGGCCTGTTTTGATCCCAAGTGGACGGCGGAGGCGGTGTGCAACCTGCTGGACAACGGGGTCAAGTACACGGTCCCCGGGGGAAGGATCACGGTGTCGGTGACGGCCTATGAGCTGTTTTGCCGGGTAGACGTAACGGACACGGGAATGGGCTTGTCGGAAGAAGAGCAAGCCAAAGTGTTCCAGCGGTTTTACCGCAGCCCGGCGGTCCGGGACGCCGAAGGCGTTGGGATCGGCTTGTATCTGGTCCGCCAGATCGCAGCGGGCCAAGGAGGCTACACCAAGGTCCATTCCGCGCCGGGAGAAGGCAGCACCTTCTCCCTGTTTCTGCCCCGCGCGTGAGCGGGGGAGGGCGGGGACCAACGCCGTTGGTCAAACAGCCGGCCACCAGCCGCACCGGTGCAAACGCCAGCCGCCGGTCCGGTCCAAACCACCAACCGTGTTGGTAAAAACGCCGACCACCAACCGCGCTGGTAGAAGCGCCGATGACCAACCACGTTGGTCTCGAGAGACGCCGCTGCCACCGGCCAGCGGCGCAGCCGTAGGAGGCGACCTTAGAAGCCGACCACAGAACGCTTGCAGCGGGTGGGTGGGACCGCCGATGACCGAACCACGGTGGTTAGAGGGCCGTTAGCCAACTACGTTGGTTAGAAAGTCGGTGACCAACCACGTTGGTCCAAAGGAACCGCCGTTACCAACAGCGTGAAGTAGTGCCTGTCATACAGGCAAGAGATTCGGAGTATCCCACTCCGTGGGGGCCACTGCCCGTGGGGGGTTCCCGCTTTCTCTGGAGAAAGCGGGGGAAAGAGCACCAGGGGCC
>CAKTSK010000049.1 GCA_934597725.1 uncultured Eubacteriales bacterium
TGGTGCTCTTTCTCCTGCTTTCTCCAGAGAAAGCAGGCCCCGCCACGGGCAGTGGCCCCCCGGAGGTGGCACCTCCATCTGTCGTTGCCTACAGTAGGCAAATCCCCGCCGTTGAGAACGGCGCTCAAACCAAGCTCTGAATGACTGCGTGGCAGCGCGGGCAAAGCCCTTCCCCATCCACGGTGGGCAGCACTTTCCAGCACCGCTGGCACTTCTCGCCGGCAGCCTCGGCCACCTCGGCGGCCAGGGCCTCCCCGGCCACGACCTCCACCTGGGAGACGATGAGCAGGTCGGCCAGCTCCTGGGGCGCCAGATCCGCCAGGAACTTCTCCTCCTCGGTCACCGTCAGGGTGATCCTGGCCTCCAGGCTCTTGCCGATCTTCTTGCTGCTCCGGGCGCTCTCCAGCGCGCCGTTGACCACGTCCCGCACCCGGATGATCTTCTCCCACTTGGCCATGGTCTCGGCCTCCAGGGCGTAGGCGGTGAAGGGCTGGTTCATGTCGTTGAAGACCACGTTCCGGCCATCCACGCCCTCGGGGTGGGTCATGGACTGCCAGATCTCGTCGCCGGTGAAGCACAGCACCGGGGCCATGATCTTGGTCATGGTGTCCAGGATGAAATACAGGGCCGTCTGGGCCGAGCGCCGGGGCAGGGAGTCCTTCCCCTCGCAGTACAGCCGGTCCTTCAGGATGTCCAGATAGAAGTTGGACATCTCCACCACGCAGAAGTCGTTGACGGCGTGGGTGACCACGTTGAAGTCGTAGTCGTCATAGCCCTGGAAGCACTTGACGATCAGGGCGTTCAGGCGGGTGATGGCCCACCGGTCCAGCTCCAGCATCTCGGCGGGAGCCACCAGGTGGTTGGGGTCGAACCCGTTCAGGTTGCCCAGGCAGTACCGGGCGGTGTTGCGGAACTTCAGATAGTTCTGGCTCAGCTGCTTGAAGATCTTCTCCGAGCAGCGCATGTCCGCGTGGTAATCGGCAGAAGCGGCCCAGAGCCGAATCAGGTCCGCGCCGTACTTGTTCATAATGTCATAGGGGTCCACGCCGTTGCCCAGCGACTTGTGCATGGCCTTGCCTTCCCCGTCCACGGTCCAGCCGTGGGTGATGCAGGTCTTGAAGGGGGCCTGGGCCACACCGGTGGAGCCCACGGCGGTGAGCAGGGCGGCCTGGAACCAGCCGCGATACTGGTCCAGCCCTTCCATGTATACGTCAGCCGGCCAGAAGCCCTGGTCCTTCTTCATGGAAGCCAGGTGGGTGGAGCCGGAGTCGAACCAGCCGTCCAGGGTGTCCTCCTCCTTGGTAAAGCCCGCAGCCTTGCCGCAGTGGGGGCAGGTGAAGCCGGCGGGGAGGATCTCCTCGGCCTGCTTGGCAAACCAGGCGTTGGAGCCTTCGGCGGCAAACAGGTCGGAGATGAGCTGGATGGTCTCGTCGGTGACGATGGGCTTGCCGCAGTCGGCGCAGTAGAACACCGGGATGGGCAGGCCCCACCGGCGCTGACGGGAGATGCACCAGTCGGTGCGCTCCCGGACCATGGCCTTCATCCGGTCCTGGCCCCAGCCGGGGACCCAGCGCACGTCGTCGCAGGCGGCGCAGGCCTCGTCCTTGAAGGTCTCCACCGAGCAGAACCACTGGGGGGTGGCCCGGAAGATGATGGGGTTCTTGCAGCGCCAGCAGTGGGGGTAGGAGTGGACGATGTTCTCCGAGGCGAAGAGCACGCCGCTCTCCTTCATGTCCGCCAGAATGATGGGGTTGGATTCGTCGGTCTTCAGGCCGGCATACTTGCCGGCGTAGTCCGTGTGGCGGCCCTGGTCGTCCACGGGCACCACCATGTCCATGCCGTAGCGCTTGCAGGTCTCATAGTCGTCGGCGCCGAAGCCGGGGGCGGTGTGGACGCAGCCGGTACCGGAGTCCATGGTGACATAGTCGGCCAGCACCAGCCGGGAGGTTTTGGGCAGGAAGGGGTGGTCGGCCAGCATGTTCTCAAAGAAGGAGCCGGGGTGGGAGGCCAGGATCTCATACTGCTCCACGCCGCCCACTTCCATGACCTTCTTGGCAAGGGCCTCGGCCAGGATGTAGATCTCCCCGTTGGCGGCCTTCACCAGCACATAGGTCTCCTCCGGGTGCAGGGCGATGGCCAGGTTGCCGGGCAGGGTCCAGATGGTGGTGGTCCAGATGAGGAAGAAGACCTTGCTCTTGTCCACGCCGTCCAGCTTGCCCTGGTCGTCCTTCAGGGGGAACTTCACATAGGCGGTGGTGCAGGGATCATCCTGATACTCGATCTCGGCCTCGGCCAGGGCGGTCTCGTCGTGGGGGCACCAATAGACGGGCTTGAGGCCCTTGTAGATGTAGCCCCGCTGGTACATCCGGCCAAACACCTTGACCTCTTCCGCCTCAAAGGAGGGGTTCATGGTCAGGTAGGGGTGTTCCCAGTCGCCCAGGGCGCCCAGGCGCTGGAAGCCCTCGCTCTGCACGTCCACATAGTGCTGGGCAAACTCCTGGCAGGCCGAGCGGAACTCGGTGACGGGCATCTGCTTGCGGTTGAGCTTGTTCTGCTTGATGATAGCCGACTCAATGGGCATGCCGTGGTTGTCCCAGCCGGGGATGTAGGGGGTGCAGCAGCCCCGCATGGCGTGGGAGCGGACGATGATGTCCTTGATGGACTTGTTCAGGGCGTGGCCCATGTGCAGCGCGCCGTTGGAGAAGGGAGGGCCGTCGTGGAGGGAGAAGCGGGGCTTGTTGGCGTTCTTCTTCAGCAGCTCGCCGTAAACGTCCAGCTTCTTCCAGGCCCGGAGCATCTCGGGCTCCCGCTTGGGCAGACCGGCCCGCATGGGGAAGTCGGTCTTGGGCAGTTGGATGGTTGCGTTATAATCCTGAGGCATGGTTGACTGTTCACTCCTTCTATCGTTGCCCCTCGCCGGGGAGGGGTCTCTTTCTCTGTGACAGACAACGGAACCTGCCCGGAGCTCCGGCCAGGTTCCGTGTGTGACGGCGGTTATTCGATCTCGTGGTCCTTGCCGGGCTGGTTCTGTTCGCCGGCCCGGGCTTCCTCCGGCCCTTCGCTGCCGCCGGCCTCCGCCGGCTCGAAGATCTTGGCCATGGATGCCTCGATGTCCTGGGCCACCTCCTCCTGCCGGGCAGGGGGCACGGTGACCGACGGATCGGCGGCCACGGAAGCAGCCGTCAGGTTGGACAGGCTGCCGATGTATTGGATCTGCTTGGTATACAGCTGCTTGAGCTGGCCGATATAGGCGGTGGTGGCGGCCCGGGCGGCGTTGAGCCGGGCCTGTTCGTTGGCCAGGTTCTGGCGGGCCTGCTCCAGCCGGGCCAGGACGGCCTGCTCCTCCTGTTCCATCTGGGCCCGCACGGCCTGGCTGCGTTCTTCCACGGCGGCCACGGCGTCGTCGATGGCGGCCTGCTTCTGGGCTTCGCCTTCCTTGACCATGGCGTCGGCCATTTTCTGGGCGGAGTGGAGGGTCATGCGCATGGCATCCTCTGTGGCGCGGTACTCCTCCACTTTGTCCACCAAGACCTTCATCTTGTTCTTCAGGGAGGCATTCTCCTGGTACAAGGTGCGGTAATCCTCGATCAGGCTGTCCAAAAAGGTGTCCACCTGGAGCATATTATAGCCGCCAAAAGAGGATTTCGGAAACACATGGGCTTCCGCTTCCTGTGGTGTTAACATGATCGCTCACTCCTATCCCTTGTTTCTGTCTGCGGGACCTGCGCTCAGACGTACAGGCCGTTGTTCTCCAGCTCGTCGATCAGATCCCCCATGATATCTACGTTATACGGGGTGACGATGTAGGTCTGCAGCGCCACTTTCTTGATCTTTCCCTCCTGGGCATAGGCCACGCCGGACAGGAAGTCCAGCAGGCGGCGGGCCACGTCCCGCTCGGTCTTTTCCAGGTTGAGGACCACCGTGCGCTTGTCCCGCAGGTGGTCGGCGATCTCGGACGCGTTTTCATACCGCTCGGGCTTGACCAGGACCACCTGCAGCTGGGTGGTGGCGTGGATGTTGACCACCTTGCCGCCGGTGTTGCGGCGCACAGGCTCCTGGTATTCCCGCTCCCGGCGGCGGGGCGGCTCTTCCCGGGGAGGGGGAGGGGGCGCGGCGGCCTCCGGCTCCTCCTCTTCCTCTTCGTAGACGTCTTCTTCCTCGTCGTAATCGTCTTCCATCTCGTCCTCATAAGGACGGGCCAAACGCTTGATCTCGTCTAAAAATCCCATGGTTGTTGTAACCCCCTAAACAATATCAAAACACTGCACCGGCAGCGGGCGCCTCATCCCTGGGGATGCCAGGGGGGGCGGGCGCCAAAGAGCGCGGTTCCCACTCGCACCATGGTGGACCCGCCTTCGATGGCCAGGGGATAATCCCCGCTCATACCCATGGAAAGGCAGTCAATAGTAACGCCATTATCCCCTAATTTCTCCTTCATGTCAACAAAAAGCTGATAAGTTTCTTGGAAAAAGGCCCGATTTTCTTCCTCCGTGGCGGTGGCGGGGGGGATGCACATGAGCCCCCGCAGACGCAGGTGGGGGCACTGGAGGGCGTGCTCTGCCAGGGCCAGGATCTCCTGGCGGCCAGCGCCGCCCTTGCTGTCCTCGTCGCCGATGTTCACCTCCAGCAGGATCTCCTGGACCACGTCCACCTTGGCGGCCTGTTTTTCCAGGGCGTCCATAAGGCGCACCGAGTCCACCGACTCGATCATGTCCACCTTGCCCACCACGAACTTGACCTTGTTGGTCTGCAGGTGGCCGATGAAGTGGACCCTGGCCCCTTCATAGGCGTTGTCCTCCAGGTGGGCCACCAGCTCCTGCACCCGGTTCTCGCCGCACACGGTGATGCCGGCGCGGATGGCGTTGCGGATGGTCTCGGAGGTCTGGACCTTGGTGGCTGCCGCCAGGGTGATCTCAGCCGGGTCGCGCCCGGCCCGCCGGGCGGCCTGGGCCATGTTCTCGCGGACCGCCGCAACATTGGCGGCGATGGTCTCGTAACGTTTTGTCTCTGTCATGGTTAACGTACCACCTTTCCATCGTACAGTTCTTCTGCGGCCAGGACCACCTCGTCCCCGGCCTTCAGCAGGCGGGTGTCCTCCTCGCTGCGGGGGGCGGGCTTGACCAGATAGCTGGTCTCATCCTCGGCCAGGATCTCCACCGGCCGGAACCGGGCCTTCTGGGCCACCAGCACATACACGCCCTGCTCGTTCTTCTCCGAGATCCGCAGGGCCTGCTTGGGCACCCGGATGCCCTCGCTGCTGTAAAAGATCACCCGGCCGCTCTCCTGGCGCAGGTCCTCGGCCTTGTTGTCGTTCTGGGACGAGCGCAGGAGGATGACCACCTGATCCTGCTGGACCTCGCCGATCTGGTAGACCTCCATGGGCAGGCTGGCGGACAGGGAGTTGAAATACACGTCCACATCGCTGCCCACCGAGAAGCGGCTGGTGGTCTCGCCGGGCACGGTAATGGCGTAGTACCACACGGCGTTGCTCACCAGCTTGCCCAGGCAGTTGGGGTCGGCCTGGGGGGAGAGCTGGGAAAAGGCCGCCAGATCCTTGGGGCTCAGCCCATGCAGCATGTCCGGGGTGAGCAGGCTCTCGTAGCCGTCCACATAGGAGGAGAACAGCCCGGAGACCTCCGCCTTGATGGAGGTGGCCTTGGCCTGGCTGGACTGAAGGGCATCGTACTGCTTCTGCAGCTCCGCCGCGGCCTGGGTCATGGCGGCAGTGGCCTCGGAGGAGACCAGGAACTCCCGCCGGAGCACCAGCTTGCGGTAGGTCTCCGTCTGCTCGGCCAGGCTGCTGTAGTTGCCCGCCGAGGAGGACGTGCGCAGGCTGGTCATGGCGGTGAGCATCTGGTCGTCCAGGATCACCCCCGAGGGGGACTCGGCAAAGGTGGCGTATTGCAGGGCGCTCAGGTCGCTGCGCACCTGGGCCAGCTGTTCCTGGTCCTCCACATAGCTCTCGTCCTGGTAGATCACAGCCAGCTCCTGGCCCTTGCCCACTTTTTCCCCTTCCTCTCGTTTCAGCTGGACCATGCCCTCCACGCCGGCCACCGCCTGTTCCGAGCGGACCACCCAGCCGGAGGTCTCCACGCTGGTCTCCATGGTGTCGGTATAGGCCAGGGTGAACTGGAAGGGGTCCCGCAGGCCCATCCAGGCCGAGCAGATGAGGTATGCCACGATGGCAATGATCACCAACGGCATGGCGATCCGGGAAAAAATGGTTCCCTTTTGTTGGTTCATAGGCACTGCCTTTCTTTGTTGCTTTCCCCCGGCAGGGGTCAGTCGGGGTCCTCCTCCCAGGACAGCGGCCGTTCGGGCACGACGGTGGAGATGGCGTGTTTGTAGACCATCTGCTGTTTTCCGTCGCTGTAGATGACCACCACGAAGGGGTCGAAGCCGCGGATCTCACCCCGGATCTGGAAGCCGTTGACCAAAAAGACCGTGGCTCCCATCCGGCTGCGGCGCAGCTTGGCCAGGAGGGAATCCTGTAGATTGCGTTTTCTCTGTTGTACGGGGCTTTGGGTCTGTTGCATAGTGACGCACTCCTTTTTCTTTTGGTGCGTCTATGGTAATCCCTTCTCCCGCAGAAAATCCGTCGAAGCCTGGATGACGCTGGAAAAATTTTGTTCTTTTTCCAGGAGGAGCCACTTCGCTTCCGGATCGCGCCGGAACCAGCTCAGCTGCCGCTTGGCATACTGGCGGGACCGGAGCTTGATCTCCTGGGCTGCCTGGTCCAGGGTGGCGCCCCGGTCCAGGGCGTCGGCCAGCTCCTTGTAGCCGATGGCCTGCATGGCGGTGCTGCTGCGGGGGACGCCGGCGGCCAGGAGGGCCCGGACCTCACCGGCCAGCCCCCGGGCCATCATCTGGTCCACCCGCTGGTCGATGCGGGCGTAGAGGTCCTGCCGGTCCCGGTAGGTGAGCAGGAGGGTGGCGGTCTGGTAGCGGGGGGGCAGGGCCTGGGTCTCCCGGTTGTGCTGGGAGATGGTCTTGCCGGTGTCGTACCAGACTTCCAAGGCCCGCAGGATGCGTTTTTGGTCGTTGGGGTGGAGCCGGGCGGCGCTTTCGGGGTCCACCTGCTCCAGCTCCCGCCAGAGGATGGGCAGACCCTCCCGGGTCACCCGGTCCTGCAGCCGGGTCCGGGTGCCGGTTTCCGGCTGATGGTCGGAGAAGGTGCGGCCCCGGCACAGGGCGTCGATGTAGAGGCCGGTGCCGCCCACCAGGATGGGCTGCTTGCCCCGGCGGAGGATGTCCTCCACGCAGGCGGTGGCCTGCTGGACATAGCGGGCCACGCTGTAGGATTCCTTGGGATCGGCCACGGCCAGCATGTGGTGGGGGATGCCCTCCATCTCCTCAGGGGTGGGCCGGGCGGTGCCGATGGCCATGTCCCGGTAGACCTGCATGGAGTCGGCGGAGACCACCTCGCCGTTCAGGCGATGGGCCAGGGCCACGCCCAGCCGGGTCTTGCCGGTGGCGGTAGGCCCGCCGATCACGATCAATTTTGCCATGGATTCACCACCTTGGGCAGCCAAAGGGCCACCAAAAATACAGGACCGCCTCGGTCCAGAAGAAACACCGACGGCCAACCACGTTGGTCTCAAGAGACGCCGTTGCCAACGGCCAACGGCGCAGCCGTAGGAGGCAACGGCAGAAGCCGACCACCGAACGCCTTGCAGCGGGCGGGTGGGGACCGCCGACGCCGAACCACGGTGGTTAGAACGCCAGTGACCAACCACGTTGGTCTCAAGGGACGCCGCTGCCAACGGCCAACGGCGCAGCCGTAGGAGGCGACCTTAGACGCCGACCACAGAACGCCTGCCAGCGGGTGGGTGGGGACCGCCGACGACTGACCACGTTGGTCAGAAAGAGCCGCCGTTACCAACAGCGTGAGGTAGTGCCTGTCATACAGGCAAGGAATTCGGAGTATCCCACTCCGTGGGGGCCACTGCCCGTGGGGGGGTTCCCGCTTTCTCTGAAGAAAGCGGGGGAAAGAGCACCAGGGGCTGCGGCCCCTGGACCCCGGGGGAGATG
>CAKTSK010000050.1 GCA_934597725.1 uncultured Eubacteriales bacterium
GTGCTCTTTCCCCTGCTTTCTCCAGAGAAAGCAGGCCCCGCCACGGGCAGTGGCCCCCCGGAGGCGGCGCCTCCCACTGTCGTTGCCTACAGTAGGCAAATCCCCGCCGTTGAGAACGGCCCCCGCCCGACCAACCCCCGTTGGTCATCCACCCGTCTGGCCCCATCGGCCAGCCCCCCCTTCAAAGGAGGCCCTATGAGAAGAATCCTCCTGCCGCTGCTCCTGCTGGCAGCCCTCACCCTCACCGGCTGCGGCACCCTCCTGGAACGCAGCTATGCTTCCGTCACCCCCCACACCCAGTTCTCCGACCTGTCGGAAAACGAGGACATCCTCCGCGCCGAGACCTACCAGGGCTTGGTCAGCGCCCTGCTGCACCTGGTCGAGCAGGGGGCCGAAAGCGGCCAGGTGCGCCTGTACCAGTACAGCAGCATCACCGGCAGCGCCACCGGCGACGTGGACCAGGCCTGCCTGGAAGTGACCCAGGAGGACCCCCTGGGCGCTTACGCCGTGGACTACATCAAGTACGACATCCAGCCCACCGCCGCCTATTACCAGGTGGAGATCAAGCTGGCCTACACCATCCCCCCCGCCGAGCTCCACCAGATCATCTCCGTCACCGGCAGCTCCGCCATCGCCCAGGAGCTCCAGGACCTGCTGCTGACCACCCCCGAAAAGGTGGTCTTCCGCATTAGCTACTTCACCCAGGAGGACAGCGCCGACAGCCTCCGCCAGGCCGTCCTGGACGCCTACCAGGCCCGCCTGCGCCCCCTGCCCGCCCTGGACGCCGTGGACGTCACCCTCTACCCCGACAAAGGCCCCCAGCGAGTGGCCGAGATCCGCCTGACCTGGGCCGCCGGCCTGCCGGGCGCCCCCTCCCAAAAGCCAGCAAAATAGCCCAACAAAAAAATCCGAAAAAAAGCAAAAAATTGCTTGACAGGACAGGGGAGCTGTGGTAAGATAACCCTTGTCAACGCGAGTGTAGCTCATCTGGTAGAGCGCCACCTTGCCAAGGTGGAGGTAGCGAGTTCGAGCCTCGTCACTCGCTCCAGCAAAACCCTTGTTCCATCGGAACAAGGGTTTTTTCTTGTCCTGCCACCCAACGCCCTCCCGCCCTGCCGCGCCTTGCGGAAGGGCGTTTTTTGTGCGCGGCCCAGACCCGGCAAAAAAGTTTATTTTCCTATTGACAAGGTAGGTTAAATGTGATATCCTTCCATTAACCTAATAAGTTGGTAGGAATTAAAGCCCGCCAATTTCCCATAAAATAACTGAGATTTTCATGCAAAGGAGGGTTCTCCATGATATATGCTGACAACGCCGCCACCACCAAGCTCAGCGTCACCGCCTTACAGGCCATGCTGCCTTACCTGACCGAGCAATACGGCAACCCCTCGTCCCTCTATTCCTTCGGCCAGCAGGCCGCCGAGGCCCTGGAAGAGGCCCGCCAGACCGTGGCCCAATGTCTCCACTGCCGCCCGGACGAGATCTACTTCACCTCCGGGGGGAGCGAGGCCGACAACCAGGCCATCCTCTCCGCCGCCCGGTGGGGGAAGCTCCGGGGCAAGACCCACATCATCTCCACCGCCTTCGAACACCACGCCGTCCTGCACACCCTGCAGAAGCTGGAAAAGGAAGGCTTTACCATCACCCTGCTGGATGTCCACGAGACCGGACGCATCACCCCCCAGCAGGTGGCCGAGGCCATCACCGACGAGACCTGCCTGGTCACCGTCATGTATGCCAACAACGAGATCGGCACCATCCAGCCCATCGCCGAGATCGGCGCGCTGTGCCGGGCCAGAAAGATCACCTTCCACACCGACGCGGTCCAGGCCGCCGGCCATCTGGCCATCGACGTGGGGGCGGAGAACATCGACATGCTCTCCCTGTCCGGCCACAAGTTCCACGGCCCCAAGGGCGTGGGCGCGCTGTACGTCCGCAAGGGCGTGACCCTCTCGCCCCTCATCGAGGGCGGCGGGCAGGAGCGCCGCAAGCGGGCCGGCACCGAAAACGTGGCCGGCATCGTGGGGCTGGCCGCCGCCCTCCGGGAGGCCTGCGACCACCTGGAAGAGCACGCCGTTCAGGTGGCCGCCCTGCGGGACAAGCTCATCCGGGGCCTGTCCGCCATCCCCCACAGCGCCCTCAACGGCGACCCGGCGGGGCGGCTGCCCGGCAACGTGAGCTTCTGCTTCGAGGGCATTGAAGGGGAGTCCCTGCTGCTGCTGCTGGACGACAAGGGCATCTGTGCCTCCTCCGGCTCGGCCTGTACCTCCGGCTCCCTGGACCCCAGCCATGTGCTGCTGGCCATCGGCCGCCCCCATGAGGTGGCCCACGGCTCCCTGCGCCTGTCGCTGAGCCACGAGACCACCCCGGAAGAGGTGGACACCATGCTCCGGGAGATCCCCGGCGTGGTGGAATACTTACGGAATCTCTCTCCCGTCTGGCGGGATTTGCAGAAAGGAGTACGCAGCTATGTTATACAGTAAGACCGTCATGGACCATTTCCGCAACCCCAGAAACGTGGGCGCTCTGGACGACGCCGACGGCGTGGGAGAAGTGGGCAACGCCAAGTGCGGGGATATTATGAAGATCTACCTGAAGATCGACGACGACAAAGTCTCCGACGTGAAGTTCGAGACCTTCGGCTGCGGCAGCGCCATCGCCTCCAGCTCCATGGCCACCGAGATGATCAAGGGCAAGCCCCTGGACGAGGTCATGGGCCTGACCAACAAGGCCGTGGTGAATGCCCTGGAAGGGCTGCCCGCCCACAAGGTCCACTGTTCCGTCCTGGCCGAGGAGGCCGTGAAGGCCGCTCTGAAGGACTATTACGACAGAAATCAAATTGCTTATGACCCGAAGCAGTTCCCCAACGTGGGCTGCGCGGGCTGTCACTAAGAACCTCCTCTCAATATGATGATGCAGACCGGTCCGGCGCTGAGAAGCGCCGGACCGGTCCACTTTGTGTCAAAAAAAGTCCCCGCCGCCGCAGAACGCGCGGGGCGGGGACTCAGGGCAGGTAACAGACGATCCCATCGGGGCGCACCGTGGCCCGGATGGCCCCCTCCTCCCGCAGATAGTCCAGGTGGGCCAGGGCCTCGCCGGTGGCGAACCACTTCTGGTTCCGGGGGAAGTCTGCCCAGCTTTTGGCCCGGATGTCCCAGGTCATGCGGGCGGCGATCTCATAGGCGGTCAGGCCGGGGGCGGCCCGGACAATGGAGAACGTCTCCGCCACCCGGCTGCGGTGGTGGGCATACAGGGCCTGGACCCGGGCGGACACGTCCCCCGCGTGCCGGTGGCCGGGCAGGGCCAGCCGGACGGGGAGGGATTCGATCCGGGCCAGACTGTCCAGATACCGCCCCAGGGCGTTGGACATACAGGGCCACATGGCGATGTTGGGGGTGATGTCGAAGAGCACATGGTCGGCGGTGAACAGGATGCCCTCCCGGGCCATCCACAGGCAGATCTGCCCCGGCGTGTGGCCGGGGGTGGCCAGGACCTGGAGGGTATACGGCCCCACGGTGAGTTCCGCCCCGTCTGCCAGGGGCCGGTAGTTGGGCAGGTCCGGGGGCGGGCCAAGGGTCCGGGCGGGGTTGGTGGTGAGGGTGGCTTCCAGCTCGGCGGGGGGAAAGCCCTCCCGGAGAAAGCGCCGGTCGGTGGCGTCCCAGTGGGAGAGTTCCCACGCCCGGTCGGTGAAGGGGAAGTCTCCCTCGCCCAGGTAGATGGTCCCCTCCGGCCCGGCCAGCTCCGCCGCCAGCCCGGTGTGGTCGGTGTGGATGTGGGTCACCAGCACGTCCAGGGGGTCCTTTTCCGCCCCGGCGGCGGCCAGCCCCGCCCGGATGGCCCGGCGGCAGGCGTCGGTGCGGAAGCCCGTGTCGATGAGCAGGCTGCGGGGGCCGCGGATCAGATAGGCGTTCAGCTCCCCCAAAGGGTTGCCGGGCAGGGGGACCGGCAGGCGGAACAGGCCGGGAAGGATCTCCGTCACGGTGTACGGCGCAGCCGGGTCGGTCAGCTGCCGGACCAGGGCGGGGGAGATCATCGGGCGCTCCGGGCCTCGGCCACCAGGGCGCTGGCCCCCAGCCGGTCGGCCCCCAGGTCCAGGAAGGCCTGGGCGTCCTCCAGGGTGCGGATGCCCCCGGAGGCTTTGATCTTCACCGTCTCCGGCAGGTGTTCCCGCAGCAGGGCCACGTCCGCCCGGGTGGCCCCGCCGGTGGAGAAGCCGGTGGAGGTTTTGACATAGTCCACCCCCACCTTGGCGGCCAGCTGGCAGAGCTTGATCTTTTCCGCCTCCGAGAGCAGACAGGTCTCCAGGATGACCTTCAGCGGGCGGCCCAGGCAGGCGGCCTTGACCCCCGCCATCTCCTCCTGGAGCAGCTTCCACTGGCGGTCTTTGATCAGGCCCTGGTTCAGGACCAGGTCGATCTCGCTGGCGCCGTTCTCCACGGCGTCTTTGGTCTCGAAGATCTTGGCGGCCAGGGTGCTGTAGCCGTTGGGGAAGCCGATGACGGTGCAGAGTTTCAGGTTGCCCTGGACATAGTCGGCGGCCTGCTTGACGAAGGCCGGGGGGAGACAGGCGGCGGCACAGCCGAACTCCATGGCTTCGTCACAGAGGTCCTTGATCTGTGCCCAGGTGGCCTCGGGCTTGAGCAGGGTGTGGTCCACCCGGCGGAGGATGGCAGCGGGGTCCATAAGCAGCGCTCCTTTCGGTTCGTTGGTGGTGGGCCGCGCCCGGATGGGGAGCGGCGTTTGCTTCATCATACCGTGTTTTCGCCCCCGGCGCAAGTCCCCCCGGCGGCGGGGCAAAACAAACGGCCCGGTGCAGGCTGCACCGGGCCGGGATGGGTCAGGGAGTGGCGGGCTGTTCCGGGGTCTGAGCGGGGTCCTCCGGGGGCAGGGGGGTCTCCGGGGGCAGGGCCTCGCTGTCCTGGGCGGGGTCTGCGTCCATGGAGCGGGGACACATGAGGAAGAAGACCACGTCGTCCTGGCGGTCGACCACCACCTCATCGGCCTGGGTGCAGATGTTCCACCGCAGGTCGGCGGCGTCCTTCAGGGTCTGCACAAAGGCGTCGGCGTCGGTGTCCGGCGCCAGGCGGAAGAGGTAGCCCACAAAGGGGATGGTGCTGATGAGGGGGGCAAACATCACGCCCTGGGAAAAGCCCTGGATGGACGTGGAGCCGAAGCCCATCAGCGCGCCGGGTTCCACGGGGGTGGTGGAGCCCTGGAAGCCCACGGTCTCTTCGGTCAGGATCTGCTGGCCCAGAGACTCCAGGTCTCGCTGGGGGTCCTCCTGATACAGGCGCTGGAAGCTTTGCAGCAGGGTCTGGCCCATGGTCGCCGGGGCTTCCGGGACCTCCGGGGCCTGCTGGCCGCAGGAAGTGGCCGCAAAGAGAAGCAGGGCGACGAGGATACAGGCGGAAATGGAACGCATCGTACATCGGTCCTTTCTGTTGCATTCTCCCCGGCAAGCCGGGGGCTGGGTCGGCCCTGCCGGCGGGGCCGGCGGGGCAGGGGCCTGGTTGGCCGGGGGCCAGTATAACACACCTTTGCCCCAGATGCTACCCTATTTTTTGAAAAGAAGAGGAAATTTCTGTCAGAGAGAAGAACGACCGGCGGCAAGAGAGGAATGTCCGCCTCAAAAGGACAAAACCGGCGCGCCCCCCGGGCGGCGGACAAAAAAGCCGGGCCGTGTGACACGGCCCGGCTGGGATGCACGGGGAAATGAGATCAATAGTTCTCTGCCTTGATCTCGAAGAAGGCCTGGGGATGACCGCAGACGGGGCATTCCTCGGGGGCCTGGTCGCCATACTCCAGGTGACCGCAGTTGCGGCAGTACCACACCTTCACGGCGGACTTCTTGAAGACCTGATCGTTCTCCAGGTTCTCCACCAGCTTCAGGTAACGCTCGTAGTGGCTCTTCTCGATCTCGCCCACGGAGGTGAACAGGTCGGCGATGCGGTGGAAGCCCTCTTCCCGGGCCTCTTCTGCCATGCGCTTGTACATGGAGGTCCACTCATCGTGCTCGCCCTCGGCGGCGGCCATCAGATTCTCGGCGGTGGTGCCGATGCCGGAAAGCTCCTTGAACCAGAGCTTGGCGTGCTCCTTCTCGTTGCCGGCGGTCTCCTCAAAGAAAGCGGCGATCTGCTCGTAGCCTTCTTCCCGGGCCTTGCTGGCAAAATAGGTGTACTTGTTGCGGGCCATGCTTTCGCCGGCAAATGCCTCCCACAGGTTGGCTTCGGTCTTGCTGCCTTTCAGTTCCATAGCTGGGGCTCCTTTCTAAATTCAGTGGTTCAAAGGGACTGACTGTCTCGCCCTTGCGGGCTGTCAGGTTGTTTTCTATGGCCTTATCATACCCGAAAGAAACAGTCTTCTACAGTGACTTTACCACACTTTGGGCAAAAAGATAAGTGGAAATTTGGTTTTTTCTTTCTTTTCTAAAGATTCTTTGCCGGCGCATACTAAGCTACGCGGCAAACACCGCAGAAAATGAGAAGAAAACGGGAGGAACGGATATGGCGCGAAAATGGATCGCAGCAGCCCTGGCCCTGACCCTGGCCCTGGCCCTGACGGCCTGCGGCAGTGACCGGGCCGGCACCGCAGCCTACCGCTGGGAGCCCAACCAGGCCGTCCAGCGGCAGCAGGAGGCCCGGGGTCCCCTGGAGGACCGGGCCGACGGGGCCTATCAGGCCGACGAAAACGGCCGGGTGAACGGCAGCGGGCAGCAGGCCGGCAAACACATGGAGCAGGCCGGCAAGGACCTGGGCCAGGCGGGCAAAGACCTGGGCGAAGCCGCCCGGGATGCCGCCGACGGCGTGGGCCGGGCCGCCCAGGACGTGGGCCGGGCCGCAGGCGAAGCCGCCAAGGGCGCCGGCGAGCTGGGCAAAGACGTGGCCGAAGGGGCCGGCCGGCTGACCGAGGACGTGGCCAAGGGCGCCCGGGACGCCGCCCAGAGCGTGGGCGACGGGGCGGAGAAGGCCCTGGACCAGGCCGCCGGCCGGGGCAAGGACGCCAAGGGATGAACGGAAAAAACCAGAGGCGGCCTGCTGCTGCCTCTGGTTTTTTGTCAGCCGCCCAGGAGGAAGTCCAGGACGTTCATGCCGGTGGAGGTCTCGCCGCGGTACAGCTCGGTGTAGCCGCAGCGGGTGCAGCTGATGGTGATGAAGCGCTTGTTCTGCACGTCAAAGACCTTGGCGAAGCCGCCGCCGGCGGCGTGGAACTGGTCGGACACATAGGTGGTGTTGCCGCACTTGGGGCACTGGTACATCTGTGGCTGCATCGGGATGGCTCCTTTCTGTCCCGGGGGAGGGCCCGCCGGGGTGGTACCTTTTATTATACCGGACGGACCATCCGGGCGCAATGTAGGTTTGTCAATGATGTGTTACACATTATGGAAAGCAAATAAGACCTGTTTCGGGGAGCGCCAAGCCAGTGGAC
>CAKTSK010000051.1 GCA_934597725.1 uncultured Eubacteriales bacterium
GTGCTCTTTCTCCTGCTTTCTCCAGAGAAAGCAGGCCCCGCCACGGGCAGTGGCCCCCCGGAGGTGGCACCTCCAACCGTCGTTGCCTACGGTAGGCAAATCCCCGCCGTGGAGCACGGCCCCCCGACCAACCCCGTTGGTTCCCGTCCCCCGAACCACAGCGGTTCGGCCAGCGGTGGCGTCAGCGCGCCACGCCCTCTGTGTCCAGGATCTTTTCCAGACAGACCAGCCGCACCCCGGGAATGCCGTTAAAGGAGCATCCCACGATGGAGACCTCCGCGTACCCCAACCCCCGATACAACGCCCGCGCAGCGGCATTGCGCTCGTTGGTGTCCATGCGCAGACAGCGGCAGTGATGTGCCCGGGCATAGGACTCATAAAAGGCCACGAACCGGCTGCCGCAGCCCCGGCCCTTGCGCTGGGGGTCCACCACCAGCGTGTGCAGGACCATCACGTCCTCCGGCGGCGCGGCGACCGTCCAGGCGGCCTGGTCGTATTCGGGCACCTGCTCCTGGTTGATCTTGGCGGCGGCCACGATCACGCCGTCCTCCTCGGCTACGAACATGTCCCCGGTGCGGATGGACTCTGCCGCCGTCTGCCGGGTGGGGTAGACCCCACGGACCCAGCCCACGGTGGACAGGCCGGCCTCCTCCTGGTCCAGAATGCGGTCATAGATGGCGGCGATCTGGTCCAGGTCGCCGGGCTGTGCTTGTCGAAACATGAGTGTCGTCCTCCTGTGGTCGTTTTGGGTCGATTGTACCACCGGGCGGCGCTGGCATCAAGAGGGCAAAAAGGCCCGGCATGGCTCCCATCCTGCCGATAGACAAACGAGACCGTTTGTGTTACAATAACACGGATTATATACTCCTGCTGTCCCGCCGGGACAGAGGAACGACATGGGAGATGCTTGACCGTGCGAAAAGAAATCCTGGGGGTCACCTTTGATGATCTGACCCTGGAAGAGGCGGTGGCCGCCGGGGAGACCCTGGCGGCAGGACCGGACTTTTCCTATGTGGTCACCCCCAACCCTGAGATCGTGAATATGGCCCGGCAGGCGGAAGACTACCGGAAACTGCTCAACCAGGCGGCCCTGGTCCTGCCCGACGGCATCGGCGTGGTCCACGCCGCCCGCATCCTGGGCACCCCCCTCCAGGGCAGGGTGCCGGGGATCGACTTCGCCGCCGGACTCATGGCGCGGCTGGCCCAGACCGGCGGCCGCCTCTTCCTGCTGGGCGCCAAGCCGGGGGTGGCCCAGCAGGCCGGGGAGAACCTGGCCCGGACCTATCCCGGCCTGTGCGTCTGCGGCACCCACCACGGCTATTTTGACGACAGCGCCCCGGTGGTGGAAGCCATTCGTGAGGCCCGGGCCGACGTGGTCTTTGTCTGCCTGGGCGCGCCCAAGCAGGAGCTGTGGATGGCCCGCTATGGCCCGGAGACCGGTGCCCACCTGATGGCCGGCCTGGGCGGCGTGCTGGACGTGTACGCCGGCAACGTCAAGCGAGCCCCGGCGGCCTGGCAGAAGCTGGGGCTGGAGTGGTGCTACCGCCTGCTCCACCAGCCCAGCCGGCTGGGCCGGATGGCTAAGCTGCCGCTGTTTCTGGTCTCAGCAGCCCGGGAGAAAGGCAGGCGAAAGGCATGAAGAAAGGCCGCTTGATCGTCATTGAGGGCACCGACGGGTCGGGGAAATCCACCCAGTTTGCCCGCCTGTGCCAGCGGGTCCGGCAGGAGGGCATCCCCTTTCAGCGGCTGGTGTTTCCCCAGTATGAAGAGGAATCCTCCGCCCTGCTGCGGATGTACCTGCGGGGAGAGTTCGGCCGGCGGCCCGAGGACGTGAACCCCTACGCCGCCTCCAGCTTCTACGCGGTGGACCGGTATGCCTCCTGGAAAAAAGTGTGGCAGCCCTGGTACACCGACGGCGGCCTGGTGCTGGCTGACCGCTACACCACCTCCAACGCCGTCCACCAGGGCGGAAAGGTCCCCCCGGACCAGCGCCCGGCCTTTTTCACCTGGCTGGCGGACTTTGAATACCGCCGCCTGGGCCTGCCGGAGCCTGACCTGGTCCTCTACCTGGACATGCCCACCCCCCAGGCCGTGGCCCTGCTGCGCCAGCGGGAGGCGGCCACCCACACCCAGGGGGACATCCACGAAACAGACAGCGCCTATCTGGCCCTGTGCCGGGAGACCGCCCGCCAGGCGGCGGACCGGTACGGCTGGCGCACCGTGTCCTGCCTGGACCCGGCAGGGACCATACGGGGGATCGAGGAGATCCACCAGGAGATCTGGCAGGCGGTCCGCCCCCTGCTGGAAGCAAAGGAGTGACACACCATGGGAAAAGAAGTTTCCGAAGTGAAGAAGATCCTCCGCCAGCAGCTGCGCCAGGCGCTGGAGGAGATGACCCCCCAGGAGAAAGCCTGGTCCGACGAGCAGCTGATCCAGCGCTTTTTGGAGCATCCCAAGCTGGCCGGCGCCCAGACCGTCCTGCTCTACTGGGGCGTGGGCCAGGAAGTGGACACCAAGGGCCTCATCCAGACCCTGCTGGACCAGGGCAAGACCGTCTGCCTGCCCAAATGCCTGCCGGAACACCAGATGCAGGCCCAGAGCATCCGCAGCCTGGAGGACACCGCCCCCGACCGATACGGTATCCCCGCCCCCAAAGACCACTGCCCGGTGGTGGCCCGGGAGGACCTGGACCTCATCCTGGTCCCCGGCCTGTGCTTCGACAGCCAGGGCAACCGGCTGGGCCAGGGCGGCGGCTATTACGACCGCTATCTGGAAGACTATGAGGGCCTCACCCTGGGCCTGTGCCGGGAGGATTTCTTCCAGGTGAACCTCCCCCGGGAGCCCCTGGACGCCTGGGTGCGGATCGTGCTGACCGAGGAGGGCCAGGTGTGGCCCATGGCTCTGGACAGCGAGTAAATCAACCTGCGGGGCCCGCCGCCCCGCTGTGAGGAGGCAAGCAATGCAACGAGACACCAGAAGAAGACGGCCGGAGGAGCCCGAGCGCCGGGGATCGTCCCGCCGCAAAAACGACAAGCGCTCCCCGCTGTCCAACTCCATGCTGTACATCGTCATGGTCTGCGCCATCTCCATGGTCCTGGCGGCCCTGGGGTGGTCTCTGGCCAACGATATGCTGGCCCTGAACAAGGACAACACCACGGCCACCATTGTGGTGGAGGATGAAAAGGATTTTGGCAGCGTGGTGGATCAGCTGAAGAAAAACGACATCATCAACTACAAGGGGCTCTTCCGCCTCTTTGCGCTCTTCTCCGGGGGCAGCGACAAGATCACCCAGGGCACCTATGTGCTGGACTCGGACATGGACTACCGGGCCATTCTGAACAACCTCGGCTCCAATTCCTCCAGCCGGAAGGAGGTCTCGGTGACCATCACCGAAGGACAGACCGTCCGGCAGATCTTTGCCCTGCTGGAGAAAGAGGGCGTGTCCACCGTGGACAAGCTCAACGACATGGCAGCCAACCACGACTACGCCTTCTCCTTCCTGCAGGACATCCCCCTGGGAGACCCCACCCGGCTGGAAGGATACCTCTTCCCCGATACCTATGAGTTCTACATGGGCGAGGACCCCAAGTATGTCATCAACAAGATGCTGGTGAACTTTGACGCCAAGGTCAACGACACCATCCGCCAGGAGATCTGGGACCAGGGCTACTCCATCGGAGAGATCCTCACCGTGGCCTCCATGATCGAAAAAGAGACCGACGGCACCGACCGGGCCCGGATCGCCTCGGTCATCTACAACCGTCTGCGGAACACCAGCGGCGGCACGGCGGGGTACCTGCAGATCGACGCCACCATTCAGTATGTCCTGCCCGAGGGCCAGGTGGTCACCGAGGCCGACTACCAGGGAGTCCAAAGCCCGTACAACACCTACCTGCACAAGGGGATGCCCCCCGGCCCCATCGCCAACCCCGGCATGGAGTCCATCATGGCGGCCCTGAACCCCGAGAGCACCAACTACTATTATTACGCCCTGGGCGACGACGGCGTGCACCACTTCTTCACCAACTACAACGACCATCAGGCCTTCCTGAACAGCTGAGGTGCCGGCAGATGAAGAAACGAATGGAACTGCTGTCCCCGGCAGGGGACTGGGAACGGTTGGAAATGGCCATTGCCTATGGCGCCGACGCGGTGTATCTGGCCGGCGACACCTTCGGGATGCGGTCCTTTGCCGGGAACTTCTCCCAGCAGGAGCTGCTGGACGCCGCCCGGCTGTGCCGGGCCAAGGGCGTGGACCTGCATGTGACGTGCAACACCATGCCCCGCAACGACGAGGTGGCCCGGCTGCCCCAGTGGCTGGAGCTGCTGGAGGAGGCCGGCGTCACCGCCGTCATCCTGGCCGACGTGGGGGTGCTGGCCCTGGCCAAGCAGTATGCCCCCCATGTGAAGATCCACATCAGCACCCAGGCCAGCATCGTCAACCATCAGGCCGCCCGGGCCTGGCACGACCTGGGGGCCGACCGGGTGATCCTGGCCCGGGAGCTGTCCTTGGACGAGATCGCGGAGATCCGGGCCAAGACCCCCCGGGAGCTGGAGATCGAGACCTTTGCCCACGGGGCCATGTGCGTGTCCTACTCGGGCCGGTGCCTGCTGTCCAACTACATGACCGGCCGGGACGCCAACCGAGGGGCCTGCGCCCAGCCCTGCCGGTACCAGTATGCGCTGGTGGAGGAGAAGCGGCCGGGGGAGTATTTCCCCATTGAGGAGGACGACCGGGGGACCTACATCATGAACTCCCGGGACATGTGCATGATCGACCACCTGCCCGACCTGCTGGCCGCCGGGGTGGACTCGGTGAAGATCGAGGGCCGGGCCAAGTCGGCCTATTACGCCGCCATCGTCACCGGGGCCTACCGCCACGGCATCGACGCCGCCCTGGCCGGGGTCCCCCTGGACCCGGTGTGGCGGGACGAGGTGGAAAAGGTCAGCCACCGGCACTACTCCACCGGCTTTTTCTACGGCCAGCCCGGCCAGTATACCCAGAACGCCCGGTACATCCGGGACTGGCAGGTGCTGGCGGTGATCCAGTCCTGCGACGAAACGGGGCTTGCCACCGCCTCCCTGCGGAACAAGTTCGCCCGGGGAGACGAGATCCAGCTGGTGGGGCCTTCGGTCGCGCCGGTGACCTTCTCCGCGCCCCAGATGGCCGACGAGACCGGCGCGCCCCTGGACGAGCCCCGGCATCCGCAGATGACCTTCCAGATCCAGCTGCCCTGTTACGCGCCGCCGCTGTCCTTTTTGCGGGCCTGTCGGGAGAACTCCTGACCGGCGGCAGCACGAGAACGAAAGAACGAACCACCGGCGCCGCTGCCCTGCCGCAGCGGCGCCGGTGTCCGTTTTGCCAGCCGCGCCTTGACAGAGGTGGTATAATGAACGAAATCCCATCCGGAGAGGAGGAGGCGCGATGCAAAGACAACAGATCTGGAAGAAACGGCTGGCCGTGCTGGCTGTGCTGGCCGCTCTGGCGGCGGCGTATCTGGACGCCTCCCTTCTGCTGGAGGAGTATGCCGGCCATACCTGCACCGATACCCACTGCACCCTCTGCCAGGCCGTCCACCTGGCGCAGCAGGTGCTGCAGGGCGCCGGGACGGTGGCTCTGGCCGCCGGAAGCCTGTTTCTGCTCACCGCTGCGGTGGGGGAGCTGGCCGGGGCGGTGCGCCGGAGAGAACGGCCTACGTTGGTGTCCTGGAAGGTGAAATTGACGGATTGAGCAGCACAGACGGGGAGGAGCCGGGAACGGCAAACGCCCCGCCCTCCTCGTGGTACCATATCAAGTTCACCTGCAAGGAGGATACCATGAGACCCATACAACAGAATCGACCTGCCCGGCGTGTTCTGGCTGCCGCCCTGTGCCTGCTCCTGCTGGCCGGGGGCGTGCCGGCCCAGGCGGCCAGCCGGGAGACCATCCAGACCCTCACCCGCCAGCAGCAGGACCTGCGCCGGGAGCGGAGCGGCCTGGAGCAGTCCCTGCGGGAGCTGGGGCAGGAGGAGGATCAGGCCCTGTCCCGGAAGGGCCTGCTGGAACAGAAGATCAACGTGCTCAGCCAGGAGATCCAGGTCAGCCAGCAGCGGATCGACCAGCTGGGGCAGGAGATCACAGAAAAAGAAGCCGAGCTGGCCCGGGCCCAGGCAGAGGAAGCGAACTATGACGCCCTCCTCCGCCAGCGGCTGCGGGCCATGGAGGAGCGGGGCCGGGTGTCCTATTGGCAGGTCCTGTTCCAGGCCGAGAGCTTTTCCGATCTGCTGGACCGCATGAATGTGGTGGCGGAGGTGGCGGCCTATGACCGGCAGGTCATGGACGGCCTGACCCAGGCCCGGCAGACCGTGGCCCAGGCCAAGACCCAGCTGGAGAGCGACCGCCAGCAAAAGCAGGCCGCCCTGAACGAGCAGCAGGACCAGCGCCGCCAGCTCCGCACGGAGCAGGGAGAGGTGGAGGCCCTGCTGGGGCAGATCCAGCGGGAGAGCGGCCGCTACAGCCGGCAGATCCAGGCGCTGGAGGCCACCGAGGACCAGGTGGCCCGGGATCTGGTCCAGGCCGAGGCCACCTACGCCCGCCAGCTGGAAGCGGAGCGCCAGGCCGAGCAGGCCCGGCAGGAACAGGCCCGGCAGGCCGCCGAGCGGGCCCGGCAGCAGGCCGCAGCCCAGAGCCGGCAAGCCGCAGCCCAGAGCCAGCAAGCGGCCCGGGAGCAAGCCCCTTCCGGGGGCGCGGCCCCCGGCCAGCACAGCGGCCTGTCCTGGCCGGTGCCGGGATACCAGCGCATCAGCTCTCCGTTTGGGATGCGGGTGCATCCCATCGGCGGCCAGTACAGCTTCCACCGGGGGATCGACATCCCGGCCCCCCAGGGCACCCCTGTCATCGCAGCCCAGGGGGGCGTGGTGGTCCTGTCCCGCTATCAGGGGTCCTACGGCAACTATGTGGTGCTGTCCCACCCGGACGGGATGCGGACCTTGTACGCCCACCTGTCCTCCCGGTCGGTGTCGGCCGGAGAGGTGGTCAGCCAGGGGGAGACCGTCGGCCTGGTCGGCTCCACCGGCAACTCCACCGGACCCCACCTGCACTATGAGACCTGGACCGGTTCCAGCGCCAGCAGCCGGGTCGATCCCATGAATTACTACTGAGCCGGGGCGAATTGTGTAGGTTTGTCAATGATGTGTTACACATTATGGAAAGCAAATAAGACCTGTTTCGGGGAGCGCCAAGCCAGTGGAC
>CAKTSK010000052.1 GCA_934597725.1 uncultured Eubacteriales bacterium
TTGTTACCAAAAGTATACGTTCTGGCACGGGCCGCCGCCCCGCTGCCGGAGAAAGGAGGGCACATGCTTTCCCTACAGCTCAAATCCGGCGATTACCTGACCATCGGGGACAACGTGGTCGTGCAGGTCTTCAAAGAGACCGGCGCCCAGTTCCGGGTCTCCATCCAGGCCCCCCGAGAGGTCCCCATCCTGCGCGGCCAGGTGCGGGAGCGCACCGGCACCCAGCGCCCCACGGGCCTGCGGTCCGAGCCGCCGAAAAAAAGCCCCGCCGCCCAGGCCCACGCCAACCGCCAGCTGGAAAAGCTCACCCAGCGCACCGAAGCCCGCCGCCAGGCCGCCCAGACCCGGGCCGACGCCGTGGCCGCCATGCGGGCCATTCTGGACCGGCTGGACCAACAGCCCCAGCGCCCGGAAGACCTGGCCGCTCTGCGGACCCAGCTGGACCGGGTCGCCCAGGCAGAGCCGCCCGCCTGAGGCGGCGCCCCCATCGTTTTCTCCCGGCCGACGGGCCGGCTGAAAAATAGTCCCGCGCCCATGGGCCCGGTTTGTCCGGCCGGCAGTCCGGTTCCGGCGGCGCTCCACGACCTGTGCTGGGGTTTAAGGATTGCCCCGTCACACTAATCAGACCAAAAGATAGGAGATTTCTTTTTATGCGTATTCAGCACAATATTATGGCGATGAACGCCTACCGCAACTACACCAACAACACCTCTGCGCTCTCTAAGAACCTGGAAAAGCTGTCCTCCGGTTATAAGATCAACCGCGCCGGTGACGATGCCGCCGGTCTGGCAATCTCCGAGAAGATGCGCGCCCAGATCACCGGCCTGGACGTGGCCCAGAAGAACGCCAAGGACGGCATTTCTCTGGTGCAGACCGCTGAGGGTGCCCTGACCGAAGTCCATGACATGCTCAACCGTATGTACGAGATCGCCGAGCAGTCCGCCAACGGCACCTATGAGGATGCCACCGACCGTGAGCAGCTCCAGAAGGAAGTTATCCAGCTGAAGAGCGAGATCGATCGTATTGCGGAATCCTCCAACTTTAACGGCATCAAGTTACTGAACGGAGATTTGGCAAATACCAAGATTGAGATGACTTCCGCTACTGTAAATGGTGCTGATGGCACAATTGCAGATGTTGCAGCTACTGGTGCCGTATCCACACAGGCGATTGGTACGGGTGCCGATGGCACAACACAGAAGCTTACCGTGGAATATGCTGGTGCAGACGGTAAACTGAAGAAGGTGGAGGTCGAGTATACATCGAGTACGACGGCTAATGATAATGCTACTGCTATCCGTGATGCATTGTCGAATAATGCTGAGATTTCGGCGTTGTTTGATGTAGGCGGCACGGCAGGAAACGTCACCCTGACCTCCAAAGCAACCGGCACTGACGGAGCTAAAGTTACGAAAATGTCGACTGACGATACGACTACTACTACTGCGATTGGCGCTCTCACCTTCCAAGATGGTGAGAATGCCAAGACAACGCTTGAAGGTCTTGACACACTTACAGCTGGTGATAGCTTTACGCTGAATGGAAAAACCTATACGTTTGTGGCTAAGGCTGGCGATAAGGTTGCAGATGGCGAAACTGCTATTGTACTCGGACAGGATGAGGGGGCAACGGTAGCTGCCATTGACCAGGCATTAAAGGGAAGCGGCATTAACGCAACTCTGAATGGCACCACATTGGAACTGAGTGCTGACAAGAACGGTGCTGGTTTGACCCTGCAGGTTGGTGATACCTCTGAGACATTTAACCAGCTCAACGTGACCGTAAAGGACTGTCACACCACCGCCATCGGCGTTGACGGCGTGGATATCGGCAACCAGGCTGGCGCAGCTGCTGCTCTGGACACCATCAAGGCCGCCATCAACTACGTCTCCGACGTCCGCGGCACCCTGGGCGCCACCCAGAACCGTCTGGACCACACCATCAACAACCTGTCCGTCATGGAAGAGAACATCCAGGACGCCGAGTCCACCATCCGCGACACCGACGTGGCCGACGAGATGATGGCTTACACCAAGAACAACATCCTCATCCAGTCTGCCCAGGCCATGCTGGCCCAGGCAAACCAGGTGCCCCAGGGCGTGCTGCAGCTGCTGCAGTAATTCCCCAACGGCATCCAGAGGATACCAAAAAACAGGGCGGGATCTCCCGCCCTGTTTTTCTATGCCCCCTTTGCGTAAAGGGGGGACGCGGCGGAGCCGCCGGGGGGATCGACGTGGCAGGGGAGTGAGTTTGTGGCAGTCGAACGGATCTGTTCATGCTGCGCGGGTCAGTCCGACGTATGGCGTTCTGAGGAGACAGACCCACGGGCCAGCCACGTCGCCCCCTCCTGTCTCGGGCGTGGCCGAGACTGTCCTCCCCTTACGCAGGGGAGGCTTTTGGGGGTTGATTTTTGGGGGGGAGGTGGGTAGAATAGTATCTAATCACGATTTAGTAAATCACGATTAGATACTTTGGGGGTGGCATGATGTTTATTGGCAGAGAGAGGGAACTGCGCTTTCTGCAAGAGAAATACGACCAGGAGAAGGGCCAGCTGATCGTGTTATATGGCCGACGGCGGGTGGGGAAAACGGAGACACTGAGAGAGTTCTGCAAACAGAAACCCCATGTGTTCTATTCCTGCACCCAAAGCACAGACAGGGTACAGCTGGAGAAGTTTTCCAAACAGCTTCTGCGGGAGGACATTCCGGCCGGCCGGTATCTCACGTCCTTTGCCGACTGGGAGAGTGCCTTTCGCGCGATCCTCGAGCTGCCCTACGGGGAGAAGAAAAAGCTGGTGGTGCTCGACGAATTCCCGTATCTGTGCAAGGGGAACGACAGCATTCCGTCGATCCTGCAAAACCTCTGGGACGCGGAGCTGAAAGACCGCAATGTGATGCTCATTCTGTGCGGCAGCGCCATGAGCTTTATGGAAAAAGAGCTGCTGGCAGAAAAAAATCCTTTATACGGTCGGGCCACGGGCATTTATAAAATGAACGCCATGGGCTTTTACGATGCCGCCCGCTTTTTCCCGTCCTATTCTCCCAGAGACAAAGTGCTGGCCTATGCCGTGCTGGGCGGCATCCCCCATTATCTCAATCAGTTCAACCCCGACCTGGGCTTGGCAGAAAACATCAAACGAAACATTCTGACCAAAGGCGCTGTGCTGTACAGCGAGGTAGAGTTTTTGCTCCACCAGGAGCTGCGGGAGACGCCGATCTACAACGCCATCATTGAGGCCGTGGCCCTGGGCAGCACAAAGCTGAACGACATCAGCCAGAAATCCCTGGTGGAGGACACGTCCAAAACAAGCGTCTATCTGAAAAACCTGATCGCCCTGGGCATCGTGGCCCGGGAGGTCTCTGTGACAGCCGGAACGAAAGAACAAGCCAACAGCAGCCGGGGAACGTACCGCCTGACCGACAATTTCTTCCGTTTCTGGTATGCCTTTGGGTTTGCCAACCTCTCGCAGCTGGAGGACGGGGACGCAGAGGGCGTGTATGACTATGTCATCGCGCCCGCCTTGCAGCGGTTTGCCTCCTTTGCCTTTGAGGATATTTGCAAAGAGTTTGTGGGCCTTTTGCAAAAGAAACAGGCCCTGCCCTTCCGCTATACCAGGCTGGGGCGCTGGATGGGGAAGACGACCGTGCGTGACCAACGGGCGGAAGGGGGTCTGCGGACCGCAGAGACAGAGATCGACCTCCTGGCAGTCGGCCCGGACGCCGCAGCGTATTTCGTGGGGGAATGCAAATTCAAAAACAGCCCCTTTGCTTATGGGGACTATCTGGACACTGTGGCAAAATTGACGCCGCAGAAAGCAAACGCCGCCTTCTACTACGGCTTGTTTTCCGCCTCCGGCTTTGATCCCAAGCTGGTGGAAGAGGCCGAAGCCTCAGACGATCTCTATCTTTACGACCTCGAAGCCATCGTCAATGGAGCGTGCTGAGGCAAGGGCAGCGGACCAATCAAAAAGGGGAGAGCGGCAGGTGCCGCTCTCCCTTTTTATCGCGAAAACAACCAGCGGCCCCGCGCCTGCCGAAGCAGGGCGGAGCCGCAGAGGAAAGGGGGCCGTTATACCGCCGCGTCCTCCAGCACAGAGAGGGAAGATCCGGCGGGGATCTCCCCCACTCCGTTCAGGACCAGGCGGGGGCGATAGGGGAAATGGTCGATCTCATCCCGGCGGGTGACCCCCGACAGGACCAGCACCGTGTCCAGGCCGCTCTCGATGCCGGCCACGATGTCGGTGTCCATCCGGTCACCGATGATGGCGGTGTCCTGGGAGTGGACCCCCAGCAGGTTCAGGCCCGTCCGCATCATGAGGGGGTTGGGCTTGCCCACATAGTAGGCGGCCTTGCCCGTGGCCTGCTCGATGGGGGCCACCAAAGCCCGGCAGGCGGGGACGATGCCCTGTTCCGTGGGGGCGGTCAGGTCGCTGTTGGTGCCGATGAGCCGCGCGCCCTGGTGGACGCAGCGCACGGCGCGGCAGATGCTGTCGTAGGTATAGCTGCGGGACTCGCCCACCACCACATAGTCCGGGGTGGTCTCGTCGATGGTGATGCCCCGCTCATACAGGGCGTTGAGCAGGCCGGGCTCGCCGATCACGAAGGCCCTGGCCCCGGGCATCTGGCTGGCGAGAAACTCCGCCGTAGCCAGGGCGCTGGTATAGAAATGGTGTTCGTCGATGTCCAGGCCCATGCGGGAGAGCTTGGCCTGTAGCTCCCGCTGGGTCTTGCCGCTGTTGTTGGTCAGAAACAGGAACTCCTTCTTCTCGTCCTGCAGCCAGTGTACGAACTCCCGCACACCGGGCAGCAGACGGTCGCCGTGATAGATGACCCCGTCCATGTCGCAGAGGAAGCCCTTCTTTTGCCGTAATGTCTGCACAGAATCCTCCTGTCTGGGCCGTCCCGGCCCTGTCTGTGTGTTTTCTTGTCTCTCGATTACGGCTTCATTCTATCGGAGGCGTGTAAAATCCGCCACCCGATTTGGGAAAAGGTTCGGTAAAATCACAGGCTCCGGGCGGCGTGATACCCGGCGTGGATGGCGTCCCAGATCTGCCCGCCCGCCACGGCGTCGCCCACGGGGATCACGCGGTCACAGCAGCCGGCCAGCCGGTCGCCATAGGGGCGGTTGGGGACGGTCCCCAGGGCCAGCACCACCCGGTCGCAGGGATAGACATATTCCTCCCCGGTCTGGCTGTCGGCGAACCAGATCCGGTCCTCGCCCACCCGGGTGAGGGTCCGGTTGGCCAGCAGGACGGCGTTCTGGACCTCCAGCACCGCCGTCACCCCGTTGCGGTTGGAGCCATAGACGCCGGGGGCGATCCGGGGGGCGGCTTCCAGCACCAGCACGGCGTTGTTCCTGGCCCGGTCGGAGAGAAACTCGGCGGTCTCCAGGCCGGTCATGCCGGAGCCTACCACCACCACGCTCTCCCCCCGGGGGTCGACAGCGCCGGTGAGCACGTCGGCGGGGGTGCAGACCAGGGGGCTGTCCGCCGCCCCGGCGATCCCGGCGGGGATGGCGGCGTGGCCGCCGGTGGCGTCCAGAATGGCATAGGGGGCCAGAGCGGTCAGCTCCTCCGGCGTGGGGGCCTGTCCCAGGCGCAGCTCCACCCCTTCCTGGCGGCAGCGGTGGAGGAGGCTGTCCAGCAGCCACCGGATCTTTTCCTTCCGGGGGGGCAGGGCGGCCAGCCGCAGCTGTCCGCCGGGCTGGTCGTTCCGCTCGAACAGGAGCACCCGGAACCCCCGGCGGGCGGCGATCCAGGCGCTTTCCAGCCCCGCCGGGCCGCTGCCCAGCACCACCACCAGACGGCCCGCTCCGTCCTGGGCCAGGGGGGGCAGGTGGGCCTCGTAGCCCGTTTCGGGGTTGACGGCGCAGGTGATGTGTCCTTCCTGGTCAAACTTGGCAAAGCAGGCCATGCAGGAGATGCAGGGCAGGATGTCCGCGTCCCGGCCCTGGCGGGCCTTTTCCGCCCACTGGGGGTCGGCCAGATGGGCCCGGGCAGAGGCGGCGAAGTCCACCACCCCTTCCTCCACCAGCCGGGCGGCGAAGGCAGGCTCCCGGATGAGGGCCACGGACAGGACGGGGAGGGAGACGGTCTTTTTCACCGCTTTGGCTAAGTGCTTCCGCCAGCCCTGGGGGTAGTACATCGGCTCCACGCTCTGGCTGAGCTTGCTGTCGGTGCCGGAGGCGGTGACGTTGATGGCATCCACCCCCCACTGTTCCAGCAGCTGGCAGATCTTCAGGCCGGTGTCGGCGTGGTAGCCCTTGGGGCCGATGTATTCCTCCAACGACACCCGGACCATGAGGGGGAAGTCCCGGCCGCAGGCGGCCCGGATGGCGTCGATGATCTCTTTCAGGATGCGGGCGCGGTTTTCCAGGCTGCCGCCGTATTCGTCCCGGCGGTGGTTGGTGACGGGGCTGAGAAAGCTGTGGATGAGGTAGTGGTGGGCGGCGTGGACCTCCACCCCGTCCAGGCCGCTTTCCTTGATCCGGCGGGCGGCCTGGCCGAACTGCCGGACCAGGGCGGCGATCTCCTCCCGGCTGGCCTCTGCGGCCTGGCCCCGGTTTTTCCCCCGGCCCTCGGAGGCGGAGAGCAGGGGGGCCTGGTTCAGCCGGGGGTCGGCGTTGGCGCCGGGGTGGAAGAGCTGGGCAAAGACCTTGGTGCCGTAGGGGTGGAGCCGGTCCGCCAGCTGGCGGAAGGAGGGGATGGCGTCGTCCCGGGCGGCGTTCAGCTCCCGGGGGAAGAGGACGCCCCGCGCCTCGTCCACGCTGACCATCTCCGTGAGGAGCAGGCCCACGCCGCCCTTGGCCCGGGCTTCGTAATAGGCCAGCATTTCCTCGGTCATGGTCCCGTCCGGCAGGGACAGGCTGGCAGCGGCGGCGGTCATGGCGATGCGGTTGGGGATGGTCAGGGAACCGATCTTCCCCGGGGTAAAGAGTGATTCATACATGGTGTGCGCTCCCTTTCTCTCTGGGAATGATGTTGCTCTTATTCTATCGGCTCCGGGGGAAAATGGCAAGGGGGGCAGCGGGACGCAAATCGCCCCCCTTACCGA
>CAKTSK010000053.1 GCA_934597725.1 uncultured Eubacteriales bacterium
TTCGGTGGTCGGCGTCTAAGGTCGCCTCCTACGGCTGCGCCGTTGGCCGTTGGCAACGGCGTCCCTTGAGACCAACGTGGTTGGTCGTCGGCCTTCTGACCTGCGTGGTCTGTTTTCGCACATACCCCACAGAGGAGAGATACCCATGGATGAACAAGAAACCAAAGCAACGTCCCTGGCCGGGGAGACGGCAGCGTCCCCGGTGACAGAGACCACGCCGCCCCCTGCGGGGGAGACGGCAGCCCCGGCGGCGGAACCCCCTGCCGAGGGACCCGCCGCGCCATTGGCGGCGGAACCTCCCGCTGCCGCAGAGCCGGACGGCTCCCCGCCGGCGGAGAAACGCCGGATCTTGCCCCGCAAGCTCTGGCTCACCCTTCTGCTGCTGGCGGCAGCGGGCCTCACCATGAGCGCCTTCTCCCTGGCCCTGTCCCCCCGGGGCGAGATCAGCTGGGGCGGCAGCCCCGTCCTCTTTGCCTGCAACACCCTGCCGGTGCTGCTGGCGCTGGCCCTGCTGTGGCTGCTCACCGGCCAGGCCTGGCTGTCCTGCCTGCTCACCGGCACGGCAGTCTTTCTCATCACCGGCGGCAACTACTTCAAAGTCCTCTTCCGGGACGACCCCCTGGTCTGGAGCGACCTCACCCGCCTGCGGGAAGCCGCCCAGATGTCCGACCAATATGAAGTGGTCCTGACCCCTTTCATGATCGCCTGGATCGTGGTCCTGGCCCTCTTCGTCCTGGCCCTGTTCCTGCTGGGCCGGGGCAAGCCCCGCCTGTCCCGGCGGCTGCTGGCCTTTGGCCTCACCGCCGCCGTCAGCGCCGGCAGCTTCGTCCTGCTCTACGCCGACGGCCAGCTCTACGCCACCCTGGCCGGCGACCGGGCCGGGGACCAGCGCCAGGCCTACGCCGCCACCGGCCTGCTCTACCCCTTCCTCCACAGCGCCGGGGCGATGCTCACCAGCACCCTGTCCTACGACGAGGAAGCCGCCCGGCAGGAGCTGGCCCAATACACCGACGCCGTCATCCCCCCGGAGAAAAAGGTCAACCTCATCACCCTCCAGATGGAGGCCATGGCCGACCTGTCCCAGTACCCCATCGAGGGCCTGTCCCCGTCGGTCTACGCCGACTTCCACGCCCTCCAGGCCGAGAGCTATTCCGGCAAGCTCATCACCGACGTCTTTGCCGGCGGCACCATCGAGACCGAGCGGGCCGTCCTCACCGGCAGCAACCACCAGGGCGACCTCTCCGCCAGGACCAACTCCGTGGCCTGGTACCTCAAAAGCCAGGGCTACACCGCCAACGGCTCCCACCCCTGCCGGGACTGGTTCTATGACCGGAAGACCGTCAACCCCAACCTGGGCCTGGACGACTACCTCTACACCGACAATTACTATTACCAGTTCATCGCCCCCGGAGAGGACGTGGCCTACGACAACGTCTTTTTCCCCGACCTGCAAACCCGGCTGGCCGCGTATTTCGACACCAACGACGCCCCCCTCTTCTCCTTCAACGTCACCTACCAGGGCCACGGCCCCTACGAGCGGGAGGTGGCCTACTGGGGCACCGACTACTGCACCGGCAACTACGACACCCAGACCAAGAACATCCTCAACAACTACTTCCATGTGGTCCAGGACAGCGCCGCCCACCTGCGGGACTTCACCGCCTTTCTGGACCGCCGGGAGGAACCCGTGGTCCTGCTGCTCTACGGCGACCACAAGCCCTGGATGGGCAACCACGGGGTGATCTACGAGGGCCTGGGCATCTCCCTGGACACCACCACCGAGGAGGGGTTCCGAAACTATTATGAGACCTGGTACATGATCTGGGCCAACCAGGCCGCCGAGGACCTGCTGGGCCACCCCATCCAGGGCCAAGGCCCCGATCTGTCCCCCTGCTTCCTCATGAACGAGGTCTTTTCCTGCCTGGGCTGGGAGGGTCCGGCCTACATGCAGGCCCAGCGGGAGACCGCCCGCACCCTGCCCGTGCTGCACACCAGCGGCTGGGTCCAGGAGGACGGCCGCCTCACCCCCAACCCCTCTGACGAGGCCCGGGCGCGGGTGCAGGATTTCCAGAATCTGTCTACCTACGACCGCACCACGCCCCCCCGCCGCCGCCGGCCCAGAGGGGCGTGACAGGGCCGTCAAGATTCCCGCCAGTTTGGCGGAAAGTTTAGAAAGTTTCTTACAAAACGGGAAAAAACCGCCCTTATCCCTTGTGATAAGGGCGGTTTTATGGTATTCTATAAGTTGAATCGCTATTGATATTTTTCCCTCCGTCCCCCGGACAGAGGGTGCCGAGAACAGGAGGAATCTATTCTTCCGACGTTAGAGGAACTGATTTATGAAGTACCAGCAGTGGAATATCACCGAAGGATCACAGCAGGCCCGCCGGGCCATGGAGCGGCAAGGGGTCCCCGCCCTGGTGGCGGCCACCCTATGCGCCCGGGGCATGACGGACCTGGAGCAGGCCAAGCGCCTGCTCTCCAGCGAGACCGACCAGCTGCAGGACCCCTTTTTGATGAAAGACATGGACCTGGCCGTGGCACGCATCGGCCGGGCCTTGCGTAATGGCGAACCCATCGCCGTCTACGGCGACTATGACGTGGACGGCATCACCTCTACCTGCCTGCTCACCCACTACCTGCGGGGGCAGGGGGGCAACGTGACCTACTACATCCCCAACCGCCTGTCCGAGGGCTACGGCGTCAACCGCCAGGCGGTGGAACAGCTGGCCCAAGAGGGCGTGCGCCTGATGATCACTGTAGACTGCGGCATCACCGCCGTGGAGGAGATCGCCTACGCCGGCCAGCTGGGCATCGACGTCATCGTCACCGACCACCACGAGTGCAAGGAAGAGATCCCCACCGCCGTGGCCGTGGTGGACCCCCACCGGAAAGACTGCCCCTACCCCTTCAAGGATCTGGCCGGGGTGGGCGTGGCCCTGAAGCTGGTCATGGCCCTGGGCGGAGAGAAGCGGGCCCGGGCGCTGTTCCAGGAATACGCCGATCTGGCCGCCGTGGGCACCGTGGCCGACGTGATGCAGCTGCTGGGCGAAAACCGCACCATCGTGCGGGTGGGCCTGCAGCACCTGAAAAAGACCCGCCGCCGGGGCCTGTACGCCCTCATGGTGGAGGCAGGCACCCTCAGCCGGGCCATCAACTCCACCACCGTGGGCTACTGCCTCTCGCCCCGCATCAACGCCGCCGGCCGCATGGGGCAGGCCGCCACCGCCGCCGAGCTGATCCTCACCGAGGACAACGCCCAGGCGGAAAAGCTGGCCCACCAGCTGTGTGAGCTCAACCGCCAGCGGCAGGCTGTGGAGCTGGAGATCTTCAACCAGTGTCTGGCCCTGGTGGCCGGCCAGCAGCAGGACTGCCTGGTTCTGGCCGACAAGAGCTGGCACCAGGGCGTGGTGGGCATCGTGGCCTCCCGTCTGGCCGAGCAGTGCGCCTGCCCGGTGTTCATGATCTGCTTGCAGGAGGACGGCAAGGGGAAAGGCTCCTGCCGGTCTTACGGCGGCTTCAACCTCTTCTGCGCCCTGGAGCAGTGCGCCGACCTGCTGGAGGGCTACGGCGGCCACGCCCTGGCGGCAGGCTTTTCCATCAAGGAAGAGAACATCCCCGCCTTCCGCCGGCGGATGCAGGCCCTGGTCCGCAGCGACACCGGGGGAGAGGAGATGGTCTCCACCCTCCAGATCGACGGGGAGATCGAGAGCACCTGCCTGCTCACCGTGGAGCAGGTGGAGGCCCTGTCCATGCTGGAGCCTTACGGGGCGGGCAACCCCAAGCCGGTCTTTTCCCTGTCGGGGGTGACCGTCACCTGCATGGCCGACGTGGGCGGCGGCCGGCACCTGAAAATGCGCGCCAGCCGGGACGGCCGGACGGTGGACATGATCTTCTTCTCCGTCACCCGGGCCAAGTCCGGTCTGGTGGTGGGGGACAAGGCCGACGTGGCCTTCTATCCCCAGATCAACGAGTACCGGGGCTCCCGCACGGTGCAGCTGCACCTGGTGGACCTGCGCCCGGCCTACACCGCCCAGGAGCGGGACGAGCAGGCCCTGTACCGCAAGTACGCCCGGGGCGAGCTGCTCACCCCCTGTGAGGCCCGGGCCATGATCCCCCAGCGGGAGGAGTTCGCCGCCGTGTGGCGCTATCTGGCCAACCGGGGCGGCGAGGTCACGGACATGCCCGTGCGGCTGGCCCGCCGGGTGGCCCAGGAGGGGGACCTGTGGGAATCCCCCCTGCGGACGATGATCTGCCTGGAGGTGCTGGAGAGCTTCGGCCTGCTGACCCTGGAGGAGGAGCCCAGCGGCGCGCTGCACATCTGCCTCAAGCAGCGGCGCAGCCGGGAGAAGGTGGCCCTGGATCAGGCCCCCATCCTCAAGCACCTGCAAACCATCGCCTGGGGCGAGGAGCGCACCGGCAGCGCAGATTTTTGAGTGGATCGGACAGACCCCGGCCCGGCCGCGTCTGTCCGCGGGAATAGGACCGGGACCACCCGGAAGGAGAAAGGGAGCTGCCTATGGAGGACAGGCTGCAAGGGCGTTTTGAGGCCCTGGAAGAGAAAATCAAGAACATGACCCCGGAGGACCGCCGGCGGGTGGAAGACGCCTTCCAGTATGCCCGGGGGCACCACGAGGGCCAGCTGCGCAAGGACGGCTCGCCCTACATCACCCACCCGCTGGAGGTGGCCCATCTGGTGGCCGAGCTGGGGCTGGATGCCGACTCGGTCATGGCCGCCCTGCTCCACGACACCATCGAGGACACCGACGCCACCCACGAGGAGGTGGCCAAGCGCTTCGGGGAGACCGTGGCCGACCTGGTGGAGGGCGTGACCAAGCTCAACAAGGTCAAGTACACCTCCACGGAAGAGAAGCAGATGGAGAACCTGCGGAAAATGCTCATGGCCATGGCCCAGGACGTGCGGGTGATCCTCATCAAGATCTGCGACCGGGTCCACAACATCCGCACCCTGGAGTTCCAGTCGGAGAAGAAGCAGCGGGAGAAGGCCCTGGAGACCCTGGAGATCTACGCCCCCATCGCCCACCGGCTGGGAATGCAGCGGATGAAATGGGAGATGGAGGACCAGTCTCTGAAATTCCTGGACCCGGTGGCCTACCAGGAGATCTCCGACGAGCTGGACGCCCGGGCCAAGGCCCACGCGGCCTTCATGGAGCGCATCCAGGAGGAGATCACCTCCCGGCTGGAGAAGGAGGGCATCCAGGCCACGGTCTATGGCCGGGTCAAGCACGTCTATTCCATCTACCGGAAGATGTATGCCCAGAACAAGAAGCTCAGCGAGATCTTTGACCTCTATGCCTTCCGGGTCATTGTGGACGACGTGTTCACCTGCTATCGGGTGCTGGGCGACATCCACGACATGTACCGGCCGGTGCTGGGGCGGTTCAAGGACTACATCAGCACCCCCAAGCCCAACATGTACCAGTCTCTGCACACCACCGTCATCGGCAGCGAGGGCATCCCCTTTGAGGTGCAGATCCGCACCTGGGAGATGCACCACATGGCCGAGTACGGCGTGGCGGCCCACTGGAAGTACAAGCAGGGCCTGAGCAGCAAGCAGCTTGGCACCGAGGAGACCTTTGCCTGGGTCCGCCGCCTGCTGGAAAACCAGCAGGACACCGAGGCCGAGGAGTATATCCGCACCCTGAAGGTGGACCTGTTTGCCGACGAGGTCTTTGTTTTTACCCCCAACGCGGACGTGATCAACCTGCCCGCCGGGGCCACGCCCATCGACTTTGCCTATGCCATCCACTCCGCCGTGGGCAACTCCATGACGGGGGCCAAGGTCAACGGGCGCATCGTGGGCTTTGACTACCGGCTCAAGTCCGGCGAGATCGTGGAGGTCATCACCTCCAAGAACGCCAAGGGTCCCAGCCGGGACTGGATGAAGCTGGCCAAGAGCAACCAGGCCCGCACCAAGATCCGCCAGTGGTTCAAGCGGGAGAAGCGGGAGGAGAACGTGGCCCATGGCCGGGCCATGTTCGAGGGCGAGATCAAGCGCCTGGGGCTGAACATCGGGATGCTCACCAGCGAGCAGATGCTGCCCCACATCCTGGAAAAGGTCCGCTTCCACTCTCTGGAGGAGATGTACGCGGCCATCGGCTACGGCGGCGCGTCGGCCCAGAAGTGCGCCAACCGGGCCAGGGAAGAGCTGGTCCACCAGGACCGCCAGCAGGCCGAGCGACTGGCCGCTGAACGGGCCGAGCGGGAGGCGGCGGAGGCCGTCCCGGCGGCGCTGGACGCAGGCGTGGCCAAGGCGGCGGGGAAGAAGCACTCGGTGTCGGGGATCATCGTCTCGGGCATGACCGAGTGCATGGTGAAGTTTGCCAAGTGCTGCACGCCGGTGCCGGGGGACCCCATCGTGGGCTTCATCACCCGGGGCTACGGGGTGTCCATCCACCGGGCGGACTGTCCCAACGCCATCAACGGCCAGGCCAACGAGCAGGAGAAGGGCCGGTGGATCAAGGTCAGCTGGGACCCGGAGAGCCTGAACACCTACAAGACCTCTCTGGACCTCATCGCCAAGGACCGCCCGGGCCTTGCCATGGACGTGACCACGGTGATGGCCACCGCCAAGATCAACATTCTGGGCCTGACGGTCAACGTCCTGCCCGACGGCTACACCAAGATCAATCTGGTGGTCGAGGTCCGCGCCCAGGGCGAAGTGACCACCATCATGAACAAATTGAACCAGGTACAAGGGGTGTACCAGGTCTCCCGCGTCAGCGGGTAAAACACCGGCGGCTGACCACGTTGGTCAGAAAGAGCCGCCGTTCCCAACGGCGTGAGGTAGTGCCTGTCATACAGGCAAGAGATTCGGAGTTACCCACTCCGTGGGGGCCACTGCCCGTGGGGGGTGTCCCGCTTTCTTTGGAGAAAGCGGGGGAAAGA
>CAKTSK010000054.1 GCA_934597725.1 uncultured Eubacteriales bacterium
CTGGAGGCCATGACCTGCGTGTGCTCCGTGGGCCTGGACATGATCGCCGTCCCCGGCGACACCTCCGCCGAGACCCTCTCGGCCATCATCGCCGACGAGGCCGCCATCGGCATGGTCAACTCCAAGACCACCGCCGTCCGCCTCATCCCCGCCCCCGGCAAGCAGGTGGGCGACACGGTGGAGTTCGGCGGGCTGCTGGGTTCGGCCCCGGTGATCCCCGTCCACCCCTTCTCCAGCCAGGCCTTCATCCAGCGGGGCGGCCGCATCCCCGCCCCTATGCAGAGCCTGAAGAACTGATCTGGTCCTTCCAGGAGGTGACTTGTTTTGCTGCAATTTGATCTCAAGCACGCCCTGCCCTTCCTGCCGGAAAACTGGCTCTCCTCCCGGCTCGACGGCCTCACCGAGGCCCGCCGGCTGCTGGAGCAGGGCACCGGCCTGGGCGGCGAGTTCACCGGTTGGGTGGACCTGCCCGACCGGTACGACCGGCGGGAGCTGCACCGGCTGTGCCAGACGGCCCGGATCATCCGGGACCAGTCCCAGGTGCTGGTGGTCATCGGCATCGGCGGCTCCTATCTGGGCGCGCGGGCCCTGCTGGAGCTGCTCACCTCCCCCAACTACAACCTGCTCTGCCGGGAGACCCCCCAGATCTTTTTCACCGGCAACACCCTCTCCCCCGACGCCATCACAGAGCTGCTGGACTACGTCCGGGACCGGGATTTCTCGGTGAACGTGGTCTCCAAGTCGGGCAACACCACCGAGCCGGCGGCGGCCTTTCTCCTCTTCCGCCAGCTGCTGGAGGAGAAGTATGGCCGGGAGGGAGCCAGAGACCGGATCTTCGCCACCACCGACCGCCGGGAGGGCACCCTGCGCGCCCTGGCCGACCAGGAGGGCTACGCCACCTTCTCCGTGCCCCGGTCCATCGGCGGGCGCTACTCGGTCCTCACCCCCGCCGGGCTGCTGCCCCTGGCCGTGGCCGGGCTGGACCCGGAAGCCATGCTCACCGGGGCCGCCGACGTCCGGGCCATCCTCTCTCAGGCCGGCCAGGACAACCCCGCCTGGCAGTATGCCGCCGCCCGGAACGCCCTCTATGCCCAGGGCAAGACCATCGAGCTGCTGGCCTGCTACGAGCCCCACCTGCGCTTTTTCGGCGAGTGGTGGAAGCAGCTCTTCGGCGAGAGCGAGGGCAAGGACGGCCAGGGGGTCTTCCCCGCCAGCGTGGAGTTCACCACCGACCTGCACGCCATGGGCCAGTACATCCAGGAGGGCGCCCGGAACCTCTTTGAGACGGTGGTGCGCTTTTTCCGCCCGCAATCCACCTGCCTGCTGGACCCCCCGCCCGGGGACCGGTCGGGCCTGGATTTTCTCCGGGGCAAGGACCTGCGCTATGTCAACGAGCAGGCCCGCCGGGGGACCGCACTGGCCCATGTGGCCGGCGGGGTGCCCAACCTGCTGCTCACCGCCCCGGAGCGCACGCCCTATTGGGCCGGGCAGCTGGTCTATTTCTTCGAGTATGCCTGCGGCCTGTCCGGCTACCTCTCCGGCGTCAACCCCTTCAACCAGCCCGGCGTGGAGGCGTACAAGAACAATATGTTCGCCCTCATGGGCAAGCCCGGCTATGAGGACCGCCGCCAGCTGCTGGCCCGGCAGGGGTTGGAGTGAGCTTTTTCCGCCCCGGCGGAGGAAAGCATACAAAAAAATCTTTTTTCCCCCTGACGAATTTATAAAAATTCGATCAATCCCATTGCAGTTTTTCCGTTGGTATGGTAACATGAAGCCAACAGAAAAACCCTTTTCTGGATCAAGAAGGAGTGATTATCATGGTTCGAGTGATTATGGGTGCCAAGGGTACCGGTAAGACCAAACAAATGATTGAATTGATCAACCGCGCCGCAGAGAACGAGTCCGGCAGCGTGGTGTGCGTGGAGATGGGCAAGAAGCTCCGCTTCGACGTCAGCCCCAACGTCCGTCTGGTGGAGGCCAGCGACTTTGCCGCCGACAACTTCACCTTTTTCAAGGGCTTCGTCAGCGGCATGTACGCCTCCAACTATGACCTGACCCACGTGTTCATCGACAGCCTGTGCAAGATCATCCCCTCCCAGCCCGATTCCTCCGAGGTGGAGGAGTTCCTGGCCTGGCTGGACCGCTTCTCCGAAGCCAACGGCGTGAAGTTCACCATCACCATCAGCGCCGACGTAGCCCTGGCCACCGAAGCCATCAAGTCTTACTTCTAAGAGACGACCCGGATCTGCCCGGAAGGAGGGACACCGCCCATGGCATTGCGCGAAAAATTCAACTCGTTGGCGGCAGAGGCCGCCAGCAAGGCCAGTTCCCTGGCCTCTGAGGCTGCCAACAAGGCCAACACCGCCATTGAAAACGGCCGGCTGGGCCTGAAGATCAGCAGCGAGGAAAAGAAGATCGACACCTATACCACCACCTTGGGCCAGCTGCTGCTGGACAAGCTGGATGCCGGAGAGACCTTTGACGACGAAGTCATGGCCCTGTATTCCTCCATCCAGGCTGCCCGCCAGGTGATCGCCGCCGCCCGGGCGGAGATCGAGGCCAACCGCCAGCGAGAGCAGGCGGAGGACGGCCCTCACTGCCCCAGCTGCGGTCAGGCCGTGGCCGGCGAGGACAAGTTCTGCTCCCAGTGCGGCGTCCGTCTCCAGGAGGAGGCCATTGCCGTCACAGAGGACGCCCCCGCCGAAGCAGCTCCGGCCCAGGAACCCGTTGCAGAGACGGCTCCTGGGGAGGAGCCCCAGCCGGAGGAAGTCCCCGGCGAGTGATCCCCAACCGACATAAAAAAGACCGCTTCTCCACGAAGCGGTCTTTTTTCATGGCAGAGGGTATTCGGTCTCTCTGCCACCAAAAGGCCCCCGGATGCCAACGCATCCGGGGGCCTTCCTTTGCTCCCTGAGGGGGGGTGCCGTCCTCAGCCGGGCGGCCAGGTCATGTCCCGTCCTGCCAGCACATGGAAGTGGAGGTGGAACACGCTCTGCCCTGCGGACGCGCCGCAGTTGGAGACCACCCGGAACTCCTCGATGCCCAGCTCCTTGGTCACCTTGGCGATGACCTCAAAGCAGTGGGCCACCACGCCGGCGTTCTCTGCCGTGACGGCCCCGCAGGAGGCGATGTGCTCCTTGGGGATCACCAGAAAGTGGGTGGGGGCCTGGGGGTCGATGTCGTAGAAGGCATAGACCTGATCGTCCTCATAGACCTTCTTGGAGGGGATCTCTCCCCCCGCGATCTTACAGAATAAACAGTCGCTCATTTGTGATCGTTCCTTTCCTGCCGCGGCGTTCATTGCTCGGGGACCACGGCAAAAAATGTCAGCGCCTCGCCGCTGTCGTTGACCAGGCTGTGGGTGCTGCCCTTGGGGCAGTAGTGACAGGCACCGGGTGCCAGAGGTTCCCAGACGTCGCCGCAGAGGACCTTGCCGGTGCCGGAGAGGATGTAAATGACCTCGCTGTTGGTCTCGTGGGTGTGGGGGCCGATGGTGGCGCCGGGGGGCAGCACCCCCCGCAGGACCTTCATGGGGCCGTGGACCGCCTTTTGCAGAAAGACTTCTTTCTCTCCCCCGCGCATGTGGGGAACGGTCTCCACCGGGATCTTGTCAAAAGAGATCTGCATGGCTTCTCCTCCTTACAGGCCCAGCTTCACGGACACAAAGTCGTCCACCGCAGCCAGGGCGTCGTCCAGCTTGAGCATGTCCTTGCCGCCGCCCATGGCGCTGTCGGGCTTGCCGCCGCCCTTGCCGCCGCAGATGGTGCACACGCTCTTGACCAGCTCGCCGGCCTTGATGCCCTTGGCGATGGCCTGCTTGCCGCAGACGGCCAGGAAGGAGATCTTCTCCTCGTTGGTGGAGGCCAGCACGGCCACCAGGGCAGGCTCCTTGTCCCGCAGGAAGTCGCCCATCTGCCGCAGCGCGCCGGCATCCAGGCCGGGCCGGTGGACCGTGAGGACCTTCAGTTCGCCCACGTCCTTGGCCGCCATGAGGAACTGCTGGGCCTGGCCCAGGGAGGCCTCCGCCTCGAACTTCTCCACGGCCTGGTGCAGCTGCTTGACCTCGGCCATGACGGCCTTGGCCTTCTCCCGCAGCTCGCCGGGCTTGGCCTTGAGCACGGCGGCGGCCTCAAAGAGCATGGCCTGGTTGCGGTTCATGATCTCCAGGGAGCGCTTGCCCGTGGTGGCCTCGATCCGGCGCACGCCGGAGGCCACGGAGAACTCGCTGGTGATGTGGAACACGCCCACCTGGGCGGTGTTGGCCAGATGGGTGCCGCCGCAGAACTCCACGGAATACCCCTCGCCCATGTCCACCACCCGGACGATATCGCCGTATTTCTCGCCGAACAGGGCGATGGCACCCTTGGCCTTGGCCTGTTCGATGGGCAGCTCCTCGGTCTCCACGCCGTAGCCCTCCAGCACGGCCTCGTTGACCATGGCGCTGACCTGGGCCAGCTCCTGGGCGGTCATGGCGGAGAAGTGGGTGAAGTCAAAGCGCAGCCGGTCAGGCTCCACCAGAGAGCCGGCCTGATGGACGTGGTCGCCCAGCACCGTGCGCAGGGCCTTGTCCAGCAGGTGGGTGGCGGTGTGGGCCCGCATGACAGCCTTGCGCCGGGACAGGTCGATAGACGCGGTGACGGTGTCGCCCACCTTCAGGTGCCCCTGGGTGAGCTTGCCGTAGTGCATATACTTGCCGCCCTTGTTCTTCTGCACGTCGGTGACGGTGTAGGACACGCCCTCGGCGGTGAGCAGGCCGTGGTCGGCCACCTGGCCGCCCATCTCGGCATAGAAGGGGGTGGTGTCCAGGACCACGATGGCCTCCACGCCGGGGATGATCTCCTCCACCAGCTGCTCCTCGGCCACGATGGCCACCACCTTGGCCCCGGTCAGGGTGTCCTTGTCGTAGCCGTCAAAGTGGGTGGCGGGGACCTCCTTGCCGAACTCCACGCCGGACCAGCCCAGGTCGCCCAGGGCCTCCCGGGCCTTCCGGGCCCGGACCCGCTGGGCCTCCATCTCGGCCTCGAAGCCGGCCCGGTCCAGGGTCATGCCCTCGTCCTGGACCATCTCTTCGGTCAGGTCCACCGGGAAGCCGTAGGTGTCGTAGAGCTTGAAGGCGTCGCTGCCGGCAAACTGGGTCTCCCCCTTGGCCTTGTGCTCGGCCAGCAGGTCGGAGAAGATCTTCATGCCGCCGTCGATGGTCTTGGCAAAGTTCTCCTCCTCGGTGCGGATGACCTTGGTGATGTAGTCCTGCTTCTGGCGCAGGTCCTTGTACTCGCCCTCGTTCTCGTGGATGACGGTGTCGATGATCTGGTACAGGAAGGGCTCGTTGACCCCCAGCAGCTTGCCGTGGCGGGCGGCCCGGCGCAGCAGGCGGCGCAGCACATAGCCGCGGCCCTCGTTGGAGGGCAGCACCACGTCGCAGATCATAAAGGTGGCCGAGCGGATGTGGTCGGTGATGATCCGCAGGGACACGTCCCCGGCGGAGCTGTCGCCGTAGTGGGCGCCGGTGAGCTCGGAGACCTTGTTGGTAATGTTCATCACCGTGTCCACGTCAAAGAGGGAGTTCACGTTCTGGCACACCACGGCCAGACGCTCCAGGCCCATGCCGGTGTCGATGTTCTTCTGGGCCAGCTCGGTGTAGTGGCCCTCGCCGTCGTTGTCAAACTGGGTAAAGACGTTGTTCCAGACCTCCATGTAGCGGTCGCAGTCGCAGCCGGGCTGGCAGGTGGGCTTGCCGCAGCCGTATTCCTCGCCCCGGTCGTAGTAGACCTCCGAGCAGGGGCCGCAAGGGCCGGCGCCGTGCTCCCAGAAGTTGTCCTCCTTGCCCATGCGGTAGATGCGCTCGGCGGGGATGCCCACCACGTCCCGCCAGATGTTGAAGGCCTCGTCGTCCTCCTCATAGACCGAGGGATAGAGCCGGTCCTGTTCCAGGCCCACCCACTTGGGGTCGGTGAGGAACTCCCAGGTCCACTGGATGGCATCGTGCTTGAAGTAGTCGCCGAAGGAGAAGTTGCCCAGCATCTCGAAATAGGTGCCGTGGCGGGCGGTGTGGCCGATGTTTTCAATGTCTCCCGTGCGGATGCACTTCTGGCAGGTACAGACCCGCTTCCGGGGCGGCTCCTCCTCGCCCTTGAACCAGGGCTTCATGGGGGCCATGCCGGCGTTGATGAGCAGCAGGGAGGGGTCGTTCTCCGGCACCAGCGGAAAGCTGGGCAGGCGGAGATGGCCCTTGGACTCGAAGAAGGAGAGGAACATCTCCCGCAGTTCATTCAGCCCGTAATACTTGTGCATAAAACATACCTCCGTATCAGAATCTCAGTCTCTCTTCTGTGGCGGCGCAAAAAGAAAAGCTCCGCCCCTGCACAGGTCAGGGGCGGAGCAGAAACTGCTGCGCGGTACCACCCTGATTGCCGCCGGCCCAACGCCGCTGGCATCTCAGTTCGTCCGGTAACGGGAACGGCCCGGCCCGGTCCTCCCGGGCGGCTCTGGAAGTGGCGCTGCGCCGGGCAACTGCCAAGGGGCTTGCACCGTCTCCCCTCTCGCTTGGGCGGCCGTGACGCATGGGCTTCCTCATCGCCATGATATGATCAGATGTTATCATTTTATCACGGATTTGGTGGCTGTCAAGGGGCAATTCGCCCCGGCTCAGTAGTAATTGTGTAGGTGTTACAATGATGTGTGACAGATAGTCAAAAAAGAAGAGCGAATAGGAGTGACCTGTGTTAAGGTTAAGTT
>CAKTSK010000055.1 GCA_934597725.1 uncultured Eubacteriales bacterium
TGGCCCTCTCAGCGATAGGCTCCAAGCGAGCCGCCCACCGGCTGGGCGGCTGGGGTCAGATTCATTACCCTTCGGGGGAGCAACAGATTCAGAAGAATACCGTTTCTTTTCTTTTTCATGGTTTTCATCGAATGAATCTTAAAAGAATCCGCAGCGAATATTAAGACGAGCAACTCACAATAGAAACCTTCTATCCTTTCGGACGCTGAGACTACTTGATCTTTCTATTCTCCAAATCCCAAACCAAAAATTGCGTTCCCAAATCAGTTTTTGTAAAGGGGCGGTCTCAAACCACGATCGCGTCCTCGCCCTCCCAACCCAAAACAGAGCGAGTGAGCAACGAGCGGCCCATCTCCCCCGGGGTCCAGGGGCCGCGGCCCCTGGTGTTCTTTCCCCCGCTTTCTCCAAAGAAAGCGGGACACCCCCCACGGGCAGTGGCCCCCACGGAGTGGGTAACTCCGAATTTCTTGCCTGTATGACAGGCGCCCCTCCCACCTCCCCGGCGGGAGGGTTTTCCTATTCCCTGACGTTAAGAAAATCTTAATCTCCTTCCCCATTGTTTCTTAAAGCCGAGTTGGCTATCATAAATTCAGGAGGCGACGGATATGTATCACATCTTAGTTTGCGACGACGAAAAGGACATCGTGTCCGCCCTGACGATCTACCTCACCACCGGCGGCTATCAGGTCTTTCCCGCCTACGACGGCGTGGAAGCCTTGAGCATTCTGGAGCGGGAGGAGATCCATCTGGTCCTGCTGGACATCATGATGCCCAAGCTGGATGGCATCGCCGCCCTGCGGAAGATCCGGGAGCGGTCCAACGTGCCGGTGATCTTCCTCACCGCCAAGAGCGAGGATGTGGACAAGATCCAGGGCCTGAACCTGGGGGCCGACGACTATGTGACCAAGCCCTTCAACCCCGTGGAGGTGCTGGCCCGGGTCAAGTCTCAGCTGCGCCGCTATTTGCAGCTGGGGGGCGGCACGGTGAAGCCCTCTGCCCTGCGTCTGGGGGGCATCACCCTGGACGACCGGACCAAGGAGGTCACCCTGGACGGGGACCCCGTGGCCCTCACCCCCCGGGAGTATGAGATCCTGCGCCTGCTCATGGAGAACCCCGGCACCGTCTACTCCCCCAAGCGCATCTACCGGATCGTGTGGGGCGAGGAACCCTATGGGGTGGAAAACGCCGTGGCCGTCCATATCCGTCACCTGCGGGAAAAGCTGGAGATCAACCCCTCTGACCCCCGCTACATCAAAGTGGTCTGGGGCCAGGGGTACAAGATGGAAGGAGGCAAGCCATGAAAAAGTATCGTGCGTCCATCGGGGCCAAAGTGGTCGCCTGGATCTTGTGCCTGGGCGGACTGACGGCCGGGGTCCTCTGCGGCGGGCAGGCATCCTGGCTGGCAGCGCGGGGGGCGTATCAAAGCATGTCCGACGGCTCCCTGCGCCTGCAAAAGGAGGGCCAGCAGGAGATCCTCCAGGAACAGCTGGAAGACATCGTCTATGCCTACCAGCGGTACCGGCAAGAGGACCTCGGCGCCATACCCCTGGATGGGGGACAGACAGACAAAAATGTGTTCTATACCATCAAAAATCCCCAGAAGGTCACCCTCTATGCCAGCCCAGAGCAGGGGGAGTATCGGGAGAAAGCCGTCTGGGAAGGAACGGTCAAAGAGCCTGACACCGAGGAGTACATCATGAGGGATTACGACTCCCTGGAAGCCAAGGAACAGGCCCTGCAAAAGCTATATGAAACCTATGACGTGGTGGACGAAGTCGTGTCCGAGCAGGTCTATGACGACGGCGCCGTAGCCAACGAGTCGGGCGAGGTGACCGGCACAGGATACCAGGAGCGCTACCGCCTCTCTGCCCGGTGCGTCCAATACGGTGAGGAGGAGCGGGTGGAGATCACCGCTTACCTCCGGGCGGAGCTGGTCCCCGCCGGGGAGATCTACAGCAGGCTGACCTATCTGGACCAGATGGGGACCTACCGCTATGAGCTGGCGGTGGCTGCGGTGGCCGGGCTGGTCCTGGGCGGGCTGGGTCTGTTGTTCCTGGCGCTGAGCGCCGGCTATGGCCCCCGGAACCCGGAGAAGGCAGAGACCTGCGCCATAGACCGCTGGCTGCCGGCGGACCTTACGGCGGTGGTGGGGCTGGCGATCCTGCTGCTCTGGCTGTCTGACCTGCCTGTGGGGGCGGCGGCCCGGTCGGTGATCCCCCTGGACGGGGTGCTGCTCTGCCTGCTCTGTCTGGCCCTCCTGGTGACCGGCCTGCTGTCCATCCTGCGGCAGAAACGGACGGGGACCTGGAAGGACCACCTGCTCTGGAATCGGATCGGAAAGCCGGTCAAGGGCTGGGTGCGGAAGCTGTGGGAGCTGCTCCGGGGCTGGGCGCGAAAGCTGCGGGGCCTGCTGGGGCAGGGCGCGGCGCAGCTGCCCATCATCTGGCAGGCGCTGGTGTGCTTCCTGGCGCTGTGTCTGCTGGAGGGCCTGTGCCTGGTGGGCATCCGCACCGGCAACGGCGTGGCCGTGCTCTGGGTCCTGCTCAAAGGCGTGGAGGGGCTGCTGCTGCTGTGGGTGGTGCTGTCCATCCAGAAGCTCCGGGAAGGGGCGGAAAAGCTGGCCGCCGGAAAGCTGGACTATCAGCTGCCCCTGGACAAACTCCATGGTCCCTTCCGCGCCCACGGCGAGGACCTGAACAACATCCGCCAGGGCATCCGCCACGCGGTGGAGGAGCAGATGAAATCCGAGCGGATGAAGACCGAGCTCATCACCAACGTCTCCCACGACATCAAGACCCCTCTGACCTCCATCGTCAACTATGTGGACCTGCTGAAAAAGGAGCCGATGCCCAACGACCAGGCCAAGGAATACCTGGAGGTGCTGGACCGGCAGTCGGCCCGGCTGAAAAAACTCACCGAGGATCTGGTGGAAGCCTCCAAAGCCTCCACGGGCAACCTGACGGTGGACCTGCAGCCCACAGACGTGAACGTGCTGCTCACCCAGTGCGCCGGGGAGTACCAGGAAAAGCTGGCCGCCCAACAGCTGGATCTGGTCCTGACCCCCGACCCGGACGGGCCGCGGATCTCCGCCGACGGGCGGCTGCTGTGGCGGGTGTTTGAAAACCTGCTGAGCAACATCATCAAGTACGCCCTGCCGGGGACCCGGGTCTACCTCACCTGCACGGCTACTGAGGAGACGGTGAGCATCGTCTTCCGCAACATCTCCGCCAACCCCCTGAACATCTCGGCGGAGGAGCTGATGGAGCGCTTCGTGCGGGGGGACAGCGCCCGCAACACCGAGGGCAGCGGCCTGGGCCTGTCCATCGCCCGCAGCCTGACCCAGCGCCAGGGGGGTGACTTCTCCCTGACCATCGACGGGGACCTGTTCAAGGCCGGCCTGACCTTCCCCCGGGGCAGCGCCTGACCGGCGGCTCTCCCCCGGCGGCTTCGGCCGCCGGGGGAGAAAAAACGGGGAAAGTTTTTCCGCCCCCGGGTTGACGGCAGAGGGGGGACCGGGCTATACTGAAGAAAATGCCCTCCCGGACCGGATCTTCCGGCCTTTTTTTCTTGGGAGGACCCGGCGGGGCCGGTCCCCCCGGGAGAAGGAGGAACCATGAAAAAGATCATTGGGGTGGCCCTGGTCCTGGTGGTGGTCCTGTTCGCCCTGCCCTTTGTGCTGGGCGGTCCCGACGGCGAGGGACCCGCCGCCCCCGAGGAAGCCCTGCCCCTGGCCGACAGCGGCCACACCCTGCGGGTGAAGGGGGCCGACGGTCAGGTGACGGAAATGGACCTGAACCAGTATCTGTGGGGCGTGGTGGCCGCCGAGATGCCCGCTTCCTTTGAACAGGAGGCCCTGAAGGCCCAGGCCGTCGCCGCCCGGACCTATGCCCTGCACAAAGGCCCCAGCGCCAGCCACCCCGACGCGGACCTCTGCACCGACTACGCCTGCTGCCAGGCGTGGATCGCCCGGGCGGACGCCGAGAACAACTGGGGCGACCAGGCCGTGGCCTATGCCAACAAGATCACCACCGCCGTGTCGGACACCGGCAATCAGGTCATCCTGTACAACGGCCAGCTCATCGACGCGGTCTTCCACTCCTCCTCGGCAGCGGCCACCCAGGACGCGGTGGAGGTGTGGGGCAACAGCATTCCCTATCTGCAAAGCGTGACCTCCCCCGAGGGGGAGGAGGTCCCCAACTACGAGAGCCAGGTGGCCATGACCCCGGAGGAGTTCCGCGCGGCCTTCCTCCAGGCCCAGCCCACCGCCGTGCTGGAGGGCGACCCCGCCGGCTGGGTGGGGGAGATCCAGCGCACGCCGGGGGGGAGCGTCCACAGCGTCACCATCGGCGGGGTCCCGGTCACCGGGGCCCAGGCCCGGCAGATCTTTTCCCTGCGCTCGGCCACCTTTGAGCTGGCTTACGACGGGGGGAGCTTCCAGTTCTCCGTCACCGGCTTCGGCCACGGGGTGGGCATGAGCCAGTACGGCGCGGACGCGATGGCCGCGGAAGGCAAGGGCTATGTGGAGATCCTCCAGCACTACTACACCGGCGTGACGGTGGACGAGTGCCCGGCGGCTCTGCTGCCCCAGTGAGAAAGGCGGTGCAGCGATGATCAAAGTCGTCTTATGGGACCTGGACAACACGTTGCTGGATTTCCCCGCCGCCGAGCGGGTGGCCCTGCGGCAGACCTTTGCGGATTTCTCCCTGGGGTTCTGCACCGAGGAGCAGATCGCCCGGTTCTCCGTGCTCAACCTGAGCTGGTGGAAGCGGCTGGAGCGGGGGGAGATCACCAAAGCCCAGCTGTTGTCCGGCCGCTTTCAGGAGTTTTTCCAGGCAGAGGGGGTCCCCTGCACGGCCTATGAGGACTTCAACGCCGCCTACCAGGACCACCTGGGCGACACCGTCGTCTTTCTGGACGACAGCGACCGCCTGGTGCGGGACCTGAAAGGCCGGGTGAAGCAGTACGCCGTCACCAACGGCACCCGCCGTGCCCAGGAGCGCAAGCTGGCCAAGTCGGGCCTGGGGGAGCTGCTGGACGGGGTGTTCATCTCGGAGGACGTGGGCGCGGAAAAGCCCAGCCTGGACTTTTTCCGGCCGGTCCTCCAGGCCATCGGCCCCTATGACAAGCAGGAGCTGCTCCTCATCGGCGACTCTCTCACCAGCGACATGGAGGGGGGACGCCGGGCGGGCATCCCCTGCTGCTGGTACAACCCCGCCGGCGCGGCGGCTCCGGCGGACCTGCCTCTGCGCTATGAGATCCGCAACCTGAACCAGGTGCGGCAGATCGTGGCGGGGAACTGACCCGGGACCAACGATACCATACAGAATGAGAAAGAGACCTCCCGCCGGAAGCTGTGCTTCCGGCGGGAGGTCTCTTTTGCGGCGGATGCGCTGCGGAGACGGACGGCAAAAACCGGGACCACCGTGGGGTGGTCCCGGAAAGCAGTGCAGTTAAGACGCGGCCAGAGCCTGACCGATCAGGCAGGTGGCAGGTTCCTCCTGGGGGGCCTCCTCTGCGGGCGGGGCCAGCAGGGCGGAGAGGGAGGCTTCCACCGCCACGTCGGGGGTGGGGAGCAGGGGCGGCTCCTCGGGGTCGGCCACCTCGGAGGAGACATACCAGTAGGCGTTGGAGTTCTCCACTCGGGTGCCCCAGGCTTCCTCGATGGGGATGATGCCCTGGCCGGCGAACTCGGAGGGATCGGCGCAGTAGAACTGGCCGTCCTCGTAGTCGGTCAGCAGGATGCCGTGGGGGACGCAGGCGGCGTGGAGCATGATCCCCTCGGGGTGCTCCTCCAGCAGGTCGATGAGGACCTGCTGGTTGGCCTGGCCGCCGGGCAGGCGGTCGTGGCCCACGGTCATGGCGCCGTAAGAGAAGTTGTAGGGCAGGCCCCGACCGGAGAGCCAGAAAGCCTCCCGGCAGCTCTGCTCCGTGATCTGGGCCCAGGAAGGATCGCCGTTGAGCATGGCGGCTCGTCTGAGCATCATGGCGGTGGAGGCCAGGGTGCAGGTCCCGCGCTGAGATTGCTTCAGGAAGACCTGGTCTTGGTTGATCTCTTCTGCTGTGGCGGCCAGGGCGGTGGGAAGCATCGCGGCCATCAGCAGGCCCGTCAGGAAAATACTCAGAATTCGTCGCTGCATCAATCGCATCAAATCTCTCCTTTGTTTGTCATATCTCGTATACCACTTTGTTTCCAACGTGTTACGATTGGTGTCGTGGTTGTTACTCTCTGTAACTTTTTTGTCATCATAGCATAGATCTTTTGGGGTGAAAACCCTTTTTTCGGATTTTTTCGGTGTTCCTTTTTTTCAAAAGGGGCGACTTTTTTGGTGTTTTTTCTTTCTTTTGTGCGAGACAAACAAGAAAAAGTTGGAAATTCCTGTTTCCTATGGAACAGGTAGGAGAAAGGCTCCCTTCCCCGGGCAGGACCAAAAAGCGGGAAAAAGAGGGGGTGTCAGGGGCCTGTCGGGGGGGCCGCTGCGGGGAGAAGAGACTTGACTTTTTCCCGTGGGAGACCTACAATAAATACCATCTGAACTTCGGGAAGGCCCCCGGCAAAACGCCGGGGGACCTGCGCGCAAAGAGAATCATTTCAGGGGCGCCCGGCCAGCCGGCGGCCCAGATCAAAGGATGGAAACTATGGCTAAGGACAACAAGAAGAAAGTGGAACAGATCACCGACATGGAGGTGGATTTCGCCCAGTGGTACAC
>CAKTSK010000056.1 GCA_934597725.1 uncultured Eubacteriales bacterium
CCTCCCAACCCAAAACAGAGCGAGTGAGCAACGAGCGGCCCATCTCCCCCGGGGTCCAGGGGCCGCGGCCCCTGGTGCTCTTTCCCCCGCTTTCTTCAGAGAAAGCGGGAACCCCCCACGGGCAGTGGCCCCCACGGAGTGGGTAACTCCGAATCTCTTGCCTGTATGACAGGCACTACCTCACGCTGTTGGTAACGGCGGCTCTTTCTGACCAACGTGGTCAGTCGTCGGCGGTCCCCACCCACCCGCTGGCAGGCGTTCTGTGGTCGGCGTCTAAGGTCGCCTCCTACGGCTGCGCCGTTGGCCGTTGGCAACGGCGTCTCTTGAGACCAACGCGGTTGGTCATCGGCGCTTCTACCAGCGCGGTTGGTGGTCGGCGTTTTTACCAACACGGTTGGTCCCAAATGCTTTCACCGCCTGCCGGCGGTGCTGCGAAAGGAGGGGATGGTTCCCCCATGCATGTGATCCTTTTCCTGGTGGCTGCTGCGCTGCTGCCGCCCCTGGTCCTGATGGGCGTGGTCTACCGCATGGACCGCCTGGAGCGGGAACCCCCCGCCCTGCTGGCCGGTCTGTTCCTGCGCGGCGTGCTGGCCATGTTCCCCATTTTGATCCTGGAGCTGCTGGCCAGCCAGTTCGTGGACTTTTTCTACTGGCAGCCCCTGGTCTACCTCTTCCTGACCTACTTCGTCATCCCCGGCTTTGTGGAGGAAGGGGTCAAGTTCCGGGTCCTGCGGCGGCGGACCTGGAACGAGCCCAACTTCAACTACCGCTTCGACGGCGTGGTCTATGCCGTCTTTGTCTCCCTGGGCTTCGCCGCCGTGGAAAACGTCCTGTATGTGCTCACCTCGGGCTTTTCCACCGCCGTGCTCCGGGCCATCTTCTCCATCCCCGGCCACGCCATGTTCGGCGTGATCATGGGCCTGTCCTTCAGCCAGGCCAGCTGGGCCCAGCGCCACGGACAGAGAGAACAGGCCGCCGCCCAGCAAAAACGAGCCTGGCTGCTGCCCGCCCTCCTGCACGGGGCCTATGACTTCCTGCTGGTGGGCTTCGGCGGCCTCTTCTACGTCTACTTCTTCGGGCTGGTGCTCTATGTGGTCCGTCTGCTCCGCCGGGCCGCCCGGGAGGACAGCCCCCTCTGACCCATCCCGGCCCCGCCGGACACACCGAACCGCCGGAGACGGCTGGCCCCGCCAGCCGCCCTTCGGATGCAACCCCAGAGTTTTGAAACCCGTGGGTCCCCACCCTGCGCGGACGCAAAACTGCCACTTTTGGGAGGATACTTATGGCAAAGAACAAAGATTACCGGCCGGAGGACATCGCCTTCCCAAACCAGGTCATCGTGGAATCCGAGCTGGTCAAGGAGATGAAGGACAGCTACATCGACTACGCCATGTCCGTCATCGTCAGCCGCGCCCTGCCCGACGTGCGGGACGGCCTGAAACCCGTCCACCGGCGCATCCTGTACTCCATGTACGAAAGCGGCCTGACCTCCGACAAGCCCTTCAAAAAATCCGCCACCTGCGTGGGCGACGTGCTGGGCAAATACCACCCCCACGGCGACGGCTCCGTCTATGACGCCCTGGTCCGGCTGGCCCAGGACTTCTCCATGCGCTACCGCCTCATCGACGGCCACGGCAACTTCGGCTCCGTGGACGGCGACCCCCCCGCAGCCTACCGGTACACCGAGGCCCGCATGGCCAAAATGGCCGGGGAAATGCTGGCCGACATCGAGAAGGAAACCGTGGACTGGGACCCCAACTTCGACGAGACCCGCCGGGAACCCCGGGTCCTGCCCGCCCGCTTCCCCAACCTGCTGGTGAACGGCTCCTCCGGCATCGCCGTGGGCATGGCCACCAACATCCCGCCCCACAACCTGCGGGAGGTCATCGACGCCGCCGTGTGCGTGCTGGAAAACCCCGAGGCCGATCTGGCCGACCTCATGCAGCACCTCAAAGGCCCCGACTTTCCCACCAAGGGCATCGTCATGGGCCGGGCGGGCATCCGGGCCGCTTACGCCACCGGCCGGGGCCGGGTGACCCTGCGGGCCAGGACCGAGTTCGAGGAGTATGGCCGCAACCAGGAGCGCACCCGCATCGTGGTCACGGAGCTGCCCTACCAGGTCAACAAGCGGATGCTCATTGCCGCCATCGCCGAGCAGGTGAAGGAGAAGCGGCTGGAAGGGATCTCCGACCTGCGGGACGAGTCCGACCGCAACGGGATGCGGATCGTCATCGAGCTGAAACACGATGCCAACGCCCAGGTGGTCCTGAACCACCTGTTCACCCAGACCCAGCTGCAGACCACCTTTGCCATCAACATGCTGGCCCTGGTGAACAACCAGCGCCAGCCAAAGGTCCTCTCCCTGCGGCAGATTCTGGACGAATACCTGGCCTTCCAGGAACAGGTCATCACCCGCCGCACCCGCTATGAAAAACGCAAGGCCGAGGAGCGGGCCCACCTGCTGGAAGGGCTGCTCATCGCCCAGGACAACATCGACGAGGTCATCCGCCTCATCCGGTCCAGCTACGACGACGCCCGGGAAAAGCTCATGGAACGCTTTGCCCTGGACGAGATCCAGGCCCAGGCCATCTGCGACATGCGGCTGATCGCTTTGCAGGGGCTGAACCGGGAGAAGCTGCAAAACGAATACGACGAGCTGGAAGCCCGCATCGCCTGGTACCAGGAGCTGCTGTCGGACCGGGAAAAGCTCCTGGGCGTCATGAAGCAGGAGCTGCTGGAGGTCCGGGAGAAGTACGGCGACGACCGGCTCACCGAGATCCAGGACGTGGTGGACGAGATCGACATTGAGGACCTCATCGAGGAGGAGACCTGCGTGTTCACCCTCACCGCCGCCGGGTACATCAAGCGTATGCCCGTCTCTGCCTACCGTGCCCAGAAGCGGGGCGGCAAGGGGATCTCGGCCCAGAGCCTGCGGGAGGAGGACTATGTAGACACCCTCTTTACCGCCTCCAGCCACGACAACATCCTCTTCTTCACCACCTCCGGCCGGGTGTATCGGAAGAAGGGCTACCAGATCCCCGAGGCCAGCCGCACCGCCAAGGGGACCCATCTGAACAACATTTTCCAGTTCGAGCCGGGGGAGAAGGTCACCGCCATGCTCCACGGCCGGGACTATGACGAGAACGGCTATCTCTTCATGGTCACCCGCAACGGCACCGTCAAGCGCACGGAAAAGGCGGCCTTCCGCAACATCCGGGCCGTGGGTCTGCGGGTGCTCACCCTGGAGGAGGGCGACGAGCTCATCGCCGTGCTGGAGACCGACGGTCAGGCCAACATCCTCATCGCCACCCACGACGGCATGGCCATCTGCTTCCGGGAGACCGATGTCCGGCCCATGGGCCGCACCGCCATGGGCGTGCGGGGCATCAAGCTGCGGCCGGGCGACCTGGTGGTGGGGGCCGTGGAGGCCAAGGCCGGCACCACCCTGCTCACCATCACCGAACACGGCTATGGCAAGCGCACGCCAGTGGAGGAGTTCATCCGGGCCGGCGGCGAGCCGCAGCACCGGGGCGGCTTTGGCCTGAAGGGCTACCAGATCACGGAAAAGACCGGCAAAGCCGCCGGGGTGCAGCTGGTGGAAGAGGACGAGGACATCATGATCATCTCCGACGACGGCACCATCATCCGCATGGCGGCTGCTGACGTGAACCTGTACAGCCGGGCGGCTCAGGGCGTGCGGGTGATGCGGGTGTCCGCCCAGACCAAGGTCATCGCCCTGGCCCGGGTGCCCCTGGACCAGGAGGACGAGGAGGAGACCGGGGCGGAGGCAGAAGAGACCCCGTCCGCACCGAAGGAGGAAGGATAAATGGACAAGGGAATGGAAAAGCTGTTTCGGGTGGCCGGCGCCATTGTGGCCATGTTCGGGGCGCTGATCATCTGGCGGGGCGTGACGAAAATGATCCCCATCACCGGCATCGTCCATGGGGGCCTGTTCACCCTGGGCGGGGTGATCTTCCTGCTGGCGGGCCTGGGCTTCCTGCTGGGGCCCTGGCTCAGCGCCCGGCGGAAGGCGGCCAAGGAGAAGAAGGAGCGCAGTGCCCTGTGAAGGAAGTGACCATCTATACCGACGGGGCCTGCTCCGGCAACCCCGGCCCGGGGGGCTGGGGAGCGGTGCTGCTGTACGGCGCCCACAAGAAGGAGATCTCCGGCGGGGAAGGGGCCACCACCAACAACCGCATGGAGCTGACGGCGGTCATCGCCGCCCTGTCTCTGCTCAAGGAGCCCTGTGTGGTGGAGCTGTACTCCGACTCCAAGTATGTCATCGACGCCCTGTCCAAGGGCTGGGCCAGAGGGTGGCAGAAGAAAGGGTGGGTCAAAAGCGACAAAAAGCCCGCCCTGAACCCCGACCTGTGGGAGCAGTTGCTGGCCCTGGTAGACCGGCACCAGCTCCATTACCACTGGGTAAAGGGCCATGCCTCCAACCCCTACAACAACCGCTGCGATGAGCTGGCGGTGGCCGAGAGCCGCAAATTCAAGTCGTGAACCCAAGCCCCCCGCCAGGGGGGCTTGTTCGCTGCTGGTCCGGGCAGGGGATCGGGGAGAGCCTCCCCGCCTGGTGGCCGGTCACAGAAAAATGGCGAAAAGTTATCCACAGGAATACCTGTTTTTGAGGATGTTTTTCGCGATTTTTCTGCGGAAAAGACCCAAAACAGGGACTTATGTGAGAAAGTTTTCCACATCTTCCACGGAAAAGTCCACATGAACGGCGGCGCTGATCCCCCAGCCCACCACCTGGGCCAGGGTCTCCACCTCGCTGTCGATGCTCCGGGGCGTGACAAACCAAGGCTCCTGCTGCCCCGCCAGCAGCGCCGGGTCCGGGGGCTGTCCGGCCTGCTCCAACAGGTCCAGGCAGAGGGTGCCCGCCTCCACCACCGTGGGGACGCCCACCGCCAGGACCGGCACCCCCAGGGTGGCCCGGTCCAGGGCCATCCGGGCGTTGCCCACCCCCGAGCCGGGCACGATGCCCGTGTCGCAGAGCTGGATGGTCCGGCAGACCCGCTCCTGCCGCCGGGCCGCCAGGGCATCCACCGCCAGCACGCAGGCCGGACGGATCTCCGCCACCACGGCCCGCAGCAGTTCGCCGCTCTCCATGCCGGTGCTGCCCGTCACCCCCGCCGCCAGCGCGGCCACTGGCCGGAAGGGGAGCGGCAGATGCCGGGTCACCAGCAGATGCTCCGTGGCCCGGGGTCCCAGGGCGTCCGGCGTGACCCGGCGGTTGCCCAGCCCCACCACCAGCACCGGCCCCTGCCGGGGCAGGGCGGGCAGCAGCCCCAGAGCCGCCGCCACCGCCCTGGCATGTTGGCGGATTTCTTCCCGCTGCTGGGGCAGGGCGGGCAGGGTCAGGGTGAGATAGGTCCCCCGGGGCTTGCCCACCAGGGCCGCGCCCTCCTCGGTGAGGATCTCCACCCGGGTCAGGGGCAGGCCCTCCACTTCCTCCTCTCTGGCCCGGACTCCGGGCAGTTCGGTCAGGTGTTGGGCGGATTCCTCCGCCAGCTCCTTGGCTTCCACGGCCAGGTCGATTTTTCTGCCTTGCATCCTGTTTTCCTCCCGTTCTCCGGCCACAAGATGTCGTGTCTGGGCCGGGGTGTTCCTACTATGGTTAGGCATTCCCGGGGGCGGGAAAGAAAATACAAAAAAATTTTGAAAAAAAGCTTGCAAAATTCCGTTCTGTATGCTAAAATACATTCTCGCACAGAACTTTTGTGCCAAATTATGCGATAGAATCGGAGGAGGTGTTTGGTTTGCCGAATATCAAGTCTGCAAAGAAGCGTGTTCTGGTCAATCAGACAAAGGCCGCAAGAAACAAGGCCGCAAAGTCCGCACTGAAGACTCAGCTGAAGTATTTTGACGCTGCCATCAACGAAGGCAACCGCAGCGAGGCCGATCAGCGATACAAGTCTGCTGTGAAAGCTGTGGACCAGGCCGCAGCCCGTGGTCTGATGCACAAGAACACCGCAGCCAACCGCAAGAGCAAGATGACTCTGCGCCTGAACAAGCTGCCCCAGTAAGGGAACTTAAGTGCGAAAAACCGTCTGATTCTGTCAGACGGTTTTTTTGTCATTTCCGGGGGGAATTTGCCTGCCGCCGGGCAGGCGGGGGGACCAACGCCGTTGGTCGGACCGGTGCGCCGTTCTCAACGGCGGGGAATTGCCTACCATAGGCAACGGATGTGGGAGGCGCCGCCTCCGGGGGGCCACTGCCCGTGGCGGGGCC
>CAKTSK010000057.1 GCA_934597725.1 uncultured Eubacteriales bacterium
CGCCGGCATGGGCGCCGAGGCCGTGAAGAAGCTGCTGGCCGACATCGACCTGGAAAAGCTGTCCGTGCAGCTGCGGGAGGAGCTCCAGCACGCCTCCGGCCAGAAGAAGGCCCGGATCGTCAAGCGCCTGGAGGTGGTGGATGCCTTCCGCCTGTCCGGCAACAAGCCCGAGTGGATGATCATTGACGTGCTGCCGGTGATCCCCCCGGAGATCCGCCCCATGGTCCAGCTGGACGGCGGCCGGTTCGCCACCTCGGACCTGAACGACCTGTATCGCCGGGTCATCAACCGGAACAACCGCCTCAAGCGGCTGATCCAGCTCACCGCGCCGGACATCATCATCCGCAACGAGAAGCGGATGCTCCAGGAGGCCGTGGACGCCCTCATCGACAACGGCAGAAGAGGCCGTGCCGTCACCGGCGCCAACAACCGCGCGCTGAAGTCCCTGTCCGACATGCTCAAGGGCAAGCAGGGCCGTTTCCGTCAGAACCTGCTGGGCAAGCGCGTGGACTACTCCGGCCGTTCCGTTATCGTGGTCGGCCCCGAGCTGAAGATCTATCAGTGCGGCCTGCCCAAGGAGATGGCCATTGAGCTTTTCCGGCCCTTCGTCATGAAGAAGCTGGTGGAGGACGGCCTGGCCAACAACATCAAGTCCGCCAAGAAGATGGTGGACCGGGGCCGAGCAGAGGTCTGGGATGCCCTGGACTTCATCATCAAGGAGCATCCCGTCATGCTCAACCGCGCCCCCACGCTGCACCGCCTGGGCATCCAGGCCTTTGAGCCGGTGCTGGTGGAAGGCCGGGCCATCAAGCTGCACCCCCTGGTGTGTACCGCCTTCAACGCCGACTTCGACGGCGACCAGATGGCCGTTCACGTGCCCCTGTCCGCCGAGGCCCAGGCCGAGGCCCGCATCCTGATGCTGTCGGCCAACAACCTGCTGCGGCCCCAGGACGGCGGCCCGGTCACCGTGCCTACCCAGGATATGGTGCTTGGCTCCTACTACCTCACCTATGAGAAGGATGCCCCCGCCGATCCTGCCTATATCTACGACACCGTCCAGGCGGCCGTGGCTGCCCTGGATGCCGGGGAGATCACCGAGAGCGACCACATCTGGGTGGAGACCCCTGGGCGTCTGCTGCCCACCTCCGGCCACGAGGTGCGCCGGGTGGCCGGCACTGAGGAGCTGCCCGGCGAGGTCCTCCACGCCTTTGCCGGCCCCGAGGAGGCCCGTCTGGCCTACGACGAAGGGGAGCTGGAGCTGCATGTGCCCATCCTGGTCCGCATGACGGCGACCGTGGACGGAGAGGAGCGCCACAAGCTGGTGCGTACCACCGTGGGCCGCCTGATCTTCAATGAGGGCATTCCCCAGGACCTGGGCTTTGTGGACCGGACCAACCCCGATGACTGCTTTGAGCCTGAGATCAACTTTGTCTGCGGGAAAAAGCAGTTGGGGAAGATCATCGACAAATGTATCGTCCACCATGGCTTCACCCAGTCGGCAGAAGTGCTGGATATCATCAAGGCCCGGGGCTATCATTATTCGACTCTGGGATCTCTGACGGTTTCCATCTACGATATGACCGTGCCCCAGCAGAAATATCCCCTGATCCGTGCCACGGAGCAGGAGATCGTGAAGATCGAGAGCCAGTTCAAGCGGGGCTTCCTGACCAACGACGAGCGCTATCGTCTGGTGGTCAAGGCCTGGGAGCAGACCACCAAGGACGTGACCGACGCCCTGCAGGCCGGTCTGGACCGGTACAACCCCATCTTCATGATGGCGGACTCCGGCGCCCGTGGTTCTATGGCACAGATCCGTCAGCTGGCCGGTATGCGCGGCCTGATGGCTGACACCTCCGGCCGGACCATCGAGATCCCCATCAAGGCAAACTTCCGTGAGGGTCTGTCCGTGCTGGAATACTTCATCTCTTCCAGAGGCGCCCGAAAGGGTCTGGCCGATACCGCCCTGCGGACCGCCGACTCGGGTTACCTGACCCGCCGTCTGGTGGACGTGTCTCAGGAAGTCATCATCCGGGAGCACGACTGCGGCACCACCGAGGGCATCACTGTCCGGGAGATCAGCGAGAACGGCCAGATCATTGAGACCTTTGCCGAGCGTCTCAAGGGCCGCTATCCCGTCCGGGATGTGGTGGACCCCCAGACCGGGGAACTGCTCTATCCCCAGGACCACATGTTCACCGGCGACGAGGCTTCCGTGCTGGAGGCCCACGGGATCGACAGCCTGGAGATCCGCTCCGTGCTGACCTGCCGGGCCCGGAATGGCGTCTGCTCCCGGTGCTACGGCGTGAACCTGGCCATCGGCGAGCCGGTGGGCGAGGGCGAGGCCGTTGGCATCATCGCCGCCCAGTCCATCGGCGAGCCCGGTACCCAGCTGACCATGCGTACCTTCCACACCGGCGGCGTGGCCGGCGGCGATATCACCCAGGGTCTTCCCCGTGTTGAAGAGCTGTTCGAGGCCCGGAAGCCCAAGAAGATGGCCCAGCTGGCCGAGATCAGCGGCCGGGTGACCATGGAGGAGAGCAAGCGCTCCACCATCTGCAACGTGACCATCACCGGCGACGACGGGGAAGTGGTCACCTACGCGCTGCCCTACAGCGGCGGCATCCGCTGCAAGCATGGCGATCGCGTGGAAAAGGGCGACCAGCTCACCGACGGCGCCCTCTCTCCCCACGAGGTCCTGCGCATCCGGGGCGTCTCTGCCGTCCATGATTACCTCATCCAGGAAGTGCAGAAGCCCTACCGCCAGCAGGGCGTGGACATCAACGACAAGCACATCGAGATCATCGTGCGCCAGATGATGCGGAAGGTCCGGGTGGAAGACGCCGGCGACTCCCAGCTCCTCTCCGGCGCCACGGTGGAAGTGATGGAGTATCTGGACGCCAAGGCGGCGGTCCAGGCCCGCATCGACGCCGGGGAGACCCGGGAGGACGGCAGCGACCTGGTCGTCCCCACTGCGACCACGCTGCTCATGGGCATCACCAAGGCTTCTCTGGCCACCGACTCCTTCCTCTCTGCCGCGTCCTTCCAGGAGACCACCAAGGTCCTGACCGAGGCGGCCATCAAGGGCAAGGTGGACCACCTGATCGGCCTGAAGGAGAACGTCATCATCGGCAAGCTGATCCCCGCCGGGTCCGGCCTGTCCATGTACCGCCAGGTCAACCCCCGGGAGGAGGAGCCTGCCAAGACCGGCTATGCCGCCGTGGCGGCTGCCGTGCAGGAGAACCAGCCGGCACAGGAACCCCAGGAGCCCCAGGAGGACGAACAGGATCTGGGCCTCTCCTTCGAGGAAGGGGAGATCCTGGCAGAGCCGGAGGAGGAGCAGGACGAGGTCCTGTCCATTTCCTTCGACGAGTGATCCCTGCCGCAAGGCATGAAGAATCAAACAACACACGGCTGCGGGGGATCTCTCCGCAGCCGTGTTGCCCGTTCTGCGGCAAAGAAATTTGGAAACCCACTACTATTTCCGGTGGGAGTATGCTATACTACCCATCAGAATGACAGGGGAAAAGGAGAGGCTCATGGATCCATTGAACGCGCTGTATCAGAAACTGAACGAGGAACTGCCCGACCTGGTGCTGCGGCGGAACGAACCCATGGCTCGGCACACCACCTTTCGGGTGGGGGGGCCGGCGGCCCTCATGGCGCTGCCCAGCCGGGAGGACCAGCTGGCGGCCATCCTGCGCCTGGCTCATCAGGAGGGGGTACAGCCCTTCTTTCTGGGGCGAGGCTCCAACCTGCTGGTGGCAGATGAAGGGGTGGAGATGTTTCTCCTGAAGCTGGCCGGGGGACTGACCCGGCTGGACCGCCGGGAGGAGAACGGCTTGTATGTGGGCAGCGGCGTCACCCTGGCCCAGGCGGCGTCCTTTGCTGCCGAGCAGGGGCTGTCCGGCCTGGAGTTTGCCCACGGCATCCCCGGGACCCTGGGCGGCGGGGTGTTTATGAACGCCGGCGCTTACAACGGGGAAATGGCCCAGGTGCTGCAATGGGTGGACTGCCTGGATCAGGAGGGACGGTCCCACCGTCTGTCCGGGGCAGAGCTGGAGCTGGGGTACCGTCATAGTGTGTTCTCTCATCGGCCCTGGCTGATCACCGGCGCGGCTTTGACCCTGACCCCGGGGGAGCCGCAGCAGATCCGGGCGAAGATGACAGAGCTGGCCCAGCGCCGCCGGAGCAAGCAGCCCCTGGAATACGCCAGCGCCGGCAGCACTTTCAAGCGCCCGGCGGGCCACTTTGCCGGCGGGCTGATCGAACAATGCGGCCTGAAGGGGACCGCAGTCGGCGGGGCCCAGGTGTCGGAGAAGCACGCAGGCTTTGTCATCAACACCGGCGGGGCTACCTGCCGGGATATCCTGGCCCTGATCCGCCTGGTGCGGGACACGGTGCGCCGGGAGACCGGGGTGGAGCTGGAGCCGGAGGTCCGGCTGCTGGGCTGCACCCTGGAGGAAGCATAATGCAAAGGAGAGTCTGACCATGAGGGAGCATTTTTTTGTACTGATGTATGCCACCAGCGGGGAAGAGCGCAACGTCACCCGGTTTGCCAGCTACCACGATGTGAACGAAGTGGTGGCCATGGTGGATGACTGGCTGTCCAAAGCCTGCTGCATGGATTGCTACCGTCCCGGCCCGGAGGAAGAGGCTCTGCGGGCGGCCAACGGCGGCCAGCTGCCGGAGACGGCCTTCTGCTGTCCGGTGGTGGAGACCCCGGCAGATCTGGTGAAGTACAACGGCTTTTATGACTATGAGAGCCTGGGGATGTTCAACCTCTTTCTCACGCCGGTGTATGACCTTGCCACGGCCAAGCAGTTCCGGGGCAGCATGAACAAGGAGTTTGAGATCGACAAGGAGTTCAGCCAACGGGCCGACCGGCTCCTGTCCCAGCTGGATACGATGGTCAACTCCTTTGCCGACCCCGAGCTGGACTATCAGGAGGCGGAGGAGGCCATCCGCACGTTCCTGGTGCAGGGGGGCTTCCCGCTCTTTGATGAAGAGGGGGAGGGGACCTCGGATATTTTTGTGATCCCTGCTGGGGGCTTTGCGCCCAATGACGATCCCACGGTATAAGTTCCGGGGCAGCAAACCAAAAATAAGACCAAACAACAGCGCGTGCCGTTCCTGTTCGGTGCGCGCTGTTGTTTGGTCTGTTGCGGTTCCGGGCCGGTCAAGCTTCCTGTGAGAGGCGTTTTTTGCCCTTGCTTCTGCACGTTTCTCCCTGGGGGACATAGGATGAGACCGGAGGAGGATGGTTTATGGAATGGATGGACCGAGAACGAAAATTTTGGTTGGTAGGAGGAGACCGGCGGCAGCAGGCATTGGCCAGGCTGCTGGAAGAGGACGGTCACACCGTCCATGTGACGGCCCTGGAAGGGGAGGGGCTGCGGCCGGAACCGCTGGGCCCCGGCACGGCGCTGGCCCATTGCGTGCTGCTGCCGCTGCCAGTGACCCAGGGAAAGGGTCTGCTGCACACTCCGTTGAGCAAGGAAACACTGCCGTTGGAGACACTGCTGGCGGTCCTGGAGCCGGGGCAGATCCTTTGCGGCGGTCTGGTTTCTCCCTCTGTGCGCCGGGCGGCGGAGAAACGGGGCCTACGGGTCTTTGATTACTATGCCCGGGAGGAGTGCATGGTGGCCAATGCGGTGCCCACTGCTGTAGAGGTGGGACGGTGCGGTCGGAGAGATTCCTCTTCTCGTGTAGAGGGTGACACCTGTGCTTTTGCAAATTTTAATCTACGCTCCTCGTGTGGGGGGCGACCCCCTATTACAATAACGACAACAATTTCTGTAATGTATTTCAATCCACGCTCCCCGTGTGGGGAGCGACACACCGGCTGTGTCGATATCACCGCAGCGGTGGAATTTCAATCCACGCTCCCCGTGTGGGGAGCGACGCTGACGCTGATCGACTGCGTAGGGACCACAGGATTTCAATCCACGCTCCCCGTGTGGGGAGCGACTATGGCGACAGCATCCCTATTGACTCCGTAGCTATTTCAATCCACGCTCCCCGTGTGGGGAGCGACTTCTCAGACCATGCCACCCGGAACGAACACACGATTTCAATCCACGCTCCCCGTGTGGGGAGCGACCGGATGGGTTTCCCGGAATGCGTCGATCTCCTCAGAATTTCAATCCACGCTCCCCGTG
>CAKTSK010000058.1 GCA_934597725.1 uncultured Eubacteriales bacterium
TTAAGCTCACTTGCGCCGAAGATACTTGTTTGGAGACGAACCGGGAAAATAGGTAACGCCAACACAGAGAACAGGACGGTCAATCGACTGTCCTGTTTTTTATTGTATCAGAAATTCTCCTTCCAGTGGATCGCTGTTTTTCTCCTGCGATTGATTGACAGGGGCAACGGGGGAGAGGTATAATAAAATACTACATTTGAACACCAGAAATTAAATTGTGGAGTGATTGATCATGTCAAAGTATTTCGGAACCGATGGTTTTCGCGGAGAGGCCAACGTGACCTTAACGGTGGACCATGCTTTCCAGGTGGGCCGTTTTCTTGGTTGGTATTACTGCCAGGATCATAAAGCCCAGATCGTGATCGGCAAAGACACCCGCCGGTCCAGTTATATGTTTGAGTGTGCCCTGGCGGCGGGAATCACAGCTTCCGGCGCCGACGCCTGCCTGATGCATGTGACAACGACCCCGAGCGTCTCCTATATCTCCAAAGTGGATGAGTTCGATTGCGGCATCATGATTTCCGCCAGCCACAACCCTTACCATGATAACGGCATCAAGCTCATCAACCGCCACGGCGAGAAGATGGAGCAAGAGGTGATCGACCAGATCGAAGCCTATCTGGACAGCAAGCGAGAGCTGCCCTATGCCACCGGCGACCAGATCGGCCGGGTCATCGACTATGCTTCCGGGCGCAACCGTTACATCGGATATCTGATCAGCCTGGCGACCCACTCTTATAAAGATATGAAAATCGCCCTGGACTGCGCCAATGGCTCTGCCTGGATGATCGCCAAAAACGTTTTTGAAGCCCTGGGAGCAGAAACTTATGTTTTGAATAACACGCCCAACGGCCTGAATATCAACGACGACTGCGGCTCGACCCACATCTCTCATCTGCAAGACTATGTGCGGGAGAACCAGATGGACATCGGCTTTGCCTTCGACGGCGACGCAGACCGCTGCCTGGCTGTGGACGAGAAGGGCAATCTGGTGGATGGCGACGGCATCCTCTATATCTATGGCTCTTATATGAAGGAGCGGGAGAAGCTGGCCAACAACACCATCGTGACCACCATCATGTCGAACTTCGGCCTCTACAAAGCCTTGGATGCCTTGGGGATCAACTACGAAAAGACGGACGTGGGTGATAAGTACGTCTATGAGAACATGCGGGCCAACGGCCACCTCATCGGCGGCGAACAGTCCGGCCACATCATTTTTGGCAAGTATGCCAACACCGGCGACGGCATTTTGACGGCCATCAAGCTCATGCAGGCCATGCTCAGCAAGAAAATGCCCCTGTCCAAGCTCACCCAGGATCTGAAGATCTATCCCCAGGTGCTGAAAAATGTCCGGGTCCAGGACAAGGAGCGGGCTCTGAACGACTTTGCTGTGCAGAACGCCGTGCGGGAAGTATCTGAGCGTCTGGGCGACCAGGGTCGGATCCTGCTGCGTAAGAGCGGCACAGAGCCTGTGCTGCGGGTCATGGTCGAGGCACCCACCAACGAGGAGTGCGAGGAAAACGTAGATGCGGTCATCGCTGTCATGAAGCAGCGGGGCCTGGTCATGGAGGAGAAGAAGTAAGATGATGACCATTGCGGATCTGTTGGACCTGAATGACACCATTGCCGCACCACTGTTTGCCGGCAAAACTTACCCCTGGCAGGCGCTGGGGGAGATCAGCGATTTTATTCTTGCGCTGGGTCCCACCCTCTCGCCGGAGGAGTTCGACCACCCGGCTGAGGATGTCTGGATCGCCAAGGACGCCAAGGTATTTCCCTCTGCCTATATCGGCGGCCCCTGCATCATCGACCATGAGGCGGAGGTCCGCCACTGTGCGTTTATCCGGGGCAGCGCCATCGTCGGAAAACACGCTGTGGTGGGCAACTCTGTAGAGCTGAAAAACGTGGTCCTGTTTGACTATGTACAAACGCCCCATTATAACTATGTGGGAGACTCCATCTTAGGCAGCCATGCCCACATGGGGGCGGGATCGATCACGTCCAACGTCAAAAGCGACAAGACCCTGGTGGTCATCCGCGAGGGAGAGGAGTCTGTGAAAACAGAACGAAAAAAAGTTGGCGCCATCCTGGGCAATTATGTAGAGGTCGGCTGCAACAGCGTCCTCAACCCCGGCACGGTCATTGGTCCCCACAGCAACGTCTATCCCACCTCCAGTGTGCGCGGCACCATCCCACCCCACCACATTTATAAAAACGAGAGAGAGATCTTACCCAAAATCTGACCCGAGCAAAACGAAAAGAGAGTCCTATGAACCAGAAAAAGAACCTATTCCTGTTGTTATTGACTGCCATGATCTGGGGCACCGCCTTTGTGGCCCAGTCGGTTGGCATGGACCATATCGGTCCCTTTACTTTTAATGCAGCCCGCTCTTTGGTGGCCGGCGTTGCCCTGCTGCCGGTGCTGGCGATCTTCGGCCGGACCAAAAGCCCGGAGCAGCGCCAGCAAGAACGCAGCAGCCGCAAGACCCTTCTGTTGGGCGGGATCTCCTGCGGTCTGGCGTTGGGGGTGGCCTCCAGCTTGCAGCAGCTGGGCCTGCAGTTCACTACGGTGGGCAAGGCGGGGTTTATCACCGCGCTGTATATCGTCATAGTCCCCATCCTGGGCTTGTTTTTCCATAAAAAAGTGGGCGGCAAGCTGTGGATCAGCGTGGCCATCGCCATCGTTGGCCTCTATCTGTTGTGTATGAGCGGCTCCCTGCGGCTGGAAAAGGGCGACTTTTTGGTGCTGCTGTGTGCGGTGTGCTTCTCCGTTCATATCATGGTGATCGACCATTTCAGCCCCAAAGTGGACGGCGTCCAGATGTCCTGCATCCAGTTTTTTGCGGCAGGGCTGTTCTCCGCAGTGTGTATGCTGGCGGTGGAAGGGGTGCCCGACCTCCATGCCGTGGGCATCTCCTGGAAGCCCATCCTCTACGCCGGCGTGCTTTCCTCCGGCGTGGGCTATACCCTGCAGATCATTGGCCAAAAGGGGGTCAACCCCACCGTGGCCAGTTTGGTGCTCAGCCTGGAGTCGGTGATCTCGGTCCTGGCCGGCTGGATCATTTTGGGCCAGAGCATGAGCGGCCGGGAAGTGTTGGGCTGTGTGCTGATGTTCGGCGCGATCCTGCTGGCGCAGCTGCCTGAGCGGAAAAAGGCCCTTGTGGAGCAACATTAAAGAAGGAAAAAGAAACACCGCCGTATCCGGTCGGGAACGTCCCGCGCCGGTGCGGCGGTGTTTGTCTGGCGCGGCTTGCCAGACAGGAAAAAGCAAGCTATAATAGGACAGTTCCCCTTCCCGGGGCGCGTCACTTGTCTGTGTTTTGGAGGTCGTTGGTATGAAACGAAGCGTTGCCTACTATCAAACAACCCGCCCGCTGCGGATCTTTTTGTCTTATTACCGGCCCCATATCCACCTGTTCCTGCTGGATATGTTTTGTGCCCTGCTCATCTGCCTGATCGACCTTGCCTTTCCCTATCTGTCCCGAACGGCGCTGAACGAGCTGCTGCCCCAGCAGGCCTACCACAGCTTCTTCCTGGTCATTGCCTTTTTTGCGGCGGCCTATGTGGGAAAGGGGCTGCTGTATTTCACCGTTTCCTACTGGGGGCATGTCTTTGGCGTGCGGGTGGAAGCCGACCTGCGGCGCGACCTGTATGCCCACATGGAGCGCCTGAGCTTCAGCTTTTTTGACAAAAACCGCACCGGTGTCCTCATGTCCCGGGTGACCAACGACCTGTTTGAGATCACAGAACTGGCCCACCACGGGCCGGAAGATCTCTTCATCTCCACGGTGACCTTGGTGGGAGCCTTCTGCATCATGTGTACCATTGAGTGGCGTCTGGCGGTGCTCTCCTTTGCCATTGTGCCGTTCTTCCTGCTCTTTACCATTTATCAGCGGCGGAAAATGCGGCGGGCAAACCTGAAGCTCAAAGCCCAGACCGCAGAGATCAACGCCGCCATCGAGTCCGGCATCTCCGGGATGCGCACCGCCAAGGCTTTCCAGAACGAGGAGACCGAAAAGGCCAAGTTCGGGGCCATGAACCACCGGTTCGTGCAGGCAAAGAGCGTCTATTATAAAACCATGGCCACCTTCCAGGGCGGCATGGAGTTCAGCCTGTCGATCATGCCTGTGCTGGTCATCGGCGCCGGCGGTTATTTCATCATGAGAGGGACGGTAGATTACGCCGACCTGGTGGCCTTCACCCTCTATGTGACCACCTTCACCACCCCGGTGAAAAAGCTGGTGACCTTTGTAGAGCAGTTCATGCAGGGGTCCGCAGGCTTCCAGCGGTTCCTGGAGCTCATGCGGCTGGAGCCGGAGATCCAGGACGCCCCGGACGCCCGGGAGATGGGAACGGTCCGGGGAGAGATCACCTTTGACCACGTCAGCTTCCGGTATCAGGACCAGGAGGATGTCCTGCGGGAGATCGACCTGACCATCCGGGCAGGGGAGAAGTTCGCGTTCGTGGGTCCCTCCGGGGGCGGCAAGACCACCCTCTGCCAGCTGATCCCCCGGTTTTATGACGTGACCGAGGGCGCTGTACGCATCGACGGGCAGGATGTCCGCGCCGTGACCCAGCACTCTCTGCGCCGGCAGATCGGCATTGTGCAGCAGGATGTCTTTCTTTTTGCCGACAGCGTGCTGGAGAATATCCGCTACGGTCGTCCCGACGCCACCGACGAGGAAGTGATCCAGGCAGCCCGGCTGGCGGAGATCCACGAGGACATTCTGGCCATGCCCAACGGTTACGAAACGTATGTAGGGGAGCGGGGGGTGATGCTCTCCGGCGGCCAGAAGCAGCGCATCAGCATCGCCCGCGTCTTTTTGAAAAATCCACCCATCGTGATCCTGGATGAGGCCACCAGCGCCCTGGACAGCGTCACAGAAGCCAGGATCCAGGCTTCCTTTGACCGGCTGTGCCAGGGGCGGACGTCCATTGTCATTGCCCACCGCCTGTCCACCATCCGGGACGCCAGCCGCATTGCGGTGGTAGACCAGGCCCATATCGTGGAGCAGGGGAGCCACCAGGAGCTGATGGCCCGCAGCGGGGCCTATGCGTCTCTGGTCCGGGCCCAGGAAGCCATCGCCCGGCGGGAGAGCTGATCTCCTTGGGGCAGCTGCTTCCTAGGCCATTCCTCAGCGGTCGCTGACCGGGGGAACGTCGGCGTCCCAGTGAAAGATGAAGTCATCCAGATCCTGGGGAGCCGGCGGGACCGGGGGAAGGGTGCGGGAGTCCTGTTTTGCCATACATTCGCCTCCTTTGCTTGGGGAATACAGCCCAGTATATGCCCGGCGGGGGGAAATATGTGTCGCTCTGTGCCGGGAAGAGAAGCTCTTTTTTTCGGCGGTGCTGCCGGGGATAATCTGCCGCCGGCGGGGCAGACTGAGCATGGGGTGATGAGATGCACTATGATGACCCGAAGATGCAGGCCTATTTCAATGATCTGCCTGCCAAGGCACGGGCGATGATCGACCGGTCCGGCGTCGAGATCAGCACGCCGGGAGAGCTGATGCTGGTGGGGGAGCACTTCCGCAAGAAGTTTGCGGAGGGATCTCCCGCCGCCAAGCCCGGTTCCTGAGGCCCTTCCCTCCGGGGATCTCAAAGATTCCCGGAGGGAGAAATTTTTTTGAAAAAACCCTTGACAAAGCCGCTGTGCTGTGTTATATTTATCGAGCACTGAGGAGTGCATCGACTGGGAAATGCCGGAGTGGCGGAATTGGCAGACGCCTGGGACTTAAAATCCCATGGGAGAGATCCCGTGCCGGTTCGATCCCGGTCTCCGGCACCATATCGCGGAGTAGAGCAGTTGGTAGCTCGTCGGGCTCATAACCCGGAGGCCGCAGGTTCAAGTCCTGTCTCCGCAACCAAAAAACACCTGATTTCGTAAGAAATCAGGTGTTTTTCCGTTTCCTGCCAGACAAAAAAGAAAATTTATGGCATATGACAAAAAGCCATTGACTTTCTCTCAAAACAGGCTATAAT
>CAKTSK010000059.1 GCA_934597725.1 uncultured Eubacteriales bacterium
CAGCCGGTCCGAGATGCCCAGGAAGGAGTGCAGCAGGGGCTGGAAGGTGCCGATGTACTGGTCAGGACAGGTGGAGTCCACGGTGAAGTCGCCGTCGGCCATTTTGGCCAGGAAGGCGTTCTCGTCGTCGATGATGGTGTGGATGCGTCGGGTGAGGTCGCGCATCTGATCGGCCAGCACACCAAGCTCGTCTTTGGACTGGTAAGAAATCTCGATGTCGAAGTCACCCTGACCCATCTTGAGGGCAGCGGCCTCGATCTCCTTGACCGGGCTAAGGATGCAGCGCGCGATGAAGAGGGTCAGCGCAAGCCCGATGATGATGGTGCCCACCACGACGAGGGCCAGAGCCAGCGTGGCGTTGTGGAAGATGTTGGTGCTGCGCTCGGCAGCCTCTGTGGCGCCGTTGCTGTTGAATTGTGCCAGATCAGCCAAAGCGTTTTTCAGGGAAGAGTAGGCGGTCATGCCCTCTCCCTCCAACATCTGGATGGCACTCTCGGTGTTGCCGGCATCTGCAGCGGCAAACATTTTTTCGTGGATCTCCTGGTAGGTGCTCCAGTCGTCTTCCACAGCTTGGAGAAGTGAGACTTCTTCTGCGTCATTTGCGTCAAGCGTGTTCTGATAGGTGGATAAGACGTCGTCGATCTTCCCGCTCAGGGAATTCATCTCTTCCAGCCCCGTCTGTCGGGAGCTTTCGCTGGTAGAGGTGAGATAGGTTCGTTCATTCAGACGATAGTCGACGAAGTAAGTTTCGGCGGCTCGGCTGTCATCCACGCCGCGCATCCACTGCTCTGACATGGTGGTGCTGATCGATTCCATCTGCCACATCAGGGCGAACGACAGAATACCCAAAAGCAGGGTGACGAAGACGGCCAGCATGGCGATCAAGAAGAGTTTTGCGGAAACCTTCAGGTTTTGAATCCAATTCTTCATAATAGATTACCCTCCGTTTAGTAAAATATGTATATTTATTCTGGAATTGGTTTGCCGGTGAAAGTATAGCGCAGAATGTAAAAAAAATCCAGACCAGTAAAGTCCTTGTAGACGAATTTCGGCATATTTTTTTTGAGAAGCTGTCGTGTTTTTTCGGAATATGTCGAAAACACTGTAAAAAAACGCCGCAGAAACAGGAAGCAGTGGGCTCATATGGGTCACACTGGGTCTGGCTCTGCGGCGCGAAGCAGGGAGGATACCCTGCCAATGATCGGGGGTTGTTCGGGGGATTAAGCCAGCTTGGCCTTGGACAGCTCAGTCAGTGCGGTAAAGGCGGCCTTGTCGTTGACGGCCATCTCTGCCAGCATCTTCCGGTTGATCTCCACGCCAGCCAGCTTCAGGCCGTGCATGAAGTTGGAGTAGTTCATGCCGTTGAGCTTGCAGGCGGCGTTGATGCGGGCGATCCACAGCTGGCGGAAGTTGCGCTTCTTCTGCTTGCGGCCCACATATGCGTAGGTCAGGGACTTCATCACCTGCTCGTTGGCCATCTTAAAGTGCTTGGACTTGGCGCCCCAGTAGCCCTTGGCCATCTTCAGGATCTTATTTCTTCTCTTGCGCGTCATCATTGCGCCTTTGACTCTTGCCATGGTATGTCAGCCTCCTAAATGTCTTGTGGTCAGAAATTATTTATACAGGATCATGCGCTTGATGGCGGCCTCGTTGGTCTTGTCAGCGTAGGCCCCGGCGCGGAGGCCGCGCTTGCGCTTGGTGGTCTTCTTGTTGAGGATGTGGCTCTTGTTGGCGTGGGCGCGCTTGACCTTGCCGCTCTTGGTCAGGTTGAAGCGCTTCTTGGCTCCGCTGTGGGTCTTGATCTTCAGTTTAGGCATGGCGGAAAACTCCTTTGCAGATTTTTTACTTTTTGTTCTCTTTGTTCTGCCGGCAAGACAGGAACATGGTCATGTGGCGTCCGTCCAGCTTGGGCTCCTTGTCCATGGTCGCCACCTCGGCGCAGTCGGCCGCGAATTTTTCCAGCAGACGCTTGCCGATGTCTGTATGGGCCATTTCCCGGCCGCGGAAGCGGACAGCGACCTTTACCCGGTTGCCGTCGGCCAGAAACCGCTGGGCGTTGCGGACCTTGACATTGAAATCATTGACGTCGATCCCGGGGGACATGCGCACTTCCTTGATCTCCACGATCCGCTGGTTCTTTTTTGCCTCCTTGTCCCGTTTGGTCTGCTCGAAACGATACTTGCCGTAGTCCATGAGCTTGCAGACGGGGGGGACAGCGTTGGGAGAGATCTTCACCAAGTCCAGGTCGGCTTCGTTGGCTTTGGCCATGGCCTGGGCCAAGGGCATGATGCCAAGCTGCTCTCCCTGGGCGGAAATCAGTCGCACTTCCTTGTCGCGGATCTCTTCATTGGTCTGATGAGCCGTATGAGCTATGATTGACGCACCTCCAGTACTAAACCATAAAAAATGGATACCTTGACGTAAAAAGACGCAAAAAGGTATCCGCACAACAGAAAACCGACGTCCTGACGGAACAGGACGGCGATCGAGCAGTATCAACCCCTGAAGCACGGGCACAGAGGTGAGGAGGCGGAACCTTCCTACTTTATTTTACGGCACTTAGTATACCACCCGCCGGCAGAAATGTCAACGGGAAATTTTCTGCCCGGGCGAAAAAAGAAAGGGCCCGAGCCCTGGGCGGCGCGGCCGTGGGGTTCGGGCAGATCTGCGGGACTTTTTCAGCCGGGGCAGGTATTCTGGGGCCGGCCCCCTCAGCCCTGACGGCGCTGGAGGACCAGCCGGTCGGCGATCATGGCGATGAACTCCGAGTTGGTGGGCTTCCCCTTGGAGTTGCTGACGGTGAAGCCGAAGTATTTTTGCAGGGTGTCCAGGTCGCCCCGGTCCCAGGCCACCTCAATGGCGTGGCGGATGGCCCGCTCTACCCGGGAGGCGGTGGTGCCGAACTTCTGGGCCACCTCGGGATAGAGGACCTTGGTGACGGCGTTGATGACGTCCATGTTCTCCACGGTCATGATGATGGCCTCCCGCAGGTATTGGTAGCCCTTGATGTGGGCCGGGACCCCGATCTCGTGGATGATGGCGGTGACGTTGGCCTCCAGGTTCTGCCGGGCGGCGGCGCTGCCGGCGGCAGACCGGTCGTTCTCCTCGGCCCAGCGGTCGGCGGCCAGCAGGCGCACCCGCTCCACCACCGAGGGGATGCGGCAGGGCTTCATCATGTAATAGTCGCCGCCCCGGGCGGCCACCTGCTCGGCCATGCAGCCCCGGGCAAAGCTGGAGAGGATGAGGGTGCTGACGGGCCGGTCCTTTACGGCGTCCAGCACGTCAAAGCCGTCCATCCGTTCCAGGACCAGGTCCATGATCAGAACGTCGGGCGCGTGCTCCTGCACCAGCTGGATGGCCTGCTGGCCGTCGCCGGTCTGGCCGATCACTTCCAGATCCTCCTCGGCCTGAAAGGCGTCGATGAGGACGGCGCGGAACTCCTCGCTGGTGTCGGCAATCAGAATGGTCTTCTTCGTTTCCATGCGGATCTGTCTCCCCCCATGGGAAAGAGAGGGCTGGCCCCTCAAATCTTTCCCAGAATTTTCAAGTGTTATCGTGCGGTTCAAGCGGTCATCCATAATTTACCACAATGGGACAGAAAACTCAAGACAAAAATGTAAAAAAATGGAAATTATGACGCAAAATGTTTCGACATTCTTCGACGCACCCCCAGCAAAAAGGACCGGAAAACGCCCCCGGAACAGGGCCGGAGAAAAAAATCCCGTCGAAGAAAAAATGTTGGAGAAAGCGGTTTACGAATGGGGGCGGGGATGGTATCATAGAGGGCAGAATACGATACTATTATTGTGTGTCTTCCCCCCGGACAGCCTGGGAGGGGGCCTGGGAAAGGGGTTTTTCCATGAAGAAATTGATGCTGGGAAATGAGGCGGTGGCCCGTGGCCTGTACGAGGCCGGCTGCGGCCTGATCTCCAGTTATCCCGGCACGCCCAGCACGGAGATCACCGAGCGGGCGGCCAAGTATGACGAGATCTATTGCGAGTGGGCGCCCAACGAAAAGGTCGCCATGGAGGTGGCCTTCGGCGCGGCCCTGGCCGGCCAGCGCAGCGCCTGCGTCATGAAGCATGTGGGGCTGAACGTGGCAGCTGACCCGCTCTTTACCATTTCTTACACCGGCATCAACGCCGGTATGGTCATCTGCGTGGCCGATGACCCGGGGATGCACTCCTCGCAGAACGAGCAGGACTCCCGCCACTATGCCGCCGCCGCCAAGCTGCCCATGCTGGAGCCGGCCGACTCTGAGGAGGCCCGCCTGTTTGCCAAAGAGGCCTTCCGCATTTCGGAAGCCTACGACACGCCGGTCTTTCTGAAGCTGTGTACCCGCATCTCCCACTCCCAGAGTCTGGTGACCCTGGAGGAGCGGGAGGAGCGCCCGCTGCGGCCCTATGAGAAGGACATCGCCAAGTATGTGATGGTCCCCGGCAACGCCCGCCCCCGCCACCCCATCGTGGAGGACCGGACCTGCCGCCTGCTGGAGCTGGCAGAGACCACCCCCCTGAACCGGGAGGAGATGGGGGAGGACACGTCGGTGGGCATCATCACCTCCTCCACCAGCTATCAGTATGCCCGGGAGGTCTTTGGCCCCAAGGCGTCGGTGCTGAAGCTGGGCATGGTCCATCCGCTGCCCCGGCAGAAGATCCTGGACTTTGCCGCCAAGGTGGACCGGGTGATCGTGCTGGAAGAGCTGGACCCGGTGATCGAGGACCACTGCCGCGCCCTGGGCCTGTCGGTGGAGGGGAAGGAGAAGCTGCCCCTCATCGGCGAGTTCTCCCAGGGTCTGGTGGCCGAGACCCTCTGCCAGACCACCAAGCCCCGGACCAGCCTGGAGGAGGCCATCCCGCCCCGGCCGCCGGTGCTGTGCGCCGGCTGTCCCCACCGGGGGCTGTTCTACACCCTGGCCAAGCACAAGGTGACGGTGCTGGGAGACATCGGCTGCTATACCCTGGCCGCTTACGAGCCGCTGTATGCCATTGAGACCTGTGAATGTATGGGGGCCTCGGTCAGCTCCATCCACGGCTTCAACAAGGCCCGGGGAGAGGAGAGCCAGGGCAAGACCGTGGCGGTGCTGGGCGACTCGACCTTCCTGCACTCGGGCATGACGGGCCTGGCCAACATCGCCTACAACCAGAGCAATTCCACCGTGATCATCCTGGACAACTCCACCACCGGCATGACCGGCCACCAGGAGAACCCCACCACCGGCCGGAACCTGCGGGGCGAGCCCGCCGGCAAGGTGGACCTGGAAGCCCTGTGCCGGGCCATGGGCATCCGGCGGGTGCGGGTGGTGGACCCCTACGACCTGAAAGCCACCGACCAGGTGGTCACCGAGGAGCTGGCCGCGCCGGAGCCGTCGGTGATCATCACCCGCCGGCCCTGCGT
>CAKTSK010000060.1 GCA_934597725.1 uncultured Eubacteriales bacterium
GTGGCCCCCACGGAGTGGGTAACTCCGAATCTCTTGCCTGTATGACAGGCACTACTTCACGCTGTTGGTAACGGCGGCTTTTCCTGACCAGCCGCGTTGGTCATCGGTGGTCTGACTCGCAGAGGCAGTAATCTTTAGAAGGTTTGTAAGGAGATCTGGGTGTCTCCCTGGTCCTCTGCTTTCAGCAGCGCGCCTGCCGCCGGCAGGCTTCTGGCGCGGTAGCGCGCCTTGTTGACGATGGGGGTTTCGGACAGGCGGGCGGCGTGGTCCACGGTGTAGGATTTTTTCAGGGTCATGACCTGCACCCCCTGGGTAGAGCGGGTGGCCTTGACCGGGATGCCATCAGTTTGGAAAAGCAGCGCCCGGCCCTCGGTGGAGTAGAGGACCACCTCGGCCTCCTCCCCCTCGCCCAGGGCCAGCACGTCCTGCAAGGGGCTTTTGTCGGAAAAGGCTCCGGTGAGCTTCTTCCGGCGGGTCACGGTCTGGTAGCTGGCCAGCGGCACCCGGGCGGCCTTGCCGTTGGCAAAGAAAAACAGCAGGTGCCCCTCATAGTTCCCCGCCAGACAGGCCCAGAGGATGGTCTCCCCCGGCTCCATGTCCAGCTTGGCCGGCAGATATTCTCCCAGCACGCTGGCCTTGCTGTCCTCCAGGGCGCTGACAAAGGTCTTGTAGCACTGCTGGCGGCTGGTGAAGCAGAGCAGCTCGGCGGCGCTGGTGGTCTCCCAGTGAAAGGCCGGGCCGTCCCCGTCCTTGTACTTCTGTTCCCCGGACATCCGCAGAGACTGGGGCGAGATCTTCTTGGCATACCCCTCCCGGGACAGGAACAGGTGGACCGGATAGGCGGGGGCCTCCTCCTCCACCGGGGTCTCCTCGGCCAGCTGCTCCCGGGGCAGGAGTTCTGTGCGGCGGTCGGTGCCGTACTTTTTCCTGACCCCTTCCAGCTGCCGGATGATCTCCCGCCGGATGCGGGCGGGCTTGGCGATGAAGTCCGTCAGGTCGGCGATGTCCTTCTCCAGCTGGGCGATCTCCGCCGTGCGCTTGAGGATGTATTCCTGGTTGATGTTCCGCAGGCGGATGTCCGCCACATACTCGGCCTGGACCCGGTCCAGCTGGAAGCCCTCCATGAGGTTGGGCACCACCATGGCGTCGGCTTCCGTGCCCCGGATGATGGCGATGGCCCGGTCGATGTCCAGCAGAATGGCCCCCAGGCCCCGGAGCAGGTGGAGCTTTTCCTCCTTCTGGCCCAGGGTGAACCGGGCCGCGCGCTTGACGCACTCGGCCCGCCAGGCGGTCCAGCGGTCCAGGATCTCCCCCACCCCCATGACCTTGGGCATCCCGTCCACCAGGATGTTGAAGTTGCAGGAAAAGGAGTCCTGGAGAGGGGTGGTGCGGAAGAGCTTCTGCATGAGCTTGTCCGGGTCGGCGCCCCGCTTGAGGTCGATGGTCAGCTTCAGGCCGGACAGGTCGGTCTCGTCCCGCATGTCGGCCACCTCCCGCAGCTTGCCCAGCTTGATCAGCTCGGCCACCTTGTCCAGGATGGCCTCGGCGGTGGTGGTGTAGGGGATCTCATAGATCTCGATGAGGTTCTCGCCCTTCACATAGCGCCACTTGGCCCGGACCTTGAAGGAGCCCCGGCCGGTGCGGTAGATGGCCTCCAGCTCCTTGCGGTCGTAGAGCAGCTGGCCGCCGGTGGGAAAATCCGGGGCCAGCAGGGTGTCCAGCAGGTCGGCCTGGGGGTCCTTGATCCGGGCCACGGCGGCCTGGCAGACCTCGGCCAGGTTGAAGCCGCACAGGTTGGAGGCCATGCCCACGGCGATGCCCATGTTGGCCGAGACCAGGATGTTGGGAAAGCTGGTGGGCAGCAGGACAGGCTCGGTGAGGGTGCCGTCGTAGTTGGGCACAAAGTCCACCACGTCCTTGTCGATGTCCCGGAACAGCTCCTCGCAGACGGGGTCCAGCTTGACCTCGGTGTAACGGGAGGCGGCGTAGGCCATGTCCCGGGAATAGACCTTGCCGAAGTTGCCCTTGGAGTCCACCGGCGGGTGGAGCAAGGCCCCATAGCCCCGGGACAGGCGGACCATGGTTTCATAGATGGCCCCGTCTCCGTGGGGGTTGAGCTTCATGGTGGCCCCCACCACGTTGGCCGACTTGGTCCGCCCGCCGGTGAGCAGCTTCATCTGGTACATGGTGTAGAGCAGCTTGCGGTGGGAGGGCTTGAAGCCATCGATCTCCGGGATGGCCCGGGAGATGATGACGCTCATGGCGTAGGGCATGTAGTTGACTTCCAGGGTCTCGGTGATGGGCTGCTCCACCACCTGGGCGTGCAGACCCAGGACTCCCTCGGGGGCCACCCGATTCTTTCCCTGGTCAGAAGATTTTTTTCTTGCCATAGTTCGTTCCTATCTGTCCCCCCGCCGGGCGGGGAGGTTTCATCATATTACGGTGGGAGCAAGTGCGCCGTCCGCGCCGGACCGGGCGGGTCCAGCGCGGACGGCAGACGTTATAGCAGCGACCCGTGGCACCGGGGGCACTGTTTGGCGTGGGTGGGCACCATGAGCAGGAGCTTCCCGCAGTGGGGGCACCGCCCGGCCATGGCGATGAGCAGCAGCCCCAGGGCCGCCATGGCCAGCCCCACCCAGATCTTGGTGAGGATGATAAACACGCAGCCGCAGCCGATGATGGTCCAGCCGGTCTTTCTCGCTTGTCTGTGGTCCATAACATGCGCTCCTTTCCAACAGGCGGCGGTCAGGAAATGTCCGCCAGGTCCAGGTATTTGTGGCCGTTTTCCGCGATGTGGGCCTTGCGGCCCTGGGCGTTTTCGCCCAGCAGCAGGTCAAAGACCTGGGCGGTGGCGGCGGCCTCGTCGGGCATCACCCGGATCAGCCGCCGGGTCTCCGGGTTCATGGTGGTCAGCCACATCATCTCCGGGTCGTTCTCGCCCAGGCCCTTGGAGCGCTGGAGGAGGGGCTTCTTCCCGGCCAGGGGGGCCAGGATCTCGCTCTTTTCCTTTTCGGAATACGCAAACCAGGTCTTGCCCCCCTGGCTGATCTCATACAGGGGGGACTCGGCGATGTAGACGTAGCCCTGCTGGATGAGGGTGGGGGTCAGCCGCCAGAGCATGGTGAGGATGAGGGTGCGGATCTGGTAGCCGTCCACGTCGGCGTCGGTGCAGATGATGATTTTATTCCAGCGGAGGTTGTCCAGGTTGAACAGGGACAGGTCCTTGTTGCGCTTGTCCTGGACCTCCACGCCGCAGCCCATGACCTTGAGCAGGTCGGTGATGATCTCGCTCTTGAAGATCTTGCCATAATCGGCCTTCAGGCAGTTGAGGATCTTGCCCCGGACGGGCATGATCCCCTGGAACTCCGCGTCCCGGCCCAGCTTCACCGAGCCCAGGGCCGAGTCGCCCTCCACGATGTACAGCTCCCGCCGGGCGATGTCCTTGGTGCGGCAGTCCACGAACTTCTGTACCCGGTTGGCGATGTCCACCGCCCCGGCCAGGCTTTTGCTCTTGATGCTCAGGCGGGCCTTTTCCCCGGCCTCCCGGCTGCGCTTGCTGATGAGGATCTGCCGGGCGGCCTCCTCCACGGCCTGGGGATTTTCCAGCAGGAAGATTTGCAGCTGCTCCCGGAGGAAGTCGGTCATGCCCTCCTGGATGAAGCGGTTGTTGACGGCCTTTTTGGTCTGGTTCTCGTAGGAGGTCTGGGTGGAGAAGTTGTTGGAGACGAAGAGGAGGGTCTCCTGGACGTCGGGCCAGGTGATCTTGGCCTCGTTCTTGTTGTACTTGCCGTTCTGCTTGAGCCACCCGTCCATGGCCGAGAGGAAGGCCGAGCGCATGGCCTTTTCCGGTGCGCCGCCGTGCTCCAGCCAGGAGGAGTTGTGGTAGTGCTCCACCACATGGTGGGCCGGGCAGAAGCAGAAGGCGCAGGAGAGCTTGACTTTATAGGGGGGCTTGTCCGGCCGGTCCCGGCCCTCCCGCTCGCCGGACCAGAACTGGATGGGGGTATGGGGGGCCTCTCCGGCCAGCTCGGCCACATAGTCGGCGATGCCGTTTTCATAGGAAAAGACGGTTTCCTCAAAGCCCCGCTCACCCTGGTCGCGGAAGCGAAAGACCACCCCGGCGTTGACCACGGCCTGGCGGTGGAGGATGTCGGTGAAGTAGTCGGTGGGGATATCGGTCTGGGTAAAGACCTCTAAGTCGGGCAGCCAGGCGATGGTGGTGCCGGTCTTTTTCCGGTCGGCGGGGGAGACCTTCATCTCTCCCACCAGGCTGCCCCGCTCGAAGTGGAGGTCGTAGCGCTTGCCGTCCCGGCGGACGGTCACGTCCATGAAGCGGGAGGCGTACTGGGTGGCGCAGGCGCCCAGGCCGTTCAGGCCCAGGGAATATTCATAATTGTCCCCGGTGGTGTTGTTGTATTTGCCGCCGGCATAGAGCTCACAGAAGACCAGCTCCCAGTTGTACTTGCCCACCTTTTCGTTCCAGTCCACGGGGCAGCCCCGGCCGAAGTCCTCCACCTGGATGCGGCCATCCCGGAAGTGGGTGAGGATGATCTCCTTGCCGTAGCCCTCCCGGGCCTCGTCGATGGCGTTGGAGAGGATCTCAAAGACGGCGTGTTCGCAGCCCTCCAGCCCGTCGGAGCCGAAGATCACCCCCGGGCGTTTTCGCACCCGGTCGGCGCCCTCCAGCATGGAGATGGAGTCGTTGCCATAGTCCTGCTTGTTCTTTGCCATGAATATCTCCTTATGATCAAACAACAGAAAATCGTTGTCTTTTATCTTAATCCATCCCGCGGCTCTGTGTCAAGGGGCCGGGGGTGGGGACCCACGCCGTTGGTCGGGGGGCCGTGCTCCACGGCGGGGATTTGCCTACCATAGGCAACGGATGTGGGAGGCGCCGCCTCCGGGGGGCCACTGCCCGTGGCGGGGCCTGCTTTCTCTGGAGAAAGCAGGGGAAAGAGCACCAGGAAGGGCAATGCTGC
>CAKTSK010000061.1 GCA_934597725.1 uncultured Eubacteriales bacterium
ACTGATTTGGGAACGCAATTTTTGGTTTGGGATTTGGAGAATAGAAAGATCAAGTAGTCTCAGCGTCCGAAACGATAGAAGGTTTCTATCGTTGGTTGCTCGTCTTGGGATTCGCTGCGGGTTCTTCCACCTTCCTTTTGAGGGAAACGACGAACAAGAAAAGAAACGATATTTTTCTACTGTTTTTTCTGAACCGATGCGTTATCTTTCTCTTTCTATTTTTTTCTATTCTTGCAGCTCCGAACTGTTACAGGCCCGTAGGATAGAACACCAGCCCACAAGGTTGTGAATCTGTGGCACCCCCGAAGGGTAATGAATCCGTCCCCAGCCGCCCAGCTGGTGGGCGGCTCGCTTGGAGCCTTTCGCTGCGAGGGCCGCAGGCCAGTCACCCCCGGAAGAACAACTCCCCCAAAGGTCCCCCGCAACCAGAGAAGGGGGTCTCGGGGGAAGAACCTCTTCCCCCGAGCGGGGGTCCAGGGGGCAGCGCCCCCTGGTGCTCTTTCTCCTGCTTTCTCCAGAGAAAGCAGGCCCCGCCACGGGCAGTGGCCCCCCGGAGGTGGCACCTCCAACTGTCGTTGCCTATGGTAGGCAAATCTCTGCCGTTGAGAACGGCCCCCCGATGGAACCACTGGTGGAAAGTCCAGATTTACAACCAAAGCCTTTCGGCGTATAATGGGGCCACAGAAAAGGAGATGTTAGATCATTGAACCCCGAAAAGAAAGAAAAGGCCATTTTGCTGTTGTCCTTTTTCTCCGGCCTTGCCTTTGCTGTGGCGGAATTCATCTTTGCCATCTACAGCCGCTCCCAGTCGGCTCTGACCGACGCCGTCTACGACGCCTCTGAACTGGTCTTCATTGCCCTGCTGCTCTTTTTGACCCCCCTGTTCCACAAGCCCGTGTCGGAAAAGCACCCCTATGGCTACTTTCAGTTGGAGTCCATCTTTGTCATCGTCAAGGGTGTTATGATGCTCTCCGTCACCCTGGGCGTCTCGGCAGAGGTCATCTCCGCCGCCCTCACCGGCGGCAACCCCGTGGATGCCACCCAGGTGGCCCTCTTCCAACTCTGCCTGGGCGCAGCCAGCCTGCTCATCTACCTGATCATGGCCCGGCTGGACCGCAGCCTCTCCTCGCCCACCATCACCACAGAGCTGCTGGGCTGGAAGATGGATGTGCTCTACAGCTTTGGCATGTCCGCCGCCTTCTTCCTGTCCCACCTGCTGGCAGGGACCCGTCTGGCCTTCCTGGCGCCCTACTTCGACCCCCTGGTGGCCGTGCTGGTCATGGTCTTTATGCTGCCGGAGAGCGTGAAGGTTCTGCTGGGCGCCGTCAAGGACCTCTTCCTCTTCTCCCCGGATCAGGACCTGGTGGACCAGATCAAAACCACCTGCACCGCCCTGCTGGAACCCTACCGCTTCACCCCCGTCTTTTTCGACATCACCCGGACCGGCCGTCACCTGTGGGTGGCCGTCTACTTCCACATCGCCGGGGACACCCTGGCCGTCCGCGACCTGGACCAGGCCCTGCAAGAGGTCAACCAGGCCCTGAACGAAGCGATGCCGGAATGCACCTGCGAACTGATCCTGCTGCCCCATAAGGACGGCGTTCCCACCTGAACAAAAAAATGCCAGCCGGCCCGGCAGGGGTCGGCTGGCTTTTTTTGCGGTTGGGAGACGTTGGCTCTTTACTGGGTCAGGTACCGGTGTAGCATCACCACCACCTGGGCCCGGGTGGCCGAGGATTTGGGGGAGAGGGTGTTGGCCGTCGTGCCGGAGATCACGCCCCGGTCCACCGCCCAGAGCATGGGCTTGACGGCGTAGGCGCTCACCTGGCCCTTGTCGGTGTAGGCGTCCAGGTTCCCGCTGGCGGTGAGGTTCTCCCCGCGGCTGTTGGCATAGCGGTAGAGGATGGCCGCGATCTGCTCCCGGGTCACCTTCTTGTCGGGGCTGAAGGTGGTGTCGCTGGTGCCGTCCACCACGCCCTTCACCGTGGCCCACACCACGGCGCCGTAGTAATACGCGCCCACGTCCAGGTCCTCAAAGTTGGTGGTCACGGTCATCTGGGGGCTGCCGGCGGCCCGGTAGAGGATGGTCACCAGCTGGGCCCGGGTCATGGACTGGTTGGGGCCGAACCGGCCCGTGCTCACGCCGCTGACCAGGGAGAAGTGCTGGGCAAAGTCCACCGCGTTGGCGGCCCAGCGGCCCACGTCCTTTTCGGTCACGTCGGTGAAGTGGTCGGAGTGGGTCTTGCCGTTGACCTGCACGGTGATCGCGCCGGAGCGGATCTTGCCCGACTGGGTGGTGAGGGTCACCGGCAGGGCGGCCCGGCCGGTGAAGTCCGCCTGGGGCAGATAGCTCAGGGTAGAGACGTGGTATTTGCCGTCGCTGGCGGCGTTGGTGTAATACTTGTCGCCTTCGTCCGGGGTGCCGGTGCCGTAGGACAGGTCCCGCAGCAGCAGGCCCGAGGTGGGCTGGCCAAAGACCACGGACACCACCGGGTCCTCGTCTCCGGGCTGGAAGAAGTCCGCGCCGGTGAAGGTGAAGCCGGCGCTGTCACACTGGCGGTCGGCCTCGCCCACGGGAGGCTCCTCCTGGCCGTCCACCATGATCTCCAGCCGGCCATAGTAGACCAGGTCGCCATAGGCCAGGAAGTTGATGCCATAGGTCCCCTTCTTCTGGGGGGTGAAGGTCACCTGGGGCAGCAGGGCTGCGGTCGGATCCCCGTCGGGCAGCTCCAGGTAATAGGACGTGCCGTCCTGGGCAGACAGGGTCCCGGCCTCGCCGCCGGTGACGGAGCCCAGGTCAAAGACCACATGGGTCAGGCCGGGGATGGCCTGGGCGATGCCCAGGTCGCCGTCGCCCTTGAGCAGCTGGTCCAGCACGGACAGCTTGCCCTCCTGGTCGGTGAGCTTGTCCAGGGTGAGCGGCCCGCCGGAGACGGTGCAGGTGGCCCCCAGGGTGGTGCCGGGGTAGACGGTGACCTGATAGCGGCAGGCCCCGGTGATGATCTGGGTGCTGTCGCTCTTGCTCACGGCGGTGACGGAGCAGGTGAAGGTCATGGCGGTGAGGGTGGTGGGCTGGATGGCCTGGGTGGCCTTGGCGCCGATCTCGGTGCCGTTGCCGTCGGTCCAGCGGTAGTTGATCTGGTAGGCGTTGGTCACGTCCTGGCCGCCGTTTTTCACCACCACGGTGGGGGCGTGGAGCAGGGTGTCCACAAACTGGCCGGCGCTGGTCTCCACCAGGCTGGCGGACAGCTGCATGGTGTCGCTGTCGGAAGAGCTGCCGGCCTCGGTGACGGTCAGGCGGTAGATCCCCACCACGGCGCTGCCGTTCTGGCCCTTGCCGTTGGACAGGGCCAGGATGTCGGCGGTCCCTTTGGCCACGGCGGTGACCAGACCCTTGTCAGAGACGGTGGCCACAGCGGGGTCGCTGCTGGTCCAGGTGACGGTCTGGTCGCCCTTGCTTTCGTGGGCGTAGGTCACGTCGGCGGTGAGCTGGCGCTGCTTGCCCACGGGCAGGTTTTCCGGCCCGGCGGGGGAGATGGTCACGGCGGAGACGTAGTCATCGGTCACGGTGACCTTGCAGGTGGCGGGGTAGTTGCCGTCATTGGTAGAAACCATGATGATGGCGTCTCCTTTGGCCTTGGCGGTGACCAGACCGTCTTCGGAGACGGTGGCAATGTTTTCTTGAAGGCTCTTCCAGGTCACGCCTTTGTTGGTGGCGTCCTCCGGCAGGACAGTGGCCTTGAGCTGGGCGGTCTTGCCCGGGATCAGCTCCAGGGTATTCTTGTCCAGCTTCACGCCGGTCACCGGAACACCGGCGGCGGCGGCGGGCAGGGCCAGGCTCATGGCCAGCACCAGCGCCAGCAGCAGGGAGAGCGAGCGGGTGGCAAATCGTTTCATAGGAACCTCCTCACAATAAAAATTTCAGGACCCCGCTGCGTGGGGGAGCGCGCAGGGGATAGAGTGGCTTCATTATAGCATATCCTGGCGGCAGGGGAAGGGGGTATTTCCGAAAATTTTGAGCGGGAGGCCAAAGTTTTCCAGGCATAGGGCGGGGCATACCCGCGCAAGATAGCCATATACTTGAACCACGGGCCACCGCCCGGGCCGAAGGAGGCGTTCCCCATGGCAAAAACCCCACCCCTGACCGAGGAGCAGGTCCTGCAGCGGCACCTGGAACAGACCAGCCAGGATCTGGCCGCTGCCCGGGCGGGCTTTGACCAGACGGCCGACCGGGATCTGCTGGAATACTATCTGTATGCCATCAGCGCCCTGCGGGCCAAGCACACCTATCTGCTGCGGCAGATGCGCGCGTTGGAAAGGGAGGATGTACGATGAATTGGTTTGCCCCTGACGGCCCCTGGCTGACGCTGGTGATCGCCGGGGTCCTGTTCCTGGTGATCTTTCGCCGCCCCCTGGGGGGGCTGCTGCGGCTGCTGGTGCGGACGGGGCTGGCGCTGGGGGCGCTGGCGCTGTGGTCGGCCAGCGGCGTGGCGGCGGGGCTGACCCTGGGGGTCAACGCCTTCAATGCCCTGGCACTGGGCGTGCTGGGGCTGCCGGGGCTGGGCCTGCTGCTGCTGCTGCGCTGGGCTGCGGCTACATAGGAGGGATCAAAACGGGAACCGCAACGCGGTTCCACCGGCCGGTCCGAACCCCGATGACCGACCACGTCGGTCGCGAGAGACGCCGCTGCCAACGGCGCAGCGGCGCAGCCGTAGGAGGCGACGGCAGAAGCCG
>CAKTSK010000062.1 GCA_934597725.1 uncultured Eubacteriales bacterium
CCGCCACGGGCAGTGGCCCCCCGGAGGCGGCGCCTCCCACATCCGTTGCCTATGGTAGGCAATTCCCCGCCGTGGAGCACGGCCCCCCGACCAACGGCGTGGGTCCCCGGTTTCAGCCGGCGTGCCGCCGGTCGTTTCAGCCCTCGCTGATACCAAAGGCCCGCCGCAGCGCGGCGAACATGAGCCGATAGGCTTCCTTGCTGGGGTCGGCTTCGGGGACGCTCAGCTCGAAGCAGTGGTAGCAGCCCGGGAAAACGTGGTACTCCACCGGGACTCCCGCCTCCATGAGGCGGCTCCAATAGGTGATGTTTTCATCCCGGCCGGGGTCCAGCTGCCCGATGTAGGAAAACAGGGGGGGCAGCCCTTCCAGGTTCTTGGCCATGGCCGGGGATTCATACTGGGTGGGCATCTGGCCGGGGGCCAGGACCTTGCCCCAGGATTTTTCGCAGTTGTCCCGGCACCACACCTTCGTGTCGGTGATCTCCTGGGAGGAGGGGGTCTCCAGCCGGTAGTCCAGCTCTGCATACAGGGGCATCTGGAAGCACAGGGCAGGCCCCTTCCGGTCCCGGGTGAGCAGGGCCATCGCCGCAGCCAGGTTGCCCCCGGCCGACAGGCCGCTCACCCCGATCCGGTCCAGATCGACCCCCAGCTGGTCAGAATGATCCCGGACCCAGAGCAGCGCCGCGTAGCAGTCCTCCAGCGGGGCGGGCATCTTCCACTGGGGCGCCAGACGATATTCCACCGACACCACCAGACAGCCCACCTGCCGCACGATCTGCTTGCACAGCGCCTCCTGCCGGTAGACCGTGCCAAACAAAAAACCGCCGCCATGATAGAAAAACAGACAGGGCAGCAACTGGCCGGTCCGCTCCCGGGGCTCGTAGATCCGCACCTTCAGCTCCGGTGCGCCGGCAGGGCCTGGGATCATCTGGTTCCGGGCGGCCACGTCTGCGTCCTCTTTCACGTTTTCCAGCTCTGCCTGGTTGCACTGGGCAACAAAGGTCTCCAAATGGTCAAAATCAAACCCCTTGGAAGCGTCATACCAATCCCGCAGCTGGGGATGGATCCGTTGGCGGAATGTCGTCATTTCGTTCCCTCCTTGTCAGATGGGCCGTGGCCCCAGTGAAAAAACGGCGGTGGAGCATCCTCCTCCCCCGCCGTTTTCCGTCAATAGGCGTGCTTTCCCCGGGAGTAAGCCACCACCGTGCGGCGGTTGGGCTCATTCCCTGTGGAATAGGTGATCACATCGGGATACTCCTGAAGGGTCTCGTGGATCACATGGCGCTCGTAAGCGTTCATGGGCTCCAGGGTGATATTCCGACGGTATTTGACCACCTTTGCTGCCACCTTGTTGGCCAGCCGCTGGAGGGATTCCTCCCGCTTGGCCCGGTAATTTTCCGCGTCGATGTGGACCCGGACCCGATGGGTCCGGCCCCGGTTGACGGCGTAGTTGGTCAGCTGCTGGATGGCGTCCAGGGTCTCGCCCCGGTGGCCGATGAGGGCCCCCAGCTTGGGGCCTTCCAGGGTGACCAGGATGCCGGTCTCGGTTCTGGGGGCCACCACCACCGTGGCCTGGACCTCCATCTGGGCCAGCAGCCCGGTGAGGAAGTCCCGCACCCGGTCCTCCAGCTCCTCTGCCTTGGCAGGGGGCACGCTGGCGGCAGGCGCCGCCGGGGCGGGCGCTTCTGCTGCCGGCTCAGCCGGAGGCTCCGGCTGGGGAGCCGGTTCTGCCGGTGCGGCGGCCGGCTCGTCGGGGACCTCATAGGTGACCTTCACCTTGGCAGGGGAGCTGCCCAGGCCAAAAAAGCCGCTTCTGGCCCGCTCCAGAACTTCTACAGAGACGCTGTCCCGGTCCAGGCCCAGCTGAGCCAAGGCATTCTGTACGGCAGCTTCTTCCGATCTGCCGGTGGCTTCTATCCATTTCAACATCAGGCTCGTCTCTCCTTATTTTTCTTCGTTTTCCTCTTCCAGGAAGGACTCCTCCACAAAGCCCTCTTCCTCCTCCGTCACGGGGGCGGCGGGCTGGGCGGGAGGCGCAGGAGGCGTGGGGTTCGTCTCCTGGGGTTCCTGGGGAGCGGGGACAACAGGGGTCTCGTTGCTCTCGGGGGCAGCTTCGGGGGCGGGCTTGCCTTTTTTCCCCTTTTTGTCTGCCTTTTTGGCGGCTTCCTGCCGCTGGCGCTCCTGCTCCTGCTGCTTGGCCAGCTCGTTGGGGTCCTGATAGGGGAAGGTGGGGTAGCGCTCGGGATCATACAGCCGGCCCCGGGCATAGGCCCGGATGCCTTCCCGGCTGGCGCCGGCGATGCTCTTGTTCAGCTTCCGCTCCATCTGGATGCGGCGCATCTCCTCGGCGGCCTTTTTCTTGGCCTCGGCCTGGGCTTTCTTTTCCAGCTTGATCCGTTCCTTTTCCTGCTCCCGGCGCTGGACCCTCTCCTCCTCCTGTTTTTTCAGGAAGGAGCGGAGGAAGGGGATGTTCACGACCTCCTGCAGCATGGCAAAGAGGCTGTTGGCGATCCAGTACACGCCCAGGGCGGCGGGCAGGGTGAAGCAGATCCACAGGGAGAACAGGGGCATGATGACCATGGTCATCATGCTGGACTGGTCCATGGTCTTCTGGGTGTGCAGGACGACGGCGTTGATCTTGTTGGTGAGGATCATGGACACCACGCCCAGCAGGGCGGAGATCACCGGGATGAGCCACAGGCCAAAGGCTGCGCCCACGTCCTCGGCCCGCCAGAACAGGAAGTGGGGGGTCTCGGACAGGTTCACGCCCAGGAAGGTGAAGTCGATCTGGGGCATACCGGCCAGCTCGGGGATGGCGGCGACGATCTTGTCGTGGTTGAGGAAGACGTCCTGGGCCATTTGCAGCTGCTGGTTTTTGTAGTCGAGCACGTTGCCGTAGAGCAGGTTGGACACGGCGTTGAAGTGGTCCTGATTCATGTTCATGAGGTACGTCAGCGGCTGGCGGATGATGGCGTACAGGATCATGAGGAAGGGCATGGGCAGGAAGGACCACAGGCAGCCGGAGGAGGGCTTGACCCCTTCTTCCTCATAGAGCTTTTGCAGCTCGCGGCTGTATTTTTCCCGGTCCCTGGCGTATTTTTGCTGCAGCACGCGCTGCTTTTCTGCCAGGCCGCTCATGGAGAGCATTCCCTTCCGGCCTTTCAGAAAGACGGGGAAGAGGATCAGGCGGACCACCAGGCCAAACAGGATCAGGGCGACCCCGTAGCTGCCGGTGACGTTGTAGAACAGCAGCAGCAGTTTGGCGAAGGGGGTAAGGATAATGTTCAAGAGATTCATGTAAGCGCCTCCAGGTTTGATGGGTCCCGCCGGTCGTCCGGCCGGGACGGGAAGGCAGCTGGGTCAGGGCACGGGGTCATACTCGATGCTCTTTTGTTTGTGAAAGGGGTTGCAGCGCAGGATGCGGCGCACGGCAAGAAGGCCCCCCTTGAGGGCGCCGTATTTCTCCACGGCCTCCAGGGCATAGGCCGAGCAGGTGGGGATGAAGCGGCAGCAGGGGGGACGAGCAGGAGAGATGACCCGCCGGTAGAACCGGATGAGCCAGAGCAGCAGCGCCTTCATGGCTTCTTCTCCTTGCTTGCGGGGGGAGAGAGAAGCTGGAGTTTTTTGGCCAGGCGGAGAAAATCCCGTTCCAGGTCGGCATACTTGCTGTGGACTGCCCGGACCCGGGCCACGATGACAATATCGTAGCCGGGCAGGAGCTGGTGCTCCTGGAGGCGATAGATCTCCCGCAGGCGGCGGCGGACCCGATTGCGGACCACGGCATGGCCCAGCTTGGTGCCGGTGGTGAGGCCCAGGCGGCTTTCGCCCCGGCCGTTTTTCCGGCAGTAGAGGACCATGGTGGGCGCTACGGCGCTTTTTCCTTTGGCGTAGAGCCGGCGGAATATCCGGTTTTCCTTGAGGGAGACAGTATGCTTCACGAGATTTTCCCCTTCCCACAGAGTACGGGCCGCTCCCGGCGGGCGGCTGCCCGATGGGGCAGGGCCGGGGGGAGGGCCTGGTTCCGCCCGCCCCGACGGGGGCGGCGGCATGGAATGAAAGGGGGCGTGGAATCTGATTCCCCGCCCCTTGTTGTACTCTTTATGCGGTTAACCTTGGCATCAGTGGGTCAGCCGAGCACGGCCTCTGGCACGACGACGGGCCAGGACTTTGCGCCCGTTGGCGGTAGACATACGCTTGCGGAACCCATGTTCCTTGGAACGCTGACGCTTCTTGGGCTGATAGGTACGAACCATTCCGATACACCTCCTGGATCTATTTCCGGCGGGAGAGCCCGCCCACCACAACGGCCGAATTGTCCCGGCCGCGGTTGTTGAATTCCACGCACCATGATCTGGTCATGATGATGCATAGGCTATTATAGCGGAAAAGTCCCTTGCCTGTCAACCATTATTTTGTTTCTGCGGGGACCGGCCGGGCCGGTCCGAACACCGATGACCAACCGCGTTGGTCTCAAGGGACGCCGCTGCCAACGGCGCAGCGGCGCAGCCGTAGGAGGCGACCATAGACGCCGACCACAGAACGCCTTGCAGCGGGTGGGTGGGACCACCGATGACCGAACCACGGTGGTTAGAACGCCAGTGACCAACCACGTTGGTCTCAAGAGACGCCGTTGCCAACGGCCAACGGCGCAG
>CAKTSK010000063.1 GCA_934597725.1 uncultured Eubacteriales bacterium
CCTCCGACCAACGGCGTGGGTCCCCGCCTTCCGAACCACGGTGGTCCCACACAGTCAGATGTCCAGATTGACGACGTATTTGGCGTTGGTTTCGATGAACTCCTTCCGGGGTTCCACCTTCTCCCCCATGAGGATGGTGAAGATCTCGTCTGCCTTCACCGCATCTTCCAGGGTGATCCGCCGCAGGGTGCGGGTCTCCGGGTTCATGGTGGTCTCCCACAGCTCGTGGGGGTCCATCTCGCCCAGACCCTTGAAGCGGTTGATCTCCACCTTGGCGTTGGGGTTGTCCCCCCGCATCTGGGCCGAGACCCGGTCCCGCTCCTCGTCGGAGTAGGCCACCCGCTGCTGCTTGCCCCGGGTGAGCTTGTACAGCGGCGGCACCGCAGAATAGACATACCCCTGCTCGATGAGGGGCCGCATGAACCGGAAGAAGAAGGTCAGCAGCAGGGTGCGGATGTGTGCCCCGTCCACGTCGGCGTCGGCCATAATGATGATTTTGTGATAGCGGAGTTTTTCAGGGTTGAACTCCTCCCCGATGCCTGCTCCCAAAGCAGTGATGACGGGGATGAGCTTGTCGTTGCCATAAACCTTATCCGCCCGGGCCTTCTCCACGTTGAGCATCTTGCCCCACAGAGGCAGGATGGCCTGGAACCGGGAGTCCCGGCCCTGGATGGCCGAGCCGCCGGCGGAGTCGCCCTCGACGATGTAGATTTCGGTGAGCGCCGGGTCGCGCTCGTTGCAGTCCTTCAGCTTGTCGGGCATCTGGCCGGATTCCAGGCCGGTCTTGCGGCGAACGGATTCTCTGGCCTTCCGGGCGGCCTCTCTGGCCCGGGAGGCGGTGAGGGCTTTCTCCAGGATGGCCTTGCCCACGGCAGGGTTTTCCTCCAGAAATTCCTCCAGCTTTTCCGACACGATGCCGTTGACCAAGGTGCGGATCTCGCTGTTGCCCAGCTTGGCCTTGGTCTGGCCCTCGAACTGGGCCTCGGTGAGCTTGACGGAGATGACGCAGGTCAGGCCCTCCCGGCAGTCCTCGCCGGTGATCTTTTCGTCCTCTTTCAGCAGCTTGGTCTTGCGGCCGTAGGCATTGAGGGTGTTGGTGAGGGCCCGCTTGAAGCCCTCCTCGTGCATGCCGCCCTCGGGGGTGTGGACGTTGTTGGCAAAGGAGACGATGACCTCGTTGTAGCTGTCGTTGTATTGCAGGGAGACCTCGGCCATGGCATCCTCCCGGGTGCCGGCCATGTAGATGACCCCCTCGTGGATGGCAGTCTTGTTCCGGTTGAGATAGGTCACGAACTCCCGGATGCCGCCCTCATAGCACATGGTGTCGGACACAGGCTCCTCCCCTCTCCGGTCGGCCATGATGATGGTCAGGCCGGCGTTGAGGAAGGCTTCCTCCCGCATCCGGGTGTGCAGGATCTCATAGTCATACTCGGTGGTCTCGGTGAACATCTCCGGGTCGGGCTGAAAGACCACTTCCGTGCCGGTGCGGTCGGTCTGGCCCACGATCTTCATGGGCTGGGTCACCTGGCCCCGGGAGAATTTCATTTCGTAGATGGTCCCGTCCTTGTACACCCGGACCTCCAGCCACTGGCTCAGGGCGTTGACCACCGACGCGCCCACGCCGTGCAGGCCGCCGGAGACCTTGTAGCCGCCGCCGCCGAACTTGCCGCCGGCGTGGAGGATGGTGTACACCACCTCCAGGGCGGGCTTGCCCGTCTGCTGCTGGATGTCCACGGGGATGCCCCGGCCGTTGTCCAGCACCCGGATGACGTTGCCGGGCAAAATCTCCACCAGAATTTCGGTGCAGTAGCCGGCCAGGGCCTCGTCGATGGCGTTGTCCACGATCTCATAGACCAGATGGTGCAGGCCGCTGGAGGAGGTGGAGCCGATATACATGCCGGGACGTTTCCGCACGGCCTCCAACCCTTCCAGGACCTGGATCTCCGAGGCCCCGTACTCATGTTCCACCGCTGTAGCGGTTTTCTTTTCCAACTGATCCATTTTCATACCTCCAAAGGGGGGCCTGCCGCCCCGGAACAGGGGGCAGACCCAAGGGGTTGCGGCCCGGATGGCATCGGGCCTCGTGGACGACCCAGCGTCTGCGCTGGGGTGGCCGCCCCGCAGGGCGGCCGGTTTCCCGCCGGGAAACGGGTCATCCCGGCTCCAGGGTCCCCGACTCCAGCCGTTTGAGCAGGGTGGAGGAGGAGAGCTGGGACAGATAGACCGTCACTTGACCGTCCGGCGACCGGCACAGGAGAAAGGATTTGGGCAGATCCTCTCCGGCGGTGATCACCTGGCCGGCCTGCTCGGCCCGGGTGAGAAAGTCCCGGGTGATCCGGGAAGAGGTGGTGTTGTCCAGGTCAAAGATGCCCAGCACATCCCGGTACGGGATGACCACCGACGCGCCGATGTGCAGATACATGAGCCTTCTCCTTTCCGGCGGGTGCGGCAGCGCACAGACGCCTTCATCCTATCACATTGCCGCCGCGAAGGAGGGCGATTTACTCCTCTGCCAAGGCTCCCTGGTGGATGCGGAGGACTTTTCCGGCGGACAACTCCCCTGCCGGGGCCTCGCAGCTGGTGATGAACACCTGTCCGCCGGTGATCCGCCCCAGGACGAAGGCCTGCCGCTGGCGGTCCAGCTCGGAAAGCACGTCGTCCAGCAGCAGCACGGGCCACTGGCCGGTGTCGTCCTGGAACAGCTCCCGTTCCGCCAGCTTCAGGGAGAGGGCGGCGGTGCGGGTCTGGCCCTGGGAGGCGAACTGCCGGGCGGGCTGGCCGTTGATGGTGGCCAGCAGGTCATCCTTGTGGGGGCCGGAGAGGCAGGAGCGGGCCTCCTGCTCTGCCCGGCGGTGGCTCTCCTGGTGCTGGCGGAGGGCCTCATAGATGGCCACCGTCTGGCCCAAAGGCTCGTGGACGGTGGATACCGTGTGGTAACGCAGGCCCAGGGTCTCCCGGCCGCCGGAGAACTCTTCCTGGATCTGGGCGGCTTTTTGGGCCAGTTTTTCCACAAAGTGCGCCCGATAGTGGATAACCAGGGCGCCTGCCCGGGCCAAGGCCTCGTTGAAGTCGTCCAGCACCTGGAGCAGGCCGGGATTTTTTTCCCAGTCCCGGAGAATTCTGGTCTTGTGTTCCAGCAGCCGGTGGTACTGGCTCAACGCCTCGGCGTACCGGGGGCGGAGCTGGCAGATGGCCTGATCCAGGAAGGCCCGCCGCTGGGCGGCGCCGGCCCGGATGAGGGCCAGGTCTTCCGGGCAGAAGAGGACGGTCTGGACCACGCCGGTGAGTTCGGCGGCGGTCTTTGCCTTGACGTGGTTGACGAAGAGCTTTCGTCTGGCGCCCCGGATGAGCTGGGCTTCCAGAAGAAATTCCCTTCCTCGGCTTTCCACCTGGGCGGTGATCGCTGCCCGGTCTTTCTGGAAGGCGATGAGTTCCTTGTCTCCCCTGGCCCGGTGGGAGCGGGCGCCGGCCAGGAAGCCGATGGCTTCCAGGAGATTGGTTTTTCCCTGGGCGTTTTCTCCCCAGATGACGTTCACCCCGGGGGCGAAGGAGGCGGAGAAGGTCTCGTAGTTGCGAAACCCGTCCAGGGTGATGGTGTGGACGGTCATTGCACCAGGATCTCCTGATCCTGGAAGGTGACCCGGTCTCCGGGCCGGAGCTTTTTGCCCCGCATGGGGCAGACTTCCCCGTTGACGGAGACCTGGCCCTCCTGGATGAGGACCTTGGCCTCGCCGCCGCTGCCGACCAGATTGGCCAGCTTGAGCAGGGCTTCCAATTTGATGAATTCTGTATGGATGGCGACAGATCGCTGTTGCATAAGGGGGGACTCCTTCCGTGCCACCGCCGGCAGGCGGTGGGAAAAACTTGGGACCAACGGCGTTGGTCGGGGAA
>CAKTSK010000064.1 GCA_934597725.1 uncultured Eubacteriales bacterium
GCCCCTGGTGCTCTTTCCCCCGCTTTCTTCAGAGAAAGCGGGAACCCCCCACGGGCAGTGGCCCCCACGGAGTGGGATACTCCGAATCTCTTGCCTGTATGACAGGCACTATCTTACGCCGTTGGGAACGGCGGCTCTTTCTGACCAACGTGGTTTGTCGTCGGCAATCCCCTCAAAGCTTCTCTTTGAGTTCCTGCAATAAGTTCAGCGCCTGCAGCGGCGTCAAATTCTCCACCATTGTGTTCCGCAGGGTGGCCAGGACCTCCTCCTCCCCCAGCGCCGCCAGGGAAACCTGGTTCTCCTGCCGCGCCGCCGGCTGGCGGGGGGCGGGTTCCTGGCTTTCCAGCTCCGCCAGGATCTCCCGGGCCCGCCGGATGACCTTTTCCGGCAGTCCGGCCAGCCCGGCAACCTCAATGCCATAGCTCTGGTCCGCGCCGCCGGGGACGATTTTACGCAGGAAAATAATCTGATCCTTCTTCTTCCGGGCGGCAATGTTGAAGTTTTTCACCCCCGGCAGCTGGCCTTCCAGCACCGTCAGCTCGTGGTAATGGGTGGCAAACAGGGTCTTGGCCCCCAGCCGTCTGGGGTCCGCGCACCACTCCAGCACCGCCCGGGCGATGGCCATGCCGTCATAGGTCGAGGTCCCCCGGCCGATCTCGTCCAGGATCAACAGGCTGCGGCTGGTGGCGTGCTTGAGCAGCTCCGCCACCTCCGTCATCTCCACCATAAAGGTGGACTGGCCCCCGGCCAGGTCGTCCGAGGCTCCGATGCGGGTGAAGATCCGGTCCACCACCCCGATGTGGGCCGACCGGGCGGGCACAAAGCTGCCCATCTGGGCCATGAGGACGATCAGCGCCACCTGGCGCATATAGGTCGATTTGCCCGCCATGTTGGGGCCGGTGAGGATCGCCGCCAGATTGTCTTTCCGGTCCATGTAGGTGTCGTTGGGCACGAAGATCGTGTCCCGGCGCATCCGCTCCACCACCGGATGCCGCCCCTCGGTGATCTCCAGCTTGTCCGAGTTGTCCACCAGAGGCATACAATAGTTGTTTTCCACCGCCACGGTGGCAAAGCAGGCCAGCACGTCGGCCTGGGCCACGGCGGCGGCCACCTCCTGGACCTGGGCGGCCTGGGCCGCCACCGCCTCCCGCACCTGGCAGAAGAGCTGATATTCCAGGGCCACGATCCGGTCCTGGGCTGAGAGGATGGTGTGTTCCATCTCCTTGAGTTCCTGGGTGATGTAGCGCTCGCAGTTGGTCAGGGTCTGCTTGCGGATGTAGTGGTCGGGGACCTGATCGTAGTAAGACTTGGAGACCTCGATATAGTAGCCAAAGACTTTGTTGAAGCCCACCTTCAGGGACTTGATCCCCGTCTTTTCCTTCTCCCCCGCTTCCAGCCGGGCCAGGATGCCCTTGGTGTCGGTGAGGATCTCCCGCAGGCTGTCCACATCCGGGTGGAAGCCCGGGCGGATGAACCCGCCCTCCCGCACGGAGAAGGGCGGCTCGTCCACGATGGCCCGGCCGATCTGCTCGGTCAGGTCCGGCAGCCCTGCCAGCCCCTGGCGGAGCTTGCTCAGCAGCGTAGGCCCCTGCTGGGGCAGATGCTCCTGCAGCAGCGGCAGGCGGGACAGGCCCGCAGCCAGCGCCACCAGATCCCGCCCGCCGGCGGTGCCGTAGACGATGCGGGAGATGAGGCGTTCCAGGTCGGTGATCTCCCGCAGGGTCTGGACCAGCTCCTGCCGGTCCACCGGGTGGTCCACCAGCCAGCCCACGGCTTCCAGCCGCCGGGAGATGGCCACCGGGTCCAGCAGGGGCCGTTCCAGCCAGCCCCGCAGCAGGCGGCCGCCCATGGCGGTCTTGGTCTTGTCCAGCACCCACAGCAGGGAGCCTTTTTTCTCCTTGCCCCGCAGGGTCTCGGTCAGCTCCAGGTTCCGCCGGGCCACCGGGTCCAGGGAGAGGAAGCCGCTGGCGGCGTAATAGCGCAGGGCGTGCAGGTAGGACAGGTCGGTTTTCTGAGTCTCGTACAGGTAGGACAGCAGACCGCCCGCCGCCTGAATGGCCGCGTCGGACCCCGGGGGGACCTGATCCAGCCCTTGGGTGAACTGGCGCTGGACCCGCTGGCGAGCCTGGGCCAGGGCGAACCGGCTCTCGTCGGCCTGCTCCACCCGGCAGGAGAGTTTGGCGGTCAGCTCGTCCAGCAGGGGGGACTGGCAGGCCCCCGGGGAGAGGATGACCTCCCGGGGGGCAAAGCGGACCAGCTCGCTGATGGCCCGGGCGGACCAGTCCTCCGGGGGCAGGTGGGTGAGGAAGATCTCTCCTGTGGAGATGTCCCCAAAACACAGACCCGCCCCCTGGGCGGTGACGCAGAGGGCGGCCAGAAAGTTGTTTTTGCCTTCTTCGAGCATGGTTTCCTCGATGAGGGTGCCGGGGGTCACCACCCGGATGATCTCCCGGTCCACCAGCCCCTTGGCCTGGGCGGGGTCCTCGGTCTGCTCGCAGATGGCGACCTTATAGCCCTTGGCCACCAGGCGGGCGATGTAGGCCTCGGCGGAGTGGTAGGGCACGCCGCACATGGGGGTGCGCTCCTCGGGGGGCTTGTTCCGGTCCCGAGTGGTGAGGGTCAGGTTGAGTTCTTCGGCGGCAATTTTGGCGTCGTCGTTGAACATTTCATAAAAATCCCCCAGACGGAAGAACAGCAGGCAGTCGGGGTGCTGGTCCTTGATCGCCAGATATTGTTTTTTCATGGGTGTCAGTTCTGCCATAAATACCTCCAAAGTTCTGGGTAAAGACCGGCCGCCGGCAGGCGGCGGGAAACGCAGTCACCAACGGGCGTTGGTGGGGATGATGCGCCGTTCTCAACGGCGGGGATTTGCCTACTGTAGGCAACGACAGTGGGAGGCGCCGCCTCCGGGGGGCCACTGCCCGTGGCGGGGCCTGCTTTCTCTGGAGAAAGCAGGAGAAAGAGCAC
>CAKTSK010000065.1 GCA_934597725.1 uncultured Eubacteriales bacterium
TGGCCCCCCGGAGGCGGCGCCTCCCACATCCGTTGCCTATGGTAGGCAAATCCCCGCCGTGGAGCACGGCCCCCCGATTCGACCAACGTGGCCGCCCCAAAGTTCTCCGCCGTTTCCAACGGCGTCCCCCGTATAATTTTGCCCACTAACGGGAACAACCAAGAGGAGCCCCCGGGCTCCTTTCTTTCCCGGGAAAATAAAGGAAGCGTATTAGCTATGGAACACAACTTCCAGCCTGTCCTCTTTGGTGGGGACATCAATGTTTACAGCGTGGCCCGGGCCTTCCATGAGGCTTACGGCGTCCGCTCCGTCTGTTTCGGCAAGTTTGCCTCCGGCCCGGCCTACGGCTCGTCGATCATCGATTACCGGGTCTGCCCGGCCAACGAGGACGCCGCCGCCTTCCGCCAGAACGTGGCCGACGTGGCCGCTGAGTTTTCTGACAAAACCGTGCTGGTCATCGGCTGCGGCGACAGCTATGTGAAGCTGGCCGCTGAGAACAAGGACGCCTTTCCCGCCAACTGCGTGGCCGCCACCGTCAGCGGCGAGCTCATCAACACCCTCATCAACAAGGAATCCTTCTACGCCCTGTGCGACCAGTACGGCATCGACCACCCCGGCACCTTCATCTACCGCCGGGAGATGGGCCACGACTTCACCCTGGACTTCCAGCCCCCCTACATCTGCAAGCCCGCCAACGGCGTGGCCTATTGGGAACATCCCTTCCCCGGCAACGAGAAGGTCTTTACCTGCCCCGACCGGAAGAGCCTGGAGGAGGTCCTGGACAAGGTCTACGCCGCCGGCTACCCGGACACCATGATCATCCAGGACTTCATCCCCGGCGACGACAGCTACATGCGGGTGCTCACCAACTACTCCGACCGCAACGGCAAGGTCAAGCTCATGTGCATGGGCCACGTCCTGCTGGAGGAGCACACCCCCCACGGCATCGGCAACCACGCCGTCATCCTCACCGAGCCGTGCGGCCCGGTGGCCGAGAAGATCCGGGCCTTCCTGGAGGACATCGGCTATGTGGGCTTCTCCAACTTTGACATCAAGTACGACCAGCGGGACGGCAAGTATAAGGTCTTTGAGATCAACTGCCGCCAGGGCCGCAGCAACTACTACGTCACCGGGGCGGGCTACAACATCGCCAGGCTCCTGGTGGAGGACCGGGTGGAGGGCAAGGACCTGCCCTTCGTCCTGGCCGACAACCCCAGCCTCTGGCGGGTGGTGCCCCGGAAGGTGGCCTTTGACTACATCGTCTCGGACTATCACCGGCAGATGAAGGACCTCATGGCCCAGGGCCGGGAGGTCCGCCCCCTGTTCTACCGGGGGGACAAGAGCCTGCTGCGGAAGCTGCGGATGGAAAAGAATCTGCTGGGCCACTTCAAGAAGTTCAAGCAGTATTACGAGAAAAAGAACTGACCGCTCCGGCGGGGCCATCCCCCCGCCGCCGGCCAGGGAAGGAGGTCTCCCATGAAGCAAGAGGGCATCCTGGGGGTGCTGGGGGGCATGGGTCCCCAGGCCACCAACACCTTTTATCAGCGCATCATCGACCGCACCCAGGCCGAGTCGGACCAGGAGCACCTGCAAGTGCTGCTCTGGAGCGACGCCAAGATCCCCGACCGCACCGCCGGCATCCTGGCCGGAGGAGAGGCGGCGGAGAACGTCTACCGCCACCTGCGGGACGGGGCCAGGCTGCTGGAGGGGGCGGGCTGCACGATGCTGGCCATCCCCTGCAACACCTCCCACTATTTTGCCGACCGGCTCCAGGGGGAGCTGAAGATCCCTATTATCCACATGATCCGGGAGACCGTGGCGGCCATTGCCGCCCAGGGCAGGCAGACGGTGGGCATCCTGGCCACCGACGGCACGGTGCAGACCGGGATCTATCAGAAGGAGCTGACCGCCGCCGGCCTGACCCCGGTGACCCTGCCGCCGCCGTTACAGCAGATGGTCATGTCCATCATCTATGACGAGATCAAGAAGGGGGAGACCGGTTCCCGGGAAAAGTTCGGGGAAGTGGACGCCTACCTCCGCCAGGTGGGGTGTGACTGCGCCATCCTGGGCTGCACGGAGCTGTCGGTGTACCGGGTCCTGCACAGTCTGCCGTCGTTCTACATCGACGCCATGGAGATCCTGGCCGAGCAGGCCATTCTGCGCTGCGGCAAGCAGCTGCGGAACATTTAAGCGCCGCCGCAGCCAGCGGCGCAGCCGTAGGAGGCGACGGCAGACGCCGACCACCGAACACCTTCCAGCGGGTGGGTGGGACCGTCGACGACCGAACCACGGTGGTTAGAACGCCAGTGACCAACCGCGTTGGTCTCAAGAGACGCCGTTGCCAACGGCCAACGGCGCAGCCGTAGGAGGCGACTTTAGACGCCGACCACCGAACGCCTTCCAGCGGGTGGGTGGGACCACCGACGACCGACCACGTTGGTCAGAAAGAGCCGCCGTTCCCAACAGCGTAAGGTAGTGCCTGTCATACAGGCAAGAGATTCGGAGTTACCCACTCCGTGGGGGCCACTGCCCGTGGGGGGTTCCCGCTTTCTTTGGAGAAAGCGGGGGAAAGAACACCAGGGGCCGCGGCCCCTGGACCCCGGGGGAGAAGGGCCGCTCGTTACTCACTCGCTCTGTTTTGGGTTGGGAGGGCGAGGACACGATCGTGGTTTGAGACCGCCCCTTTACAAGCACTGATTTGGGAACGCAATTTTTGGGTTTGGGATTTGGAGAATAGAAAGATCAAGTAGTCTCAGCGTCCGAAACGATAGAAGGTTTCTATCGTTGGTTGCT
>CAKTSK010000066.1 GCA_934597725.1 uncultured Eubacteriales bacterium
GGATAGAACAGGTTGGGAATGACCTGGAACGCAGACAGCTCATACCCCAGCTCGTGGGCGGCGGAGAGGGCCACCAGCATCTGTGCGCCGTAGGGCAGGATACCCTGGAAAACACAGGAGAAGGTGTCCAGCAGGGAGGCCGCCTTGCGGGGGGAGATGCCGTAGTCCCGGGACATCTCCTTGGCGATGGGGTTGGCCATGACGATGGCCACGGTGTTGTTGGCAGTGGCGACGTCCATGGCGCCCACCAGCAGGCCCATGCCCAGCTGGCCGCCCTTGCGGCCCCGGAAGACCCGCTTGATGCCGTACAGCAGGGCGTCGAAGCCGCCGTAGGCCCGGATGAGAGCGCAGATGGCGGAGACCAGAATGGCCACCATGGTGGTCTCGAACATACCCGCCGCGCCGGAGCCCATGTTGGCCAGCAGATCGGTGGCGGCGGTGGCGCCGGTGGCCAGCATGATCATCGCGCCGGAGACGATGCCGATGAGCAGGACCACAAAGACGTTGATCCCCAGAATGCCGCCCACCAGCACCAGCAGGTAGGGGATGATCTGGATGAGGCTGTAGGGCTCGGTGACTGCCTGGCCGCTGTACTGGCCAAAGGAGAGGACCAGGATCACGATCAGGGAGACCACCGCCGCCGGCAGGGCGATGGCAAAGTTGGCCCGGAACTTGTCCTGCATCTGGCAGCCCTGGCCGTTGCAGGCGGCGATGGTGGTGTCAGAGATAAAGGAGAGGTTGTCCCCGAACATGGCGCCGCCGATCACCGAGGCCACGCACAGGGGCACCGCAAAGCCGGAGGCCTCGGCCACAGACAGGGCGATGGGGGTGATGAGGGTGATGGTGCCCACCGAGGTCCCCATGGCCAGGGAGACGAAGCAGCCCACCACGAACAGCACCGCCACCGCAAACTGGGCGGGGATGATGGACAGCAGGAAGTAGGCCACGCTGTCGGCGCTGCTGCGCCCCACCACGCCCACGAACATGCCGGCGGTCATGAAAATGAGGACCATGATGACAATGTTCTTGTCTCCGATGCCTTGTCCCATGAGGGACATCTTTTCGTCCAGGGACAGGCTGTGGTTTTGCAGGCAGGCCACCAGCAGGGCCACCAGGAAGATGACCACGATGGGGATGCTGTAAAAGCCCATGGGGATCTTCAGCCCATATTCAAATAGGATTCCCAGGCCCAGATAGAGCACCAGGAAGACGCCGATCGGCAGCAGTGCCTTGGCGTTGCCGTGTGGAGCGTGTTGTTTCATCTCATTCTTCCTCTCAAAAAATACTGGGGGCGCTCCGCTCCAGCCCGGGGGACAGGGCTGGGAGGTGCGCCGTCAAACAAGAAAAACCTACAGGAAATCCCGCGAAATGTCAAGGGATTTCCCGGAAATGCCGCCGCCATTGTGCCCCAGGGAGAAAATCTCTTGAACAGGGGGAAAAAACGGAAATTTTACTTGCATTTTTTGCGGGCAGCTGATAAAATAATCGGCGATCTATGTAAAACGGGTGGTCCTCTGGAGTGCCGCATCTTCGGCGGCATCCTTTGCTCTACGAACACCTGCATCACAGGAGGAAATCAAAAATGGATCTGATGAAGAATTTTGTCGAGAAGAACATGCCTGAAAAGGCAGCCCCCAGCGTCACCGTGGGCGACACCGTCCGCGTGCACCTGCGGGTCAAGGAAGGCAACCGGGAGAGAATCCAGGTCTTCGAGGGTACCGTCATTGCCAAGAAGCACGGCGGCATCAACGAGACCTTTACCGTGCGCCGCGTTTCCTATGGTGTCGGCGTGGAGAAGGTATTCCCCCTCTACAGCCCCGCCATCGAGAAGGTCGAGACCATCCGGAGAGGTAAGGTCCGCCGGGCCAAGCTGTATTATCTGCGTGACCGTGTGGGTAAGGCAGCCAAGGTCAAGGAGAAGCTGTAAGTTTCCCAAAGATCCCCAGAAAAGGGAGCGCGCTGGCGCTCCCTTTTTTGATGAATGGGAGACGCTGCCCGGTCCCCCGCAGACAGGGAGGGTTTTTGCACCGCTTTTTTGGGGAAAAGCCTTTTCAGAACGGGAGAAATCGTGTATACTATTCAGTCATGAAATGATAGGAATGACAGGACCCAGCGGCCGCCTATGCCGGCGGCCAGGAAGGGAGGGAGCGCACCTGTGAACATTCAGTGGTACCCCGGTCACATGACCAAGACCCGGCGGATGATCGGAGAAAACCTGAAATATGTAGACGTGGTGGCCGAGGTCATCGACGCCCGCATCCCCATCGCCAGCCGCAACCCGGACATCGACGACCTGGTGGGCAGCAAGCCCCGGGTGGTGATCCTCAACCGGGCCGATCAGGCCGACCCCGCCGCCAGCAAGGCCTGGGGCGCGTATTTCCGCGCCCAGGGCATGTCTGTGCTGGAGTGCGACGCCCGCAGCGGCGCAGGGGTCAAGCAGTTTTCCCCGGTCATGCGGGGGGCGCTGAAGGAACAGATCGCCAAGTGGAAGGAAAAGGGGCAGGTGGGCCGCCCGGTCCGGGCCATGGTGGTGGGTATCCCCAACGTGGGCAAGTCCACCTTCATCAACAAGGTGGCCCGGAAGAAGTCCGCCAAGGCCGGCGACCGGCCCGGGGTCACCCGGGGCAAGCAGTGGGTCTCGGTGGACCAGGGTCTGGAGCTGCTGGACACCCCCGGCATCCTCTGGCCCAAGTTTGAGGATGAGACCATCGGCCTGCACCT
>CAKTSK010000067.1 GCA_934597725.1 uncultured Eubacteriales bacterium
GTTTAAGGGCGCTCCATCCCGCAGGGATAGGCCCGCTGGCTGGCCGAACGGTCCAGCACGACGCTGCCGTAGAACCGGAAGCCCCCGGCCAGATGGCTGCAAGTGTAACCCAGCTGCTGCAAGATCCGGCAGGCCAGGTAGCTTCGCAGGCCGCTCTGACAGATGAGGTAAACGGGCTTGTCCTTGTCGATCTCCCCCAAGCGCTGGCGCAGCTCGTCGAGGGGGATGTTCTGGAAGCCCGGCACATTCCCTTCCTGGTATTCCTCCGGCGTGCGGATGTCCACCAGATTGGCGCTGCCGTCCCGGGGCAGCTGGTCCACCTGGGTCCAGGGGAACTGGCGCACCAGACCGGCCTCCAGATTTTCTGCCAGGAAGCCAGCCATATTCACCGGGTCCTTGGCGGAGGAATACGGCGGGGCATAGGCCAGGTCCAGCTCTTTCAGCGCCGTCACCGACAGGCCCCCCTGCATGGCGGTGGCCAGCACGTCCAGGCGCTTGTCCACCCCATCGGTCCCGACGATCTGCGCGCCCAGGAGCCGCAGGGTCTGCTTCTCGTAGAGGACCTTCATGGTCATCACCATGCCCCCGGGATAATACCCCGCGTGGGAGAGGGGCGAGAGGACCACGGTCTCATACTCCAGCCCGGCGGCCTGGGCTGCCCCTTCATTCAGGCCGGTGGCGGCCACGGTCAGGTCGAATACCTTCAGCACCGACGAGCCTTGGGCGCCCCGATAGCGGCTGTCGCCGCCGCAGATGTTGTCCGCGGCCACCCGACCCTGTTTGTTGGCGGGGCCTGCCAGGGCGATGAGGGTCTTTTCCCCGGTGACCAAATGGGTGATCTCCGCCGCGTCTCCCACGGCATAGATGTCCGGGTGGGAGGTCTCCATGCGGTCGTTGACGGCGATGCTCCCCCGCTGGCCCAGGGTCAGGCCAGCCTCTTTTGCCAGGGTGGTCTCCGGGGCCACGCCCATGGCCAGAATGGCCAGCTCCGCTTCCAGAGGCTCTCCGCCCTCGATCTGGGTGGTGATGATCTCCCCTTCCTGGGCAAAACCGGATACCGAGGTGTCCAGCAGCAGATCCACGCCCTTTTCCCGCAGGTGGTTGTGGACAAAGCTGGCCATGTCATAGTCCAGAGGCGGCATCAGGTGGGGCAGGCGCTGGACGATGGTGACTTTTACGCCCAGTTCGGCCAGGTTTTCCGCCACCTCCAGGCTGATGAACCCGCCGCCGGCCATGACAGCGCGGCGGGGCTTGTGCTGCTCCACAAAGGCGCGGATGGCCAGGGTATCCTCCACGGTGCGGAGGGTGAACAGGCTGGGGCTGTCCATGCCGGGCAGGGGCGGCTGGATGGGCTTGGCGCCCGGAGAAAGGAGCAGCTTATCGTAGGTCTCGGTCACGATCTCGCCGGTACGCAGATTTTTGACGGTCACGGTCTTCCCTGCCGGGTCGATGGCAGTGGCCTCGTGGGCCACCCGCACGTCGATGCGGAAGCGGTCCCAAAAGCTCTCCGGGGTCTGGAGGGTCAGCTCCTCCCGGTCCTCGATGACACCGCCGATGTAATAGGGCAGGCCACAGTTGGCATAGGAGACGTAGCCGGAGCGTTCCAGCACCACGATCTCTGCCTGCTCGTCCAAGCGGCGGACCCGCGCCGCTGCGGTGGCGCCGCCGGCCACTCCGCCAATGATCACAACTTTCATGTTCCCAGTCCTCCTTCGATCTGTCCCCGGTAGCTCATCATGCCGCCGATGTTGGTCACGTTCTGATATCCCATGCGCTTGAGCTGGGCCACGGCCTGCCGGCTGCGGGCGCCGCTGTAGCAATACACATAGTGGGGCACTTCCTGGTCCGGGAGGACCTGCCGGGCCTGAGACAGCTCGTCCAGAGGCAGGTTCCGGCTGCCCGGAATGTGGCCCTCGCGGTACTCCTCACGGGTCCGGACGTCCAGCAGGACGCTGCGGGGGTCCTGGTGAAAGGCCTGTAACCCCTCACTGATGTTCGGATGGAAAAACATATCGAAAAATCCCATTTGAGATCCTCCCTTCTGTGGATGTGTTTTCTTTGTTCTGGCTGTAGTGTAGCACAGGTTCCGCCGGAAAAACTGTAATCAAGTCCCCTTTTTCAAAAAAATCCGTCCACTGTAACATTTCGCGGACATTTGCCTGTTATACTATCTGAACAAAAAGCAAAGGAAGTGAGGATATGAAGCAGATTTTAATTGTCGAGGACGACAGTTTTTTGAATAAGATGGTGGC
>CAKTSK010000068.1 GCA_934597725.1 uncultured Eubacteriales bacterium
CTGGTGCTCTTTCCCCTGCTTTCTCCAGAGAAAGCAGGCCCCGCCACGGGCAGTGGCCCCCCGGAGGCGGCGCCTCCAACATCCGTTGCCTATGGTAGGCAAATCCCCGCCGTGGAGCACGGCCCCCCGGTCCGACCAACCCCGTTGGTCCCCGGCCTCCGAACCACTTCGCCCTCCCCCATGTTACATGGTGTCGGTATCCATCCAAATGGTGACCGGCCCGTCATTGACCGACGAGACCGCCATATCCGCGCCAAAGGTCCCGTGGGCCACCCGGAACCCCTTCTCCCGGCACAGGTCCAGGAACCGTTCGTACAGAGGGATGGCCACCGCCGGGGGCGCGGCCTTGGTAAAGCCCGGCCGGCGGCTCTTGATGTCCGCATAGAGGGTGAACTGGGACACCACCAGCAGCGCGCCTCCCACCGCCTCCAGGTTTCGGTTCATCTTTCCCGCTTCGTCGGCAAAGACCCGCAGGCCGCAGATCTTGTCCGCCAGCTTCTCCGCCTGGGCGGCGGTGTCCTCCGGGCCGATGCCCAGCAGGACCAGAAAGCCGGTGCCGATCTCCCCCACCGTCTGGCCGTCGATGGCCACCGAGGCAGAGGAGACCCTTGTCACCACTGCGCGCATGAGATCGCTCCTTTCTCAAAGAGATGCAGTGCTTTAGTATAGCATGTTCCGCGGGAAATAGTCAACGCTTCCGCCGGGAAACAGACCGCCCCCCAGGGACCGCAGTCCCCAGGGGGCGAAAAAGAGAACCAAACCGGGCAGCGGCCCTGCCGCCGCCGGAACCGTCAGTGTTCTTGGGCCAGATATTGCTCGGCAAAGTGGACCGCCATCGCGCCGTCGGCCACCGCCGTGACCACCTGCCGCAGGGGCTTGGTACGCACATCGCCCACGGCAAACACGCCGGGCAGATTGGTCCGGGTGGTCTCGTCGGCCCGGAAATAACCGGCCTCATCGGTGTCCACCTGGTCCCGGAACAAGTCCGAGGCCGGGGCGCGGCCGATGCTCACGAACACCCCGTCACAGGCCAGCTGGGAAAGCTCTCCCGTCTGGGTGTCCCGCAGCTCCAGCCCGGTCAGCCGGTCCTCGTGGAGCAGCCGGGAGACCGTGGTGTTCCAGCGGATGGTCAGGTTCTCCGCCTGCTCCAACGACTGCTGGTACACCGGCGAGGCCCGCAGGCTGTCCCGGCGGTGCAGGAGGACCACCTGCTTGGCCACCCGGGCCAGCAGCAGCGCGTCTCCCACGGCGGAGTTGCCGCCGCCCACCACCGCCACGGTCTTGCCCCGGTAGAACATCCCGTCGCAGGCGGCGCAGTAGTTCACGCCCCGGCCCGTCAGGGCTTCCTCCCCTTCCAGGCCCAGCAGGCGGGGGTTGGCTCCGGTGGCCAGCACCACCGTCCGGGCCAGGAAGGTGCCGTCGCTGGTGGTCACTTCCTTCACCGGCCCGGCCAGGGAAGCGCCGGTGACCTCCGCCAGCTGGGTCTTGGCCCCGAAGCGGGCGGCCCCGGCCTGCATCTGCTGGCCCAGGGAAAAGCCGTCGATGCCGTCGGGAAAACCGGGGTAGTTGTCGATCTGGCTGGTCAGGCCCATCTGCCCGCCGGCAGAGAGCTTTTCCAGCACCAGCACGTCCAGGCCGCTGCGGGCCGCGTACAGGGCGGCGGTGTATCCCCCCGGGCCGCCGCCCAGGATCAGCATGTCATAGATGTGTGCCATTTACTCTCCCTCCTGTCTGTGCAGATGCTCCTGTAAAAATGCGTCGATGGCGGCCTTGGAGGTGGGAGCCACCAGCCGTCCGGCAGCCTGTCCCTTCTCATACAGCACCAGGGTGGGGACCACCTCGATGCCCTCCCGATCCGCCAGGGCGGGTTCGTCGTCGATGTTTATTTTCGAGACCGTCAGGGTCTGTCCTGCTTCCTCTGCCACCTGCTCATAAGCGGGGCCGATGCGCCGGCAATAGCCGCACCAAGGCGCCCAGTATTCCACCAGCATGGGCTTGTTCTCTTCCAACTGCGCCTGGAATTGGCGGGTATCTAACGTCGTTGCTTTCATGTCCTTGGACACCTCCTGTTGTTTTCTTGTCCATAGGATACCCCATGGCGGGGAAAACATCTTGTAGGTGTTACAATGATG